>NZ_JBHLTC010000005.1:0-318956 GCF_042434725.1 Kribbella deserti | reverse complement strand
ACGTGACATGGACTTCATCCTTCCAACGAATGAAGTCTCCAGACACGCCGGGGCGGCTCATCAGGGTGGCAGTCACTTCGGCCGGGTGATTCATGGCGACCGGTGGTCTGGTGGTTGGCCGGCTGCCGCCTTTTGGTGCGCCTACCTGGTTGCAACCGGGTAGCGGTGCAACAACTCGGCAGTGGCTGCCCCATAACCGGGTAGTCGCACCAAGAGGCGGCAGCCGTGCCCGCGTCGTCCCGCCCAAGGCGGTGCCACTCCGATGGGCCCCAGCAGCGCCGTGGGCGGGGCGACGACTCGAATCGGCCGGATGTGCGATTGCGGGCCGGCGTCGAGGGGTGCCGTTAGCTGAGGGCGGTTAGGAGGGCCTTGTTGAAGGCCGGCAGGTCGTCGGGGTTGCGGCTGGTGATGAGGTTTCCGTCGATGGTGACCTCTTGGTCGACCCAGGTGGCGCCGGCGTTGCGGAGGTCGGTCTGAAGGCTCGGCCAGGACGTCACCGTCTTGCCGCGGACCACGTCGGCTTCGATCAGGGTCCAGGGGGCGTGGCAGATGGCGGCTACCGGTTTGCCGGAGGCAACGAACTCCTTGACGAAGGGGACGGCGTCGCTGTCGGTCCGCAGGGCGTCGGGATTGGCGACACCACCGGGTAGGACCAGAGCGGCGAAGTCGTCGACGGTCGCCGTACCGACCTGCTGGTCCACCTGTTGCTTGCCGGCGGCGGTCAGGTGGTCGAACGTCTGGACCTGGCCGTCTTCGGTGCTGAGCAGAACCGGTTCGAATCCTGCGGTGCCGACCGCCTTCCACGGCTCGGTCAGCTCGACCTGCTCGATGCCTTCGGTGGCAACCAGGAAAGCAATCTTCTGAGTCACGGTAGATCCCTTCTGAGCGAATCGAACCTGTACCCATCAGCCTCCAGCCAACACCTGTCCCACCTGCCGAGCCCGACCCCGCCGTGGCGGACCCCGATGCCGCTAGAGTGCATCGATTGGTCGATAGCGGACGGAGTCGTCGGTGCGTTGGTATGTGGAGGTCATCAAGAAGTACGCGATCTTCAGCGGTCGCGCGCGGCGCCGGGAGTTCTGGATGTTCACGCTGGTGGACATCGTCATCTCGTTCGTCATCGTCGGTGCCGACGAGCTCATCGGCACCGAGTACGCACTCGGCACCGACGAGGTATTCGGCGGGGGCCTGCTGGTCACGCTGTACGGCCTGGCGGTCCTGGTTCCGACCATCACCGTGACGTTCCGCCGTTTGCACGACGTCGACCGGACCGGCTGGTGGATCCTGCTGGCGCTCGTGCCCGTGCTCGGCTGGATCGTTCTGCTCGTCTTCATGGTGACCAACGGAACCCCCGGCAACAACCGGTACGGCCCGGACCCCAAGCTCTCAGAACACCCCTACGTCCCGACCGCCTAGCGGCTGACACACCTGTCTAGGAGGGGATCCGGTCCCACGCGGCGTTCCAGCCTTGCAGGATGGCGCCGTGCTCCTCGGGCGAGAGCAGGTGTTTCGAACCGAAGCCGCTGACGATGAGCCACGCGCGCGCTTGAGGCTCGAGCCAGGTGCCGAAGCGTGCTCGTACGAGCGTGGCGGCTGGTTCGCCGATGTTCAGGAGTACGCCCCAGGATCTGGCGGTCGCGCTTTCGCTCAGCCATGGCATGGCGTCGAGCAATAGCCGGGTCAGCTGCTCCGGATTCGCGCGGTCCACCCAGCCACGAGGAAATCCCTCGGCAGGCGTTGCGCCCACCCGTCCATCGGCGTCGGCGTTCATGACCGCGACGACGTCCGAGGTGGTCAGGTCGTCTCGCCAGGACGGAATCGCCAGCAGTTCCGGCGTAGGCGTGCCACTCCAGTTGCCGAGCTGATGCAGACCGGTCGAACCGAGCGCGGCCAGTCGGAGGACGTCATCCTCGATCGTGACGGCGCCGAGGGTTTCGAGCCGGTGAACCAGTTCCCGCAGTCGTACCGGGTCGACGCCGCCGCTGGGGCGGGCCGCGATGACCTTCTCGAGCTGGACTTCTCCTGAGCTGGCAGCCACTTGCAGTGCTGTGAAGATGGCGTGTGCGAGTGGTTTCGAGGCGTCGTCGTCGGGCCCCAACGCGGACCGGAGGGCTACGCACTGAAACGCCCGCGACCAGACCCGCGTTTTGAGGTCTGCACGGCCGGAGTCCCATTGCCGCAGCGAGGGACCGGGATGCAGGCCGTCCGGGTCGCCGATGTCGGCAACCAGGGCCTGTAGGACGACCTGCCGCCAGACCCAGTCCTCCACCCCGTCCGGGCGGCGTCGTTCACTGATCGCGGCCCGGGCCACTGCGATGAAGTCAGCCAGCAGTTTCGATTCCTCCGCTAGCCGGCCAGTGACCGAGGGCACCGGTACCGGCGGGAGGTTCTCCATCGTGAAACTCAGCACGGTGAACGCAGGCCCGCCGATCGCCTCCCGTTCCTGCCAGGGGAGCCGCATGATGTCAGCTCCGGACAGCGTCCCGCCGCTGCCGGTGACCAGCCGGTAGACCATCGTGCCGGTCGACACGTGCACGGGCTCGATCGGGCTGAACACCTCGAGGAACGATGCCTTGGCATCGCTCGGATCGTCCGCCGCCACGACCAGCGGGTCGTCCAGCGTCGCCAGGTAGTCGAAGTACAGCGGCATTGCCCGCATGGCCTCTTGCAGCCAGTCCGACTCCGTCGGCACCAGCATCAGCATGGCGCGGAAGAACGGCGCGGCGCCGGCGCCCGGCCAGAGCCGCGGGTCCGGTTCGCTGATGAGGCCACCGGCGATGAGGGTTGGGTCCCCGATGACCGCTTTCGCGGCGCACAGATCGGCGACCGGCGTGAGGTCGACCGGCCGATGGCCCTGTGCCTCGACCCAGGCGGCGAAATCGTCGAGCACTGTTCGCGTCAGCCGGTTCATCCGTACCTCGTTCGTTCTGTTGCCGTCAGCAAGTTGTCTGGAGCGTACTGAGCGCGCGGGTCAGGTCTGGCCGACCGGGTTCACCGCGGTGACGGTGACAGTGCCCCCTGAATGCGCGACCCTAGGGTTGTTCCTTGGTAGGCGGAGGGAGGCCACGCGATGTGGCATACGGTGTTCATCGTGCTGCACGCCGCCTCGGGGGTGGTCGCGTTCGGCGCCGGCTGTGTCGCGGTACGGCGACAGGCCTGGTTTCCGTACTACTTCTGGTCGCTCGCGCTGCTGGACATCTTCATGGTGATCTCGGTGGCGATCGGGTGGCGCGACATGACCACGACGGCCCGGGCGGTGTTCTCGGGACTGATCGTGCTCGGCGCGTACATGATGTGGCGCGCGATCCAGGCCGCGCGGGCTCGTCCCGCGGCCGGAACGCCGCCGTCTGCGCCGTACCTCGACCACCTCGGGTTCACCCTGATCGCGTTGTTCGAGGGCTTCGCGATCGTGGCGGCGATCGACCTCGGCGCGCCCGCATGGTTGGTGGTGGCCATCGCGGTCGGCGGAGTACTCGCCGGCACCCTCATGGTCAAGCGCCAGAAATTCCAACTGACCACCCCGCACACCGCCTGACCCCGTGGTACTGGCTTCAGCGGGGAGGCGGTCCGAAGGTTGCGGCTCAGGTTGGCAGCTTGCGGGTGTCGATGACCTCTTGGGCGACGACGCGCAGCTTGCGGTTGTGATCTTGTGAATACCGCTGGAGTACGGCGAACGCACGTGGCTCGTCGAGGTCGTACTTGAGCATCAGCATGCCCATCGCCATGCCGACCGCCTTGCGGGCGTCGATGGCTTTGGCCAGGGTTTCCTCGTGCCGGGCGCTGGCCACGGCCAGCGAGGCGTGCCGGGCGAGGATGTCGCCGACGGCGATCTCGTCCTCGCTGAACGCGTTGGGCGTTTCGCAGTAGAGGCTCAGTACGCCGATGGTGCGTTCGCTGGCGCCTAGGGGCAGGTGCAGGATGGACCTGATCCCGTGTTCCAGCAGCATCGCCCGCCAGGGCTTGTCCGGTTCGGTGGCGACATCCGTGATCTGCACGATCGTCTGGGACCGCAGCGCGTCGAGCAGTGGGCCTTCGCCGTGGGCGATCTTGGCGCGGTAGATGTCGTCGAGCAGCGGGTCGGACACGGCGCTGATCTCGATCGTGTCGCGGGTCGCGAGTACGACGCCGGCGTGTTCGACGTTGACCGCTCGCAGTGCGAACTGCACCACCGCCTCGACGGTCTCCTCGACCGTGTTGGTGTCGTGCAGTTCGGTCGCGAGTTCGGCGAATTCGCGCGCCGCGGAGTGGTCCGCGATGTAGTCGACCACGTTCGGTCTCCAGCTCGTTCGGTGGCCGGGAGGCCGAGGCAGGACTGAGTGATCATAGGGCCGGAGTTATGTCCTGCAAGACCCCCGTCCGGTCCCTGTTCAGGGTGTGGCTGAAACTTAACGTTCCGTTGCTGTCCAAGGCCTGACGTTACGTCGGAGTGATCGAGAAAAACGTCGGCGTGGCCGGGAAACGATGGGGCCGTAACGCGCTGGCGGGAGGTGCGGTCCGCGCCTCCCGCCAGCGACCGGGTCCGGTTAGCTGGTCGGCTCGCCAGAGGGTGCGGGGAGTTGTGTGCCGAGGCGGACCGGAGTGCCGAAGTTGGGAGTTCCGTCGGCGTTCCAGGTGAATTTCTGCGCGCGGGTGGAGCGGTTCATGTCGCAACCGCCCGACGCGCTGTCGTTGGCGTGGTAAACGATCCAGTCCTCGGTGCCGTCGGGCGACTTGAAGAACCCGTTGTGGCCGGGGGCGAAAACCGCGTTGCCGTCGTTGCGCTGGAAGACCGGGTTCGGCGACTTGGTCCAGTGCGACCGGATGAGCGGGTCGGACCCGGTGAGGGTGAGCAGGCCGAGCTTGTAGTCCGGACCCCAGCAGGCGCTGGCGGAGTACACGATCATGACGCGGCCGTTGCGGTACAGCGGTTCCGCGCCCTCGTTGACCGCCGCCGTCTGCCGTTCCCACGCCAGCGTGGGCTGGGAGATGGTGCGCCGGGCGCCGCTGATCGTGTACGGATTCGACAGCGGGGTGATGGTCAGACTCTGGGTTCCGTCGATCGCGCTGCCCATCAGGTACAGCTTGCCGTTGTGCTGCAGGATGCTCGGGTCCAGCTCCCAGGTGTTACCTAGATCCGCCTTGAACGTGTACGGGCCCATCGGATCGGTGCCGGCGCTTTCCAGCACGTGCAGGCGCTGGGTCGGGTTGATTTCCGGCACGTTCTGCCCGGCCACGTAGTACAAGTACCAGCGACCGTTGAGCAGGTGGAACTCCGGCGCCCACATGTTGCAGCAGCCGTTGGGTCGGCCGGACAGGTTGAACACGACCGTGTCCGCTGCGCTCGACAAGCCCGCCAGCGTGCGCGACCGGCGCATCGTGATCGTGGAGTTCCAGGTGGTCGTCGCCAGGTAGTAGTAGCCGTTGTAGTACTGCAGCCACGGGTCAGGCCCGTTGCGCTTGATCGGGTTGGTGAACGTGCCAGTGGATCCAACCCGGACCAGTTGCCACTGCTGGTTGGTCCCGCCCGTATCGGGCCACTGGACAACCTGCGCGCCGTCGGCGGTAGAGAAGTCCAGTACGTCGACCGCCTTGCCGCTGGCTCGGTTGATCAGGCGGACGCGTCCACCGTCGGAGTCGGCAAGGCGGAACTGCTGGCCGGTGCGGTTGGCGTCGGTCGTTTGAACGAGCCCGGTCCGGTCAGCGGTCGACGGGAAGTCCAGAATCTTGCCGCTGTGCCGGGACTTCAGGCGGTAGTAGCCGCCACCTGAATCCACGAACTGCCACTGTTGCCACGCGCCGTCGTTACGCGTCCATTGCGCTATAGGTGCTCCGTCGTTCGTGGCCAGGTTGTAGACGTCCAAGGCCTTGCCGCTGTTCTGGTTGACCAGGACGTAGTAGGCATTGGGGTCCACTGTGGCCGCTACTGCGGCCTGTAGCGGAGGAGCCACCAGGGAGGCGCAGAGCACCATTGCGGTGGCGAACAAGGCGGTAATGCGGGTTGCCGCTCTCATGTTCCTTCTCCTGCCTGATGTCATTCCAGTACGAAGGTGGCGTCGGCGCGGCCCTGCGCGTCAGTGACCGCTTGCAGGTAGACCAAGCCGTTGCTGTGCCGGATATAGCGGCCGGGGAAGTTCAGCGACTCGAACGACAAGGCCGAGCTCGAGGCGAGTCCCGCGCGCTGGGTGAAGGCGGCGTCGTTGCGGAACAGGGCGCTGCCGTCGGTGCGCTCGACCCACAGGTCGTTGTTGCGATGCCGCAGGTAGTAGCCGGGGAAGTTGGTCGACTCGAACGACACCGTGCCGGAGCCGGCCAGACCCGTCACCATCTTGAACTGCGAGTCCGCCAGCGGGGCGACGTTGGCCTCGAGCCTCGCGCGGTACTCCCAATGCCGTACGAACCGCTCGGTGTTGTACGACTTCAGCCGGACCGGCGTTGCGCCATCGGCGACGGGAATGCCGAAGTCCGGCGTACCGTCGGCCTTGTAGTAGACCTTTTGCACGCGCGTACGGCGGTTCGGGTCGTTGAGGGGATCGCCGTTGATGTCTCGATAGTTGCGATCGTGGTAGACCATGATGTCGCTCTGGCCGTCCTCGGACACCGTGAACGAGTTGTGGCCCGGTCCGTACTGACTGGTCGCGGCGTTGCTGGCGAACACGGGATTCGGGCTCTTTGTCCACGATGCGGCGTTGAGCGGATCCGCCGACGCGGACGCGGTCAGCATGCCGAGGCAGTAGTTCGCGTCGGTGGCGCTGGCCGAGTACGTCAGGAAGAGTCTGCCGTTGCGCTGCAGGACCGTCGGCCCCTCCGCGACCTTGTGTCCACGGGTTTCCCAGGCCAGTGTCGGCACGGTCAGCCGGGTCACTTGGCCGGTGATCGACCATGGGCTCGCACCCATGCGGGCGACGTACAGGTTGGAGCCGGTGTCGATGCCCGGTTCCTTCTGTGCCCAGGTCAGGTACCGCACGCCGTTGTGGACGAATGTGGATGCGTCCAGCGAGAAGGTGTCCCACGGGGTGGTGATGCGGCCGCGTTCGGTCCAGGTGGCGGTCACCGGGTTGGCGCTCGAGCTCTCCAGCACGTACATCCGGATCCGCCAGACGTCGTTGCTGCGTCCGGCCGCGAAGTAGACGTACCACTTGCCGTTGATGAAATGGATCTCCGGTGCCCAGATGTGGGCGCCCATCTCACCGCTGGCGTGCTTGCGCCAGATCACTGTCTCGGCCGCTGTGGCCAGGCCCTGGATCGTGGTCGCGCGGCGCAGGATGATGCGGTCGTACTCCGGCACGGTCGCGGTGAAGTAGTAGAACCCGTCGGTGTGCTTGAAGATGTGCGGGTCGGCCCGTCGCTCCGCGATCGGGTTGGTGTTACGCACCGCGGGCGTCGCGCTCGCTGGCGACACAGGCAGGCCGGCAACGCAGGTGACGATGGCCAGTACAAGTACGAGCAGACGATGGAGGGTGCTTTTCATCGGCTGTCCTTTCAGGCTAGGGGCGCGGAAACGGTGAACGACGCGTCACGTGCGAACGCCGCGTCTGAGCTGCGCCAGTCGACGCGGACCTCGAAGTTGTAGTGGCGTAGGTACCGGCCGGGATGCGAGTAGGACTCGAACGACGTGCCGCCGGCCAGCCCGGCGCGTCCGCAGAACGTGGCGTCGCGGGCGAACGCCGAGTCACCGGAGTTGGCGTCCAGCCGGACGCGGAAGTTGTAGTGCCGCAGATAGCGGTTCGGGAAGTTCACCGACCGGAACGAGTAGCAGTTGCCGTTCGCCAGTCCCGGTACGACGGTGAAGGTGGCGTCCTGGCGAGTGGTGGTGCTACTGGACGAGCTCACCGGCTCGACGTACGCGAGGTTGTCGCGGTGCCGGACGTACCGGGCGGTGTCGCTCACCGCGCGAAGGGACCGGTTGCCCGTCGGTACGGCGGTGTTGTCGCCGGAGTCCTCCCGCAGCACCGTGAAGTGCCTCGCGACACCGGAGAGACCGGGGAGTTCGACCTTGCTGCCAAAGGTGTTGAGGTTGGTGCTGTCGGCGTGGAAGTACCGGCGTTGTCCGTACTGGTCGAAGTAGAGCCGCCAGCGGCCGTCTGGCAGCCGCACGACCGCGGGCCCTTCCAGGCCAGAACCCCAGCCCGCCCAGTTGCCTGTGCCAACAAACGTCCACGGTCCGTTCAGCGAGGTGGCGGTGGCGTGCTCGATGTACTTCGTCGTCTCGTTCTTGAGGAAGTTGTGGTAGGTCCCGCCGACCTTGACCACGAAGCTGTCGATGTAGTTCGCCGGGATACCGAGCGCGACCGGGCTGGTCCAGGCCGACAGGTCCCCGTTCGTCGCCGTGATCCGGTATGGCCGGAACTGGCCGGCCGTCCCGGTCGTGGACGCGGAGAAGATCACGTGCACGCTGCCGTCGGAATCCTTGAACCACTCCGGCGCCCACGTGCTGCCGGTGGCTCCGTTGAGACCGACCCGGACGTTGCGCAGGAACGTCCAGTTGACGTAGTCCGCGCTGCGGGCGAAGCCGATCGTGTCGCCGGTCCAGTTCGTCGTGTAAACGATGTAGTAGTAGCCGTCGGTATGCCGGATCACGCTGGGATCGCGGATGAGGCCGGACGGCGGGGTGTACGCGTTCGCTCTGACCTGGGTGAAGTTGGTCGCGTTCGCCGAGTCGTACACGTACATGTTCGACTCACTGCTGTTGGTGAACGCCGTCATCAGGTAGTGCGGGGCCGGACCGACGGCTGAGGCGACTGGTGGCACGGCGACGATGCTCGCGACAGCGGCGAGTACGGTCGCGGCTGCGGTCAGCATCAGCCGCCGCACAGAGCGCGCGTGGCGGGGCATGGGCAAGCGCATGGGCGGATCCTTCGGTAGGGCGGCACCGAGAAAGTTAGCGCTAACATCATGTTGCACGGTCCCGCTGTTGGCAATGACTCGTCGACTTCGCGGGGTCGCCGGGCTGCGGCGAGCAGTCGGCCCGCCTGCGCCTACAGGGCGCTGAGAACGATGTCCTTCAATTCCTTCAGCGCTTTGATGCGATAGCCGGCCTGGGTGAAGTCGTGCGCTTTGGTGAAGTCGTTGTGAACTATGGCGCAGTCGATGCCGGCTGCCACGGCTGAGTTCAGTCCTCTGGCTGAATCCTCGACGATCAGCGTCTGTTCTTTCGTGGCACCGAGCCGCTTCAGCCCGGTCAGGTACGGCTCGGGATGTGGTTTGGCGAAGTTGTAGTCTTCGCGAACGAGAACGAAGTCCATGAACTGCCTGATCTGACGCTGCTCGTGAATGAGCTCAAAATCCGCGCGCTTCGCCGTCGTCACGATCGCCATCCGGGCGTATTGACTCAACTCGGCAAGGGTTTCGACGACCCCTTCGATCTCGATGGCTTCCGTTCTCAGATACTCCTGATAATACTCATTGCGAATCTCGCGCTGTTTGCTGATGGTCTGCTCGTCAACCCCTGCCGACCTGGCCTGAACCCAGGTGCCCAATCCCTGGTTCATGTCGCGGAGATATTGATCCTTGTTCAAGGTCAAACCGATGTCCGCGAGTGCGCGCTCGCCAGCCTTGAAGTACCAGAACTCGGTATCCACCAGGACACCGTCGTGATCGAAGAGTAAATACTTCTTCACTTTCTTGGTCCTTTCCTGGCAAGAGGTGGCGAGCGGTCGGACCGGTGCAGAGTTCAACGCTATCCGGGTGGCCTTGAGCGGTACCGCGAAGCAGGGGCCGCAGAACGGCGGGCCCTGCCCAAGGCTGGCACGGCACACCGGTGGCGGCGGTTGCCTGGTGATCTGGGTGACATTTCGCGGCTCTGGCTGTCACAGCGGGCGGTCGGCCGGCGTCTTGAGGCCGTATCCACCTGATTCGAGGAGACGGCATGACTGCGAACACCACGAACACCCCGGCGATCAAGGTCGTCGTGATCGGCGGCGGATATGCGGGTGTGATGGCGGCGAACCGCCTGACCCAGCGCGATGACATCGCCGTGACGCTGGTCAATCCGCGACCGAAGTTCGTCGAGCGGCTCCGGCTGCACCAGCACGTGGCTGGCGAGCCCGCGCCGGTCGTGGACTACCAGGAGATCCTGTCCGAGCGGATCCAGCTCGTTGTCGACACCGCGACCGGTATCAACGCGACCGGCCGGACCGTGACCTTGGGCGGTGGCGACACGCTCGCGTACGACTATCTGATCTACGCACCCGGCAGCGGCAGCTTCGACTTGACGAGCATCTCTGGCGCCGAAGAGTTCGCCCACCCGGTCGCCAATCTGGAGGCCGCGTCGCGGTTGCGGGAGATCGTCGACGCCACGCCGTCGTCGGCCCCGGTCACGGTTGTCGGTTCCGGAGCGACCGGTGTCGAGGTCGCAACCGAGCTGGCGGACCAGGGGCGCGCCGTGACGCTGGTGTGCGGCAAGGTGCTCTGCCCGTATCTGCACCCGAGGGTCCGTCGCAAGTTCGCGAAGCGCCTGGCCCAGTTGAACGTGAACGTGATCGTCGGTCCTGACGCCATCGTGACCGCGGTATCGAGCCACGCGGTCCAGCTCCAGGACGGTCGCGAACTGCCGAGCGAGGTGACGATCTGGACCGCCGGCTTCTCCGTACCGGATCTTGCCCGGCGCAGTGGCTTGAGCACTGATGACACCGGCCGCCTGCTCACCGACGAAACCCTCACCAGCGTTGACAGCGACCGTATTCTCGCCGCCGGCGACTCGGCCTCACCCTCCGGGATGCCGTTCCGGGCCAGCTGTGCGACCGCGCGGCCGCTGGGTGCGTTCGCGGCCGATGCGATCTTGGCCCGGCTGGACAAGAGGCAGCCGAAGGAGGTCAACATCGGCACGGGATTCCAGTGCTTCGCGCTGGGCCGCAACGCCGCCATCGTTCAGCTCGCCTCCATGCACGACGTCGCCACCCGCTTCTCGATCAGCGGCGCACTGGCCCAGAAGATCAAGTCGAGCTCGTACGGGCTCCTCACTGAAGAGCTGAGCAAAGAGGCTCGCAAGCCCGGCAGCTTCACCTGGAGGTTCAAGGACAAGAAGCGCCGCGAAAAGCTGAACCAACGCCGCGACATGACCCGCCAGGTCGCCTGATCGTCCGCTGGCCAGTGCTGTGGACGCCGGTAACCGTCTTCAGCGATGGGCGGCAAGGAAGGCCTGGAGATCGGCGGCGATCTGGTCCGGGTACTCGCCGTTCATCGCGTGGGAGGCGTCGGGGTAGAACTGCACGGTCTTGTTCCGCAAGTGGCTCTCCGCCGTACGGCGTGCCTCGGGCGGATCGTGCATCACCGACCTCCCGGCGATGAACGCGAGTACCGGCATCGTCAGGTCGCCGAGTTGCTGCTCGGTGATCCGTTCCGGCTGGGACTGGTGGATCGTGTAGTTCTTCATGCCGGACTCGATCATGTCCGCGACCGGCACCTGCTCCACCGGCGCGCCGCCCGCGGTGTAGGAGTTGAAGCTGTCCCGCCAGGAACGAGGCAGCCACTTCACCGCCGCCGGGAGCGAGCGCACGATGGTCTCCACTGGCATGCCACCGAAGACGTTGACCGCATCGAGCGTGGTGAGGGTCGCCACGCGTTCCGGGCGCCGGAGGGCGAGGTTCGCGGCGGTCCAGCCGCCGATCGACAAGCCGATCACGTTGAACTTCTTCTCCGGCAGCGCGGCCAGAGTCTGGTCCAGCCAGGCGGCCTTGTCCTCGGAGGTGTTGATCGGCCGGTTCTGAATGCTCATCCCCGGCTCGCCGAGCAGGTCGAGGGTGTACACGTCGCCGATCCGCAGCAGGGACGGAAGGTTGTCGGCCCACACCGGCGTGCCGGACGACGTACCCGGCAGCAGTACCAGTGGGGCTGTTCCCGGGTTGCCCTTGCCGGTGAAGCGGTAAACGCGAACCAGCCCGTACTGCGTGCGGATGTCGCGTGTGAGCGCGGGTGCGGGCAGATCCTTCATCGCCTGGTCGTACTTGGCCAGGTAGTCCTCGTAACCGTCAGCGCTGTTCCAGTGGCCGACGGGCGATGGCGAGCGCAGGACCAGCGCGACGGCTACGCCTGCCACCACGATCACGCCGAGCGCGATTCGCGGCCAGCGGCGCTTCTTGCGTGCGGACTTTTGCGTCATATCCACTCCTAACCGATCGGTAAGTATTCTAACCGTACGGTAGAATCGGGGTCATGCCGCCATTGCCGCCTGACCGGAAGCTGACCATCACCGAGCAGGCTCGTCGCGCGCAGCTGATCGCGGTCACCGTGGATTTGGTGGCGGAGGTGGGTTACGCGGGGGCGTCTCTGGCCAAGATCGCGGAGCGTGCGGATCTCACCAAGGCCGCGGTGCTGTACTACTACCCGTCGAAGAACGCGCTGGTCGAGACGGCACGCGACGAGGTCCTGGGCGCCCTGATCACGGCGGTTGGTGCGGCCGTGGACGCAACCCGGCCGGAGGATTGGCCAGCGGCGTACGTGCGCTCGATGATCGGGCACCTGCGCGACAATCCGCGGCACACCCGGATGATCGTCGAAGCCGCTATCCACACCGGCGAGCCGGCCGATCCCGCCTCCCGTTGGCGAGCGCTGGCCGACCTACTGGCGGCGGCCCGCCGGGCGCGGGGCCTGACCGGCGACGTCGCTCTCCGCTCGGCCGCGATCGTCATCGGCGGCGCCATCGACGGGATCGTGTCCGAGCACATGAACGACCCGGACTACGACACCACGCCGCCAACGGAGCTCGTCGTCACGATGATCGAACGAACGGTGCTGTCCCGCGACTAGTGTCCTGAGTCGGAAGTTCGTGCACATCTCTGGCGCCCAGGCACGCACCTCGCGGCGTTGGAGAAACGGCCACGATGCTAGAGCATCGCGACCGCTTCTCCGCCTTGCGATGCACGCACCTGGACACCGGAGCTGAAGCACGAGCTTCCGACTCAGGACACTAGCCGGTTCGGGCGTGGGACGGTGCGTGCTCCTGGCCCCAGAGGGCGAGGGTGTGCACCGCGTCGTTCAGCTTCTGACCGGCTGGGGTCAGTTCATACTCCACCCAAAGTGGTTTCTCGCGCACCACGTGGCGGGAGACCACGCCGTCGGCCTCGAGTTCGCGCAGTTGCTGCATCAGCACCTTCTCGCTGATGCCCGGTGCGCGGCGCCGGAGCTCGCCGAAGCGGACCGGGCCCTCGTGCAACTCCCAGATGAGAACGGACTTCCATCGGCCGCCGATGACGCGCAACGCCGGTCCCAGGCCACAACTGTCCGAGAGAGGAAACTTCATGCCGTCATCGTGCCAGGCGGCACTGACAAAAAAGTCAGTAATTGTAGTTTCAACTGATAACGCCAAGGCTGGACAGGTCAAGTTCTGGTGACCTGGAGGAATCAGTATGTGCAGTGCAGTAACGGTTCTCGGCCTCGGCGAGATGGGGTCGGCCTTGGCCGCCGCGTTGGTGCGGTCTGGTCGCGAGGTGACGGTCTGGAACCGGAGCCCAGCCAGGGCCGCACCTCTCACGGACGCGGGCGCCAAGCTGGCGGACAGCGTCGCCGAGGCCGTCGCGGCATCGCCGGTAGTCGTGATCTGCGTGTCCGACTACGCGGCGACCAGGCAGTTGATCGACGCGGCGCAGGTCCAGCCGGGAACGGTGTTCGTCCAGCTCAGCACGGGGACACCCGGTGAGGCGCGGGAGCTGGCCGAGGTCGTTCGCGGGCTTGGCGCGGCCTACCTGGACGGCGCGATCTTCGCGTGGCCGCGGCAGATCGGCGGCCCGGAAGCGGTGATCGCGGTGGCCGGCGACGAGTCGTTGTACGAGGCAACAACCGCGATCTGGCAGGATTTGGCCGGGACCGTGATTCACCAGGGCGTACCGATCGGTTCGGCCGCGGCCTTGTTCGCGTCCACCCTGGCGTACCTGGCCGGGCACTGGATCGGGTTCGCTCACGGCGCCGGCATCGCGCAGTCCGAGGGGCTGGATGCCGAGGAGTTCGGGCAGCTCGTCAAAAGCCTGAGCCCGGTACTGGGCGCAGACGCGGCGCACATGGGCGCCGTCGTTCAGCATCAGCGGTACGCGAATCCCGAGAGCACCCTGGGCACCGTCGCGAACGACTTGCGCGGGCTGGTTCGCCAAGCGGCGGACGCCGGGATCGGCGCCGACTTCCCGCTCTTCGCGGCCGACCTGTTCGAGCGAGCGGTGAAGGCGGGCCTGGGCGCCGAGGAGCACGTTGCCCTGATCAAAGTCCTGTGGGCTCAGGACACTAGCGGTTGAACGGTCGCGGTCGGAAGTCGAGTTCCCGGTCGATGACACGTCGCGCCGTATCGGCCAAGGTGATGGTTCTCGCGTACGCGTGCGCGCGCAGGATGGCCAGCGCATCGTCCGGCGCGACGTGGAGTTGGGCGACGACCATGCCGCAGGCCTGGTGGACTTCGGCGTGGGACGACCAGGCTCCGGCCAGCTCCAGCCGCGCGTGGGCGGCGGCGTCTCCGAGCAACGCCTTGCCGGCCGCGTCGAAGAGGAACTGCGCGTCCCCGGTCGATTCGGCGAGGTCCTTGTCCGGCACGGTGTAGAGACTGATGACGGCGAAGGTCTCGCCGTCAGGGTGAATCGGGAAGGAGTACATGGTGGCCGGGCCGACCGCTCGCCGCGCGGCTCGGGAGAACTCCGGCCACCGCGGATCGAACCGGTCATCCAGGTCCACGGTGAAGTAGGTGCCGTGCTGGAAGGCCTCGCGGCAGGGCCCTTGCCCGGTGACTTCCTGCAAGTTGGCGAGGCGTGCGATGACCTTGTCCGTCGTACACACGGTTGCGCGGCTGGCCGTCGTGTTTCTCACCGTTAAGGCTGCGCCGTCGGCGCCGAGAATCTCCTGGCTGGCCCTGCACAGGCGTTCCGGCAGGCCGACCGGCGGGCTCGTGGCGACCGTCAGGTCTGTGAGGCGCGTCAGCAACTCCGTGTACTTCACCATTTCTCGGACTCCCCGCGCCTGTATCGATCTCCTGTACCCAATTGAGTCGTGGCCACGCCCTGTTCGGGCCGCGGTTGTGGTCATGCATAAGTTTTGCATTGCTTTGGCGTGCAGAGTGCGAGATGCTTCTGGCCGTGACTCGACGTTCGAGACCGTGCAGGTGCCAGCTTCTGGCGTCGTACGGTGGCCGACCGGTCAAGACAGCCCTTTGGTCTTGAGCTGGATCAGCCCGGCGGGTCGCCAGTAGGCAGCGCGGGCTGGAGCCGTTGCACAAGTCGCCTCCAGCCTGCGCCGCCACCTATCTCGCCTGCGCCACCTCCCGCGACGCACAGCAGCGCGGTACGAGCTGAACGGGTCTTGCCTGCGCCTGTTCATCCCGCCGGAGCAGGGCCTGTGGTGTGGCGACGATCACCGCCCGCCGCTGCGGGAGTCCGGCATCCAGTCCGGCAACTACTAGTGTCCTGAGTCGGAAGTTCGTGCACATCTCCGGCGCCCAGGCACGCACCTCGCGGCGTTGGAGAAACGGCCACGATGCTAGAGCATCGCGACCGCTTCTCCGCCTTGCGATGCACGCACCTGGACACCGGAGCTGAAGCACGAACTTCCGACTCAGGACACTAGGGTCCGATGGGCAGCACAGTTGGCCAGCAGCCGTACCGCGAGGGCCTGGTCGTCCGCGAGGAGCAGGAAGCATTCTGGGGTTGGCCCCGCCGTACCGGAGGACTTCGACGCGGTGCGACTGCCGATCGACGTCACGGAGTTGCACACGTACGCCGTCGACTGGTCCGCCGACCAGATCACCTGCTCCGTCGACAACCAGCTCTCGCCGGGCACGGACCGCCTGCGCGCGGCGGAGCCGACGCCAACTTCTTTCCGACGGTCGGACGCGGAATGCGCGTCGGCCTGGCCGTCACGTGGCCAGATGGTTGGTGGTGACCGGTGATCTGGGTGGGCGGTGTGCCGATTCTTGGCGCGGGTGCCTGGTTACAACGGGGAGCGGTACAACAAGTCGGCAGCGGCGGCGCCGCCCGGGTAGCCGGGTGGGATGCCGACAGCCGCGCCGACGTCGTCGTCCAAGACTGGCGGTTGGTCCGATGTCCGGCGGAGCCTCGAGCGTCGATCGCGTCCGCGTGCGACGATCGTGTCCGCGGGACAATCGCGTCCGTGGGTGTTGGCCGGTGCGCCGAGCTGCCTCGCGGAGACAGTTGGCGCACTGAGGCGCCCTCGCGGGGGACGGATGATGGCCGGAGCTGCTAGCCGGCGGGCTCACTGGCTGGGTGGTTTGTGGTGGCGAAGGCTCGGTGGCGGAGGGGGGAGCGCCAGGCGAGTACGGCGCTGACGAGGACGGCGGTGGACATCACTGCGTACGCGAAGCGGGCGCTCGCGGCCTCCGCTAGAAGGCCACCGGCCAGCGCGCCGAGTGGGGTTCCGCCCCAGGCGAGCATTCGGGCGGTGGTGTTGACGCGGGCCTGGAGTTCCAAGGGTGTGACGATCTGCCGGGCGTTGATGCCGTTGAGGATCGTCAGAGTGCTGGTGAGACTCCAGAGCAGCAGCGGAACGGTTGCCCAAGGCAATGAAGGCGCCGCGGCGGTGAGGAGGAGCGCGAGAGGGCTGGTCGTCAGCGTCGCGATGGTGATCCAGCCGATCGGAACGCGGCTCGTGAGCCTCGGAAGCGCCACGGCCGCGAGGAACGCTCCGGCTGCCACGATGCCGACCACGAGCCCGACGCCACCACCGTCTTCGGACAGGCCGAGATCGCGTACGGCGAACACGACCAGCAGGGCGCTCACCGCGCCGCCGGTGATCGAGTTGCCGACCCCCAGCAGCGTCAGCGAACGAACCACCGGGTGCTGCCAAACGAACTGCAGCCCCTCCTTGATCCCGGTGCGCAGCCGTTCGCGGGGTTGGCCCTCCGCACGAGCTCCAGGCGCGTCGAACGATCTACCGATCAGCGCGAGCAGGGCCCCGGCAACGACGTACGACGCAGCGTCGAACGACAACGCCGGAGCAGCGCCGACCGCGGCCACAAGGACTCCGCCGACCACCGGGCCGCCGAGGCCGACCAAGGTCGTGACCGTCCAGACCATGCTGTTGGCCGGGACGATCCGCGCCCTGCCGACCAGTGCCGGCAGGGCGCCGAACGACGCGGCGTCGAACCATACGAAGCTGGTCGCGACGACGGCGGCTACCGCGACCGCGTGTGGAGCCGTGAGACCACCGAGCCAGGAGGCCAGCGGCACGGTCAGCAGTGCCGCGGCCGATACCGCCTGACAGGCCAGCATGAGCCTACGCCGGGGAAGCCGGTCGGCCATCGCGCCCGCGACCAGCCCGAACACCAGATACGGAAGCACCTGGACCGCCGTGACGAGCGACGTGATCAGCGGCGATGACGTCACTTGGAAGACCAGCAACGGCAGGGCGACCGAGGTGATCGCGGAACCCAGCACCGCCACGGTCCGGGCCAGCAGGAAGTACATGAAGACCTTGTCCCGCAGCAGCGAGACCTCGGTGGTCTGTGACACGGTCAGCCCTTCGGGTGCAGGCCGTCGGCGATCGCGGCCACGCCTTCGATGCTGGCTAGCGTTCCGGGCGCGAAGGTGGCATTGCGGACGCCGACCAACCGGCGGTTGCGAACGGCCGGCGTGGTGGGGAACGTGCGAGTCAGGTAATCCACCGTCTGCCGCTGGTGTGCCTCGTTCTGAACGGCGAACACAAAGGCCTCCGGATTGCGCTCCAGCACGACCTCGGCGTTCACCTCGGCGGCGTAGAAGTCGGCGAAGCGCTGCTCGGTCGCGGCGAAAACGTTCTTGCCGCCGCCCAGCCGCAGCATGTCCACCTCGATCGCCGCGCCGATGGCGTACAGCTTGCCGCCCTCGTAGAAGACCTGCGCGGCCTTGACCGGCGGCCGCCCGGCGATGCGATCGGTCACCGTGGCGAGGTCGGCGCGCGCCTTCTTCTCGAGTTCGGCAGCCTGATCGGCACGACCCAGCACCTTGCCGAGGGTGCGCAGATCGGTGAAGGCGTCCTCCACCGTGCCGGTGGATCGCCGCTGCTTGCAGCCGGCGGTCGCGACGTACGGCGTGGCGCCGGCCTTGAGCAGATCGTCCTTGCCGGCGAAGCCCTGCTCGGTGTTGAACTCGTACTCCGAGCCGCTGTAGACGAAGTCCGGCGACTGCGCCACCAGGACCTCCTTGCTGGGTGGGATTCTCGCGCCCAGCGACGGAATCGACTTGAAGTCGCCGGCCAGTTCCGGATCCGGCTCGGACGCCGTCTCCTGGGCCTGCGCCACGATCCGGTCCTTCAGGCCGAGCCGCAGCAGGATCTCGGTCTGACCTGGGTAGAGACTGACGATGCGCTGTGGTTCCTTCGCGATCGTGTACTCGCGACCACAGTTGGTGACCTTCATCGGGTACTGCGCTTGCGCCGCCGGCGTACCGGTCGACGGTTCGGCGCCGACGGAGACGTTGCCGCAGCCAACCACGCCGGCGAGGGCGAGGGCGGTTGCGAGCAGCGGACGGATCGGGCGGTTCGTCATGCGATGGATTCCTTCACAGGGGTATCGGTTTGAGTCAGGGCAAGCAGCAGCCGTCCGGTCCGGGGATGGACCAGTACGTCGCACGCGACGCCGTACACGGACAGCACTCGTTCCGGGGTGAGGACTTGTTCGGGTGGCCCGGCGGTGACGACGCGGCCCTCGTTCAGCAGGACCAGCCGATCGCAGTACGCCGCGGCGAGGGTCAGGTCGTGCAGGGCGATGATCGCGGTGACGCCGAGACGTCGTACCAGCGCCAGGAGGTCCAGTTGGTGAGCGATGTCGAGGTGGTTGGTGGGCTCGTCCAGCAGCAGCACCTTCGGTTGCTGCGCGAGAGCGCGAGCCAGCATCACCCGTTGCCGTTCACCGCCGGACAGCGTCGGCAGCATTCGCTGTTCCAAGTGGCTCGCGCCGACCTGCGCCAGACAGTCGAGCGCGAGGGCCGTGTCCTCTCGATGGCCGCGGCCGGTCAGGGTCCGGTGCGGAACGCGCCCCAGCAGGACGACGTCCAGGACGGTCAACTCCAGCTCGGTCGGATTGTCCTGCGTCAGTACGGCGGAGCGCCGCGCCACCGCCCGGGGCGAGGACGCCCACACGTCCAGATCGCCGAGGTGCACCGTGCCGGCGTACGGCCGAACGGCGCGGTAGATCGCGCGCAGCAGGGTGGACTTGCCGGAGCCGTTCGGCCCAAGCAGGCCGACCACTTCGCCGGGCTGTACGTCGAGGTCGACGCCGCTGAGCACCGGATGGCCGGACAGCTTCACGCCGATGTCGTGGGCGTGCACCTTCATCAGGCACCCCCGACCGGGCGCCGGCGCAGCAGCCACAGGAAGAACGGCGCGCCGATCGCGGCGGTGACGATGCCGATCGGAAGCTCCTGTGGTGCGGCGGCGGTGCGCGCGACGATGTCGACGAGGACCAGGAAGATGGCGCCACCGAGGGTTGCCACCGGCAACAATCGCCGATGGTCGGCGCCGACGATGAGCCGGCAGATGTGCGGCACGACCATGCCGACGAAGCCGATACCGCCGCTGACCGCGACCACCGCGCCGGTCAGCAGTGAGGTGGCCAGCAGCATCTCGATGCGGAAGCGGGACACGTCCACGCCGAGCGAGGTCGCGGTCTCGTCACCAGTCATCACCGCGTTGAGCGGTCCGACCCGCAGCCGGGCGTGCACCACGCAGGCCGCCACGATAATCGCCGGGATCGTGAGCATTTGCCAGGTCGCCGTTGACACGCTGCCAAGCAGGAAGAACACCAGGCCTGGCAGCTTGCCGTGCTCGGCGGTGACGGTGATCCAACTGGTAGCCGCGCTGAACAGGTACGACAGAGCAACGCCCGCGAGCACCAGCCGAAGGGACTCGACGCGGCCGCCCCGCTGGGCGAGCACGAAGACGAGCAACGCCGCGACCGCGGCACCGGAGAAGGCCGCGCCGGAGACGATCACCCCCGGTACGACGGCGCCACCGGCCAGCGCGGCGACTGCGCCAAGCGACGCCCCCGAGGAGGCGCCTAGTACGAAGGGATCCGCGAGCGGATTCCTGATCACCGCCTGCAGGACGGTTCCGGCAACGGCCAGGGCGGCTCCGACCAACGCCGCGAGCAACGTGCGGGGGAGACGGAACGTCCAGACGATCTGATCTTGGGCCAGCGTCCAGGTCGCCACGTGGTCGCCGGGGCCAGGTGGGCCCAGAGGATTTTTGCCGTCGTACCAACCGGAACGGCGACCGGGCCGATCCCGGAGCTGACGACGACAACGACGCCGAGCGTGACGGCAAGACCGGCGATCAGGAGTCGATGTCGGGCGTATGACGTCCTGAGATCGGGTCTGGTGCGTGCGAGGGGTGGTCGCACGGGCGGGGAGCTGACTGACATAGCAGCAAACGATAACGATTTTCATTGCGCACGTCGAAGCGGTTAGCGATCACCGGTCCCGGTCCCATCGCCGACTCCTGGGCCCGCCGACCTCGACTCGCCGACCTCAACCCGCCGACCCCAACCCGTTGCCCTCGGCCATGAACATCGGCCTGGCTCACCGGCGGGCGTGCTTCGGCAGCACCTTTCGGCCGTGATCGACGTTATGAAGTCGAGATCAACTAAAACCCTGCTGGGGAAGTCTTACGGGGCACAAATCGACCGAATACTTGGGGGAGAACAAAATGCGTTTCCAGTTCAAGCGCGTGATCGGCATCGCGGCTCTGGTGGGGATCGCCGGCACGGGAGCACTCGCCAGCACGGCCGCGAACGCCGCGTCGCAGGCGCCCGCCGCCAGCACGAGCGCGGCCGCCGTCGCTCCGCTCAACGTGACCGCGTACCAATACCACGTCTGGGGCCACAACAAGCCGAACGACGAGTGGACCGTCAGCACGCACGCGCCGAAGGGGTGGACGAAGGCTCGGCTCGACGTGGGCACGACCCGGTTCACCAGCCCGAACAAGCTGTGGAACCTGCGCGTCGACGGCTACATCGAGGGTCGCGAGGCGCCGACCTTCAACGCGGCGATCAACGCCAAGATCAAGGCACTGCGCGGTACGAAGAACTTCCGTGTGCTGTCGATCGTTGACGGCAGCACCAAGTCCATGAACTACCGCGGCTACTACCCGACCAAAACGATGACCTACACCTACACCGACGGCTCCGGAGCCAAGCGGCTTGTCATCTTTCGGGTCTTGAACCCGCAGGCGAGCTTCAAGCTCGTTGGCGGCGAGATCAGCGCCGGTGGCCGGGCGGCCGACCATGTTGGTCTGCACAAGGTGGTCGACCGCGCGACGCGTGCTTACACCTTCGCCGGCTGACCTTTGCGCACCTGACGGCATGACCTACCTGGTAGGTCATGCCGTCAGTTCTAGGTACGACGAGGTGGGCAGCGGCTCGTTCGTGCGCCGGGGAATCGCGCCGCCCAGGTGTGGGGGAGCGGCGCGATCCTTTGTCACCGGCAGACTTCGATGCCGGGGATCCAGTAGGAGTAGCCGGTGTTGATGTTGGCGTCGGCGGCGAAGCCCTCCGGCCGGCCCGGGCCGCCTTCCCAGACGATGTAGTTCCACAAGTTCGAGGTGCCGTAGTAGCCGCTCACGGATTGGCCGACCTTCTGGCAGACGATCCGAATCCCGGTCCAGGCCGGCACCGAGGCAGCGCTGATCGGGCACGACGTCGAGGCGCACGACCGAAGGTTCGCGCCGCTGCCGCCGGTTGTCGCGGGGTACCAACTTGCGTGTGCGGGGGTGATCGCGATCGCCGTCACGGCCAGCGCCGTGGTGGTGATCGCGGTGATGCGGCGTGCGAACCTGGCCGTCTTCTTGGTGGGTGTCGCCAGAGCTCGACGCTCGTGAATCGGTTCCATCGTTAGCTCCTTGCCTCGCGGTTGACGTTGTCGGCCCGTTAGCGCCATCGGTTGGGATTTCCGTCGACGTACGGGCTGTGCCTGTGGGCTTCCGAAGCCGACTCGGAAGCGGCTTCGTTCGAGAATGGCCCGCGCCGGCCGGCCCGCGGCGCGGTTGTGCGCAGGCGATCCCGCGGCGCACAACCACTTGCCATCACCCGGCACCCGTCGACCCGCGCCGTACGACGACCTCGTCCTCGCGCGGGGGATCGTTGCAGTGGCGCCGCTTCGGCCAGGGCTTCGGGTGCGAGGGTCAGTGGCGGGCGCTGGTCAGGATGTGGGCGGGGACGTCCAGCCACCAGGTTGCTGCCGCTCGGGAGTCGAATGGCGTTCGCGGGTCTGATCGCAGTTGTTCGAGGGCATCGCGGCGGCCGGTGATACCGGCGCTGTAGGTGAGACCGCGCAAGATCTCGATATCCGCGGGCCGATCGGGCGCTGCCGCGACCATGCCCAGCCGTTGGTCGATGGCGTGTTTCCACCACAAGGCGGGAGTCTTGTCCCCGAGGTGGGCGATCGCGAACGCGGCCACCCGGATGGTTTCGGCCGGGATCCCGGTGGCCGTGACGATCCGTTCAGCCAGCTGTAGCTCCGATTCGCCGCCCAGCGTCCGCAGCGCGGCGAGCAGAGTAGTGCTCCACTCGGGAGACCCGGCGATCGTGCCCGGTGAGATCAGCTCTTCTTGCAGTGCTACCGCGAGAGGTCCACGGTAGGGCGTGGCGGCGATTGCGAAAGACGCTGCCAGTTGGGTGTCGCCACTGGGGTAGCACAGCATGTGGTGCACCAGTTCGGCGAAGCCGTCATAACCAGCCGCATCGCTGCATTCCATCTGTGCGATCGCACGGAGCGTCAGCCGCTCGGTGACGTGACGTTGCGGATCGTCCGGCGGTGCAACCGGCGCTGGCTGCCGCGGTACAGGCGACAACCGCTGCAGGATCTGAGCCGATCTGGCGTCGAGATCGTCGCCCGAGCCGGCCAACGGCTGCAACGCGACCAGTACCCGGCGGCGCTGGGTCAGATCCAGCCGGCCACGCCCGACCGCCTCCGCCAGTCCGGCGACAGCGCCGGTCAGCGCGCGATCGTTGGTCGGGTTGTGAACCTGGGTGATCATCGCCGTAATCGAGTCGGTGTGATCGCTGGAGCCCAGCGCCGCGACCGTCGAGGTCATTGCCTGGTGGTTGCGAAGACCGGCGGCCGAGGCACACGCGGCGATGGCCGCCGGCCCACCGCACGGGTGAGTGAGCAGCCGGACCATCGCCTCGTAGCGTTGCACCCAGGCGATTCCGTCCGCAGCCAGCATCTCCAGCAGTAGACGCTGGGACATCGCCTCCCACATTCGCCACGGCAGCAATGTGGACGGCCATTGAGTCAACAGTCCGGTGAGCTCGTCCCACTCGACGCCGGACACGATCCCGGACGAGCAAGCCCGATCCAGCAGAGTGCCGACTCGGCGACTGTGGATCGGCAGCAGCCTCAGATCGCCGCCACCACCGACGGGAGGATGGCGGCGATGGTGGTTGAGCTCGTGGAGATGGTCCGACACTGCGGTCAGCTGGCCGGTCGGCAGGCCGAGCAGTTCCTCGTAGCGTCTCAGCGCGGGGCGTGGCACCGGGAGTACGCCGGTTTCCCAGCGCTGAATGGTCGACACGTGCACCGCTTCGACCAGCTCGCCGTCCGGCCAGGCCCGCGCGAAATCCGATCGATTCCGGAACCGCTGTTCGGTGCCCAGATTCCGGCACGCGCGCAGCATCCATCCCAGCCATTGCTGAATCTGCACAACCACATCCCCCTCGGGCCAGCAGCGACGCCCATATTCATCATCACCCCGCGTAACCACGCGTCGCAACGCGAGTAAGCCTGTCGCCGTACTGGTGACGCCAAGGTGGGACGGCCGCTACGTACCGTGCAGCCTTACAACGTGGATCGAAAGGCCTTAAAACGCGTAGGTTTTCCAGGACGCCAGCAACTGTGAATGGCCCTTGGCGTCGGCTAGCTTGCTCGCGATCGGGGAGCAAACAGCCGAAAGGGCGAGCGAGATGGACATCAACAGGCGAAAGGCGTTGGGGCTCGGGGCGGGCCTGGCCGCGGTACTCACTGGAGGAGCGGGCCAGGCACACGCGCAGGGCCAGGCGCAGGCGGGCGCGCCGGCCGACGAGGCGCTGGCGCGATCGCTGGGGCTGCGCAGCCGGTACGCGCAGGTGAACGGCATCCGGATGCACTACGTGACGGGTGGGACCGGCGAGCCGCTGGTGCTCGTTCCAGGCTGGCCGCAGACGTGGTGGGCCTGGCACAAGGTGCTGCCGGCCCTCGCCAAGCGCTATCGGGTGATCGCGGTCGACATGCGCGGTATGGGCGGTTCGTCCAAACCGGCCGGCGGGTACGACAAGAAGACGATGGCCAAGGACATCTACGAACTGACCCGGCACCTCGGCCTGGGCAAGGTGAACATCGCCGGTCACGACATCGGTTCGATGGTGGCGCACAGCTTCGCCGTCAACCACGCCGCGGCGACGGACAAGGTCGTGCTGATGGACGTGGGCCACCCGGATCCCAGCCTGTACGACATCCCGTTGCTGCCGCGGCCGCACCAAGGCCTGAACATCTGGTGGTTCGCGTTCAACCAGGTCCAGGGTCTGCCGGAGCAGCTCGTGGCCGGCCGGTCGCGGTACCTGGTGGATCACCTGTTCGACACGATCCTGATGGACCCGGGCTCGATCGGTGAGCGTGACCGCCGGATCTACGCCCAGGCATACAATAAGCCCGACGCGATCCGGGCCGGAAACGCTTGGTACCAGGCGTTCCACGACGACATCACCGACTTCGCGACGTACGGCAAGATCACCGCGCCGCTGCTCGGTTTGGCCTCGGAGTACAGCTACGACTTCATGCAGTACGTCTGGGCCGAGCAGGGCACCGATGTGCGGGTGCAGAAGGTACCGAACACGGCGCATTTCCTGCAGGAGGAGAACCCTGCCGCCGTCACCTCGGCGCTGACGACCTTCCTCGGTTAGAAATCGCCGGGTTCCTTGCCTGGAGCAACATTCGGGTGTGGCGGTCGTCGCACGGCCTCGCCGTACGACGACCGCCGTCGCCGCTGTTCCTGTTGGAGAACGTGCCCGCCGCGGCTCAGGAACGCCCCGGCATCACCAGGTCCGGGGTGTCCCTAGCCGAGATCAGTGGCAGGTCCAGATCACCGGCACCGATTGTTGTTCGAGGTCGGCGGTGCGGCTCCAGCCCAGGACGCGGCCGTCGTCGGTGACCGCGAGTGCCTGTGCGGTGGTGTGTCCCGGCAGCTTGGGCAGGGCGGCCTTTTCGTTGCCGCGAACAACGAATGGACCGGTGCTGTCGTTGCCGACGACAACGCCGTTGAGGTTGACGTCGGTCGCGTTGCCGGTGATGCCGAGCAGACGCGGTACGCCGTTCTCCCACAGCACGGTACCGGTGCCCTGGCCGGGAACCGTGCCCTTTCCAAGTACGAACCGTCCGGCGACATCGTTCGCCTGGCTGTCCGCGCGCGGATCAACGCCACCGAGCGCGGTGAGGCTGGTTCCGCTGACGGCGGTGAGGAACTGGCCGCGCTTGACCGTGCCAACGGCCAGCCCGTCGTCGCTGACATCGGTCAACGGCACGCGAACGCCGGTCACCCCGAGATCCCGGTACGTCGTACCGGCCGTGCCGGCGTGCCACGTCAACGCGTGATCCGTGCCGTCGTCGTACCGGGCGTATCCGACGATCAGACCGTCGTCACTGATCCCGGTCGGCGTTGGGATCGATTTGGTGACGCCCGTCGGGATCGCCAACGGTACGGGCGTACCACCTCGCGGTAGGTAAACCGCCGACTTGCCACCCCATTTCCAGCCGACGGCGTCACCTGAACGGTTGACCGCGAACGCCATTCCGAGTGCGCCGAGGTCCGTCACCGCGACGCCGTCCCGCCATACCGCGCCATGCGGGTAGGGGTCGTGGTTCTGGTTGAGGAACGCCGTTCCGACATAACCGTTGGCGCCGTCGGTGTCAGTGAGTTGACCGCCGCCAGTGCCGTTCGGAAAAGTCGTGGCCTGACTCGGGGTGTAGCTACAGGAGCTGGCTTGCGCGTTTGCAGGTAGCAGGGCCGCCAGGAGCCCGGCACAAACAAAAGGTAGAAAGCGCTTCATCTTGAAGGCCTTTCCGTGAGGGATAGATGCCCACCAAACGGCCCTCGGCGCCAACCGGTTCAACGCCTTTCGCGCTATTCGACAACCATCAAATGGCCTAATCCATTTTGAGCGCTACCGATCGTCTGACCACACGAAGTCGGTGGGCGCCGCTGGTTGTTGCTAGTGTCCGGGATATGGATTCGCGGACGATCCAGGTGGACGGCGTAGCGCTGCACGTTGGCGTGACTGGGCAAGGGCCTGACGTCGTGGTACTGACCGGGGGACCGGGGTGCGTGCAGTACCTGGAACAGGAAGAGCTCTCGCCCGCCGGCCACCGGGCGTGGTTCCCCGAACCGCGCGGCGTCGGCCGGTCGGGCGGCGGCCCGCACGACATGGAACGCGCGATCGCTGATCTAGAAGGCATCCGCGCGGCGATCGGCGTCGAAAGCTGGATCGTGCTGGGCCATTCGTGGGGTTGCGATCTCGCCGTGCGCTACGCGGTCGAACATCCGGAGGTGGTGACGGGCGTGGTTGGCATCGCCGGCCGCGGGCCGCAACGCGATCGCAGCTGGTCCGAGGCGTACGAGGCAGGCAAAGCCTCGGAGCCGATATCCGCCCACGCTGGCCACTAGCGCAGCTCGCCGCCCTAGTCCCGCACGGCAAGTTGACGACAATCCCCGACGTTCCCCACGACCTCTGGTCCACCCACCCGAGCCTCTGGACCAGCACCGTGACCCACGCCTGCGCCACGATCTAGCCCCGCTCACGTACCGCAGCAACCGGACCAGTCGTACGACGCGTCCGTTGCCGTGACAAAAGCCGCGAGCAGGCGTCGATGTATGGCGAGTGCCGGTTGCACGACGTACCGTCGGCCGGGTGACGGTTGAGCTCAGGCCTTTGGTGGCGGCGGATGCGGAAGCGGTTCACCCGTGGGCTCGCGGCCAAGGTGTCGCGGTGGAGGCCGTACGCCTCATCTGCGACGTGCTTCGAACCGGCAAGATCGGAAGGCGCGCCGCCATCCGTGTGGAGCCGGAGAACCTGGCGTCCGTCCGGGTCGCACAGCAGGCCGGGTTCAGGTACGTCAGGGACTTTCCGTCCAACCGGGACACGCTTCCGGACGGTACGCCGACGACCTTCAGCCTGTACCTGCTGGATCTGTAGAAAGCGGCAAGCGGACCCCAGAGTTCATTCGCCGAAGACGCGGCGTTGGATTTCGCGGCGGTAGTCCTCGAGGGTGTTGTCGAGGTGGATGGCGGTGGCCCGGGCCGCGGCTTCGGGGTCGCCGTCGCGGATCGCCTGGAAGATGGCGGCGTGCTCCTCGGTGGCTTCCGCGGCGTGGCCGCCGACGCTGCCGTGCAGGCCGATGGTGGTCGACTGGTACTGCAGGCGGCGGGCCTCGCGAACCGACGCGATCAGGAAGTTGTTGTGTGACGCGGTGGCGATCGCGAGGTGGAAGTCGTCGTCACCACGATTGAACAGCGCGACCTGCCCGGTCAGGTGGCCCTGCCGGCAGGTTTCGGCGGCGGCTTCGATGGCTCGCAGTTCGGGCGGGGTCGCGCGGGTCGCTGCCAGTCGGCTGGCCGCGGTCTCCTGGACGCGGCGGAACTCGAACAGCATGTAGACGTGATCGAGGTCGGTGGGATGGAAGAACCCGCCCCAGCGTGCCGAGCCGAGCATTCCCTCGTCGTCGGAGACGTAGAGGCCGCGGCCTTTCTGAGCGCGAATCCGGCCGATCGCCGAGAGGATCTTGACCGCTTCCCGTACGACGGTTCGGCTGGAGCCGAGTCGGGTGGCAAGTTCGTTCTCGGTGGGCATGCGGTCACCCGGCCGCAGTTCCAGCTCCGCGATCAGCTGCAGGATTTGCTCGGCCACCAACTCGTAACCGGGCCGGTACGGGCCAGGCTCGCGCGTGGATACTCCTGTGGGCACGGATGAGCTGTCCATCTGCCTGCCTCCTTCGTCTAGGGACCGCCAGAAAGAGTGCGGCTCATCGTTGAATCCGAAGAGGCACCTCACCCGCGACCTGCGCACGCCGATCCCGAGAATACAGCCGGCGAGGCCGGCCCGGCGCTGGTTAGTCCAACGGATTAGTAAGTCTCATCTCTTGACTGACTGTTATCCGGCGGTTGTTATGTGATACCTAAACTTCACCAATCAACGTGGGCCCGCGTGGGAACCCGCCTGCATGGTGTCCGCACGCAGGTAACACGGCTTCTCATTGATCAGATACATCCAGCAGCTGACGACCTGTCGTCCGCACAGCAGTCGATAGGCCCCTCGGCTGCTTCCTCGGCACGTAACCAACCGGATCGACCCCGTTGAGCCCGCCCTCCGGAAAGGTGACACCCCATGCCCCCAGGCACCAGATCGTTGACCGCCGCGATACTCGCCGCACCGGCCGCCCTGATCGGATCACTCCTCGTCGGCCCTCCGGCCCTGGCCGCCGACAGCGCGATCGTACGGATTGTTGTCGCCCCCAACGGCAATGACCGGAACGAGGGTTCCGCCGCCAGCCCGGTCGCCTCCTTGGCCAAGGCCCAGGAGATGGCGCGTGCCCGGTCGGGCGAGAGCGACGTGATCGTGGAGCTCGCCGGCGGTGTCCACCGGCTGTCCGAACCCCTGAAGTTCACCAGCGCCGACTCAGGACGCAACGGTCATACCGTCACCTGGCAGGCCAGTCCTGGCGCGACACCAAGAGTGTCCGGCGGCCAGCCCGTCACCGGCTGGACCCAGCACGACGCAGGCGCGAACATCTGGGTCGCGACGGTTCCGCAGGGTATCGACTCCCGGCAGCTCTACGTGAACGGAACACTCGCGCCCCGCGCGTCGATCCCCCTTTCGCGCAACGACGTGCGGATCACCACCACTGGCATGGTCATCACGAACTCCGCACTCAACTACCTCGCCACGCTGCCTCGGCAGAACCGGATCGAGGTGGAGAGCCTGAACTCGTTCACCGACCGGTACTCCCCGGTGCAGAGCATCAGCGGGACCACGATCACAATGCAACAACCCGCGTGGAACAACAACAACTGGGGCTACGACACCCTCGCGAAACCCTTCGCCGGCGGTGGTCTCACGCTGCACAACTCCTACTCGTTTCTGCGGAACGCCGGGCAGTGGTACCTCGACCCCCAGGCCGGACGGCTCTATTACAAAGCGGCCGCGGGCCAGTCGCCCGTGGGCCACGACATCGTGCTGCCGCGATTGACCTCACTGGTTCAGCTGAGCGGCACCTACGCTGACCCGGTCCGCAACATCACCATCCGGGACATGGTCTTCGAGCACACCACCTGGCTCCAACCAGGCAGTTCGCTCGGCTACGCCAATCAGCAGAGTGGCGCCTTCATCGTGTCGACCTATCCGATGCCCGGCGACTTCCTGACCTCATGTCAGTCGGGCTGCCGGCAGTTCGAGGCCACGCGGAACGGCTGGGGGCAGGTGCCCGCCGCCGTACAGGTCTCGGCCGCTTCCGGGGTCAGCCTCATCAACAACACGTTCCGCCACCTTGGCCAGGTTGGCCTCGGTATCGGCAATGACGCGGGCGCGCACCAGTCGGGTATCGGCCTCGGCGCGTCCAACATCGCCGTACTGCAGAACACCTTCACGAATCTGTCCGGCGGCGGCATCCTTGTCGGCGGAGTGCGCCCGGACGCGCACCACCCGAGCAATCCCGCGATGATCAACCGGGACATCCTGATCAAGAACAACCTGGTGACCGATGTCGCCAAGGACTACAAGGACATGGCGGGCATCCTGTCGACGTACGCCACCCGCGCGATCATCGAGCACAACGAGGTGTTCAACCTCGCCTACGACGGCATCGACATCGGCTGGGGCTGGGGCGCCAACGATCCCGGTGGCAGCCAGGACTACCGCAATCGCGGCCTGTACGACTACCAGCCGGTCTATACGACTCCGACCACGTTGCGCGAGACGATCGTCAGGTACAACGTTGTGCACGGCACCAAGAAGTCGCTGCACGATGGCGGAAGTCTCTACAACCTGTCCGCCAACCCGGGTGGCTCGATCGACCACAATCTTGTGTACGACAACCGGAGCACCGTCGGCCTGTATCTGGACGAGGGCTCTCGCTACGTCTCCGTGTCGAACAACGTGGTCATCGACAGCGGGGTCTTCGCATTCACCAACGCCAGCTTTACCAACAACACCAACGACAACGTCTTCGCGGACAACTGGTACAACACCGGCGTGACGAACGTGGCCACCGGGCCGCCGCACAACAACGTTCTCCGGGGCAACGTTCAGGTGACCGGTTCCTGGCCCGTGGCCGCGCAGCAGGTGATGGCGGCAGCAGGTATCGAACGCGCTCTGCGTCCCACTACCGGTGAGCTACTCGCGCTGGCCGCGGGCAAGTGCCTGGATGTCCCCAACAACAGCACCACCCCAGGAACGCAGCTCAACATCTGGGCATGTTCCGGCGGAGCGAACAAAACCTGGACCCGCACCGCGACGGGCCAGCTCACCGTCTACAGCGGCGGCAACCTCCGGTGTGCGACCGCGCTGAACAACCAGACCACCAACGGCACCCCGGTCGTGATCTCGCCGTGCACCGGGGGAGCGAACCAGCAGTGGCAGTTCAACGCGAACGGCACCATCACCGGCGTACAGTCCAGAATTTGCCTGGACGTCAGCGGCGCCGGTACCGGCAACGGCGCCAAGGTGCAGCTCTGGGCTTGCCACGGCGGCGGCAACCAGCAGTGGGCGCTGTCCTGATCACCGCCTGCGAAGGCCCGAATGAGCGAAGGACCGCACCTCGGTCATTCGGGCCTTCGCAATCAAGCGGATTCGAACACAGGCGTGCGCTTGGCCAGGAATGCGTTGGTGCCCTCGCGCATATCGGGTGTGGTGAAAGCCTGCCGGAACGCCGCCGCCTCCAACTCGAGTCCGGTATCGACGTTCGTCCCGCGAGCGCCGTTGATCGCGGACTTGCACAGGGCGACCGCGGCAGGGGAGTTCAGCGCGATCTCGCGCAGCGTACGGGCGGCGGCCGCGAGCATGTCCTGTCTCGAATCGAAGACGTCGTTCACGAGGCCGATGCGTCGCGCCTGCTCGGCGTCGATTTTGCGGCCGGAGTAGATCAGCTCTCGGGCCACGCCGGGACCGACGAGCTGTTGCAAACGTACGCAGCCGCCGAATCCGGGGATCAGTCCGAGCAGCACCTCCGGCTGGCCGAACACCGCCTTGGGGGTCGCGTAGATGAAGTCCGCGGCCATCGCCAGTTCGCAGCCACCGCCGAGCGCGTATCCGTCGACGCACGCGATGACCGGCGCGGGCACGCGCTCCAGCAGGTTCATCACATCCTGACCGAGTCGGCCGAACTCCGCGCCTTCGTCCGGGGACATGGCCGCCATCTCGCGGATGTCCGCACCGGCGACAAACGCAGGTCCAGCTACGGCGGTGAGAATCATCGGTTTGAAAGCAGTGCGGAGGAAGTGCCGTAGCTCGGTCAGCACCTGCGCGGACAAGGCGTTGCGGGCGGCCGGGCGGGTAATGGTCAGCGTCACGATGTCGCTGTCCTCGACGTGCAGGTTCGAATAGTCCATGGTGTCTCCCTCACGAGTCCCAGATGGCGCCAAAGGCCGGAATGCCACGCATTTCCAGCTCCTCGACGATGTGCCAGGTGGTTCTTTTGTTCGAGATGCAGATGACCGCTTCGGCGCCGGACCGCAGATACGCCTGATAGGCCAGCGCGAGCAGATCGGGTTTGCCTTCCGCATCGGTGTCCCAGATGACGGCATCAGGCTGAACCGCCAGAATTTCGTCGACCAAGGCATCGCCGTACGTCTGCCGTGGATGCCGGGTCGACCAGACCAGCAGCGACGGCGTATCACCCGCGAGCAGATGCGGCAGGCACGGGCCGATGCCGCTGCCGGTCGCGACCCACACCACCTTGCGGAACAACTTGTCGATGTTGCCGACGCCCGCGGTCGGAATGCCCTTGACCCACACGTACGGCGGAAGGTCGTCGATGAGCGCGCCGGTCCAGTCCCCGGCGCGCGAGATCGTCAGGCGGAACCCGGCGTGCCCTGGTGCCGGTACGTTCGCGAAGGAATGCCACTCGAGCAGAGGATTCCGGCTCACGGCGGTGGACGAACCGGCGAACGGCGTTACCCCGTAGTCGAACCGGACGATCGCGACATGCCGGGACGGTCGCTCGATTCGGACCGGGACCCGGCGCAACCGCAGCCAAGGCAGGACCACGCTGAACACCACAACCGCGAGTACCCACAGACTCGCCGTACTGGCCGTTTCCATCGCGTGCAGAGCGAAGAGCGCGAGTACGGACCAGCCGCCGAAGCGATGGGCTCGTTCGAACCAGTCGTGCTGGCGGGCTCGTAGCGGCGGTAGCGCCAGCACGATCATCGCCAGCAGCAGCGCCACGATCACCCAGGTGAGGGGGAGGGAAGGCGCGGTGAAAGGGAACCACGCGGTGGCGCAGATCGAGGCGCCGACGTGCAGGCCACCGAAGTGGTACACCTTGCCCATCGTCCACCGGAGCCGCAACGGCCAGTGCGTGGGCACGCTGGTCGCCAGCCGGAACAGCAGGTTGATCACGTACTGCTGGCGGATCAGGACGGCAAGAGCGAAGTTGGCGAGCACCATCGACGGCGCGTCGGCGATCGGGATCAGCGCCACGTTGACCAGTACGACGGCGACGGCGAGCCGGTTGTGATGCGTGAACGGGCGGCGCTTGACCTTGGCGCGTAGCGACTGTCCCGCGGCCGGGAGGACGAGCTGTGTTGTCATGCGACGGTGTCCAGCCGGGATACCAGCGCGCGCCGGTCGATCTTGCCGCGTTCGGTCATCGGCAGCTTGTCCACCGGCACGATCAGCGTCGGCCAGCAGTAGTACGGCAGTAGTTCTTCGACAACTCGGCGAACCACCTCCGGCTGGACCGTGGCCGGGCTGACGAAACCGACCAGCCGATCCTCGTGCAGTACGGCGGCGGCGCCGGCGCAACCGGGACTCTGCTCGAGCGCCGAAGTGACCGCGTCGAGTTCGACCCGGAATCCCCGGATCTTCACCTGGTCGTCGGTCCGGCCGTGGTGTTCCAGCTGACCGTCCGGCGTCCACCGGGCCAGATCCCGCGTACGGAACATCCGGTTCGTACCGCCGAGGAAGGGATCGGGCCGGTACCGTTCGGCGGTAAGCGTCTCGTTGCCCACGTATCCGTCGGTGACACACGCGCCGCCCGCCCACATCTCGCCGATTTCGCCGATCGGGCAGGGCTGGAGCCGGTCGTCGAGGATGTACACCGTCGTGTTCGGCACAGGCCGGCCGATGGTCAATGCGCCGTCGTAGCGCTGCACGGTATTCACGATGGTGACCTCGGTCGGGCCGCAGCAGTTGTGGAAGGCCGCGTGCCGCGACCAGGTGTCGGCGAGGGACTGCGGGCACCGTTCACCGGCGACCGCAACGGTGTGAACGCCCGGGCATGCTGCCGGATCCAGCGTGGCCAGGATGCTCGGCGTCGCGACGATGACGTTCAGGCTCTCCGCCGTACCCGCGAGGTCGTTGCCTCGAACAACCAGTGTGCCGCCGTGTGCGAGCGTGCCCAGGATCTCCCAGGCGGCCATGTCGAACGCGATGTTCAGCAGTTGCCCGACCCGATCACCCGGCCTGATTCCCAACGATCCCGGCTCGGTGAGCAGCACGTTGCAGAGGTTGGCGTGGGTCACCTGGACGCCGTTCGGCTTACCGGTCGTTCCGGAGGTGAAGATCACCACGGCCGCGTCGCCACCCCGATCGGCTCGGGGCGGTTCGGCCTCGGTGGCGATGGTGTCGAGGCAGACGATTTCCCCGAGCTCCGCGGGCACCTCGTGCTCTCGGGTGGTGAGGATGACGCGGATTCCGGCCGTGCTGACGACGTGGCGCAGGTGCTGTGGCGGGGTGATCCGGATGTCCTGCGGCACATAGGCGGCTCCGGCCTTGAGGATGGCCAGGATCCCGACCACCATATGCGCCGACCGCCTGAGGAACAGGCCGACCCGATCGCCCCGCCGGACGCCGCGGGCGGCCAACTGGTTCGCCAGGCAATCGGCCAAGCGGTCGAGCTCTTGGTATGTGAGGCGAACGCCGAGGTGCTCCACCGCGGTGGCCTGAGGACGCATGCGGGCCTGGGCTTCGATCGCGTGGTGGATGCGGCTGAAGGCCGGCCTGGAAACTCGGGCGTGACCGTAACGCTGGAAGAGGATTCGGTCAGCGGGAGGGAGTCCGTGTAACGCGGAGAGCTGAAGCGGTGGGTCCACCTCGTACCTGTCCAGGTATTCGGTTGTCGCGCGGTTGATGCTCATGAGACCTCCTTGGTCAGTACGTCGTGTAGTCGAGCGATCACGAACGGTGTTGGCGAGTGGGCGTGGGGAATCGGCGCGCGTGGTGGCGCGCGCGCCGATTGGCTGCGATCCGCCGGTGTCCGGCCTATTTGGGGCGGTACGACGACCGTCTGCCGGTCGTCGCGCGACGACCGGAACCGCCTGAATGGCGCCGGCCTGAACGGCCCGGATGGATCCGGCTGTGACCGGCCGGACCCATCCGGGAAACTACGCGTATTCGGGTGCGGTTAGACCGCCGGCGGGTTCAGTTGATACCCGCGATGTCGAAATGGGCAATGTCGATAAACACTGTCGAACGCATTACGACCTCCGGTGTGGGGCGGTTCCGCGATCATTGCCATAAGTAGTGAGCTCACTAATCATGGCGACCGGGAAGAACACCGTGGAACTATGGTTGAAAATCAAGCTAGCACAGCGGGATCTCGGCTCGCCATGGTTATCCAAGGGTTTACCTACATAGCAAAGAGGGCAGATCGGCCGGCGCCGATCTGCCCTCTTCTTTCATATTTGTTTGTTATTCGCGCATTGTTGTCAGCGGCCGTGGCGCTGGTCCGCGACCGTACTGGAATCGCCGGCTCGTTTACCCGGCCTGGGCGTCGTGTCTGCTCACAACCCCCAGCCGTACCTGATCCGGTCCCGACCGGAGTTGTTGCGAACGGTCAAGTTCAGATTGGTGCCGCTGCCACTCAAGGCGAACATCGAATACCAGTCGTAACTGCCGCCGTTGGTGCGCTTACCGCCCAGCGCGGGCCAGTAGGTGCCGCCCATTTGGTTGTCACGCATGACCTGGGTGATGGCGCGAATATAGCGGACGAAATTGTCGGTGCTGCTCGCGTTGGCGTAGTTGAGGCCGTTCGACATCGGCGCGCCGTACTCGGTCAGAACCGCGCGGGAAGCGCAGTTGCCCAGCCGCGTCTGAATGTGGCTCCGGAAGCCGTCGTACGTCATTGGGCCGTAGAAGAAGGCGTAGTAGTGGAAAGACAGCAACGTGCCACTGAAGCGGCTGTCGTTGCAGATATCCCGCAGATCCTGGCTCAAGCCGGTGCCGCCGATGAGCACCCGGCTGGGTACCGCCGAATAGTGGTAGCGGAGCCACTCGGCCGCGACGTTGCGCCATTCCGACGAGCTGTAGCCGTGCGGCTCGTTCATCGGCTCGAAGTACACGTTGGCGTTGGAGCCGTAGGTGCTGGTCACGCGGGACCACATCGTGTTCCACGCGCCGTAGTTCGTGACCTTGCCGCCCGAGGCGGCGCCGTCTTCCCAGTAGGCGAGAATGACCTTGAAACCGCGTGCGGTCGCGGCGTCGATCGCGCCCCGGTAGTTGTTCCACCAGGTCGTGCCGACGGTGTGGGTGTTGATCGGCAGCCGGACCGTGTTGACGCCCATCGCCGCCATGTCGTCGTAGAGGGCATTGGCCTTGGCCCGCACGGTCGCGTTGCTGTCGGTCTGGCTGAGGCCTGAAATGACGAGTGGGCCGCGGCTGAAGTTGTCGCCTAGCACGGCCCAGTTCATACCGCGGAACTGATTGGTGGCTGCAGTGGCCGGCGCCGGGCTGACGACGGCGCCTCCCAGCGCGAGTGCGCTCGCCATCACGACGGTCAGTAGTCGGCGCAGCGGCCGAATGCGCCGCTTTGGTGCGGAGCGATTGCCAGTGGACGGCCTGGCGGTCGCGGTACGGAACTCGTGCGGTCTTCCGTTCATGTCTTCGCCTCTCTGAGCGGATCGAGGGCAGCGCCGCTTGGGGCTGACGGGCGGCGCGATCGTTATGCCTGACCTGGACCGGAGCTGGTCCGCCCGGGTCGGACGCCGTGCGATGTGCAAGAAATATGGCGTGGGCGTCAGACCGTGTCCATCAGCCGATCAGAGGTGGGCAAGAACGTTCAGAAGCGAACAAACGCACCCGATTGCAGCAATCTGCGGCAAGGCCGTTCAGCTTGAGGGCACGGACGATCCGCGCGACTCCCGCCACTAAGACGGACTTATTTGCTGAGCCAAAAGTGGATAAGACTGAAGCATTGCGCCCTCCGTAATGTGTCGCGTACGGTCTGCAACTGACCGATCTGGAACGACACCCCCGCCCGGGAGTCACATGGTTCACTTCCGAACTGCTGCTGGCGCATTCGGCGCCAGATTCCCGTCCTGCTCGAAGGACGGCCGCCAGGCCGGCTGAAACAGGCCTGGGCGATTCGTAGTCCTGCTCCGCCCCAGCAACAACGTCCAGGTTCATCGCACTTTAGCTTGGGAGCGCTCCCACTGGCAATGCCAGTTCCCAGCGACAAAGGAGGAAGTATGACCCCGAATTCCGCCCACCGGTGGCGCCGGCCACTGCTCCGCACGGCGATCGCCGCGCTCGCCGTGACCAGCGCCGTCGCGCTCGTTCCGGGCCCGTCCGCCACCGCTGCCGGTCGCGCCACCGAAACGGTTGACGCGATGGCAGCCACTACCCTCGGCGCCGCAGCAGCCCAGTCCGGCCGGTACTTCGGCGCCGCGGTCGCCGGCGGCAAGCTGAGCGACTCGCAGTACACGACGATTCTCAACCGCGAGTTCAACTCGATCACCGCCGAGAACGAGATGAAGTGGGACCACACCGAGCCGTCCCGCAACAACTTCACCTTCGGCTCGGCCGACCGGATCGCCAACCACGCACGCAGCCAGAACAAGCAGTTGCGTGGCCACACCCTGGTCTGGCATTCCCAGTTGCCCAGCTGGGTCAGCGGCATCCGCGACGCGAACACCTTGCGCAGTGTGATGAACAACCACATCAACGTTGTGGCGGGCCGGTATCGCGGTCAGATCCACTCGTGGGACGTCGTGAACGAGGCGTTCGCGGACGGCGGCAGCGGCCAGCTTCGTCCGTCGGTGTTCCGCGACGTGCTCGGCACCGGGTTCATCGAGGAGGCGTTCCGCACGGCCCGCGCCGCGGATCCCGCCGCCAAGCTTTGCTACAACGACTACAACATCGAGGACTGGAACGCCGCCAAGACCCAAGGCGTTTACCGGCTGGTTCGCGACTTCAAAGCCCGCGGTGTGCCCATCGACTGCGTGGGCCTGCAAGCGCACTTCGGTAGCGGCGGTGCGCCCGCCACCTTCCAGACCACGGTGGCCAACTTCGCCGCGCTCGGTGTCGACGTACAGCTCACCGAGCTCGACATCGCGCAGGCGTCGCCGACCGCTTACGCCAACACTGTTCGGGCCTGCCTCAACGTCCCGCGTTGCACCGGTATCACCACCTGGGGTGTACGGGATATCGACTCGTGGCGGGGGAGCGAGAACCCGTTGCTGTTCGACCGGAGCGGCAACAAGAAGCAGGCGTACGACGCCGTACTCAACGTGCTGAACAGCGGAAGCAGCGGCAGTCCGATTCAGGTCGGGGTCAACTACCGGCTGGTGGCGCAGCACAGCGGTAAGGCCGCCGACATCACCGGCGCGTCCACCTCCGCCGGTGCCGTACTGCAGCAGTGGTCGGCCAGTGGTGGGACCAACCAGCAATTCGACTTCCTCGACGCAGGCGGCGGCTACTTCCGGATCCGGGCGCGGCACAGCGGACTCGTGCTGCAGGTGTCGGGATCGGCCAGCGGTGCGGACGTATCGCAGCAGCCCGACACGAACGCCACTGGCCAGCAGTGGCAGGTGACCGATCACGGCAACGGTTCGGTGAGCCTGGTCAACCGGCTGAGCGGCCTCGCGCTGGACGTGTGGGCGGCGTCCGCTGCCGATGGTGCGCGCATCTCGCAGTGGACCTACACCGGCAACGCCAATCAGCGCTTCCAGCTCCAGCGCTCCTAGCCGAAGGAGAAGCCCATGCATGGCATGAAGAGGACTCGGCAAGGCCGGCTCGCTACGGTGCTCGCCCTGGTGACAGCACTCGTGGCCGGCTTGCTTGCCGCGGTCGGCGTAATGCCGGCGCAGGCGGCGACGGTCGACCCGAACGCTTGGTACGTCTTGGTCAACCGCGCCAGCGGCAAGGCGTTGGACGTGTCGGGGGCGAGCGCCGCCGACGGCGCCGCCATCCAGCAATGGTCTCGGCACGACGGCACCAACCAGCAGTTCCAGTTCGTGGATTCCGGTGGCGGGTACTACCGGCTACGGGCGCGCCATTCCGGCAAGGCGCTCGACGTGCTCAACGCCTCGACCGCGGACGGCGCCGGCATCGCGCAATGGACCGAGCACAACGGAACGAACCAGCAGTTCCGGCTGGCCGATTCCCCCGACGGCAACGTCCGGCTGATCAACCGCAACAGCAACAAGGCCGTCGAGGTCTCCAGTGGTTCGACCGCGGACGGCGCGAGAGTCGTACAGCGCACTGACAGCGGCGGGACCAACCAGCAGTGGCAACTGGTGCCCCTGGCAGGCGGTTCGTTGCCGTCGACCTTTCGGTGGTCTTCCAGTGGCGTGCTCGCCGGGCCGAAGGCCGACGCGCAGCATCCCAACCGGTACTCGATCAAGGACTTCTCGGTGGTACGCCACAACAACCAGTGGCTCGTTTACGCCACGACGGCGGGTGCGAACGGTTGGGGGTTGGTGAACTTCAACTTCGGCGACTGGTCGCAGGCCGCGGCGGCCCCGCACACCTACCTGGATACTGCCTCGGCGATCGGTCCCGGTTATCGCGCCGCGCCGCAGTTGTTCCATTTCGCGCCGAAAAACCTTTGGTACCTGGTCTACCAGACCGCCCCGCCGACGTACTCCACCAGCACGAACCCGGCGGACCCGCGATCGTGGTCGGCGCCGCGCACCTTCATCGCGACCGAACCCGACATCGTGCGGGAGAACAAGGGCGACGGTACCTGGATCGACTTCTGGGTCATCTGCGATAGCGCCAACTGCTTCCTGTTCTTCAGCGACGACAACGGCCACATCTATCGGGCCCAGACCACCCTGGCCAACTTCCCGAACGGATTCGGCAATACCCAGATCGTGCTGTCGGATTCGAAGTTCGCGTTGTTCGAGGCGACGAACGTGTACAAGGTGGCTGGTTCCAACCAGTACCTGTTGATGCAGGAGGCGATCGGCAGCACCGGCCGGCGGTACTTCCGGTCCTTCACCTCCAGCAGCCTTACCGGCAACTGGAGCCCGTTGGCCGCAACCGAAAGCCAGCCGTTCGCCGGCCGTAACAACGTCACGTTCCCGAACGGTGCCTGGACCCAGGACATCAGTCACGGCGAGCTGGTCCGGGCCAGCAATGACCAAACGCTGACGATCAATCCCTGTCGCCTGCAGTTCGTCTACCAGGGCCAGGACCCCGGCGCCGGTGGCGACTATCTGAGGCTGCCTTGGCGAATGGGCCTGCTCACCCAGACCAACTCCTGCTGAACACCTGATCCTCCCGCCCCGTCTCGCTGAGCTCAAAAGGTGTGACTGCCATGAAGATTCGACTCAGAGCGGCGATCTCCGTCGCCATCCTGCTAGCCGCCGGTTTGACGGCGGATGTGATCAGCACGGCGCCGCAGGCCGCCGCGCATGCGGTCGATCCGGCCGACTTCCAGCAGGTCGAACTCGCGCGCGGGGTGGCCGAAATGGGTGAACCGATGTCGATGGCGGTGCTACCGGATCGCTCGGTCCTGCACACCGCCCGCAACGGGACCGTACGGCGAACCACGGCGGGCGGGGCGACCAGCGTGATCGGCACCTTGCCGGTGTACACCCACGACGAGGAAGGCTTGCAGGGCATCGGCGTCGACCCGAACTTCAACACCAACCGGTTCATCTATCTGTACTACTCGCCGCCACTTTCCACGCCGGGAGGTGACGCCCCGGACAACGGGACGGACTTCTCGGCGTGGAACGGTGTGAACCGGCTGTCGAGGTTCACCCTCAACGCCAACTTCACCTTGAACACGGCCAGCCAGGTCACCGTGCTGGAGGTGCCGACCAGCCGGGGTGTCTGCTGTCACGTCGGCGGCGACATCGATTTCGATGCCGCAGGCAACTTGTACCTGTCGACCGGGGATGACTCGAATCCGTTCGCCTCGAGCGGCTACACCCCGATCGACGAACGCACCAACCGCAATCCCGCGTTCGACGCGCAACGCAGCTCGGGCAATACGAACGACCTGCGCGGCAAGGTCCTGCGCATCAAGGTGAACGCCAACGGGTCGTACTCGATCCCGCCTGGCAACCTGTTCCCGCCCGGCACCGCGCGGACCCGTCCGGAGATCTACGCGATGGGCTTCCGCAACCCGTTCCGGATGAACGTAGACAAGGCCACCGGAGTGGTCTACCTCGGCGACTACGGACCGGACGCCGGTACGGCGAGTAACAGCCGCGGTCCGGCCGGCATGGTGGAGTTCAACCGGATCACCTCGGCGGGCAACTACGGCTGGCCGTACTGCGTGGGTTCGAACACCACGGCAGAAACCTATGTGGACTACACGTTCCCGTCGGGGCCGTCCGGAGCCCGGTTCAACTGCGCCGCGCCGGTCAACAACTCACCGCACAACACGGGGTTGACCAACCTGCCCGCCGCGCGAGCCGCGTGGATCAAGTACGACAACTGTTCGCTGGCGGCGTTCGGCTGCGGGTCCGAGTCGCCGATGAGCGCTCCGGTCTACCGGTACGACGCCGCCAATCCGTCGTCGGTCAAGTTCCCGCCCGCCCTGGACGGCCACGTCTTCGCGGGCGAGTTCGGCCGGCGCTGGATCAAGGTCATCGACGTGAACTCCGACGGGTCGGCCGGCCAGATCAACCCGTTCCCGTGGCGCGGTACACAGGTGATGGACTCGGCCTTCGGTCCGGACGGTGCGCTGTACGTGCTCGACTACGGCACCGGCTGGGGGAGTGGTGACGCGAGCTCGGCGCTCTACCGCATCGAGTACAACCCGCAAGGCAACCAGGCACCGGTCGCTCGGGCCAGCGCCAACCGGACCTCCGGAGCCGCGCCGCTGGCCGTGACCTTCTCGTCGGCCGGCTCCTCCGACCCGGAGGGCGGTGCGCTGTCGTACTCGTGGAACTTCGGTGACGGAAGCACTTCCACGGCGGCGAACCCGAGCCATACGTACACCGCGAACGGCCAGTACACGGCCACGCTCACCGTGACCGATCCCGCCGGCCGCTCCGGCAACACCAGCCTGATCATCTCCGTCGGCAATACAGCTCCGACGGTCACCCTGAGCAGGCCGGTGAACGGCAGCTTGTTCAGCTTCGGCGATACGGTGGCGTACACGATCACGGTGTCCGATCCCGAGGACGGCACGATCGACTGCAGCCGGGTCAAGCTGAGCTATCTGGTAGGCCATGACAGCCACGCGCACCTGATCACCTCGAAGAACGGCTGCTCGGGCACCCTGACGATTCCCCCGGACGGTGAACACGACACGGCAGCGAACCTGTACGCGGTGTTCGACGCCGAATACACCGACCTGGGCGCGAACGGCCAGCCGCCCGTGACCACCCACACCCAGCACGTCCTGCAGTTGCGGCATCGCCAAGCGGAGCACCACTCCAGCCAGTCGGGCACCGCCCTGTACGACAAGGCGGTCGCGGAGGGCGGCAAGACGGTCGGCGACATTCACAACGGCGACTGGATCGCCTTCCAGCCGTACGCGCTCAGTGGCGCGACGCGGTTCAGCGCCCGGGTCTCGTCGGGCGGCGCGGGCGGCACGCTGTCCGTGCGGACCGGATCGCCGACTGGGGCTGTAGTCGGCACGGTGACCGTCCCGGTGACCGGTGGGTGGGAGACCTTCACCGAGGTGTCCACGACCCTGTCGAACATCCCGAGCGGAGCCGGCACGCTCTACCTGACCTTCGCGGGCAGTGGCTCCGGCTATCTGTTCGATCTCGACGCCTTCACCTTCAGTACGGCGACAAGCGGTGGTGCCGGTCCGATCACCGGGATCGGTGGCAAGTGCGTTGACGTGAGCGGAGCCAGCTCCACCGACGGCGCCAAACTCCAGCTCTGGACCTGTCACGGCGGCGCCAACCAACAGTGGACCCGCAGTGGCAGCACGTTCCAGTCCTTGGGCAAGTGCATGGATGTCACTGGCGGCAGCTCGGCTGATGGCACGCCGGTCCAGCTGCTCACCTGCAACGGGTCCGCCGCGCAGAACTGGACCGTGCAGACCGACGGGACCATTCGCAACGGCACGAAGTGCCTCGACGCCACCGGCGCCAGCTCCGCCGACGGCACCCAGCTCATCATCTGGACCTGCGGCGGTGGCACCAACCAGCGCTGGACCCAGTCATGAATCACCCGCACAGGAAAGCGAAGTGATTTGAGATGAAGTACTCCTCGACCCGGCGCGCGCTGGGCCTGGCTGTCGCGGCGCTCGCCGTCTTCGCGGCCAACGCCGTTCCACCGGCCGGTGCCGCCGACCTGCCGCCCGGGACCGCTAACCCGATGGCCGTCGCCGCGGACGTGCCGTACGACGTGCTGGTCTTCTCCAAGACGGCCGGCTTCCGGCACGACTCGATCCCGCCGGGCATCCAGCTGATCCGGGACCTGGGCGCGGCCAACAGTTTCACCGTCACGGCGACCGAGGACGCGAACGCGTTCACCGCCGCGAACCTCGCGCGGTACGAGGCGGTGGTGTTCCTCAACACCACCGGCGACGTACTCAACGCCACCCAGCAGAGCGCGTTCGAGTCCTACATCCGCGGCGGAGGTGGTTATGCCGGTATCCACTCGGCGGCGGACACCGAGCACGACTGGCCGTTCTACGGCGAACTGGTCGGCGCGTATTTCGCCTCGCATCCCGCGATCCAGCAGGCGACCGTGCGAGTGGAGAACCGGGCGCATCAGGCGACCCAGCATCTCGCTCCCGCCTGGGTTCGCACCGACGAGTGGTACAACTACCGCACGAACGCCCGGACCAGCGCTCGCGTGCTGGCCACCTTGGACGAGTCGACGTACTCCGGTGGCTCGATGGGCGCCGACCATCCTCATACCTGGTGCAAGACGATCCAGAGCGGCCGGTCCTTCTACACGGGCAGCGGCCACACCCAGTCCACCTTCGCCGAGAGTGGCTTCCGGGCCATGATCCTCGGCGGCATCCGGTACGCGGCCAACCGCACGAAGGCGGACTGCCGACCGGAAACCGGCTACACCACGCTGTACGACGGATCCACCACCGGCTGGTCGCAGGCCGGGCCGGGCGGTTTCGCCAACAGCGGTGGCACGCTGACCTCGTCCGGCGGGATGGGCATGCTCTGGTACGGCGCCAAGGAGTTCCGCTCGTACTCGCTCAAGCTGGACTGGCGAGTGGCCGGCGACGACAACTCCGGCGTGGTTCTCGGGTTCCCGGCAGGCAGCGATCCAGCCACGGCGCTCAGCCAAGGGCACGAGGTGCAGATCGACGCCACGGACACGGCTGACCGGACCACCGGCTCGGTCTACGGGTTCAAGGCCGCGGACCTCGCCGCGCGCGACGGCGCGCTCAATCCGCCGGGGGAGTGGAACACCTACGAACTGCTCGTCGAGGGCGAGCGGCTGCAGGTATTCCTGAACGGCGTCAAGATCAACGACTTCACCAACACCGACCCAGCGCGCTCGCTGACCTCCGGGCACATCGGCGTGCAGAATCATGGCACCGGCGACGAGGTGTCCTTCCGCAACATCCGGATCAAGGAACTGGGCGGCACAAGCGCGGGACCGATCACCGGCCCTGGCGGCAAGTGCGTGGACGTCAGCGGCGGCAGCACCGTCGACGGCACCAAGATTCAGCTCTGGACCTGCACCAACGGCGCCAACCAGCAGTGGACGACGAACGGCACCACGCTGCGCGCCCTCGGCAAATGCATGACCGTCGCCGGCGGTAGTACGGCGAACGGTGCACCGGTGCAACTGTCCACCTGCAACGGCAGCGGCGCCCAGAACTGGACTGCCGGTACCAACGGCTCTCTCGTCAACCCTCAGTCGAGAAAGTGCCTCGACGCCAATGGAGCCAGCACGGCCAACGGCACCCAACTGATCATCTGGACCTGCCACGGCGGCACCAATCAACGCTGGACCAGGCCATGACCCCGCCCAGAACAGGAGCATGCCCATGAGAACGAGGCGCCACGAATGGTTCAGCCGTAACCGTCGCGTCCTGCGCCAGCAGCGCGAATCAGCGCTGGACCCGGTCATGAATTCAGCAGAGAACAGGAGCGATTCATGAAACAAAACCGCCTACTCACCTGGTGTTCGGCCCCGATCGCCACCGCCGCACTGGTTCTTACCGGCACCACCGCCGCCGAGGCCCAACCTGTCGCCGTGACCACGGACGCGGCCGTGCTTGCCGCCTCGCCGGGGTGCGGCAAGGCGCCGACGCTGCGCAGCGGTACGCACACGATTCAGAGCAACGGCAAGACCCGCAGCTTCATCTTGAGCGTGCCGGCCAACTACGACAACACCCGGCAGCACCGGCTGGTGTTCGGGTTCCACTGGCTGGGCGGTACCGCCCAGCAGGTCGCCGGGGGTGGCAGCGACGGTGCCGTCTACGCCCACTACGGCCTGCAGGCACTGGCGAACAACACCGCGATCTTCGTGGCGCCACAAGGCCTCAATAACGGCTGGGGGAACTCCGGCGGCGAGGACGTCACCTTCACCGACGACATGATCCGGCGAATCGAGAACGACCTCTGCGTCGATACCGCACAACGCTTCGCCCTGGGCTTCAGCTACGGCGGCGCCATGAGCTACGCCCTCGCGTGTGCCAGAGCAACGACCTTCCGCGCGGTCGCGGCGATCGCGGCACCCGGCGGGATCAGTGGCTGCAGCGGTGGCACCCAGCCCTTTGCGTACATGGGAATCCACGGCATCAACGACAACATCGGGGCCGGCCGGGGTATGCGCGACAGGTTCGTGCGGAACAACGGCTGCACCCCGCAGAACGCGCCCGAACCGGCCGCGGGCAGCCGCACCCACATCACCACGACGTACTCGGGATGCCGTGCGGGCTATCCCGTCGTCTGGGCCGCCTTCGACGGAGGTCACCAGCAAGGTCCCGTCGACGGATGTGCCGGGTGCGAGAGCGGCGCCCGGAGCTGGGTGAAGAACGAGGTGTGGCGGTTCTTTACGGGCGGTACGACGCCGACGCCGACAACGTTCCGGTTGCGTAGTGAGGCGGCGGGCCGGTGCCTGGATGTGAGTGGAGCGAACTCGGCCAACGGCACGGCGACGCTGGTATGGGCCTGCCACAGCAACAGCAACCAGCAGTTCACACGAAACGGCCAAGCCCTGCAGGTGTTGGGCAAGTGCCTTGAGGTGCCGATCAACGCTGCCAGTGGTACGCCTTCGCGGATCTGGGACTGCAACGGTGGTTCTAACCAGCAGTGGAACCTCAACGACAACGGCACGATCACCATTGCCCAGAACGGACTGTGCCTGACCGCCAGCGGCACCAACAACGGCTCCGCGGCAACCGTCACGACCTGCAACGGCGGCGCCAACCAGCGCTGGACCCGGGCCTAACCGAGGGGGAGGAAGGACGGCGGTCCCGATCCACACCGGGACCGCCGGTCCTCTCTGGCTATCAGGGTTCCAGGCCGACGACCTTGAGCACGTCAGGCCACGCTTGCAGGGCCGCGAGCAACGTCGAATCCTCGACCGTCGCGACGGCCTCGGCGTACGCATCGGTGATCACTTCGGCGATGCGGACCGGGGTACCGAGCGTGGTGGAACGTACGGCGGCTTCGACCATGGCGAGACTGATCACGTTGGTGTGCGCCTCCGACTGCGGCACCGTCGACGAGCGGACCGCGTTGACGAACTCCACGAGGGAACCGGCGATCTGCTCGGGGTCCTCCGGGAGAACCACCGGCACGACTTCGCCGGACGCCAGCTCAACGACGGGTGCGTTGTCGCCGTCCCAACTCGCCGTACCGTTGGCAGCGGACGCCCGCCAACGGCCGTTCCATGACGTCTCCAACCCCGGCGCGCACCAACTGCCATCGAAGGAGAACCGCGTCCCGTCGGCGAACCGGAAGATCGCGGACGCGGCCGCGTTACCGTCGAACCAGCTCCACGCCGGGTTGTACGACTCGCAGTAGACCGACACCGGCTCCGAGCCGATCAGCTTGCGAGCCAGGTCGAACTGGTGAATCGCCATGTCCACCAGCAGCGGTTCGGCCATTTGCTCGCGAAAGCCTCCGAAGTGCGGCGCCTTGTAGAACTCGCACGACAGCGCTCCGATCGTGCCGAGCTCGGCGAGCTGGCCGGCAAAGGCGGAGCCGGTCCGGAAGTACCGGCGCGACTGCGACACCATCAGCAGCTTGCCGCTCACCTCCGAAGCGGCGACCATCGCCAGCGCCTCCCGCACCGTCTCGGCCAACGGCTTCTCGCAGAGCACCGGAAGGCCGCGCAGCAAGGCATCCACGCTGACCTTGGGATGAGCCACCGGCACCGTCACGTCGATGACCGCGTCGACTCTGTCGGCGAGCTCGCCAAGCGAGGTCGCCACCGGGACGGCGCTGTAGCCGTGCTCGTCTGCGGCCGCCCGGGCCACGTCGAGATCCAGGTCGACCAGGCCGGTCAGGACGACGTCCGGGTTCTCGGAGATGGTCTGAAGCCAGGCCCGGCCCATGCCACCGGCACCGACCTGCACAAGCCGCAAGGGTTCAGGCATCCGTGGGCTCCTCGATCGGCCCCGCGTAGCCGTGACCGTTGAAGAAGTCGCCGGTCTCGTACCGCAACAGCGTTGGCACCGACCGCTCGGGCCGCTCGCTGTTGACCCACCCGACCCCGTTCGCGATCACCTTGCGGACATCCGGGTGGTGATAGACCGGGAAGTCCTGGTCGCCGGGGGAGAAGTAGAAGATCTTGCCGTGGCCCCGGCGGAACGTGCAGCCGGAGCGGAACACCTCGCCGCCGGAGAACGACGAGATGAAGATCAGCTCGTCCGGTACCGGGATGTCGAAGTACTCGCCGTACATCTCCTGCTGCTCGATCACGATCGGGTGCGGTACACCTTGCGCGATCGGATGAGTCGGGTTGACCGTCCAGACCAGCTCGCGGTCCCGCTCGCTGCGCCAGCGCAACGTGCACGACGTGCCCATCAGTTTGCCGAAGATCTTCGACCAATGGCCGGAGTGCAGGACGACGAGTCCCATCCCGGCCAGTACCTGCTGGTAGACCCGCTCGACCACCTTGTCGTCGACCTCGCCGTGCGCCGCATGGCCCCACCAGACCAGTACGTCGGTTGCCGCGAGCACTTCGTCGGTCAGTCCGTGCTCGGGCTCGTCGAGGGTCGTCGTAGCGACCGTTGCCCCGGCGCCGAGGTTGTCGCGGACGCCGGCGGCGATGGTGTTGTGCATGCCGTCGGGATAGATCTCCGCGACGTGCGGTTCGACCTGCTCGTGCCGGTTCTCGCCCCAGACAAGTACGCGAATCGTCATATTTTCCAGTCCTTTGAGGTCGGTCATTTCACGGCTCCGCCGATGGCGCCGGCGGCGATGTACTTCTGCGCGGCGAGCAGCAGCACAACCGCAGGGATTGCGGAGAGCACCGCGGTGGCCATCACCGCGTTCCAGTTCTGCACCTGGGTGCCGAGATACTGATAGATCCCGAGCGTCACCGGCCGTACGTCGCCCTTGGTGGTCAAGGTGAGTGCGAACAGGAAATCGCTCCAGGAGAAGAGAAAGCTGAACAGGCCCGCGGTGATCAGCGAGTTTTTGCTGATCGGCAGCACGATCGCGACAAACGCGCGGAACAGTCCGGCGCCATCCACCCGCGCGGCCTCCACCAGCGACGGCGGCAGCGAGAGCATGAAAGAGCGAAGGATCAGGATCGCGAAGGGGATCGCGCTGCTGCAGTTGGCCACGATCAGACCCGGAATCGAATTGAGCAACCCGATTCGTTCGTACGCCGTGTAGAGCGCGTTCGCGATCACGATGCCCGGGATCATCTGCGAGACCAGGATCGCCAGCAGCCCGACGGACACCCAGCGGGACCGGAACTGCGAGAGCGCGTACGCACACGGGGCTGCGATCACCAGGCTGAGCACCACGGTCCCGGCCGCGATGAGCATGCTGGTGAGCAGGTTGCCGCCTTGTTCGCTGAGCGCTCGCCGGTAGCCGGCGAACGTCGGGTCGAGCGGCAGGAAGCCGGCCGTCAACGTGTTGCCGGACGGCTGTAACGAGGCGTTCAGCATCCAGTAGACCGGGAAGAGCATCACGCCCAGGATCACTACGCCGATCACGGTGTACGTCGCGCGACGGGTAGGAGAGTCGGTCATCGTCGTACTCCGCTCACTCGTCGACGGCGCGACGGGTGGCGCGCAGGTAGAGGACCGCGAACAGCAGCGAGATGGCGATCAGGATGTTGCTCAGCGCGGCGCCCTCACCGAACTTGAAGTCGATGAACGACCGCTCGTACGACTGCGTGGCGATCGTCTGGGTGGCGTTGGCCGGTCCGCCGCCGGTCAGGCCGAGAATGATGTCCAGCACCTTGATCGTGTAGACGACGCCGAGCATGAGCAGCACGCTCGCCACCGCGCGCAGGTTCGGCCAGGTGATGTACCAGAATGCGCGCCAGCCGGTCGCGCCGTCCAAGTGCCCGGCCTCGTAGAGCTCGTTGGGGATTTCGGTCAGGCCCGAGTACAACAGCGTCACGTTGAACGGGATGCCGATCCAGATGTTCACTCCGATCACGACGATCAGCGCGACCGACGGCGAGTTCAGCCACGGCACCGGATCGTTGATGAGCCGAAGCCCGATCAGGGTGCGGTTCAGGATGCCGCTGTCCTGTTCGAGGATCGCGCGCCAGGTCGCGCTGGACACGATCAACGGCAGCAGCCAAGGCAACAGCAACAACGATCGCAGTACGCCGCTGAGCGGGAACCGCCGGCGGAAGAACAACGCCAGCGCGAGCCCGATGCCGAACTGGAAGACGATCGATCCGAGCGTGAACAGCACCGTGTTGAGCATCGCCTGCGAGAACAGCTGATCCGTCACGACCGCGGTGTAGTTCTTCAGGCCGACCCATGGCGCCTGTCCGGTGAAGAAGGTCCGCAGGCCGTAATCCTGCAGGCTCATCAGCAGGTTCTTCACCACCGGATAGCCGAACAGCGCGGCCATGGCCAGGACGGCCGGCAGCACGAACAGCAGCTTGGTCAGCTCCTCACCGCGGTGGCGCCGGCCGCGAGGCCCGCGAACGGGCTCCGGGCCGGACGCCGCGGCGTCGTTGCGAGTCAGCGTCGCATTGGCCATCGCGATCAGCCGCCGGAGGCCTGCTTGAAAGCATCCTGGGCGGAGGCCTTACCGGTCAGAGCCAGCGCGATCGCCTGGTAGATCACCTTGGCGGCATCCGGCCACTTGTCGCCCAGCTTGCCGGTCCTGGCCCGCGCGTTCACCACCTGCTCGGTGAAGGCCTTCATGGCGGGGACCTCCTTGACGTACTGATCGAGCAAGGCCGTTTTTGTCGGCACCGTGAACCGCGACTTGGCCCAGGCCAGCTGGTTCTCGTCCGAGCTCAGGCACTTCACGAAGTCGGCGGCCTTCTGCTGCTTGGCCTGGTCCTTGTTGAGCGGAACCGTCCAGGCCTCACCGCCGAGCGGCGCGGTCGGAGTCTGGCCGGCCTGGTTCACCGGGAACTGGACCACATCCCACTTCACCTTCGGGTTCTTCTCCAGCGCCGGGATCTGCCACGGGCCGTTGACCATCATCGCGGCCTTGCCGGCGACGAACTGGTCCTTCGCGTCTGCCTGCGTCCAGTTGATGACACTGTTCGAGGCCGAACCCGATCGCACCAGATCCACCCACAATTGCAGGGCTTCCGCCACCTGCGGGGTAGTCAGGTCGGTCTCGTCACCGCCGTTGGTCCACATCGCCGGCAAGAATTGCCAGGCACCTTCGTACGTCGAGTTCGCGTTGAAGGCGATCCCGTAACGGCCGGGCTTGGTGAGCTTCTTGGCCGCGGCCTTCAGCTCGGCCCAGGTCTTCGGCGGTTCAACGCCCGCGTCGGCGAGCATCTGCGTGTTGTAGAACACCGCGATCGTGTTGACCACCGGGGCCAGTCCGTAAAGCTTGCCGTCGTACGACGTGGCGTCGACGATGCCCTTGGCGAAACCGTCGGCGCTGATGCCCATCTCGTTCAGCGGCGCGAGCGCTCCGGTAGCGGCGATCTGCTGAACGTCCGGGTTGTCCAGCATCAGCACGTCGGGCAGCGTTTTCGAGGAGGCCTGCTGCAGTACCTTTTGGATCAGGGTGTCGCCGGGCACCGTCTCCCGCTGCAGGGTGATACCCAGCTGGTCGGCGCAGGTGTCGAGCCCCTTCTGCACCAGCGACTTATCCGGATCGTTGTTGTAGTAGTCCAGCACCGACAGGCTCTTGACCGCCTCGCCGGACGAAGACGACGCCGAGCCGCCGCCGCCGCAGGCCGCCAGCACGAGCGACAGGGACGTCGCACCCGCCAGCACAGCGGTGATCCGCTTGCTGATCATGACATTGCGCTCCTTCGGTGGATGGTCGATGGCCACAGAAGTACGCCGATCAAAGCGCTTAACTACGGCCCGGGAGGAGATGTCGATCGCTTGTAGAAAGGGGGGTAAAACGCTTAACTGAGATTGGCAAGGACTATGTTCCTTGGGTCACACTGCTGTCAAGAGTTCGGGAGGGCCGAGTCGATGGTGACCATGCGGGACGTCGCGGATCGCGCGGGCGTATCGATTGCGACCGTCTCCTTCCTGCTGAACGACACCAAGCCGGTGACCGAGGCCACCCGGGCGCGGATCGAGCAGGCGATGGCCGAGCTCGGTTACAGCCGCAACATGGTTGCTCGCGCGCTGGCCAGTCGCCGTACGCGCATCATCGCGATGGCCTATCCAGCCCTCGACCATCGCTTCGGCTTCTCGGCGGCGGAGTTCTTCACCAGTGCGGCGACCGCGGCACGCAAGCAGGACTACCACCTGGTGCTCTGGCCGGTCGGCAACGACGGCGCCGAGCTGCACGAGCTGGTGGGGGAGAGCCTGGTCGACGGCGTCGTACTGATGGAGGTCCAGCTCGACGACCCCCGGGTGGCCATCCTGCAGAGGACGCGGACGCCGTTCGCGATGATCGGCCGGACCACGGAACTGGAAGGCCTGTCACACGTCGACATCGACTTCGACAAGACCGTGGCAGACGCCGTCGCCTATCTCTATGGCCTAGGCCATCGCAACCTCGTCCTGGTCGCGGGAGATCTCGCCGATCCGCGCTTCCACAACCACGGGCCGTACGTGCGCACCGAGGCGGCGTATCGCCGGATCTCCGCGGAGTACGGCCTGCAGACCATCGTGGTGGTATCCGCGGACAACACCCAGTCCGGCCAGGAGGCCGCGGCACGGCTGATGCGCGACCACCCGGACACCACCGCCGTACTGGTCATCAACGAGTACGCCGGTCTCGGGGTCGCCTCTGGCCTCAACCGCCTCGGCTACGACGTACCAGGGGAGGTCTCGGTGCTCCCACTCTTGATGGCACCCGAAACCGCGGCCCTGTCAAACCCCGAACTCACCATCATGCGAGCCCCAGGTCCGGAACTGGGTCAACTCGGCACCGAAGCCCTCATCCGCCAACTGGAAGGCGCCGCCGCCCTCCCACCCCAACTGATCCCCGCCAAACTCCAACCCGGCTCCACCACCGCCCCACCCCGCCCGACCTGACCGCCACCGTGAACGGCCCACGCCGGCAGCGGCGCCGGCCGGTATCACGCCCCGGGGGCGAACGCCGGCCGGAATGAGAGTGGCTGGCCATCGGCACGGTGGGTTCCCACCCCGGAATCCCAGGTGGTAACCCACCGTCCGAGTGGCCAGCCACTCGCAGGGCCACGCCATCGCGGCGCCTTGGATCACGGGACGGTGAGGTCTGCCCGGGTTCCACGATTTCCGCACGCTGCGCGTCGGGTTCTCCTGCACGCTCCGCACAAGGTCGTCCCGTGCGCTCTGCACCAGATTGCCCCGCACGCTGGCGTCGGGTGGTCCGGCACGCTGGGTGTCGGGTGGTTCGGCACGCGTCGACGTCGGCGTCGGCGTCGCGTGGCTGGTGGGCGGGCGGCGGTTGGTAGTCGTACCAACTGGCGGCCACGAAAGGCCCGGCTGGGCAGTCCAGCCGGATCGGCTACCGACTTTTGGTACGACTACCCAGCTGCAACCGGGTAGCGGTCAAACAACTCGGCAGCGGGCCCACCACAACCCGGTAGCCGAGCGAAAACCCGGTACCGGGCCCACCACAACCGGGCAGCCGAGCGAAAACCCGTTAACGGCCCCACCACAACCGGGTAGCCAAGCGAAAACCCGGCAACCGGCCGCCCGAAGCACCCAAGCCGTCGAGTTGAGCAGCTCCCCGGCAGCGACTGGCCCCTCCGACGGCGAGTTGAACGACACCTGGCACTGGCTGCCCTCCGGACGGCCGGTCGAGCGGCCCCCTGGGAGTGGCTGGCCCTTCGGAAGGTGGGTTACCACCTCGGAATCCCAGGTGGTAACCCACCATCCGAGTGGCCAGCCACTCGCCGGCCGCCGGGAGCAACCGCCACCTTGACCGGCCCACGCCGGCGTTGGGTGACGGGATTTCGCACGACTGCCCGGTTGGCGGACCTCTTCGGCCGGGAGATCTGCGCGATGGGTACTGAGCTCGGAGGAATGTCGGGCCCGGTCACTAGCATCTGGATATGGATGTGGAGTTTGTTGCTGAGGTGTTCGAGTGGCGCGGGCCGGCGCCATACCACTTTGTGGCAGTGCCGGAGGATCAAAGCGCCGAACTGCGGGCCGCGGCTTCGGTGACGAGTTATGGCTGGGGAATGTTGCCGATCCGGGCTCGGATCGGCAAGACGGAGTGGAAGACTTCGCTTTGGCCGAAGGACGGCACCTACCTGCTGCCGATCAAGGACGCGGTGCGCAAGCCCGAAGGCCTCGAGCTCGGTGATCAGGTGGCCGTTCGGCTGACGGTTGATGGGCTTCCACGGTAGGCCCGGACGTTAATGGACCTATGAGTCAGGGGGGTTATGGCCCTGTTGTTGGGACCACAAACACGTCAAGGTGGTTGGACCTTGAACCTGCGGAGGTCCCCGTTGAGCATCGCGTTCCTGCTGACCACGTTGGCCGTGGTCGCCACCCCCGGCACCGGCGTCGTCTACACCCTCGCCGCCGGGTTGTCCCACGGTCGCCGTGCGAGCATCGTGGCCGCGCTTGGCTGCACCCTCGGCGTCGTACCCCACCTGGTGGCGTCGATCACCGGCCTCGCCGCCTTGCTGCACACCAGCGCCGTCGCCTTCGAAGTGCTGAAGTACCTCGGTGTCGGCTACCTGCTCTACATGGCATGGGCGACGCTGCGCGACAAGGACGCCCTGACCGTGCAGGAGGCCGAGCCGCGAACGCCGGCACGGGTGATCGCCTCCGGCGTGCTGGTGAATCTGCTCAACCCCAAGCTGACGATGTTCTTCGTCGCGTTCCTGCCTCAGTTCGTGCCGGCCGGTGAGCCAGGTTCGCTGGGCACAATGCTGGAACTCAGCGCTGTCTTCATGGTCCTGACGTTCCTGGTCTTCGTCCTGTACGGCCTGTGCGCCGCGGCGGTCCGGGACCAGGTGCTGGCTCGGCCGCGGGTGATGACCGGCATTCGCCGGGTGTTCGCCGCGTCCTTTGTCGCACTGAGCGCCCGGCTGGCGGCCGCGTAAGTCCTCGCGGCCACCTCGTGATACGAAGGGAGCCGCCGTCGTTGCCCTGAGCAACGATGACGGCTCGCAGTCGTACGACGTGTCTACTCTGCGGATCTAGTGCGCATGGTGGTTCTGTGTGTCACTGGCCTTCGGCTAGGGCCGCGAGCCGGTCCAGCGATTGCTGAAGCTTGTCCGCGGTAGTTGCCCTGGCGCGGGTCATGCGGTTCTCGTCGGTCAAGTGCGTCCAGTCGTAGGTGTGGGTAACCCGCGTACTCGACGCGTCGATCGGATCGAGCTCCCATCGCCACAGGTGGCCGGGCGGTTCCTTGCCCGGCTCGGAAGGCCGCCAGGCGATACGACGGCCCTCGTCGAACTCGACCACGTGGTTCTCGCGAACCTGGCCGCCGGTGAGGGTCATGGTGAACACGTCGCCGGTGGCACGGACTCGTTGCCCGGCCGGTGCCTCCGACAGGTTGGCGTTGCCGTCCCAGCCGGGCTGCTGAGACGGGTCGGCGATGAGCTCGAAGATCTGGGCGGCACCGGCCGAAATGTCCCGGCTGGCGCTGGCTACGCGCAACTCCTGGTCTTCACTGGTCATGAGCCCATCGAAGCACAGCAGCTAGTGTCCTGAGTCGGGTGTCACCGACCGACTGCCGGGGCCGATCCGGCGAACGACTAGCTAGACTTCCCGCGTGGCGACGAGGGCTGGGACTCGGCTGTTGACGGCCAGTGTGGCCGAGGACGTGGGGCGGCGTTGAACATCACCGGTGAGCTGTTGCCGGCGGGATCCCTTGTTGTGTTCCAGGGCGACTCCATCACGCACGGCGGCCGCGGGACCACGGACGACCCGAACCACATTCTCGGGCACTCGTATCCGTTCCTGATCGCGTCCGAGGCTGCCGCGCGGTACCCGGGCCAGGGTTGGCGTTTCATCAACCGCGGTGTGAGTGGCGACAAAGTGTCAGACCTAGCCGCGCGTTGGCAGCAGGACACGCTGAATCACCGGCCGGACGTGCTGAGCATTCTGGTCGGCGTGAACGACGCAAATGCCGTGTTGCAAGGGACTTCGGCCGACTCCGGAACCGGCTTCGAGTCGGCGTACAGGTCGCTATTGCAGCGGACTGTCGCGGAGCTGCCGGCTGTGCGGCTGGTGCTGGGGGAGCCGTTCTACCTGCCGACCAGTCCGGTGGAGTCGCTGCGCGAGACCTGGGGCACCGCGGTGCAGATCCGCGCCGACATCGTGCGCGAACTGGCCGATTCGTTCGGCGCGACTTTTGTGCCGTATCAAGCCGCCCTGGAGGCCGCCGTTGCGTTGGCCCCCGCCGAACACTGGATCTGGGACGGCGTCCACCCGACGTACGCCGGCCAAAGAATTCTCGCCGACACCTGGATCAACGCAGTCACCCGCCAGCCATAGACCGCCGATCCCTAGCCCAGCGAGCCATCGGTGGTGCTGGCTGCTGACAGCAGGCGGACGCGCTCGGTAAGACGCTTCGGCCAGTAGAACGCCTGCCACCCCAACACCCCGGCGCATCCGGTCGCCGCGACCAAAGGCGATCGAGGGCCGGTCAGCATCGAAGTGCGCATCGAACCATCCTCAGGTATCACCACCTATTGGCGCCAGCCCTGAATTTTCGCTTGCTTCCCGGCAACTGGCAGGGCGGGAAAATACGCGCTGAATTTTCACGAGGACTTGTTACTGAACCGGGCAAGTGCCACTCTGTGTTTTCGGGTTCGCACCCGGAGTCATCGACAGGCGGTGGCTTTGTGCGGCCCTGTGTCGTATTCGCCCCGGCCGCCCCCGGTTGCGCGCCAGTAGACCCCAAGGAATGACCATGAGACTTCGCTTGACGGCGATGGGAGCGCTCCCGGCGCTCATCGCGTCGCTGCTCGTCCTCCTCCCCGCACCGCCGGCCACCGCCGAGCCCGCCGCCCCCGCGCCGGGCTTTCACATCAGCGGCCAGAAGCTGCTGGACGCCAACGGCAACCCCTTCGTCATGCGCGGTACGAGCCACCCGCACGTCTGGTACCAGGGCGAGACCGGGTCGTACGCCGAAATCGCCGGCCTGGGCGCGAACACCGTCCGGGTGGTCCTCGGCAGCGGCCAGCGCTGGGGTCCGAGCCCTGCCGCCGACGTCGCCAACGTGATCAGCTTGTGCAAGGCGAATCGGCTGGTCTGCGTGCTCGAGGCGCACGACACGACCGGCTATGGCGAGGACGCTGCCGCCGCCACGCTGGACCAGGCCGTCACGTACTGGAACAGCATTCGCGATGTCCTGATCGGCCAAGAGGCCTTCGTCCTGATCAACATCGGCAACGAGCCGATCGGCAACACCAATCCAGGGCAATGGACGACCGCCACCGCGAACGCCGTACAGCGGATGCGCACTCTCGGGTTCGAGCACACGCTCGTTGTGGACGCGCCGAACTGGGGTCAGGACTGGAGTAACACCATGCGCGACAATGCGCAGACGGTCTGGAACGCGGACGGCCAGCGCAACACCCTCTTCTCCGTGCACATGTATCAGGTGTACGGAACCGCGGCCACGATCACGAGCTACTTCGACGCGTTCGCGAAGGCGGGTCTGCCTTTGATCGTCGGCGAGTTCGGCCACGAGCATCAGGGCCAGAATGTCGACGAGGACACCATCATGGCCGAGGCGCAAACGCGTGGGATCGGCTGGGTGGCCTGGTCGTACAGCGGTAACACCGAGCCGTATCTCGACCAGACGGTGGCGTTCAACCCGGCGCAGCTGACGCCCTGGGGACAGCGGGTGTTCACCGGACCGAACGGTGTCTCCGAGACCTCGCGATGCGCGACGGTGTTCACCGGTTGCGGCCCTGGTGGCACGGCTCCGGCAGCGCCAACCGGCCTCGCTGTCACCGGTGCCACCTCGAGCTCGGTCTCGCTGTCGTGGACCGGCTCTGCTGCAGCGACGCAGTACCAGGTGCACCGGGCCGCTGGCGCCTGCACCGCTCAAAGCGCCTTCAGCCAGGTCGCCAGTACGGCCGGCCTGACCTTCACCAACACGGGGCTGGCCGCGAACACGTCCTACTGCTACCGGGTCACGGCCTCGAACGCGGCCGGTACGTCCGCGCCCTCGGGAACGGTGACGGGCACTACTACTGGTGGCGGCGACCCTGGCAACGGATGCTCGGTCGTGCCGACCGTGCAGAGCCGGTGGGACAGCGGGTACGTCGTACAGCCGGTAGCGGTGACGAATACCCGGACGTCGGCGATCAGCGGCTGGCGGGTCACCTTCACCCTGCCGGCCGGGCACACGATCGCCGGTTCCTGGAACGCGTCATTGTCCGGGACCAGCGGCACGATCACGGCAACAAACGTGCCCCACAACGGCAATCTGCCCGTCGGTGGAAAGACCAGCTTCGGTTTCCAGGTCAACAAGCCCAGTGGGAACTCGCAAAGCCCGAGCGGCTTCAGCTGCACCGCCTCCTGATCCCCGCGTCACTGCGCTGACACCGAACGCCCTCGGCCGCGTGGCCGGGGGCGTTCGGCATCCCCGCCATCCGCGACTTCTTCGACCGGCTCGTAACAGTGCGCTGCACCGGTAAGTTCGCCGGCTGGGGATGCCTGGTCTCGAACGCCCATCTCGAGCAGCCAGCTGGCGAGGCGCAAGCAGTGCTCGACAACCACCAAGCCAGCCTCCGCGATGCCCTGCAGTCCGCGCTCACCACTGCCGGCGGCCTCGGTCAACTGGGCCCCGGTCTCGACCTGAGCGCGACGGCAGAACACTTCACCCTGCTCGCCTACGCCATCAACCTCCGCTCCCGCGCCGGCGCCCAACCCCAAGCCCTCCGCGCCGCCATCAACGCCGCCCTCGCTCCCGTCTCCCGGACCCCCTGAGCCCCCTCGACTCTGACAACAGACAGGCTGCGACGCGTCGCGCGTCGTCCGGCCAGGGGCGGGCGACCGCCAGCAGGCGTGCGGCGGTTGGCGTTGACCGTTGCCTCTCCGGAGTCGGGTCGCTACAGTGCATGAACTGTTAGTAACGTTTACTAACAGTTGACGCTGTTCACCAGGCCCCGCCAAGTTGGCCGGAAGGAGCGCGACGTGCACCTGTTCCGCCGTACCACCCTGTCCGCCGCAGTCGTAGCGGTGTTGTTCTCGTCCGTGTGGGTGCCGCCGGCAAGAGCCGCGGACGTTCTGCTGTCACAGGGGAAACCCGTGACGACGTCCAGTATCGAAGACAGTGCGTTCGTCGGCGCGAAAGCGGTCGACGGCTCTGGTACGACCCGGTGGGCCAGCGTGGAGGGCGTCGACCCGCAGTGGTTGCGGGTGGACCTCGGCGTGGTGGCCACGGTTCGCCGGATCAAGCTGGACTGGGAAGCCGCGTACGCATCGAAGTACCGGCTGGAGATCTCCGACGACGACGTCACCTACAGCACGGTTGTTGCCGTCGACAACGGTGACGGCAATACCGACGACCTGACCGGATTCACCGCGCGCGGCCGATACCTCAGGTTCGTGGGACTCACTCGCGGCACTCCGTGGGGCTACTCGTTGTGGGAACTGCAGGCCTTCGGTACGACGGACTCCACCGGCGATACCCAAGCCCCGACCGTGCCGACCGGGCTCGCCGCCGGTACCGTCACCGCGACGAGTGCCGCGCTGACGTGGTCGCCGTCGACGGACAACGTTGGCGTGACCGGTTACGAGGTGCTCCGCAACGGCAGTCCGGTCGCGACGGTGGCGGGCACGTCGTACCAAGACAGTGGGCTCGCCCCGGATACGTCGTACAGCTACACCGTCCGTGCACGCGATGCCGCAGGCAACAGTTCCGCCGCCAGTACGGCGGTGGCCGTTCGTACCAAGGTGAACCAGACCACCTGGCCAGGCGACGCCACCGTCACCATCGCCGACGGCAGCAACGTGTTCGGTCAGAATCTCAGCGGTCTTTCGTTCGAGAATCCCGACGTGCTCTGGGCAGCGAAGAACGGACCCAGCACGTTGTACCGCCTCGTTCGTGATGGTTCCAACTGGCGCCCCGACTCGATCGGCGGCCGTACGTTGAACTATCGCAACGGCAGCGGTGACCCCGACGCCGAAGCCGTGGTCCATACGCCCGACGGGCTGCTCGTGGCGACCGAGCGCGATGGTGACAACAGTGGAACCAGCCTGGCGAAGGTGCTGCGATTCGATCCGAAGTCCACGGCGCGCACCCTCAACGCGACCGCCGAGTGGGACCTCACGCGTGACCTGCCTGCGGTGTCGGCCAACAGCGGCCCCGAAGCGATCTCGTGGATCCCGGACTCCGTCCTCACTGCACGCGGTTTCCGTGACGAGCGGACGAACACCGCCTACACGCCCAGCTCGTACCCGAACCACGGCACCGGGCTGTACTTCGTCGGCCTCGAAGCCAACGGCATGGTCTACGCATATGCGCTGAACCAGTCCGGTGGCACGTTCACGCGCGTCGCCGCATTCCCCGGCGGGCACTCGTCGATCATGGACCTCGAGTTCGAGCCGGAAACTGGTCTGCTCTGGTCGACCTGCGATGACACCTGCCAAGGACGCAGTACGACGCTGTCGATCCTCGGCGGCAAATTCACCGTGACGGGCACCTACGACCGGCCCGCGCAGTTGCCCAACTACAACAACGAGGGTTTCGCGATCGCGCCGCAATCCACCTGCGCGAACGGGCGTAAGCAGGTCGTCTGGGCCGACGACGGGAACAACGGCGGGCACGCGCTCCGCGCCGGAACACTGCCCTGCACCGCCGTACAGCCGGCCGGTCGCTGAGGCGTCGGCTCACCATCTCTTGCTAGGAGATTGAACGTGCGCAGTCTTGCTCTGACCATGGCTTTGTTGCTCGTCGGCGGCGGTACGGCCGCCGTCGCGCAGACAACGGACAAGGAGGCGGCAGGCGCCCGCGTCGCGAAGAACATCATCTACATCCAAGGTGATGGCTTGGGACTCGGGCAGCGCGACCTGATCCGCTTGGCCACCAAGGGCAGGTACGGCGAACTGGAGCTCAACAAGTTGCCGGTCGCCGGCCTGGTTCGTACCACCTCGGCGGACCCCGATGAGATCGTGACCGACTCGGCGGCTTCGGCTACCGCGCTGGCCACCGGCCACAAGACCAACAACGGGGTGGTCGGCATGGACCGCCACGGCCGGCCGGTCGAAACGATCATGGAGCGGGCGAAGCGTGCCGGGAAGTCGACCGGCCTGGTCACCACCGCCACGGTGACAGCCGCTTCGCCCGCTTCCTTCGCGGCACATGTACCGAGCCGGGACCTGCAAAGCGAGATCGCGATCCAGTACATCGAGAAGCTCCGGCCGGACGTGATGCTGGGCGGTGGTGAGGACTGGTGGTACCCGAAGGGGAACCCGGGCCACTATCCCGACAAGCCGGGGGAGGAGAGCAGCAGTCCGTACGGCAACCTGGTCGAACGGGCGCAGCGCAAGGGCTACACGTACGTGCGCGACGCGACTGAACTCCAGAACACGCGCGCGAACCGGCTGCTCGGGCTCTTCTCGAACGAGGACATGATCGACTACGGCCCGGACGGCGTCGGCAAGTACGCCCCGCGGGTCCCGCTGAAGCAGATGACACGCAAGGCGCTGGACGTGCTGTCCAAGAATCCGCGCGGCTTCTTCCTGTTCCTGGAGGAAGAAGGGATCGACGGCCTGTCCCACGAGAACAACGCGCACGGGGTGATCGACGCGGGCCGTGCGCTCGATGAGACCGTGGCCGAGGTGATGCGCTTTGTCGCCGCGAACCCGGACACGTTGGTGATCATCAACGGCGACCACGAAACCGGTGGCCTGAGCATCGAGAACCACGACACCGACGAGACCGATCCCAAGCAGGACGGCCCGTTCGCCATCCCAGGGTCGAAGCTGAAGTTCACCGTCGACTGGACCACTCACGGCCACACTGGCTCCGACACTCCGCTCACCGCGGTCGGACCGGGCTCGGAGCGCCTCGGTCGCGTGCTCGACAACACCGAGGTCTACCACGCGATGCGAGCCGCGGCCCGGATCTGAGAACACTGGTGGGGGTAGCCGCAACTGTGGCTACCCCCACCGGTGACTGGCGTCGCCAGCGAACTGTCGGCGGCCACGCCTAGCGTGCTGGGCTGTCAGTGAAGGTGGGTTGCGGCGCCGTCGAGGCAGAGGTCGATGATGTAGCGGTAGGCCCGTTCGTCATCGCTGGTGATCTCTTGCGGCGTGCGTCCGCGCTTGCCCAGCTGCGCGGCCATGGCGGCCAGGCCCGGAGTCTCCTCGCGGTTGCTGTGGGCAAGGAACGCGTCGCGAGCGTCGAGCCGTTCCTCCAGTCGCTCGGCCCGATCGTCCTCGAGATCGACGTGCAGGAATCCAGTGCCGACGAGGAAGCTGTAGATGTCGACGGACTCGTCGCCGAAGCCTGCTCGCTGCAGCACTGTCACGCCACGGTCGATGATGCGCATCGCCGACGGCACGGTCGGCCCGGCCAGATAGAGCCGACGGGCGACGCCTGGGTATTTGCGCAGCACCTTGCGTCCCTCGCAGAGGAACTCGATGAACCACTCGCGCCAGGGCAGTTCGACCGGCGGGCAGGGCATCTGCGCGACCACCCGCTCGGTGACGGCCTGCAGAACCGCCTCGCGACCGCCGATGTGGTGGTAGATGACCGCGGGATACACGTCGAGTTCGCCGGCGAGGTCGCGCACGCTCCAGCCGTCCAGGCCTTTACGGGCGGTGAGAGCCGTCGCGGCGGCCGCGACCTTGGCCGCGGTGATCGGCGGCAGGCCGGCCGCTGTTCTCGACTTCGGCGAACTGGACGTCATGCGATCAGAGCTAATCATGCCTCCTGGTGCTAAGGTGATCCTAACCTCTTGAACACTGTACAAGGATCGCGATGAATGAAACCGCCCGTCGTCCGCTCGTGCTGGTCTACCTCGCCGTGTTCGGCGGCTATTTCGGCCAGCAAATGATCATGCCGATCCTCCCGCCGCTGGCCCGCGAACTCGGCCTCAGCGAGGTACAACTCGGGCTGGTGATGACCGTCGCCGCGGCGATCGTTGTCCTGGCCAGCCCGTTCTGGGGTCGTCGCAGCGAGGCCCTCGGCCGCAAACCCGTGATCGTGACAGGGCTGGTCGGCGCGATCGCCGGCCTGGCCGGTTTTGCCGTCGTCACCCAGCTCGGCCTGGACGGGCGTTGGTCGCTGCCGGTGCTGTTCGGGCTGATCCTGGTCAGCCGGAGTCTGCTCTTCGGCGGCTTCATGGCGGCGATTCCCGTCTCCGCCCAGACGTACGTCGTTGACGTCACGAGCGATGAGAAGGCCCGGGTGCGAGGGCTGTCGCTGATCGGTGCCGTCACCGGCCTCGCCCTCGTTCTCGGCCCGGCCATCGGCGGTCTGCTCGGGCGGTTCGGTCTGTTGGTGCCGCTGTACGTCGCCCCGGCCGCCCTCGTGCCGTTGGCCATTGTGGTGGCGTGGCGCCTACCGGCCGAACCGCGCCATCGGGACAAGCCGGAGGTGCCGCGTCTGCGGCCGTTCGATGGCCGGATCTGGCCGTTCCTGCTGATCGGGTTCGGGTTGTTCCTCTCGCTGGCGCTGATGCAGATGACGATCGGGTTCTTGCTGCAAGATCGCCTGGAGCTGTCGGCCGAGCAGACGGCTCGCACCACGGGCTTTGCTCTCTTGTGCGCCGGCTTGCCGATGCTGGTGATGCAGGCGGCGGTGGTGCCCAAGCTCGGCTGGCGACCGGCGCGCATGCTGCGAGTCGGCATTCCGATCGCCATGACCGGTTTCCTCCTGGCCGTGCCCGATCTGGGTCAGTGGCCGATCTTTTTGGGGGTGGCCCTGACCGGCATCGGCTACGGCCTCGCCGTTCCCGGCTATACGTCAGCTCCGACCCTCCTGGTCGATCGGAACGAGCAAGCGGGGCTAGCTGGTCTTCTCGGTGCCACCACTGCCTTGACCTTCGTCTTCGGCCCAGTCCTCGGCACGTCCCTCTACCAACTAGCCCCTGCCTTGCCCTACCTCCTTGCTGCTGCGCTGCTCGCCGCGCTACTGGTCTTCGTCCTGACACACCGCGCCCTCCGCGCTGTCGCCGCGGTTCCGCTCGCTACCGCCGACAGCGCCACGGGACACTAGAGCCGAAGGTGAGGCTGGTACAGGTCGAACCAGTGGTAGAGGTCGAGGACCCGTTCCAAACCGTTCCGGGCGGCGCTCGGCAAGGTGGCCGGGTCGTGCGCGACTGTCGTTGTCAGCCAGGTGGGGGAGACGATTTCGAAGACCGGGCTTCCGGTTTCGGCGAGTACGTCGGCCGCCTGCCGCTGCAAGGCGGCCGCGTAGCGCGGGTCTTGTGGGGTCGGGTACGGATTCTTCACCCGGTGGACGACTGACTCGGGTAGTTGGTCGTTCACCGCCGCCCGGAGCAAGGACTTCTCGCGACCGTCGAAGGTTTTCAGCGACCACGGCGTGTTGTAGACGTACTCCACCAGCCGGTGGTCCGCGAACGGCACGCGGACCTCCAGACCGACCGCCATCGACATGCGGTCCTTCCGGTCCAGCAGCGCCCGTACCAACCGAGTGAGGTGCAGATGGCAACTTGTGCGCATCCGTCGTTCGAGCGGGTCCACGCCGTCCAGGTGGTCGACCCCGGCGACGGCTGTCGCGTACTGGTCGGCGATGTAGGTACCGATATCCAATGTGGAGCGCAGACCGGGCTGAAGCAAAGCCGTCCGGTCGATCGTGTGGGAGTTCTGGAAGGCCAGCCAGGGAAAGGTGTCCGCGTCACGCGCGGCAGGATGGTGGAACCACAGGTAGCCACCGAACAGCTCGTCGGCGAACTCGCCGGACAGTGCAACGGTGGAGTCGGCCCGGATCGCCTGGAACAGCAGGTACATCGAGGAGTCGATATCCCCGAGACCGATCGGCATGTCCCGGGCCCGGACGACCGCCCGCCGCAGGTCTGGATCGGCCAGCGTGGCCGGGTCCAGTACGACGTCCTGGTGCTTCGAACCGGTCCAGGCGACGACATCGCGAATGAACGGTCCGTCCGGAGTGGTACGCATCTCGTCACGCTGGAACGTCTCCTCCTGGCCGGCGAAGTCGACCGAGAACGTGCGCAACGGGCCGTCCAGCGACGACCGCGCGGCGAGGGCCGTGACCGCGCTCGAGTCGAGACCGCCCGACAGCAGAACGCATTGCGGTACGTCGGACACCATCTGCTTGTCCACCGCGTCGGCCAGCAACGAGCGAACCGTCGCGACCGTGGTCTCCTGGTCGTCGGGATGTTGCCACGTCGGCAGCCGCCAGTACGTACGTTGCCGAAGGCCCGCATCGTCGAGGGTGACGACGGTGCCGGGTTCGACTTCGGTCATGCCCTTCCACAGGGACCAGCCGGGGGCCTTGGTGAAGCCGATCAGCTCCCGCAGGCAGTCCACGTCCACCACCCGTGCCGCGAGCGGATTCGCCAGGATGGCCTTTGGTTCGGACCCGAACAGCAGGCCGCCGTCCGGTGTCTCGTACAGATAGAGCGGTTTGACCCCCATCCGGTCCCGGACCAGCGTCAACCGGTCGTACCGCTCGTCCCACAAGGCGAACGCGTACATGCCGACGAGCTTCTCCGCGACGGCCGAACCCCATTCCAGGTAGCCTTCCAGCACCACCTCGGTATCACTCGCGGTCCGGAACTGGTGGCCCAGCGCAACAAGCTGCTGGCGCAGTTCACGGTAGTTGTAGACCTCGCCGCTGTAGACCAGAACCACCGTGCCGTCCGGTGTACTGGCGGTCATCGGCTGCTGCCCACGAGCCAGGTCGATGACCGCGAGCCGGCGGTGGCCGAGGGCAACCTTGCGGCGGAGCCAGGTCCCACTGGCGTCAGGTCCGCGGTCTGCCATCGTGCCGGTCATCTGCTCGACGATCGGGCGGCGGGTGGTCAGGTCGGTGTCGTACGACACCCATCCGGTGATGCCACACATGGTCGTCTCCGCGGGTCAAAGAAGTACGGGCAGGGTTTCGAGCGCGCGCATCGCCGTACTCGGGCGCCAGCGCAACTCGGTGACGTCGACGGCCAGCCGGATGCCGGGATAGCGGGCCAGCAGCCGGCCGATCGCGATCTCACCTTCCAGCCGGCCCAGCGGAGCACCCACACAGAAGTGAATGCCATGGCCGAAACCCAGGTGGTGTCCGTTGGCGGGCCGCCCGATATCGAGCCGTTCGGGCGCGTCGAAGCGGGTCGCGTCGCGGTTGGCGGCGAGCAGGGAGATCATCACGAACTCCCCGGCCGGGATCTGCACCCCGCCGATCTCGATAGCCTCAGTGGTATACCGCGGCGACGAGAGGTGATTCGGCGTCTCGTAGCGCAGGAACTCCTCGATCGCGTTGCGCAGCAGCGACGGATCAGCCTTCAGCCGGTCCAGTTCGCCCGGGTTCGCCAGCAGCGCGAGCACCCCATTGCCGATCAGGTTCACCGTCGTTTCGTAGCCGCCGATCAGCAGCACGAACGTCATCGCGATCAGCTCGGGCACGCTCAGGCTGTCCCCGTCGTCGGCCGCGTGGACCAGCGCCGACAGCAGATCGTCCGAGGCCCGCGCGCGTTTGGCCTCGATCAGTCCGTACAGGTACGCGCCCATCGCGGCCGAGGCCTCGCCGATCTCCTTCGGGCCGGCCGTCGACACCAGCGATCCCGACCATTGGCCGAAGCGGTCATGGTCCTCGACCGGAATTCCCAGCAGCTCGCAGATCACCGTGATCGGCAACGGATAGGCGTACGTCGCGAGCAGATCCGTGCCCGGTTCGCCCGATATGCCGTCGAGCAGTTCGTCGGCGATCTGCTCGATCCGGGGCCGGAGGCGCTCGACCACCCGGGGAGTGAACGCCTTGTTCACCAGTTTGCGCAGGCGGGTGTGGTCCGGTGGATCGGTGTTCAGCAGGTGCCTGGCCAGGTCGGGGGAGAAGCTGCTCGGCTCACCGGTGGCGGCCTCCCGCAGCTTCTCCAGCCGGTCGTATACACCGTTGCTGCTCAGACGTGGATCGGTGAGCAGGGCCCGGGCTTCGGCGTACCCGGTGACCAGCCAGGCAGGCATTCCGGTCGGCAGGATGACGTGCTGGACCGGGCCCGCTTCCTGCAACAGCTGATAGACCCGCAAGGGATCGTGAATGTAGTCGTCGGACAGTACGGTTGGCATGGCGGTGCCTTTCCATCAAGGGACTTCAGTCCGTCAAGGGACTTCAGGAATTTGCCAGCAGGTGCCGGACGCGTTGCTCGGGTGATTCCGAGGGCGGTAGCAGTTCTGCCGTTGGGCCGGTCCGGGTGACGCGCCCACCGGTCAGCACCAGCAGGCGGTCGGACACGGTGGCGGCCACTTCCGGGTCGTGCGTGATCAGCACGATGGCCAGGCCCAGTTCGGCTCGCAGTTCGGTCAGCATGCGCAGGACGTCGGACTGAGTGACGGTATCGAGCGCTGAGGTGATCTCGTCGCACACGATCACCTCCGGCCTGGCGGCCAGTGCGCGTGCGAGCGCGACTCGTTGCCGTTGGCCCCCGGACAGTTCGCCGGGTAGCCGGTCGGCCAGTTCGGCCGGCAGCCGGACCGCGTCCAGCAGCAGCTTCACCTCACCGGCGTACTCGCTCTGCGGTAGTGCCCGCAACCGGACCAAGGGTCGTTCGAGCGCCGTCCGCACGGTCTGCCGAGGATGCAGCGCCTCTGCCGGGTTCTGCCCGACAAGTTGTACGGCGGCACGCTGCGCCCGGCTCCGGCGATGGATGTCCCACGCAAGGCTCTCGCCCTGCAGCATGAGCGTTCCGGCGCTGGGCCGGTGGAGTCCCGCGAGGGTGCGGGCCAGAGTGCTCTTGCCCACGCCGGAGGCCCCGAGAACCGCGAGGCATTCGCCGGCCCGGACGTCCAGCCCGACGTCGGTCAGGACGGGCGCGTGCCGTCCGTAGGCCGCGACGATGCCCGCGGCACGGAGCACCGGTGGACCGGTGACCGTGGTCGAGGCCGTCGTGCAGGCGCTGGTCAGCAGGTGCTTCGCGGCGGAGGAGACCGGCCGGTCGAGAACGTCGGCGACAGGTCCGTCCTCGACCACCCGCCCGCCGTCCATCACGATCACCCGGTCCACCACGGACCGGACCGAACCGAGATCGTGGGTGATCCACAGCAGCGCGACGCCTTCAACCGATCGGCGGCGCAGTTCCGCGACCACCTCGGCCTTCGCGACCAGGTCGAGCGCGGTGGTGGGTTCGTCGAGGACAAGCAGGCGTGGATCGCGTGCCAGCGCGGCCGCCATCACCACGCGTTGCTGCTGGCCGCCCGACAGCTGATGCGGATATCGCGTGCCAAGATCGGGAAGGCCGACCCGATCGAGCAGTGCCGCGACCACCCCCGCGCGTTCTCGCCGGGCCACCCGGCGACCAGTTGCCTGTAGCAACGTCTTGCCGATCCGGGCGTACGGATTCAGCGAGGAGCCCGGGTCCTGGCCGACGTACCCGATCAGGCCGCCGCGTAGCCCGGGCGGTGGCACGGGCAGGGAGGCCAGTCCATCGACCACTACGGATCCGCCAGTGTGGGTGACGCCCTCGCGCAGGTGGCCGAGAATGGCCATCGCCAGGCTGGTTTTGCCGGAGCCGGATGCGCCCGTGATCGCGACGGCCTCACCGGCGGCAAGAGCGAAGGAAACCCGCTCGACGATCGGCCGTGCACCCGCCACCAGGGTGAGATCGGTTGCCTGTAGCAACGGGGTCATGCGAGCAGCCCTCGTGATCGGTGTGCCAGCCGGTCGGAGCTGAGGTTGGCGGCGACGGCAAGCAGGGCCACACCCGCGACCGGCATCAGCAGGGCCCACGGCTGCAGTGCCGCGCCTGGCAATGCCTCAACGATCAGCAGGCCCCAATCCGAGTCCGACGTACTCAAGCCGAGGAAGCCCGCTGCCGCGACCAGGTACACCGCGGCGACGAACCGTACGCCGAGATCGGCGAGCAGCGGCCCGGCGACGAGCGGCAGGATCTCCCGGCCGAGCAGCCAGGTCCAGCTTTCACCCCGGGCGATCGCGTTCTCCACGTGAGCGCGACCCGTCACCTGGGCCGCGGCCGCCCGGGCAACCCGCGCGGACAACGGCGCGCTCGTGATCGCCACGGCGAGGATCAGCCCGGTCCGGTTCGGCATCACGGTCAGGCACAGCAGCAACAACAAGATCGGCGGTACGGCGGCGATCGCGTCGAGCGGTCGCATCAGGACCGGTTCGAGCCAACGCCGTCCGGAACTGGCCAGTGCGGCTAGCAGGCCGGCGAGCGTGCCGGCCAACGTCCCACCCAGAGCGGCGGCAAGGCTCGTTACCAGCAAGGGCCGGCCGCCATGGAGCAGGCGTGACAACACGTCGCGGCCGAGGTGGTCCGTGCCGAGCAGCGCGTTCCCGGACGGCAGGGAGAACGGTGGTCCGACCGGATGTGTCGCGGTGTGCGGCGCGATCATCGGACCGACCAGGATCACTACCAGCACAACGGCGAACACCGTCCAGCCACCGGTAACCGCCCAACCGCGAAGGCGCTTCATGCGGCACCTCCCGTGCGCAGCCGCGGCGTCAACGCGATGATGGCGAGATCGGCCAGGACCAGCACGGTCAGAGTCGCCGCCCCGAGAATGAGGACGAGCGCCTGCACCACCGGCAGATCCCCGGTCTGTACCGACGTGACCAGTAGTTCACCGATACCCGGGTAGCCGAACACCTTCTCCACCAGCACCGCCCCTCCGACCATGCTCACCCCGGTCAACAGCCAGACCTGTACGGCGACCGGCAGAACCGAAGGCACGACGGCGGTCCGAATCACCTCGGCCTCCGAGCGCCCGCTCAATCGCAGGAACTCGATGTACGGCGCGCGCAAGGTGGTCGCCGCGGCCGCTCGGATGACCCGCGTCGCGTAGGCCAGACCGACAAGCAGCAGGCTCAGCACGGGCAGGACCAGCACCGACGGCCGGGCCAACGGGCTCGACCCTGCGGGGACCAGCGACACCGCGGGCAGCAACCTCAACGTCACGGCCAGCACCAGTACCAGGAATCCCGCCACCACGAACTCGGGCAGCGATACCAGCAGCAGCGAACCTGACGAGATGACCCGATCGGCCGTTCGGCCCCGGCGCCACGCGGCCAGTACGCCGAAACCGAGTGACAGCGGTACCAGGAACGCGATGGCCAGACCGGCGAGCAGCGCGGAGTTGCCGATCCGGCTGCTGAGCAAGGTGGTGACAGGCTGCCCGATCGAGGACGTGCCGAGATCGCCGTGCAGCACTCCGCCCAGCCACTCGCCGTATCGCGTCAGTACCGGGCGGTCGAGGCCGAGTTCGGCACGGATGGTCGCGATGCGTTCGGGGGTCGCGGTCGGGCCGAGCCGGCTGCTGACGGGATCGCCGGGCAGAAGTTCCACACCGACGAACACCAGGAACGACAGGCCCGCCAGCAGGCAGAGGCTGGTCACCAGCCGGCCCGCGACGTGCCGCAGGACCGGATGGGCCGTCGTCACGCCAGGCCGGCCTTGCCGAGGTACGGGTACTTCGCCTGTCCACGGACCTCGACCCCGGCGACGTTCTTGCGGGCGAGGCTGAGCGTGTCGGCCAATCCCCACACCACCGTGTTGCCGCGATCGGCCATCACCGTCTGGACCGAAACCCAGGCGCGCTGCCGTTGCTTCTCGTCGGTGGAGGCCAGGGCGGTCGACACGGCCGCGCGCAGTTGGTTGTCGGGCAGCCCGAGGGTCGGGTACGCCGCGAGCCGGGTGTACGCGACGAGCAGCGGGATCGCGCCGATCGAGAAGACGATGCCGTCGGTCTGGCCCAGAGCCTTCACGTCGAAGAACTCGGGCACACCGACGACGTCGGCCTTGACGGTCAGCCCGATGTCCTTGAGCTGTTCGGCCACCAGCTGGGTCGAGGCGTTGTAGCCGATCTCGTACTCGGCCGTGCGGAAGGTGACCGTGGCGCCCTCGATGCCGGCGGCCCGCACCAGCTTGCGAGCCTCGTCGACATTGCGGGCGAGCGGTTCACGCGCGTCGAAGTACTTGCTGCCGGCCCCGAACAGGTCGTTGCCGGGCCGCCCGTAACCGAGTAGCACGCTGTCCACCAGTGCCTGCCGGTCGATGCCGAGTCGGACGGCCTTTCGGGCCCGGGGGTCGCGGAACGGCGCCTTGGTGGCGTTGAGCACGAACCCGAAGCCGACCCGGCCAAGGTCGCCGGCCGTGCGGATCTCCAGGTCGTTGCTGTTGGCACCGGTCTTGGCGGAGGTATAGGGAATGTCCGCGGTGTAGTCGGACTGGCCCGTCAGTACGGCGTTCACCTTGGCCTGCGGATCGGTCAGGCTCGTCAGCACGATCTCATCGGCATACGCCGGGCCGTTCCAGTACTGCTCGAACTTCTTCAGCCGAGTCTCGCGCCCGGCCGCGAAGGCCTCAACGCGGTACGGGCCGGTGCCGATGGCCTTGGTGGCCGTCACGCCGCTCTTCACGATCTTGGCGGGAAACGCCGCCAGCAGCAGAGCGGGATCACCCACGGCCTGGCGGGTCGGCACCGACAGCGTCAGCTCGTCCACGACCTTGGCCGCGCTGAAGTCGAAGTAGGCGGAAAGCTCACTCGGGTAGGGCCGTTGCGGCGCGGACATGTACTGGAAGCTCGCCAGCACATCGCGCGCGGTGAACTTCGAGCCGTCGTGCCATACGACGCCTTCGCGCAGCTTCAGCAGGAACGATCGCCCATTCGCGGCGGGCACCGCCGATTCGGCCAATGCGGGCGCGAGCTCGTTGCCCCGGAAAGTGAAGAGCGAGTCGAAGACCACGTCATGGCGAACCAGGTCGACCGGGGAGCCGCCGGCGAACGGGTCGAGCGACTCGGTGGCGCCGCCGCCGGTGAACACGGCTCGCAACGTTCCGCCGGTACGAGGGGTGATGGCGGCGCCGGCGCGTACGGGTGCGGCGGCGGGCTCGGCGGAACTGCAACCGGTCAGCAGCACACCGGCGCCCGCGGACAGGCCGGCGGACAGCAGCAGCTCACGGCGGCTGAGCATGGGGAACCTCCAGGGCGGGGGAGAGGCAGATCAGCTGAACCTCTAGATGATAATGGTTTTCATAACCTATAGTGCTGCAGGCGGCCGGCGCCACCCGGTATCCGGCCTGTGAGCATCCCCATGGTTGCACGCCGTTCAACCAAAAGTTAGGTTAACCTAAGTCGATTGTGCCCGCAATGCAATGGCGCGGATTCCCGCCTGAGGAGCCGTTGCAGACGCGATGCCGTCGCGATTCACCCTGCCGAGGAGTCGCCCAAAATGCCGCCCGCCGCTGCCGTCACCGCCCGTTGGTTCCGATGTCGGGAGCCGCGTCCGTTCGCCCGGATGCGGCTCGTCTGCCTGCCTCATGCCGGTGGGTCCGCGAACTTTTTCGCCGACTGGTCCGCCGCCTTGCCGGCCGATATCGAGGTCAGCTCCGTGCAGTATCCAGGCCGGGCCGACCGGATCTCGGAGCCGTGTCTGGAGTCGATGGCGGTGCTGGCACCGGCGGTGGCCCGGGCACTGCGGCCGCTGGCCGACCGGCCGATCGCGTTGTTCGGCCACAGCATGGGGGCGGCGGTCGCGTACGAGGTGGCGCGGCAGCTCGCGAAGTGGGGAATCGAGCCGTGCCACCTGTTCGTCTCCGGGCGGCACGCGCCCGGCGAGGTGGTCGAGGGCGACGTGCATCAACGCGATGACGACGGCCTGGTGGCGGATCTGACCCGATTGGGCGGCACCGCGCCGGAGCTGTTCAGTTCGCCAGAGCTGCGGGCGTTTTTCCTGCCGGCCATCCGCTCCGATTACCGGTTGGCCGAGACCTACCGCTGGTCCGCGGGTCCGGAACCGGCCTGCCCGATGACCGTGCTGCTCGGCGATGCCGATCCGGAGGTCACGCCGGCTCAGGCCGAGCGCTGGAGCGCGCACGCCGCAGGGGAGTTGCGGATCGAGCGGTTCCGTGGGGATCACTTCTATCTCGTTTCCGAGCGGGACGCCGTGCTCGAACTCGTCGCGGACTCGTTGCGCGACGCCGCCGCGGCCTGACCGGATCAGACCGAACCGCCGGGCTGCCGTCCAGTCCGGTCAATCCAGATGAGGGTGGGGAACCAGTTGCCGTACGAACGTGAGGCCGTCGCGACCGCTGTCGCCGAACTACCGGCCCGGGTAGCCGCCGTACTCGAGGTCGATCCGGCATCGATCGGCGCCGGGGACAACCTGATCGAGCTGGGGCTGGACTCGATCGCGCTGATGCGGCTGGCCGGCGCGTGGCGCAAGGCGGGTCTCGACATCGCCTTCGCCGACCTGGCCGGTACGCCGACCCTGGCCGCCTGGCGTTCCTTGCTGGAGGCAACTTCACCCGCGCAGGCGGCCGAACCGTCGACCCCGGTGGACGAGTTCGAGCCGTTCGAGCTGGCTTTGATGCAGCACGCGTACTGGGTGGGTCGGGCGGAGGGCCAGCAGCTCGGTGGCGTCGCGGCGCACTTCTACGACGAATTCGACGGCAGGGACGTCGACCCGCGACGGCTGGAAAGCGCCGTACGGAAGGTGCTGAACCGGCACGGCATGTTGCGCGTTCAGGTGCTCGACGACGGCCGTCAGCGGATTCTGCCGGAAAGTCCTTGGCCCGGTCTGCGGGTCCACGACCTTCGCGAGACGAACGACGCCGAGGCGGCGTTGGACGAACTCCGCGCCAGCCTGTCCCATCGCACGCTCGACATCACCGCGGGCGAGGTCTTCGACGTTCAGTTGTCGCTGCTTCCGGCCGGGCGGACCCGAGTGCACGTCAACCTCGATATGGTCGCCGCCGACGCCCTCAGCCTGCGGGTACTGCTGGCCGATCTCGCGAAGTTCTACCAAGGCGAGGCGCTGCCCGCGATCGCCTACAGCTATCCGCAGTACCAAGCCGATCGCGGACCGGGCGAATCAGCTGCCGCGCGCGACTACTGGCAGGACCGGCTTGGCGATCTTCCGGCCGCGCCCCAGTTGCCGGTCCGAAACGACGTCAGTGCCGCCACCACGGTGTTGCGTCGGCATCGATGGCTGGATCCGGAGGGGCTGCGCCAGCTGGAGCGGTTGTCCCGCAAGCACGCGCTGACCCCGGCGATGTCGCTCGCGGCGGTCTTCGCGGAAACCCTGACCGGGTGGAGCGCGGAGCCCGACTTCATCCTGAACCTGCCACTGTTCGATCGCGAGCCAGTCCATGCCGAGGTAGGCCGGCTCGTCGGCGACTTCACCTCTTCGGTTCTGCTCGCGTGGCACGGCGCCACCCCGGGGACCTTCGCGGAACGGGCCTCCCGGCTGCAGGAACGCTTCCACGCGGACGCCGCCCACACGTCGTACTCCGGGGTCGAGGTGCTCCGCGACCTGAGCCGGGCCAAGGGCGAACGCGTGCTCGCGCCGGTCGTCTACACGAGCGCGCTCGGCCTGGGTGAGCTCTTCCCGCGCGAGGTGCGCGAGTGCTTCGGCGAGGCGTCCTGGATCATCTCACAAGGCCCGCAGGTCTGGCTCGACGCGCAGGTCACCGAGCTGAACGGTGGCCTGCTGGTCAACTGGGACGCTCGCGAGGACGCGTTCGCGCCGGGTGTGCTGGACGCGATGTTCGAGGCCTACAGCACCTTGCTCGATCGCCTGCTCTCCGGTGCCGAGGCCTGGGACGAGCCGGTTCCAGCCCTCCTGCCCGCGGCCCAGCTCGACGTACGGGCGAGCGCCAACGACACCGCCGTCCCTGAGGGGACCGATCGTCTGCACGACGGGTTCTTCCGGCAGGCCGTGGCCAATCCGGACGCGCCAGCACTGTTGTGGGGTGACGAGGGGCAGCTGACGTACGGCGAACTCGCCGCGCAAGCGCTCGCCGTAGCGGGCCATCTCGTTGCTGAGGGCATCGAACCCGGCGACCTCGTGGCGGTGAGCCTGCCGAAAGGGCCCGAACAGGCTGTCGCGGTGCTCGGCGTACTTGCGGCCGGGGCGGCGTACCTGCCGATCGGGGTGGATCAGCCGGCCCTGCGCAAGGAGCGGATCTGTACCGCGGCGGGCGTCCGGCTCGTGCTGGACAGTCTGGTCTCTGGTCAACCGCCGGCCGAGCCACGGGCCGGCTCCGAGCTGGCCTACGTCATCTACACGTCGGGTTCGACCGGCACGCCGAAGGGCGTCGAGCTGACGCACGCGGCGGCGATGAGCACGATCGCCGATCTCAACCAGCGGTTCGAACTCACGGCGAACGATCGCGCGCTGGCCGTTTCGGCGCTGGACTTCGACCTGTCGGTGTTCGATCTGTTCGGCCCGCTCTCGGTCGGTGCCGCGGTGGTCTTCCCGCGCGAGCACGAACGGCGCGACGCCACCGCGTGGGTCGACCTGATCACCCGCCATCGGGTCACCGTGCTGAACTGCGTGCCCGCCTTGCTCGACATGACGCTCACCGCCGCCGAAGGCGCGACGCTGCCGCTGCGGGTTGTACTGCTCGGCGGCGACTGGGTCACGACCGATCTGCCCGGCCGCCTTCGCCAGGTTTCGCCGTCGGCCCGGTTCGCCGGTCTCGGCGGTACGACGGAAACGGCGATCCACTCGACCGTGCTCGAAGTGGCGGACGTACCCGCGCACTGGACCTCCGTGCCGTACGGCGTGCCGCTGGCGAACGTGGTCTGCCGGGTGGTCGATCCGCTTGGCCGGGATTGTCCCGACTGGGTGCCAGGGGAGCTGTGGATCGGTGGCGCGGGTGTCGCGCGCGGCTATCGCGGGGACCCGGAGCGGACGGCCGACCGGTTCGTCACGGTTGACGGCACCCGTTGGTACCGCACCGGCGACCGGGCCCGGTATTGGGCCGACGGCACGCTGGAGTTCCTCGGCCGGGCCGATCACCAGGTGAAGGTTCGCGGTCATCGGATCGAGTTGGGCGAGATCGAGTCAGCGCTGACCGCGTTCCCGGCCGTTGACCAGGGCATCGCGGCGGCCCTTGGCCCGCGTACGTTGGGCGCCGCCGTGACCGGCCGGCCGGACCTGGCGCAGCTGAAGGCCTTCCTGGCCGAACGCCTGCCGAGCGCGATGATCCCGGACCGGATCGCCGTACTGCCGGCGCTGCCGTTGACGCCCAACGGAAAGATCGATCGCCCGGGTGTTCGGGCCGCCTTGCTGGCGCTGGACCTCGGCGATGACGCCGTGAGCCCACCGGAGGGCCCGGTCGAGACGGTTGTCGCGGCGGCGTGGTCGGAGTTGCTCGACATCGCCGGGGTGGGTCGCGAGCACGACTTCTTCGCGATCGGCGGCGACTCCCTGCTGGCCACTCGCCTGGTCGGCAAGCTGCGAGCCGCCGGGCTCGAGGGCGTCACGCTGTCGGCGTTGTTCGCGCATCCGGTGTTGGCCGACTTCGCCGCCACCTTGCACTTCGGCCAGGCCCGGACCGAGCGCGCGCTGGTCGCCGATCCGGATGCCCGGTTCGAGCCGTTCCCGCCCACCGAGGTGCAGCGGGCCTACTGGCTCGGCCGCGGCGAGGGATTCACCCTCGGCAACATCGGCTGCCACTTCTATCGCGAGTACGAGGTGACGGAGCTGGACATCGCCCGGCTCGAAGCGGCGGTCGATCAACTGGTACGACGGCACGACATGCTGCGCGCGGTCTTCGATGCCCAGGGCAACCAGCGGGTGCTGGCGGAGGTACCGCCGTTCAAGGTCGAGGTCATCGACACCACGGCGGAGGGCCTTCGCGAGGCGGCATCGCATCAGGTCTTCGATCCCGCGCAGTGGCCGTTGTTCTCGATCAAGGTGGCTGGGAACAGGCTCGCCGTCGGAATGGACAACCTGGTCCTGGACGCCTTGAGCATTCTGCGCTTCTACGCCGAACTCTCCAGCCTGTACGAGGGCGCTGCGCCGCTGGAGCCGGTCGGAATGACGTTCCGGGACTACGTCGTCGGCGCGCCACCCGAACCGGCCGCGCTCGAAGCCGCGCGCGCCTACTGGGCCGATCGGGTCGAAGACCTGCCGCCGGCGCCCCGGCTGCCGCTGCGGATCGACCCCGCCGAGGTGGTCACACCGCGCTTCACCCGTCGCGAGACCCGTCTCGACGCGCGTCGCTGGCAGACGATCACCGACCGGGCCAGGCACCACGGTTTGACCCCATCCGGGGTGTTGCTGGCCGCGTTCGCCGAAGTGCTCGGCCGCTGGAGTACGAACCGCGAGCTGACGCTCAACCTGACCCTGTTCGATCGCCGCGAGGTTCACGCGGACGTGAGCCGCGTGATGGGCGACTTCACCTCGTTGCTGCTGGTCGGGCATCGACCCGAGCCCGGCGAAGACTGGCTCGCCACTGCTCGCCGTACCCAGGGGGAGCTTTGGGCCGCACTTGATCATCGTGAGGTCTCGGCTGTGCAGGTGCAGCGCGATATCGGCCGTAAGACCGGCGACGCGGGTTTCACCATTCCGGTCGTGTTCACCTCCGCGCTGGGGGTGTCCGGTGGTGACCTGGCCGCACCGGGTGCGCCGTTCACCAACCAGGTCTGGGGTGTCTCGCAGACTCCGCAGGTGTGGCTGGACCACCAGGTGACCGAGGTCGACGGTGGTATCAGCCTGAACTGGGATGCCGTCGAGGAGTTGTTCCCCGCGGGCCTGCTCGACGACATGTTCGCGGCGTACGGCGAGTTGCTCGACTGGCTGGTCGAGACGGACTGGCACGGTGACGCGCCCGACCTGCTGCCCGACGCGCAGCGCGCTATCCGTGCCCAGGTCAACGCCACCGACGGCCCACGTCCCGAAGGGCTTCTGCACACGGGCTTCTTCGACCTCGCGAAGGCCACGCCGGACGCCACGGCGATCGTTTGGGACGACGGCGAGTTGTCGTACGGCGAGCTGGCGCGAAAGGCGCTCGCAGTGGCCGGAGGCTTGCTGGAGCAGGGGGTTCAGCCTGGCGAGCCCGTCGCGATCACCCTGCCCAAGGGTCCGGACCAGATCGTCGCCGTGCTGGGTGTCCTGGCCGCGGGCGGCACGTACGTCCCGATCGGCATCGATCAACCCGCCGTCCGGCAAGAGCGGATCCGCGACCTCGCGGGCGTGCGCGTCGTGCTCGACCAGCTGCCGACCGGTACGCCGCCGACCGCGCCCATCGAGGTCCACCCGGACCAGCTGGCGTACATCATCTTCACTTCGGGTTCGACCGGCGCGCCGAAGGGAGTGGAGATCAGCCATCGCGCCGCACTCAACACCGTTGCCGACATCAACGACCGGTATGGCGTAGGGCGGGGCGACCGGATTCTCGCGGTTTCGGCGCTGGACTTCGACCTCTCGGTGTACGACATCTTCGGGCCGCTCTCGGCCGGAGCGGGCATCGTCACGATCGAGGAGGACGGCCGTCGCGACGCGCGACGCTGGTTCGACCTCGTCAGCCGGCATCAGGTCACGCTCTGGAACACCGTGCCGGCGCTGCTCGACATGCTCCTGGTCGTCGCCACACCGGGTCCGGCGCTGCGTGTGGTCCTGGTCTCCGGCGACTGGGTGGGGCTGGATCTGCCCGGGCGGGCGCGGGCCCTCTGGCCGCACTGCCGGTTCATCGCGATGGGCGGCGCGACGGAGGCGTCGATCTGGTCGAACGCCTTCGAGGTGCACGAGGTCGATCCGGCCTGGCCGTCGATCCCGTACGGCTTCCCGCTACGCAACCAGGCTTTCCGGGTCGTCGGGCCCGATGGCCGGGACTGTCCGGACTGGGTCGCGGGCGAACTCTGGATCGGTGGCGCCGGCGTGGCCGAGGGATATCGCGGGTCTCCCGAGCAGACCGCGCGGCAGTTCGTTGCGCTAGGCAACGAGCGGTGGTATCGCACGGGTGACCTGGGTCGCTATTGGCCGGACGGAACCCTGGAGTTCCTCGGCCGGGCCGACCAGCAGGTCAAGCTCCGTGGCCATCGGATCGAGCTCGGCGAGATCGAGGCGGCGCTGATGGCGCACCCGGGCGTGGGAGCCGCGGTGACCACCGTGGTCGGAACCGGCTCGGCTCGCCGGTTGGCCGCGGCCGTCGTACCGGCTGTCGTCCCCGCGCTCCCTGCGGGCGGTGTCGAGGCCACCGGTGAGACCCAGGCCTTCCGCTCGAACGCGTTGGAGCACGAGTCCCGCGCGGTCGAGGCGTTTCTGGTTCGCTTGCTCGAACCGCAGTCCGGCACCTTCGCCGATTTCGCGGACCGCCTCGGCCTCGCGGACGAGTTCGACGGCGTACTGCGCCTGTGGCTGGACTGGCTCGTTGGCCGGAAGGTCCTCGGCACGACCGGCGGGACCTACACGGATGGTCCCGAATTGCCCGCCGCGCGGGACCGCGAGCCGACTGGCGCGACCGAAGGTTACGAAGGCCTGGTCGATCGGGCGCACCGGCGTCTGCTGGACCGCCTGGACGACTACCGTGCGATTCTCGCCGGCCGTCGGGACGTCGCGCTGCTGCTGGATGACGACATCCTCGCGCCGTCGAACCTCGCGGCGGCCGACGCCGGTGCCGCTCACGCCTTCGATCGGCTGACGGCTGGGCTGGACCGCTCGCTGACGATCGCCGAGCTGGACGGAGACGGCCGCACGACGGCGGCGCTCGTGAGCCAGGGGTACGACGTCACGCACGTGCAGGTAAACGGGCGGGTGCCGGCGGAGCGCCTGCACATGTTCGACGTGGCGATCGTGGCGAACTCGCTGCACCGCTACCGTGCGCCGGGTCAGGGGCCGGCTCTTGCGGCTCTGCTGGTCAAGCCCGGCGGGCGGTTGATCGGAATCGAACGAGTCGAACTGACCCCGATCGCGATGCTCACTGCCGCATTGCTCGACCGCCTGGACGCCTCGCCGATGCTGCCGGGCGCGGTATGGACCGATCGTCTCGCGGAGGCGGGCTGGATCGAGGCCAGGCATGAATCGATCGAGAAGTCGTTCCTGGTGATGCTGTCGGCAACCAAGCCGTCGGCTGCGGCAAGCCTGGACGGACTGGCCGAACACGTCGCGGCGCGAGTCCCGGCCCACATGGTGCCCGAAGCCTTTGAGGTGCTGCCGTGGCTGCCGCTCAGCGCGAACGGCAAGGTGGATCGATCGGCGATCGCCGCGCTGTGGACGGACCAGCCGATGGCCGAAGGCAGCAGCATCGACCAGCCGGTGGGCGAGCTCGAGGAGACCATCGCCGGGCTGTGGTGCGAGCTGCTGGGTGTTGCCGGCTTCGGACGGCAGCAGAGCTTCTTCGATCACGGTGGCGACAGCCTGCAGGCGACGCGGTTCATCGAGCTGGCCCGCCAGCGGCTCGGCGTCGAACTGCCGCTACGAGAGATGTTCACCGCGCGCACCCTCGCGGCCGTGGCCGCGGTCTTCGCGGATCTGCTGGGCGAGGACACCGAGGAAGGCGTGCTGTGATCGGCATTCTCGGTGGCTACGGCGAGGTCGGTCGTTCGGCCGCGTCGATCCTGGCCGGCCGCCAGATTCGGATCGGCGGGCGGGACGCCAGTCGCGGATTCGCGGTGGACGTGACGGACGAGCAATCCCTGGATCGCTTCATCGCGGGCTGCGAGCTGATCGTCAACTGCACCGGGCCGTCGCATCTGCTTTCCGCGACGGTCGCCAAGGCGGTCTTGCGCGCAGGTGTGGATCTTGTCGACGCCGGTGGGGACGAGACGCTGAGAACCTCGCTGGACGACGAGGCCAGGGTGGCCGGCCGCACGGTCATGCTCGCGGCCGGGGCCTTGCCGGGACTGTCGGGCATCGTGCCGCGATGGCTGGCGGCCGACCTCGGTGGACTCGACCACCTCACGGCGTACTTTGCTGTCGCTGACCGCTTCACCAAGGCGGCGGCGGAGGACTATCTGGACGGCGTGCTCGGCATGGGCAACGAACCGCTGGCGGCCTGGCGGGACGGCGGCGCAGTACCAGAGGCATTACATCGCCGGCACGACGTGATGCTGCCGTACCTCGCCACCCCGGTGTCAGCCTTTCCGTTCCTGGACGACGAATCCCGCCAGGTGGCGCGCGACCTGGATCTCAGCAGCGGCGCCTGGTACAGCGTGATCGAAGGTGAGCGCCTACTGGCCGCCCTCGATCGCGCGCGCGGTACCTCCCGCGCCGAGGCGGTCGAGGACGTGTGCCGCTCGGCCGCGCTCGACCTGGCGGGCAGGACCGGCCGGACGACGTTCGTGGTGCAGGGTCGTGGTGGTTCACGGACGCGGACGGCTGTCGTGCGTGGCCCGGGTATCTCCGTTCTCACCGGCGCGGTCGCGGGCCTGGCGGCCACGGCCGTGCTCGAGGGCAACGTTCTACCTGGGGCGTGGAGTGCCGCGACGGCGCTCGACCCGGTGGCCACGATCGACCGGCTTCGCGCGGTGGCGCGTTGCTCCGTACTGCCGGCCTCGATCGAGGACCTGACGGTGGTCGAGGAGGGCGTGCTGTGACCAGGCGCCTGCGGGTGGTCGTCTGCGGTACGACCTTCGGGCAGTTCTATCTGGCCGGTATTCAGGCACTTCCGCAGGAATACGAGCTGGCCGGAATCGTTGCCCGCGGCAGCGACCGTTCAACCGCCTGCGCCGAGCGCGTTGGGGTGCCGCTCTACCGCACACCCGCGGAGGTTCCGGCCGACGTGGATGTCGCGTGCGTCGTCGTGCGCTCCGGCGCGATGGGTGGCCCGGGCAGCGAGATCGCCCGCGAGTTCCTGGCGCGAGGCATCCACGTGCTGCAGGAGCAACCCGTGCACCAAGGCGATCTGGCCGACTGCTACCGGGCGGCCCGCGCGGGCGGTGCGACGTACCGGCTGGGCGATCTGTACGTGCACCTACCGGCTGTACGACGATTTGTCGCGGCGGCCCGCGTACTGCTGGCCGACCGGGCGGCGTCGTACGTGGACGCGGCCTGCTCGATGCAGGTGGCCTTTCCGCTGCTGCATATTCTCGGTGACGCCCTGGGCGTCCTGCGGCCTTGGCAGGTCATTGCGGTGGGCAACGAAGGACCGCTGTCGGTACTGCACGGCACGATCGGCGGAATTCCGCTCACCCTGCGGATCCAGAACGAGGTGGATCCGGACGATCCCGACAACCACATCCACCTGCTGCATCGCATCACCATCGGTACGGCGAGCGGCAGCCTCGGCCTCACCGACACCCATGGCCCGGTGGTGTGGAACCCGCGGCTGCACATCCCGGCGGCCGTGCGCGACCGATACGACTTCGCCGGTGAGGGTACGGGCCACCTGGGTACGGCGAGCTCGCTCGCGCTCGGTCCGGCGCAGCCGCCGAGCTACCGCGAATCGCTCTCGCGGCACTGGCCCGCCGCGATCGGCGCGGATCTGCTGGCGTTGCGCGCCGTCGTACTCGGGTTGCCTGGCGCGGACAGGCCCGAGCAGTACCACCTGACGTTGAGCCGGATGTGGCAGGACGTGACGAGTGCCCTCGGCTATCCCGCGTTGCGCCCTGGGCAGGACCACGAGCCGCTGCCGGTGGCGAGTCTGGCCGGAGCGGTCGCGGGTATCGCGGACGGGATCAGCTGACGTGCCTACGCGCAAGGAAGAGGCGCTGCCCCAACGGTGCCAGCGCATGATCCTCGGCCGGCAGCACGGCGACGACCTCGGCCCTGGCCCCGGCCAGCACGTCAAGCCACTGCTCACGGGTGAGGAACATCGCCTCGTCGGCGCTGTCCCGAACGTCGGTCGTCTCGGTCATCATGAAGGCCTGCGAGATGAGGATCTCGTAGTGCTCGCGGGTCGGCTCGGTGATGATCATCGCGCCGCCCGGCACCAGCAGACCGGTCAGCTCGCGCACGGTGTCGTTGGCGTTGCGCGCGTTGTTCAGCACTCCGGCGGCGATGATCAGATCGAAGCCGCCGGCCGCGACCGCCGGCTGCCCGGCAGCAGGCTGATCGATGTCGAACAGCCCGAACCGCAGCCACGGGTGCTGCCCGAGCCGTTCACGGGCGATGCCGAGGAAGAAGTTCGACACGTCGGTGAAGACGTACTCCGTGGGGGCGTTGCCGATGGCGGCGATGACCGCGTCGGTGGTGGCGCCCGTGCCGGCGCCGACCTCCAGGACGCGCAGCGGCCGGGGCAGAGCCTGTACGGCGGCGGCCACCGCGGTGTTCAGATAGCGTGCGGTGATCGTGTCTCGGTAGACCGCGTCGGCCAGGTCGGTGCGGCCTTCGGGAAAGAGGATCAGCGCGGCCTGTTGCTCGCCGGAGACCAGAGCCGGCAGCTGATCGGCGTTGGCGCGCAGGTAGTCCACGAACGCGGCCGATCCCAATCCACCGGACCACGCGGCGCGAGCCCGGTCCCAAGCGGCGGTCACTACCTGCGGATCGCTGGACCGGCCCGGGTTCTCCCGGAGGGCCTTGAGCCAGCGCTCGAGCACGATCCGGTGCCGTGGCGGCGCGTTCAGCGCGGACATGGCGGTGTCGATGTCGGTTGCGTCGGTGGTCAGCAGCATCGACCCGAGCACGGCGTCGTCGAGGGCGGTCAGGAACTCCCGAACGCGATCCGGATCGACCGGCCCGACAGCCGCCTCGGCCGCCGCGGACATCTGCTCGGCCAACGGTGTCTGCGCCACCGGCACATGCTCGATCGTCGCGCCGAACACCTCGGCCGCGCGGGCTTCGGCGCCGGGCGCGGGAACCGGCCCGTGATGGCTGATGTGCCGCAGCGCGGCCAGATCGGTGATCGGTGCGGCCGGTTCCTCGCACAGCTGCCACAACAGGCCCGACGGCAGGCTCAGCCGGGTCGCGCCCACCCGCTCCAGCAAGGCCAGCACGCGAGCTGGGCGCTCGTCGGCGGCAAGGCGGTGAAAGGTGCCGTCGCCGGCCTGCAGGGAAATCTCTGTGCGCACTGGGAAAGCTCCTGGAAATCGGCCGTCTTTGGTCACACCTTAAGCCGCCGGTCAGTTCGTGACAATGCTTTGCCCGCGCCGGGAAATGCTTATTCAGCGCGATTCCCGGAATTGAAGGAGAAGGTGCTGTGATGCTCCGATGCAGTCATATTCTTTGCAAAGTCGACGATATTCGGGCGGTGATCGCCGACTACACCGACCTGGGGTTCACGATGACCTGGGGCAGTCGGCCGGACAAGGCGCACAACGCCTTGCTCTGGTTCGGTGCGGGGCCGTTCGTCGAGTTCTTCGAACTGCCTTCGCGGGCTTCGGCCCTGCGCTGGCCGGTGGGGCTGGCCTTCGGCGCGCCCGCGGGCCGGCGTATCGCCGACTGGGCCCGGCCAGGTGAGGGCTGGCGGGATGTCGCACTGGAGACCGACGCTCTCGATCTACGCGCGGAACACGCCGAGCTGAAGGCGTTGATGCCGGTCTCCCGGGTGCTGAAAGGCCGTCGAACCCGGCCGGACGGCCAGGTCGTGCGCTACCAGTTCCTGGCCCCGGATCCGGTCGGCCTGCCGTTTGTGGTCTCGTCGTACGACCCGCCGCAACGCCCGGCCGTGATCACCCACCCGAACGGCGCCACCGGTATCGCGAAGGTGCACATGACCGTCGCGCCCGCCGACCGCGCGGCGTACGACGCGTTGATCGCGGACGATCCCTGGCTGGTACCGCAACCGGGCGAGCGCACCGGCGTGACCGGGGTCGAGTTGGCCGGCACGACCGCGCTACTCGACCCGGCCAAGCTGCACGGCGCTCAGCTGATCGGCGCGTCGTGAAGTGGTACGCCGAACCGGAACAGGTTGTCCGGATCCCACTCGCGCTTGATCGCGACCAGACGGTCGTAGTTGCGGCCGTAGGCGGCTCGCGTCCACTCGGCCTCCGGGTCGGGCAGCAGATTCACATACGGCCCGAGGGTGACGGCCTGGAGATCGCGCCAGCCCTTACGGGCGGTCTCGACGTGCACCGGGTTGGCGGCCGCGCCGTACCACTGAGCGCAGATCTCGATGAACCACTGCGCCTCGCGATGGGCGAAGGCGGTTTCGCCGGCAGGCGCCCGGTTGATCGCGCCACCGAGCGCGCCGAAGACAACGGAGTAGTTCGGGCCGGAAGCCTGCCAGTGCGCGAGAATTCCGTCGAGCACGTCGTCGGTGAGCGCCGGCAACAGTTCGCCCCGGTTGTACACGTGCTGCTCGGCGAAATCCGGCGGGGACTGCAGCAGCCGCTGGTACTCGACGTACGTCATCGGGCTGATTCCGTCGCAGACCGGCGCCGGATCCACGCGCAGCGGCGCGAGCACCTCATCGGCCCGGGCGGGATCGCCGAACCAGGTCGGAATGAGCAGTGCGCCGCGCTCGTACTGCAGTGCGGGCGGAATGAACGGCAGCGGCGGCGCGGTCCAGGCGATCGCGATCAGCGAGGCCTCGTCCGGTGCGGTGGCGAGCCAGTCACGCGCTTTGCGCAGCGCGGCCGGTACGGCTTCGCGCGGGTGCACCAGGGCGCCGGCGACAACGCCGCGGACCGGGTTCAGCCGGAAACCGAACGACGTCACCACACCGAGGCCCACGCCACCACCACCGCGCAGCGCCCAGAACAGCTCGGGCGACTCGTCGGCGCTGACACGGATCACCCGGCCGTCGGCGGTGACCACCTCGGCGTACACCAGGTTGTCGCTGGTCAGCCCGAACTGGCGGGACAGGTCGCCAACACCCCCGCCAAGCGTGTGCCCGGCGATGCCGACACCGGTGTTGCGAGCCCCAGGCAGTGCCAGCCCGTACGGCGCGGTGCCGGCGTCGAACTCGCCCCAGGTCAGCCCGGGCCCGCCCTCGGCGATCCGGGTCGTGGGATCGACCCGCAGGTGCTTGATCGGGCCCACGTCCAAGACCAGACCGCCATCGCAGGTGGCCCAGCCGGCCACGTTCGCACCGCCACCGCGGACCGCCACGCCGAGATCGTGCTCGCGGGCGTAGCTCAGCGCGGCGAGCACGTCGGCGGTGGACGCGCAGCGGGCCACCACGGCCGGGCGGCGGTCCACCCGGGCGTTGCGAACCCGCCGGGCGGCGTCGTAGCCGGCCTCACCGGGAAATACCGCGCCAGGTACGGGCATGTCTTTTCCTCTCGTCGGCCAACGCCGCCGAGGAAATCACGCCGGTGCCGCGTTTGCCAAGTTCCACCAACCGCCGGAAAAGAGCTGTACAAGGGGAGGATCGCGTGACCACCGAGGAATTCATCGCGGAATTACAGGGAATTGGTGTCCAGCTCTGGGAGGAGTCCGGCCAGCTCCGTTTCCGCGGGCCGAAGGGCGCGATGACGCCCGAGTGGCTGGCCGCACTGAAGGAGCGGAAGGCCGAGGTACTGGCCGCGCTGCAGGCTGTCCGGACGACGGTTGTCGCGGCGCCGGAGGATCGGTTCGAGCCGTTCCCGCTGACCGATGTGCAGGGTGCGTATCTGCTGGGCCGCAACGACGCCTTCGGCTACGGCGGCGTAGCCTGCCATGTCTACCTGGAAGTCGGCTATGCCGAGCTCGATCCGGACCGGACCGCCCGGGCGTGGAACCAGTTGATCCAGCGGCACGACATGCTCCGGGTGGTCGTCTCCACGGACGGCTATCAGCAGGTACTACCGACAGTGGAGCCGCTCGTCATCGGGGCTGGTAGCGGAGCCGAAGAACTCGAGCGGGTTCGCGCGGACTTCGGCCACCGGATCTACGCGCCGGACCAATGGCCGCTGTTCGGCCTGCACGTGACCCAGCTGGCCGATCGGGCCGTGCTGCATCTGTCGATGGACTTTCTGGTCGCCGACTGGGCCAGCCTTTGGATGCTGCTGGGGGAGTTCGAAACGCTGCACGCCGATCCGTCGGCCACGCTCGCCCCGCTGGAACTGACCTTCCGGGACTACGTTCTGGCCGAGCGGCAGCTTCGCGAAGGGCCGCGCTATCAGCGGGACAAGCAGTACTGGTGGGATCGAGTCGATTCGTTGCCGGCCGCGCCGGAACTACCGTTGACCGAGCAGGTTGGTGCCGGATTCAAGCGGCGGTTCCTCCGCCTCGGCGCGGACGAGTGGGCCGCGCTTGGCCGACACGCGCAACGGCGTGACCTGACGCCGTCGTCGGTGGTGCTCTCGGCGTATGCGGCCACGCTGGAACGGTGGAGCCGGACCTCCGCGTTCACCCTCAACCTCACCGTGCTGAACCGCCTGCCGCTGCATCCGCAGGTGCAGGACGTCATCGGCGACTTCACCTCGGTCAGCCTGCTCGCGGTCGATCTGGCCGCGGGCAAAACCTTCGCCGACCGGGCCGCGCTCGTCAGCACTCGCCTGTACGACGATTTGGACCACCGGCTCTGCTCCGGGGTCGAGGTGCTCCGCGAGGTCGCCCGGCGCCGGGGCCGCGAGGCGGCGCTGATGCCGATCGTGTTCACGAGCGCTATCGGCTTGGGCGGCGGTGTGCAAGGGCGCTTCGACGGTTTCGGCATCACCCAGACGCCGCAGGTGTTCATCGACTGCCAGGCGATGGACGACGCGGACGGCCTGCAGGTGAACTGGGATGTCCGGGAGGGCGTCTTCCCGCCAGGTCTGGTCGACGACATGTTCGCCACCTTCGAAAACCTGCTCAAGGCGCTCGCCGCGGGGGACGAAGCGTGGGAGACGACCGAACCGCTTTCCCTGCCGGAGTGGCAGCACACGGAGCGAGCCGAGGCGAACAACACCCGAGGCCCGCTGCCGACGGAACTGCTGCACCACGGCGTACTCGTCCAAGCCGGGAAGACCCCGGGCGCTCCGGCGGTGATCGCGGGCGGTATCACGCTCACCTACGCCGAGGTGGTGGCCAAGGCGGCCGGGGTGGCCGAGGCGCTGCGGCAGGCCGGTTGCGCCAAGGGTGATCACGTCGCGATCGTGATGGACCGCGGCCCCGAACAGGTCATCGCCGTACTCGGCACTTTGCTTGCCGGAGGCATCTACCTGCCGATCGACACCAGCCAGCCCACGCTGCGCCGGGAGGCGATTCTCGCCGACGCGGACGTACGGCACGTGCTGACCCAATCATGGCTCGAGGTGCCGAACGCGATCGCCGTCGACCAGCTGCCATCGGCTGATCCGAAGGACACTCCCGGCGATCCGGATGACCCGGCGTACGTCATCTACACCTCGGGCAGTACCGGCAAACCCAAGGGCGCGATCCTCAGCCACCGCGCGGCGGCGAACACGATCGCGGATGTCAACCGCCGCTTCGGTATCGCCGCCGGCGATGTCGTACTGGGCCTGGCCAATCTCGGGTTCGACCTTTCCGTCTACGACATCTTCGGTCCGCTCGGGATCGGCGGCACACTCGTCATTCCCGACGCCGATCGACGCGCCGACCCGTCGCACTGGGCCGACCTGATCGCGACGTACGGCGTGACCGTGTGGAACTCGGTGCCGGCGCTGATCCAGATGCTGTCCACCTACGCGGCCACCGAACCGGCGGATCTGTCCACCCTGCGCGTCGCGCTGCTGTCGGGCGACTGGATCCCGATCACCCTGCCGGACGAGCTGACCGCCCGCGTGCCTGGGCTCGAGATCATCGCGATGGGCGGTGCCACCGAGGCCGCGATCTGGTCGAACTACCACCGCTACAGCGGCTTGCGGCCCGGCTGGAAGAGCATTCCGTACGGCGTGCCGCTGACGAACCAGGCCTTCCACGTGCTCGATCCGGCGGGCCGGGACTGCCCGGTGTGGGTGCCGGGTGAGCTGTACATCTCCGGTGCGGGTCTCGCCCAGGGATACCTCGGCGACGACCAGACCACGGCCTACCGGTTTGTCACCCATCACGACGGCACCCGGCTGTACCGAACCGGTGACGTCGGCCGGTACCTGCCGGGCGGGGAGATCGAGTTCCTCGGCCGCGAGGACAATCAGGTCAAGCTGCGTGGGCACCGGATCGAGCTCGGCGAGATCGAAGCCGCGCTGCTGGACCACCCGGCCGTCGCCAGCGCGGGCGTGGTGGTTGACGGCACGAGCGACGACCGCGCCCTGTTCGCCGCGGTCGAACCCGCTCGTCTGGCCAGCCCCGAGCCGGTCGACCTGAATCGGATGACCGCCATCGTGCGGACGGCGGCGGATCAGGCGGTCGGGCCGGTCGACGCCGAAACCGTGCGTAGCTACACCGAGAATCTCGACCAGGCCGTCGGTGCCGAGATGCTCGCCGCACTGCAAGGCCTGGGCCTGTTCGCCACCAGTAACACCGCTGAGGAGGTCGTCTCGGCCGACGGGATCGCCCCGCGCTTTCGCTGGCTGGTCCGCCGCTGGCTCGCCGTTCTGGTCGAGCTGGGCCAGCTCGCGTACGCCGATGGGCGCTACTCGCCGGCAACGCGGGTGGACGCCGGGACAGCCTGGGCGAAGGCCGAGAGCGAATGGTCCAAGGGCCTCGGCGATCCAGCGTTCATCGCTTATCTGCGCAGCAACACCGAAGCCCTGCCCGGGTTGTTGTCGGGCGAACAGGACCCCGTCGCGTTGCTGTTCCCGGAAGGCCGGTTCGACACGGCTGACTCGCTCTACCGCGGCAACATCGCCGCGCGGTACCTGAACAAGGCCGTCGCCACGATGATGCACCGGATCGCGGCCGTCGCGGACCGCCCACGCTTGCGAGTCCTGGAGGCCGGCGCCGGTACCGGCGGCACCACCGAGGGCGTCGTCGAGGTGCTGCGCGGGTTCGACGTGGACTACCTGTTCACTGATGTGTCGCCGTTCTTCCTGCCGCAGGCTCGCGGCCGGTACGGCGACCTGGGCTGGATCCGGTACGGCGTCTTCGACGTGGACGCGGAACACCGGGCGCAGGGCATCGCGCCGGGCTCGTTCGACGTCATCCTCGCGGCCGGGGTGCTGGAGAACGCGCGCGACATCGACGCGGCCCTGGCCGGGCTGACCGAGTTGCTCGCGCCCGGCGGCTGGCTCGTGATCACCGAGCCGACCCGCGAACACCCGTGGATTCTCGCCTCGCAGGCGTTCATGATGACCGAGCCCGGCGATTCCCTGCGCGCGGACGGCCCGTCGTACCTGGATCGCGACGGCTGGCTCGCGGCTCTGGCTCGAGTAGGCGCCGGTGAGGTGATCAGCCTGCCCGACGACGACCATGCGCTCGCCGCCCAGAATCTGCACCTCTTCGCGGCGCGGTTCAAGGCCGACCGAGCCCTGGTGACGGAGGAGGAACTGCTCGGCTTCCTCGGCGATCGGCTCCCGGCCCACATGATCCCGTCGCACCTGCAGGTCGTCGACGCGCTGCCGCTGACCGGCAACGGCAAGGTGGACCGCCGCAAACTGCAGACCTGGCGACCGACCGCGACCGGTATCGATCGAGCCACCGATCAGTCCGAGCCGATGACGGAGCTGGAGTCGAAGCTCGCCACGCTCTGGGCCGCCGCGCTGTCGGTCGGCCAGGTGGGCCGGACCGAGAGCTTCTTCGATCTGGGCGCTGACTCGCTGATCATGGCGCGAATGGCGGGCCGGCTCAGGGAGGAGTTGCCCGAGGCAACCAGCGTGCCGTTCGACACGCTGTTGCGGCAGCTGCTCAACGCGCCGACGATCGGCGCGTTGGCCGATTTCCTGACGCCGGGACAGCTCGCGCCGCTGCAGCCTGGAAAGAAGGCCGAGGACAGCAACGCCGTACTCATCCCGTTCGGTGGGGCGAGTGCAGGGCCGCTGCGGGTGATGTTCCACGCGGGCCTCGGCACGATGGAGTGCTACCGCCCGCTGGCCGCTGAACTGGTCGCGCAGGACCGGGGCCCGCTGATCGGCGTCGTCATCAACGACACCGACGTGTTCTGCTCGCTGGATCCGGGCGCCGTGATCGAGACCGCCGCCGACGACTACACGCGCCGGATCGTGGCCGAGGGCCACCAGCAGGTCCAGCTGATCGGCTACTGCCTCGGCGGGATGTATGCGCTGGAGGTCGCCCGGCGTCTGACCGAGCAGGGCATCGAGGTGGTCGACCTGGTGCTCGCGAGCAGCCACCCGGTCGCCTTCGACATCGGCGACGACCTGATGATCGAAACGGTATTCGCGCCCAACATCGGGCTGTCCGCCGGTCAGCTCGGGTTCGGCCCGGTGGACGGCGACGCGGCCGTGCGCGGATTCATGCAGGCGATGGAGCGCAACGGTGGCCGGATGCCGGCCGGTTCGTTGCAGGAGGTTGGGGGAGACCCGGAGCTCGATCAAGTCGGCGAGTTCTACCGGCGGATGGCGGCGGTCACGCAACCGGAGCGGTTCGCCCGGTACGCGCAGGCCGCGACGGAGATCGCGAACAAGCCGATGCCGGCCGAGATGGTGGCAGGCATGTTCCGCGTGTTCCGCCAGAGCTTCCTGTCCGCGCGGTTCACCCCGCCGCCGTACTTCGGGGACATCCGCTTCCTCCGGCCCAGCGAGGGTTCCGGATTCGCGCCCGGTATGGACGAGATCACGCTCGCCTTCTGGCGCGAGATTTGCCTGGGCGAGTTCACCGTCACCGATGTCGGCGGCAACCACTTCTCCTGTGTGATGCCGCCGCACGTCGCCCGACTGGCCGAGCTCATCGGTACGCCGCTGGAGGAGTCGCGATGACCACCTACTCCGAACAGCTGCTACCCGGTCCCGTCGAGCCACTCGAGGCCGTCGCGGCTCTGGTCGACTCCGGCCTGTTCGACCAGTACGTCGTGTACGAGCGCGACAACACCTGGTACGTGGCCGGTGATCCCCTTGGTGAGGTGATGGTTCGGCCTGGCACGGTTCAAGCGTCGTACGCCGAAACCGTCGAGTGGTCGGATACGCCCTGGCAGGCGCTCGATGCCGTGCTGGCGCAAACACCGGTTGAGGGGTGGAACGCCTTCGGCTGGGCGTGTTTCGAGCTCGCGAGCGATCCGGCCCGCGATGGTGGCGAGCCGTTGGCCCAGTTGATGATCCCGGGGACGGAGGTGCACATCTCTCCGGCCGGGATCAGGGTTCGCTACCTCGATGCCGCCCGGGCCGGTGCCGTCGAAGCCGCATTGGCGTTGGCGGCTCGTGCCCGGCAGGGCCACTCGCGGCCGGTCGACGTACGGACCAGTGACGGTACCTACGAGAAGGCCGTCGCTTTGTCGGTGGCAGATATCCGGGCCGGGCGTCTGGACAAGGTGATTTTGTCGAGGGTCGTCGAGATCCCGTTTGCGGTCGACCTCTGTGCGACGTACGTCGCCGGGCGGGCCGGAAACACCCCGGCGCGGTCCTTCCTGCTCGATCTGGGCGCGTGGCGGGCGGCCGGGTTCAGCCCGGAGACGGTGGTGGAGGTACGGCCGTGCGGGCTGGCGTCGACTCAGCCGCTAGCCGGGACTCGCGCGCTGACCGGTGATGCCGGGCTGGACGAGCAACTGCGCAACGAGCTGTGCACCGACGCCAAGGAGGTGTTCGAGCACGCCACCTCGGTCAAACTGGCGTTCGACGAACTGGCCGGGGTCGGTGGATTCGCGGCCACCAAGGTCAGCGAGTTCCTGACGGTCAAGGCCCGCGGCAGCGTGCAGCACCTGGCCTCCCGGGTCGAGACCTCGTTGCCGCCCGGCGTGAGCGGCTGGTCCGCACTGGGCGCGGTCTTTCCCGCCGTGACGGCCTCGGGTATTCCGAAGGCCGCGGCGTACCAGCTGATCAGTGAGCTGGAAGACGAACGGCGTGGGCTGTACTCGGGCACCGTGCTGATGGCCGGCTCGGACGGCAGCCTCGACGCGGCCCTGGTACTGCGATCGGTCTACCAGCAAGGCGATCGCAGCTGGTTGCGCGCCGGCGCGGGCATCGTCGGCGAGTCCCGGCCGGAGCGCGAGTTCGAGGAAACGTGCGAGAAGTTGGCGAGCGTCGCTCCCTTCCTGATTCCCATCGACAACATCTCTGGAGTAGCGGTATGAGCGGTAAAAGCGGTTTGGGGCAGGTCGCCGATCTGGTGCGGCTCGCCCCGGCGATCCGCCGCAGGCTCGGTCTGGCCCTGTGGTTGGCCGGACTGGGCAGCGTCAGCAGTGTGGTCGGCCTGGTCTGTGTCGCGTTCGCGGTCGGGTCACTCGTCACCGGCACTCCGGAGCTGTCACCGGTGCTGTGGTGGTCCGGAGGCGCGCTGCTGGGCCTGGCCGGCGGATTCGCCTTGCGGTTGACGGCCGAGCACCTCGCACACGAGGCGAGTTTCGAGATCGAGGTGGTCTGGCGGCGGATGATCGCCGAGGCGCTGGCCCGGATGCCGCTCGGCGAGGTACAGCGCCTCGGCTCCGGCCGGATCAAGAAGATCATGCAGGACGACGTTCGCGCGCTGCACAACGTGGTCGCCGACGCCCTGCCGTTTCTCGGCTCCGGCGTCGCCCAGCCGATCGCGGCGCTGATCGCGCTCGGCGTGGTGCAGTGGAAACTGCTGCTGGTTGTGCTGCTGATCGTGCCGATCGCGATGCTGTGCATGTCGCTGATGACCAAGGACTACAGCGAGCAGCGGAATCGGTACAACCAGGCCAATGAGGACGTGAACGCCGCCCTGGTCGAGTTCGTTCAGGGCATGCCGGTGGTTCGCACGTTCGATGACGGCGGAGTGTCGTTCCGCCGGTTCTCCGACCGGGTGAACGCCTTCACCGAAGCGGTCGCCGCCTGGTCGGCGACCTCGCGGCCCTCCGGCGTACTGACCAAGCTCTTCATCGTGCCGCTGCCGACGCTGCTGCTGGTCGCGGCGGCGGGCGTGCCGATGCTGACCGCGGGCTGGATCACCGTGCCCGAGTTGCTGGTCGCGCTGCTGATCGGCGCCATGCCGATCGAGGCGGTGTCACCCCTGATGCACCTGACCAACTACATCAACGACTCGAAGGCAGGGGCGGCGCGGCTGACCGAGCTGCTCGAGATGCCGGCCATGCCGGAACCGGCCGAGCCGGTCGAACCGAAGGACGCCTCGATCGTCTTCGAGAACGTCACTTTCGGCTACAACGACGACCGGGCCGTGCTCAGCAACCTCGATCTCGACATCCCGGCCGGTACGGTCTGCGCGCTCGTCGGCCCGTCCGGCGCCGGCAAGTCGACCGTCGCCAGGTTGATCCCGCGCTTCTACGACGTGACAAGTGGCTCGGTGAAACTCGGCGGGGTCGACGTGCGTGACATCGGCTCCGAGAAGCTGCTGCAGCACGTCGCGCTGGTCTTCCAGGACCCGTTCCTGGTCCAGGGCACGATCGCGGAGAACATCCGGCTGGCCAAGCCGGACGCGACCGACGAGGAGGTGTACGCCGCCGCCGAGGCCGCCGCCGCGCACGAGTTCATCAAGGCCGAACTGCCCGACGGCTACGACACCCAGGTCGGTGAGCGGGGCGGGCGGCTGTCCGGCGGCCAGCGGCAGCGCATCACGATCGCGCGCGCCATTCTGTCCGGCGCGCCGGTGGTGGTGCTGGACGAGGCCACGGCGTTCGCCGACCCGGAGAACGAGGCGCTGATCCAGAACGCGATCGCCCGGCTGACGCAGGGCCGGACCGTGCTGATCATCGCGCACCGGCTGGCCACGATCGTCGACGTGGACCAGATCGTGGTGATCGACGACGGCGGTGTGGCCGAACGCGGTACGCACGCCGACCTGGTCGCCGCCGGTGGCCGGTACGCCGCGTTGTGGGCGCGGCACGAGCAGGCTTCGCGGTGGGGTCTGTCCGGAACCCGTTCGAAGGAGACCGTTCGATGAGGCGCATCCTGCGTTTGATGTTCATTGCCGCAGGCCCCTATGCGGCCGAGTTCCGCCGTACCCTGCGCTATTCGGCGGCGGCCACCGCGACCCAGGCCGCGGCGTACGTGGTGTTCATCCCGCTGCTGGCGGAGCTGGCTCGCGACCCGATCGACACCGGCCGCGCGTGGCTGTGGGTCGCGATCCTGGCGGCGCTGGTCGCGCTGGAGGGCTTCCTGCGAGTGGGAGAGATGGCCTTCAGTTTCGACACCTGGCCGTACGTCACCAAGGACACCCGATTGCGGCTCGGCGCGAAACTGCGCTCGATGCCGCAGCAGGAGCTGGGCCGGCGCGCCGCGGGTGACCTGGCGACCGTGGTCGGGAACAACGCGACGAGCGCCGCGACGGCGATCGCGCTGCTGGCCACGTTGTTCATTCAGATCGTTGCGGTACCAGTCGTCATCGGCGTGGTGATCCTGCTTGTCGACTGGCGCCTGGGCGTCGTACTGGCCGTCGCGGTTGTAATCGCGGTCCCGCTGATCCGGCGGATCCAGCGGCTGTCGAACCTCGGTTTCCGCTCGGTCGACCAGGCCGACGCGGACGCGGCCAACCGGATCGTGGAGTACGTGCAGGGCCTGCCGGTGTTCAAGGCCACGGGCCAGGCCGGCGCCGACTCACCCCGGCTGGTGGAAGTGCTCACGCATCAGCAGCACGCTCAGTCGAAGGCCAACCGCTCGGCATCCGTACCGGTCGCGCTGACTCAACTGCTGGTGCAGCTGGCGATGGTGGGGCTGGTCGTGGTCGGTGCCGCGCTGGTCGTGGACGCCCGGCTGACCGTTCCGTTGCTGGTCGCCATCGTGGTCGCGGCGGCCCGGTTCGCGGAACCGCTCGCGCTGGCGTCGGTGATGGTGAAGCTGTTCGAGATGTCCGAGGCCGCGCTGAGCCGGGTAGGCGATCTGCTCGGCACCGAGGCCATGCCGGTCAAGCCTGGCGGTCGTACGCCGACGTCGTTCGAGATCCGCTTCGACAACGTGACGTTCGGCTACGACGGCGCCGACGAACCACTGCTGCGGGGGATCAACCTGGTCGTACCCGAACGAAGCCTGACCGCGCTGGTAGGCCCGTCGGGCGCCGGCAAGACCACCATCACGAAACTGATCAGCCGGTACGCCGATCCAGCCGAGGGCGTGATCAGCCTGGGTGGTGTCGATCTCGCGACGCTGGAGCCAGGGGAGTTGCTGCGCCATGTCGCGGTCGTCTTCCAGGACGTGTACCTGTTCGACGACACCATCCGGGCGAACATCGCGATGGGCCGTCCCGACGCGACCGACGCCGAGATCGAGGCCGCAGCCCGGTCGGCGAACGTGCACGCGTTTGTGCAACGGCTCCCGCACGGCTACGACACTCGCGTGGGTGAGATCGGCTCGGCGCTGTCCGGTGGTGAACGCCAGCGCATCTCGATCGCCCGGGCCATTTTGAAGAACGCCCCGGTGGTTCTGCTGGACGAGCCGACCGCCGCTCTCGACACCGAGTCCGAGGTGGTGGTTCAGGAGGCCATCGACCGGCTGGTCGAGGGCAAAACCGTCGTCGTGATCGCGCATCGCTTGTCGACGGTGGTGGGCGCGGACCAGATCGCCGTGATCGATGACGGCGTGGTCGCTCAACTCGGGCGGCACGAGGAGTTGCTCGCGGATGTCGACGGCCGCTACGCGCGAATGTGGTCCGCGCAGCTCGCCGCCCGTAGCTGGCACGTACCGGCATGAGCGCCTTCACGCCCTGGCCGGCGGACCTCGCGGCGCTGTATCGCTCACTCGGCTACTGGAACGGCACGCCGCTCGGCTCACTCCTGTCCGGTCGGCAGGGTCTGGCCCTTGTCGCCGGGGACACGCGCCTGACGTACGACGAACTCGAGCGCCGGGTGGATCGCCTCGCGGCGGGCCTGGTCCGGCTGGGGATCGGCGCGGGCGATCGGGTCGTCGTACAGCTCGGCAACTCGCGGGGCTTCGTCGAGCTGAGCTTCGCGTTGTTCCGCTTGGGCGCGTTGCCGGTCTACGCCTTGCCCGCGCATCGGGAACACGAGATCGCCCACTTGTGCCGGGTGACGAATGCGGCGGCCTATGCGATTCCCGACCAGGTTGCGGGTTTCGACTACCGGCAGCTGGCTCGTTCGGTTGGCCCGGGTCTGGTCTTGGTGGAAGGTGACCCGGCGGAGTTCGTATCGCTGGCGTCGGTCGATTCGGAGCCGGTGGAACTGCCGCCGGTGGACCCGTCGGGCGTGGCGCTCTACCTGCTGTCCGGCGGTACGACGGGAACGCCGAAGCTGATTCCGCGTACGCACGACGACTACGCCTACAACGCACGTGCCAGCGCGGAGGTCTGCGGACTCGGGCCGGACACCGTCTACCTGGCGGCCTTACCCGCGGGGCACAACTTCCCGTTGGCGTGTCCGGGCATTCTCGGCACCTTCACCGCGGGGGGCACGGTCGTGATGGCGGCCAGCCCGAGTCCGGACGAGGCGTTCGCGTTGATCGAACGCGAAGGCGTCACGCATACCGCCGTCGTACCAACCGTCGCGTTGCTCTGGGCCGAGGCCCGCGACTGGCAGACCGAGGACCTCAGCAGCCTGCGATGCCTGCAGGTGGGAGGCGCCAAGCTGGGCGAGACCCAGGCGAAGGGATTGCGCGCGGCACTCGGCGTACCGCTGCAGCAGGTTTTCGGTATGGCTGAGGGCTTGTTGAACTACACCCGCCTGGACGATCCGGTGGAACTGGTCGACACGAGCCAGGGGCTGCCGTTGTCGCCGCACGACGAGGTACGGATCCTCGGCCCGGATGGTCGCGAGGCCGAGATGGGGGAGTTGTACACGCGGGGGCCGTACACGATCCGCGGGTACTACGAAGCGCCGGAGCACAACGCGATCGCTTTCACCTCGGACGGGTTCTACCGTTCCGGCGATCTGGTGAGGCGGTTGCCGAGCGGTCATCTCGTGGTGGAGGGCAGGGTCAAGGAGGTGATCAACCGGGGTGGCGACAAGGTTTCGGCCGAGGAGGTCGAGAACCACCTGCGCTCGCATCCCGCCATCGCCTCGGTCGCGGTGATCGCCTTGCCGCACGCCCTGCTGGGGGAGCAGACGTGCGCTTGCGTAGTTGCCGTGCCGGGGGCCGCGGTGACGGTCAAGGAGCTTGCGTCGTACCTCCGGGAGCAGGGCGTGGCGGCGTACAAGTTCCCGGACCGGGTGGAGACCCTCGACCGCTTACCGGTGACGGCGATCGGCAAGGTCGACAAACGAGAGTTGGTACGCCGGTTCACTTAGCGTGGGGCAGGGCCGGCTATGCGGGTGGACCAGAATCTCAGTTGATCTGGGCTCGGGCGTATGAATACTGGCTGTCATATCGATTGAGCTGGTCTGCCGCCGGCGTACTAGTTGAAGGGCCGCGAAATGACCATGCACGACGACCAGGTGGACGTCACCACCGAGATCGTTGCGGCGTTGATCGAGGAACAGTTCCCGCAGTGGAGCGGCAAGGCGATCCGGCTCGTGCCATCAACCGGGACGGTCAACGCTATCTTCCGTATCGGTGACAACCTCTCCGCGCGTTTCCCCCTACGGTTGGCCGATCCCAGCGACGTATTGGCTGTTTTGGAACAGGAGGCTCAGGCGAGCGCGGAGCTGGCCCAGGTGTCGCGTTTCCCCGTTCCAGAACCCGTTGCCTTGGGCAAGCCTGGAGCGGGATACCCGATGCCTTGGTCGGTCCAGACCTGGCTGAACGGAACGATCGCGTCCGAGGCCGATCCGAGCGGGTCGCACGCTTTTGCCGAGGACGTTGCGGCGTTCATCTTGTCCCTGCGGAGCGCGGACACGCGTGGCCGGGTCTTCAACGGCGACAACCGGGGCGGCGTTCTCGCTGACCACGACGCGTGGATGGCGACGTGCTTCGAGCGGAGCGAAGGCCTGCTCGACGTACCTCGGCTGCGCCAGCTGTGGAGCCGCTTCCGGGAGTTGCCGCGGACTAGCGCGGACGTGATGAGCCACTGTGACCTGATCCCCGGCAATGTCCTGGTCACGGGGGACCGCCTCAGCGGCGTACTCGACACCGGTGGCTTCGGCCCGGCCGACCCCGCGCTGGATCTAGTCAGCGCCTGGCACCTGTTGCAGTCAGGCCCCCGGGAAGTGCTCCGGCGCACGCTGGCCAGCGACGACCTCGAGTGGGAACGCGGCAAGGCCTGGGCTTTCCAGCAAGCAATGGGTCTCGTCTGGTACTACCGCGAAACCAATCCCCCCATGAGCACCCTGGGCCACCGCACCCTGACCCGCCTCCTGGACCCAACGGCCTCCTAGCGCGTGCGGGCGGCTCGGCCTTGCGCAGGGCGGTCAACGGAGCAGCCCGGTGGCGCTTCCACGGCGATCACAGGATCTGTTTGTACAAATGGGGGTTGGTGGTACGGTGCTGGTGGAGGTGGTTGGATGGCTGAGGCTGTTGGGGCGTTGGATCGCACGTTTCATGCGCTGGCTGATGCGAATCGGCGTGCGATTTTGTCGGTTGTCCGCAACGAGCGGTGTGCGGTTGGCGAGATCGCGACCCGGCTGGGGTTGTCGCAGCAGATCGTGTCTCACCACCTGAAGGTGCTTCGTGCGGCTGGTCTGGTGACTGGTTCGCGGTCCGGGACTCGGCATCTGTTCGCCGTACGGACGGAAGGTCTTGCCGTTGGCAAGGGGTTCTTCGACGACTTCTGGCCTGAGCGGTTGAGCGCTTTGAAGCATGCGGTGGAGTCGTCTGCGGGGGACGACGGTGAGTGAGTACCGGACATCGATCGATATCAACGCGGCGCCAGAGCGCGTTTTCGAGTTCCTGGTAACAGAAAAGGGAATGACCGCCTGGATGGGGCAGTGGGCATCACTGGACCCGGTGCCCGGCGGAGAATTCGCGGTGGATATCGCCGGTTACCCCGCGCGGGGCACGTTCCTCGAGGTGGATCCACCTCGCCGGGTCTCGGTGTCCTGGGGTTTCGCCGGAAATGAGAGCCTGCCTCCCGGCGCGTCGACCGTGTCTTTCGAGCTGACGCCAATGGGTGACGGTACCCGCGTTGAAGTCGTCCACACCGACCTGCCCACGGCCGAAGTTGCCGGTCACAAAGAAGGCTGGAGCCACTTCCTGCCGCGCCTCGTACAAGCTGCTGCGGGCGAGGAAGTTCTGCCAAGCACCTGGAAACCCGTGTCCTGATCACCATTCGAAGGAGTCGCGATGCCTGCCGTTAATGACGATGCACTGTCGACCGTCGAGGCTTATCACCAGGCCTGGACCAGCGGCGATGTCGATAAGGCGCTGACCTACCTGTCCGACGACGTTCGCTGCTTTGCTCCGGATGAAAACGTCACCACCAAAGCCGAATGGCGCGAATATCTTGCCAGTTTCGTACCGATGCTGACGGCCGCGCCCGAGCACAGCCGAATGACGGCTGGGCCGCGGGTCGCGTTGTGGTATTTCCCGCAGACCGCGGAAACGACAACCACCCTGGCGAGCGAGTTGTTCACCGTGCAAGCCGGGCAGATCGTCGAGATCCGCCTCGCCTTCGACCGCCTGGGCTACATCCCCCGGGACCGGCAGCCGGCATGACACCAGTTCCTGCCGGCGAACAGGCGCGCGAGCTGATCGACCGGATAAGGGCGTCGCTGCCGGGTGAGCGAGTGCGGGAAGTGCGTATGTTCGGCGCGATCGCTTTCATGGTGGACGACGCCCTGGCAGTGGCGGTGCACAAGGACGGCGGCCTCCTTGTCCGCGTGGATCCGGCTGAAGATGCACGTCTGCTGGGGAGCCCTGATACCTCCCGGGCGGAAATGGGACCAGGACGTTCGATGGGTGCAGGGTGGATTCGAGTCGAGGCGCGGGCGCTGGGCACCGACGCGGCGCTGGCCGGCTGGCTCGAAGCCGCCACGCGCTACCTGGCCCATCGCAAACCCGCGCCTTCATGACGACGCCTGACCGCTGATCGGCCGGCAGGAAGGGCTTGCTGCCGGCGAGATCTGGTGAAGTAGTGGCCAGAAGTTGTCCTCTTCTCCTTATAGCGTGGTGCTTACCAACGATCGAAGGAGCATTCGATGTCTGTCACGCCCATCCCTGACGGCTACCACGCGGTCACGCCCTGGATCCTGGGGCAGGACACCGCCGGGTTGATGAAGTTCCTGGCGGCCGCATTCGGTGCCGAGGAACTCTTTCCCCCGGTGGTCGACGAGCACGGCCGGATCGGGCACGCGGAGATGCGGATCGGTGACTCGGTTGTGATGATGTTCGACCGGCCGGACTGGCCGCCGACGCCGGCCTTCTTGCGCCTGTACGTGCCGGACGTCGAGGAGGCGCTGAAGAACGCGATCGCGGCGGGTGGCACGGTTGTGACCGAGCCGACTCATATGTTCTGGGGTGACATGGTGGCTCGCGTACATGACCCGTACGGCAACCTCTACTGGTTGCACAGCCGGATCGAGATCGTCGACGAGGAAGAGATGAACCGCCGTTTCGGCGACCCGAAGTTTGTCGACGCGATGAACTACGTGCAGGGTTCGCTGTTCAAGCCGGCCGTCTGATCAGTCAAGCCGGGATGGTTCGTCTGGCGAACTGAACGGCTTTTAGGATGCTACTTTAGGGCAATGGGCAAAGGTGAAGACGGGCAGATCGGGGTCGTGGCGGGGCTGGTGCGGTCGGCGTTCCTGGTGAACGCGGTGTATGCGGAGTCGGCCCGCGAGTGGGGTTTGAGTTCGCAGCAGGGGCAATTGCTCTGCGTCCTGATGAGGCGTCCGTATGGCATGGGCGACCTTGGCGCGACCTTGGGCCTCGCCAAGTCGAGTGTCACCGGCCTGGTGGATCGAACCGTTCGGAACGGCCTGGTGCAGCGCGAATCCGATCCCACGGACACTCGAGCCACGCAGGTGGTGCTAACGCCGAAAGGCCGCAAGCTGGCCGAGGAGTTCTACGCCGAGACGTGCCGGCGGATCGAGAAGTTGCCGGCCGGGTTGAGCGCCTCTGAGCGAGACGCGCTCGCCGGCCTGCTCAGCCGCGTCGTGCGCGACAACGAGGTTCCGGTGGTCTTCATGGCGCTGTCCGAAGGAGCTTGATCGGTTCTCCACAGAGATTGCAGTTCGTGTTACGAACTATTATGGTTCGTAACACGAACTGGCGATCATCGATGTGGAGCGTGAAATTATGAGCAGCGTTTTGACCGGGCGGGACGTGGTCTTCGGGTTCGGTGCCGGCAGTGAGATCGCCACCACGCCGGAGTTGCTGCAACTGGTGCAGCAGGCCGATCGCGACGGGCTGGACCACTTTTCGCTTTCCGACCACCCCTACAGCGGTGGTCGGCTTGACGCGTACGCCGCCGTTGCCTTCCTGCTCGGCCAGACCCGGCAGATCACCGGTTTTGTCAACGTCACCAACCTGCCGACGAGACCGGCGCCCATGCTTGCCCGGATGATCACCTCGCTCTCGGCGCTGTCCAGCGGCCGGGTCGTGCTCGGCATGGGGGCGGGCGGGCTCTGGGACCGGATCGCCGACATGGGCGTACCGCGGCTTTCTCCGGGTGAAGCCGTGGACGCCTTCGAGGAAGCGATCACCCTGATCAGGTCGCTCTCCGGTGGCGGCCGGCCGGTGACGCACCAAGGCCGGCACTACCAGGTGAACCAGATCGAGCCCGCGCCAGTGGACGCACCGCCAGTGTGGACGGGATCGGTCGGCCCGAAGTCCCTCGCCGCCACGGGCCGCGTGGCCGACGGCTGGATTCCCGGCCATGCGGCGGATTGGCTCAGCGAGCGGTACCAGAAGTCGCGTCTGATCATCGACGAAGCGGCAACCCTCGCGGGCCGCGATCCCCGCGACATCCGCACCATCTACAACCTGCCGGGCCAGATCACCGACCGCCCCCTCGCGACCACCCGCGACAGGGACAACCGGTGGCTGGGTGGCTCCGTGGACCAGTGGATCGAAGAACTCATCTCCGCCGTGCTGGACCACAACGCAGCCGGCTTCACGCTCTTCGCGGCCAACCACTCGCCCGTCGACTCGCGAACCCTTGGCCGCTGGGCCCAGGAAATCGCCCCCGCCGTCCGTCAAGCAGCCGCAGCCGACTCAGGACACTAGCTCCGAGCCATCAGCTTGACCGCGGTCCGGATGCGGCTCGGGGTCAGACCGGCGTACCCGATCACCAGGCCAGGCGGGAGTTCGATGGAGCGGGCGTAGCTCGACAAGGCCGCGACGTGGATGTGCTGGGTCGCGAGCCGTTCAACCACCTGGCGATCGTCGAGCCCGCTAGGCAGTTCGACTACCAGATGAAGGCCACCCGCGATCCCGATCGGCGTCCAGTCCGGTAGGTATTCGGCCAGGGCGGTGAGGAGGGCGTCGCGCCGTTCGCGATAGAGCAGGCGAGTACGGCGCAGGTGCCGGTCGTAGCCGCCGCTGCGCAGGAAGTACGTGAGAGCGGCCTGGTCCAACGCGGAACCACCACGATCATGCAGGCGCTTGTGCCGTACGACGTCCTCAAGCAGGGCCGCAGGTGGAACCAGCCAGCCGAGCCGCAAGGCCGGGGCCATCGTTTTGCTCAGCGTGCCGACGTACGCGACGCAGTCGGGATAGATCGCCTGCAACGCGCCCACCGGCGCTCGGTCGTACCGGTATTCGGCGTCGTAGTCGTCCTCGATCACCAGCCCGCCGGTGGATCGGGCCCACGTGAGCAGCGCGCGCCGACGGCCCGGGCTCATCGAAACACCCAGTGGGTATTGGTGGGCCGAGGTCACGATCACGGCCCGGCAATCCGTACGGGCCAAGGCCTCAACGCAGAGGCCTTCGGCATCGACGGGAATCGGCCGCCCGCGTAGTCCCCGGGCCGCGAGCAACTCGTACTGCTCCTGGTTGCCGGGATCCTCAACCGCGATCTCCAGCTGCCCCGCGGAGTGAAGTACGGCGCACAGGAGGTTGAGCGCCTCGAATGTGCCGTGTGTGATGACGACACCGGCCGGCTCGGTTACGACGCCTCGAACCCGGCCGAGGTATCCCGCCAGTTCGGTCCGCGTCGACATCAGGCCTGCCGGATCGGGATAGCCGAGCTCCCGATCGGTCAGTTCAGACGTGCCCTGACGCAAGGCGGTCAGCCAGGCTGCGCGCGGAAAGGCGCCGAGCGACGGCATGCCCGGGCCGAGGCGGTAGCGGTCGGGCGCCGGTCTGGCCGGTCGGGTTTCCGGCTGCGGGGCGACATCCGCGATCCAAGTTCCGGAACCGTGCCGGGCCTCGAGATAGCCCTCCGCGAGGAGTTGGCGATAGACGCCAGTGACAGTGCCGCGCGCAATGCCGAGCTGTGCGGCGAGATCCCGGCTGGACGGCATTCGCTCGCCGGTTCGCAGGCGGCCCGTCCGGATCGCCGTACGCAACGCGCTCTCCAGGCCGCGCCCAGGCTGAGCGCCTAGCTGGCCCCGGGCCAGTAGCAGCTCACGCAGAGTGGTCCAACTTTCCGCCATAGATGTGGATCTTACGACTGTTCCACTTCCTGCGCAGACTCTGTGCTGTCACAACTGAGAGAGGGCAGCACATGCGTCGTCGTTGGAGTGCGGTAGCGGGCGGGCTACCGCGGGTCTTCTGGTACCTGTGGTCGATCACCCTGATCGGCAATATCGCCTCGTTCGTCCTGATATTCATCACGTTCTACCTGCACAGCGAGCGCGGGTTCGCCCCGGCCCAGATCGGTCTGGCGCTCGCCTTGGCAGGTGGCGGCTGCGTGGTCGGCAGCTTCGGCGGTGGGGTGCTCGCCGACCGATGGGGCCGGCGTCGTACGGCGGTCGCCGGGTACCTGGTCAGCTCGGCCGCACTCGCCGGCGCGGGCCTGAGCACCAGCCTCGTATCGATCATGACGTTCCTGGTCGTCATGGGCGCGGGCACTGTCGCATCGGGCATCGCGGGCAGTGCCATCCTGAGCGATGTGGTGGCGGTGGAGGACCGACCGCGCGCGTACAGCATCAACTACTGGGCGATCAACGTCGGTACGTCGATCGCGGCCCTGCTCGCACCGGTGGCGATGAAGGCCGGGTTCGCGGTGATCTTCGTGGTGGACGCGATCGGGTTTCTCGTCCTGGCCGCGTTCATGTGGTTCCTGGTGCCGGACACGCGGGCCGATTCGCCGGTGGAACAGGTTGCCCCGGCCGGTGCCGTCCGGTTCATCCTGCGGGATCGGCAGTTCCTGCTCTTTGTCGCCTTGTTCTTCGGTTTCCAGCTGATCTTCAAGCAGAGCAACGCGGGCCTGCCGCTCGCCGTACAGCGCGATGGTCTCGATGCACAGGCCTACGGCTGGATCTACGCGATCAACACCTTGCTGATCGTGGTGGGGCAGTTGTTCCTGCCGCGTCTCATTCAGGGGCACACGTATTCGCGCGTGCTGGCCTTGGGCTCGCTGCTGGTCGGTATCGGGTTCGGGCTGACGGGCGTGGCCGACGTGATCTGGTTCTACGCCTTGACTGTCGCCATCTGGACGTTGGGAGAGATGGCGTACTTCGCGGTGCTGGACAGCTCGCTGGCCGGGATGGCTCCGGGCAGCCTGCGCGGGCGGTACTTCGGCTTCTTCACGGCAGCCAGCCAAACGTCCCGGCTCGTAGCTCCTTTGCTCAGCGGCTACCTCCTGCAGTACCACGGCCAGGCTCTGTGGATCGGCTGCTTCGTTCTCGGCGTCCTGCTCGCCGCGTCGTACCTGCTCAGTGCTCCCGCCCGAGAACACCGCATCACGCACGCTGCGGCGACCGCCCAGAAAGAGGTGCAGCCCTCGGCCTGACCGCCAGGCCGCCTGCTCGTCGCGAAGGTCAGGCCGAGTAGCCGAGCAGACCCTCCTGGCGGATGCCCGCGGCTTCGCAGTTCTCCTGGGTACTGACGAAGTGGTCGCCGCTCGCGAGCACCAGGCAGCGGTAGATCGGGCGTGAGCCGGCGACAGGCGTCGTACGGACGTGACCGACCGGACCGAGTGGGCGAAGGCCTTCGCAATCGGCCCGCCTGGTCAGGAGGTTATGCCCGCCGACCTGGCACTCGTACAACGGCACAGTCCCGGCGACCTGGTCGCGGAACAAGCGCCAACTGCCTTCGGGACGGAAGCCGGTCGGCAAGAGGCGCGACGAGGCCCAATGGCCGCGTGACGGGTGGTAGCCGCGGACGAGGTTCGTGTATGGCAGCTTCTCGAAGCCGCAGCTCAACTGTGGTTGCGGTAGGTCGTTGCGATTGGCAAGCGCCCAGACCGTCCAGGACGGTTTCGCTCGACCGTCCTGGTACCGCAGCCCGAGTTGCAGATCGCCTTCGGCCGGGTGGTCCTTCATCCGGTGGTAGACCCAATTGGTGATGCCAGGCGTGCCGAGCACGTTCCGGAACACGTTGCAGATCGCCGCCGCCTGCCGGTCCGGTGACGAGTGCGGGGCTGACGAGTTCACACCGCTCTCGGTCAGCTGAACCTCCCAGCCGGCCGGATGATCGGGAAAGGTCGCCCGCAACCAGCCGACCAGGAATCCGAGGTTTCCATGGGTCACCAGCGGAAAGTCGTCCGGTCCGGAGACATCGGAACGCAGCCCCGCGGCGTACGGATGGAAGGCGACCCGCCAACTGCGACCGCCCGCCCGGGCCGCGACGCCCCGGATGACGGACATGCCGGAGAGCACCGGATTCGCGGCGGCCAGGTTCTCCAGCTGGTCGTCGAACTGGTGGTCCAGTGAAATGAGCACCTTCGCCTCGGACTGCGCGGCGACGATCCGGTCATAGGCCGCGTTGTAGTTGGCGGCGATCGCGTCGAGCCAGCGCGTCTTGTCGCAGGTCTGCTTGGTCGGGCAGCCGTAGTCGAACCAGACGTGGGTGTTCACCTCGTTCAGAATCACGAAGTCGGCGATCCGGCCGTGGCCGCTTTGGCCGTCGTACCGCTTGGCGAGCATGCCGGCGAAACGCCCGAAGTCGGCCGGGTTGTTCGGCGTGCAGAAGACCGGGCCGGCTTCGGCGTTGCACGGCTTTCCGGCGCGTGCCCAGGCAGGCGTGGCATAAACGATCGCGGTGACTACAAGCCCTCGGGCCGACCAGTCGGCCAGTTCCTCGTCGACGCTCTGGTCGATCTTGAAGCAGCGACCGTCGTACTCCTGGTATCCACCGGCGCACGGGGCCGCGATCGGTGTCTCCTCCCAGGTCGACCAGAGCACGTTCATCGCCACACCGCCGGTGTTGTTACCGGAGATCTCATCACGCGGTTTCCACTGATCGGCCTGCAGCGACTTGATCCGGTACGCGTCCCGCACCGGATACGGCAGTCCCGCCGTGGGCGCGGATCCGGAGGCGGCGTTGCTCGTCGCGCCCGGGGACAGGCCGATGGACGTGACGAGCAAGGCGAGCATCAGCAGGCCGGACCTTCGCAGCCGCCGGGCCCACACCGGATAGGAAGGAGTCATACCGAGGATGCTGCCGGGTTCAGCGATCGCGGTCGAACCATTCAGCCCCGCTCGAATTCACGTCGCACTCGACCTGAACGACGACCGGACCGCTGGCCTAGGTGACCTCGACCTCCACTCGGTGGCGGAGCTTCAGCCATAACCAGACGTAAGAGAGATTCAACCCCGCCAACCGTGCAAGAGGTGGCCACCACCCCGATGGCCAGCCACCCGCAGGGCAGTCTGGTGAATCGACCAGGTGCTTAGCGGTGGTGGTTGAGGAAGGTGGTGAGTTCGGCGAGGTACTGCGGGCGGTTGTCGCGGCGGACCGAGTGGCCGGCGCCGGCGATGTGTACGGCGCGGAACTCGCCCGCCGCTGCTTGGGCGCAGCGCTGCGCGTACTCGGTGGAGATCAGCGAGCCGCGTTCGGCATCGCCGTGGATCAGCAGTACCGGGCACGTGATCGCGGCCAGTAGATCGGTCAGCGGGTCCGCTTGCTGGTAGGGCAGATCGAACAGCCGCGGATTGAGTTGCGCCTTCGATACGGCCCAGGACTCGAACTCGTCGTCGGCCCAAGCAGGCTCATCGGCGCGGCCGCGCGCGATCCGCGACGGCAGGTCGAGCGCACGCAGGTCCGCGAGCCAAGGCGGTGCGGACCACGCTATGTCTGGCTGGCCGGCAGTTGGCGCTCCGGTCGGCGGGTCCTCCAAGACGATCGCGCGGACCAGGTCCGGCCTCGACGCGGCCAGGTAGGCGGTCGACAGCGCGCCCATCGAGTGGCCGACCACGACGACCCCGCCGTCACGCGCTTGGTCCGAGAGTACGAGCGCCGCGTCGTCGCTGTGTGCGGTATGGCGGACAGGCTCGTCCGGAAGGCCGGACTCGCCGTGCCCGCGCGCGTCGATCGCGAGCGCCCGAATCCCGGGCATCGCGCCGAGCAGCGGTTCCCAGCACTGCGCCGAGTCGGAGAACCCATGCAGGAAGGCGACCTCGGCCGCCGCCTCATCGGTTCGGTACCACGCCAGATGGGCCGTCCTGCCTCGCACTCCGAACATGGGTGTGGACCCTAACGTAAACGGGGGAGGCGGCCTAGGCGATCAGCAGGATGTGGCAGGCTTCGGACAGTGGATGCGGACCGATCGCAAGACGAGCTCGGAACAGTTCATACGTGGGGGATCGGTCCGGAGGTGGTCTTCCTGAGCAATCCGCTGGCGGACCCGGTGAGTTGGTCTGCGCCCCGTTCGCGATGAACTGCTCAAGCTGAGCTATCGCGTGACCACGTTCGAACATCGGCCAGCGGGGCTGGACTGGCGCAGCGCGGTTGGGGCGGTGGTCGAGTTTCTGCTCGACAAGACGCTTCAGCAGTCCTGGGACCACCTCGCGTACGGGGGTGATGAGCTGGACAGCCTCCGGCTCGCCATGGCCCTGCTGACGGGATTCCCGCCTGAACGGTTGGCCGACGACAACTTCGTCGCGCACATGGGCGCGCGACAGGGCGAATGGGCGGGCCGGCCGGAGCTGCCGAGAAGGCAGCGAGCCGGCACCTTCATTGCCACCTACCAGGAACGATTGCCGGCCCTTGCCGCGGTGACGATGCCGTGCCTGGTGATGGGATTCGAGCTGGATACCGATACGTTCGCCGCTCGTGCCCGCGAGGTCGCCGCGGCGATTCCCGGCGCGCAGTACATCGAGCTGGAGGGCCTCGCACACGGCGTGCCCTGCACTGACGCACAGGCCGTATGGCCGCCAGTGATCGACTTCCTGGCACGTCATCACCGAGTCCAGTGATGCTCGACGCGCGGCCGGAAATGGTTTCCGCTGGGGGTTCGGGTCATGCGAGAGTGACGCAATGACGAGTGTGCAGCTGATCCGGGCCTCGGGTCTGAGCGATGTGGTGCAGTACGCGTATGCGGCGACGGCACCGAAGGACTCGCGGCTGATCTTCCTGGCGGGCGCGTGCCCGCTCAATGACGACGGGTCCACCGCGGCCGTGGGCGACTACGCGGGCCAGGCGGCGAAGTGCATCGAGACGATGACCGCGGCCTTGGCTGCCGCTGGCGCAGGCATCGAAGACGTGATCAGCACGCGCGTCCTCGTCGCCTCGTCGCAACAGGCCGACCTTGGAACCGCGTGGGCGGTCGTCCGGGAGGCGTTCGGCAAGCACGACGTACCGAGCACACTTCTCGGCGTGACCGTTCTCGGCTATCAAGATCAACTGGTCGAGATCGAAGCGGTCGCCGCCGTCGTCGACTGACCCCGCAAACCGGAAGATGTGCGCACACCCCGGATAGCTGCCGACGCTCCCAGCCCGTACGGCGCGGAGCATCGCCGGTTGGAGCAGACGAGCTACGCGTCGAGTTGCTTCACGGTTGGTGGTCGTTCGAAGAATGATTCGAGCACCACGATGGTCTGCGTGCCGGTGACGCCGTCCACCTCGTGCAGCGCACGAAGGGTCGCCTGCAGGGCTTCGGTGCTGGTCGTCCGCACCTTCACCAGGACAGAGGCGGGCCCGGCGATGATGTGCGCTTCCTCGATTGCCGGGATTTCCCGCAGCTCCCGCGCAGTCGGTTCATCCCCCATCCAGCTGTCCGTTTCCAGCAGGACATAGGCCAGTACGCCGCTGCCGAGTGCCGCATGGTCCACCTCGATCGTGGTCCGGCGGATCACGCCGGAGGCCTTCAGCTTGCGAACCCGCTCGTGCGCGGCGCCAGCGGAGAGACCGACGGCCTGGCCGAGCGCGGCGTACGACTGGGTTGCGTCCTGCTGCACTTGTTCGAGCAGCGCGCGGTCCATCTCGTCGATACTCATTCGGTAGATCCTCGGTTAGGCTGAACCACATCTGGTAATCAGTCAATCTAGCAGTACGGAGTTCAGAGTGAGGCTCGTGGCATGACTATCACCCTGGGGGAGCGGACCGCGCGGTCCAAGGCAGCGCTCGTCACGCTCGACGAGAGGTTCGGGCTGGTTGCCCGCGGCGACGAGTATGTCGAGCGCCTGTACGACGGCGGCCGGTGGCTCGAGGGACCCGTCTATTCGCCGGCTTGGCGGTGCCTGCTGTTCAGTGACATCCCGAACGACCGGGTTTTGCGCTGGGACGAGGTCTCCGGCCAGGTCTCGGTCTTCCGGCAACCGGCCGGATACGCGAACGGGCACACGCTGGATGGGCAAGGCCGGCTGATCAGCTGCGAGCAGGGCAACCGGCGAGTCACCCGGACGGAGTTCGACGGATCCATCACCGTGCTGGCGTCGCGGCTGAACGGGCGCCGGCTGAACAGCCCGAACGACGTGGTGGTCGGCCGGGACGGTTCGATCTGGTTCACCGACCCGCCGTACGGCATCACCTCGAACTACGAGGGGCACGCGGCGGAGCAGGAGATCGACGGCTGCCACGTGTACCGGCTGGCCCCCGATGGCTCGCTGACCGTGGTGGCCGACGACTTCAATCGGCCGAACGGGCTCGCCTTGTCTCTGGACGAGACCGAGTTGTACGTCGTGGACACGCCCGAGCGGCACATCCGACGGTTCTCGGTGAAGGACGACGGTCAACTCGTGGGTGGCGAGGTGTTCGCGCCCTGCGAGGCGGGGATGTTCGACGGCATCCGCCTGGACGCGAGTGGGCGAGTGTGGGCGGCGACCCACGAAGGCGTGCACTGCTTCGACCCCGACGGCACCTTGCTCGGCAAACTGCTGTTCCCGGACGTCGTCTCGAACCTCTGCTTCGGCGGCCCGAAACGCAACCGCCTTTTCGTCACCGCAACCACCTCGGTCTACTCCTGGCTGCTGACCACCGACGGCGCCCCACCGCCCTACCAAACCCACACGAAATAACGCTGTTACGCCGTACCCCCACGATCCGCGCGGGGGTACGGCGCCCGCTGCATAGGTTGTTCGAGTTGCCTAGGCGACGGTGATCTCGGCGGTTTTGGTGGTGGTGAATTGGCCGGTTGGGCCACCGCAGAAGGAGATGTTGTAGGTGAAGGTGTAGGTGCCGGGCTTGGCGAAGGTGTGCGGGTCGGCCGGCTCGTACGTTTGGCTGCCGGTCTTCGGCTTGGTCGCGCCTTCACAGACGACGCCACCGCCGTCGGCGCCGCCAGGCTCGGAGCCGTCGCCGAAGGTGTAGTCCGAGCCGAGGCTGAGGTCGACAAAGCTTGTGTCGTCAGGCAGCGGCTTGCGGTCTTCGGCTCCGACTGGGACCAGAACGGTGCCCGCGACGGTGACCTTCATGGTCAGGACCCGCCCTTTGAGGACCGGCGTGAGCGTGACCTCCGCACCGGCCTTCGCTGCCACGGGAGTGGTCGCTGAGGCTGATGCGCTAGGGCTGCCGGATGCCTGCGGACTCGGCGTGCCCTCGTCGTTGTTGCATCCGGCAACAACCGCTGACGCCGCCAGAGCGGTGATGAGCAGGCCCGCACCCGCCGCGCGGCGGCGCCGTACCGGTGATGTCGTCTTGAGAATCGAGTGTCGTTTCGCCACCCGGTGATCGTATCGCCAGGTTGGATAAAAGGGGCCTAACGCAACTATCGGCGCGTCTCGCCAGGAGACCGCACGTCGGCCAGGACCGGCTCAGCGCTGCTCGAGGGCGTTGCGCAGGTTGATCTTTTCGACGATCAGCGCCTGGACCTCAACAATCTCCTCCGGCGTCAGTGCCGTCTGAGCCGCGATCTGCGCGATGGTGAGATCGTCGGCCAGGCCCCGAAGCACAGTTTTCTCCAGCGGAGTGAACAGGTGGTCGAGCCGGACAGGTGGCTGCTCGTGTCCGGTTCGCGGCATGGTGGCGGCGATGATCGCCGCCGCGATCGGAAAGCCGCCGCGCGCTGCCTCCTCGACGGTGGCCAGTAGCTCGTCCCGGCTGAAGGGCTTGGTCAGGAAGCCGACCGCTCCGGCGGCGAGTCCTCTCAGGAGGTCCCGCTGACCACCTCTTGCGGTTGCCATCACCACGCGGGACGAGGGGTGCTCCTTGGTGATGATCTGCGTGATCAGATTGCCGTCCGTGTCCGGCAGACCGAGGTCCATCGTGATCACATCCGGTGGGTTCTCGCGAACCATTCGAAGCGCCTCCTCGCCGCTGTAGGCGATCCCCAGCACCTCGAACTTCGACCGGAGGGCGAGGGCGAGCGCCTCGGCGACGCCGGGGTCGTCCTCGACCACGAGTACGGTCGGCTTGTTCCCACCGCTCGTCGGCAATGGCGCGGTCGAGGACTGCCCGGTGACCTCGCGCGCTCCGGCGTCGAGATCCATGCTCTTGGCGATGGCGTCGCGCGCCCGCTGCTGGGACTTCGCCAGCAGAGCGTCCAGCGCGGCATCGCTCAAGGGCGGCTGCTGCTCGCCGTGGTCAGGCATCGTCGTCTCCTCCCAGACAGGCCAACGACCGCTTGAGCGCCGTCCGGGCGTGATACAGATTCACTCGCACGGTACCAGCGGATCTACCCAGCAAGGAGGCGATCTCGGCCGGCTTGAAGCCGTCGACGGTCCACGCCATCACCTCGCGCTGCTGGGCCGGGAGCCGCCGGATCGCCGCCATGATCACCACCTCCTGGTCCTGGAACTCGACCTGCCGCATTCCGCCGTCCACGGGGACCTCCCAGACATCGAGTCCGCCGAGCAGCTGCCGGCGGGCTTCACGCTGCTGCGCGAAGTATCCGTTCCTGATCGCCACGCGCAGATAGGCTCGTGGTTCGTCGATCGCCGCCCATCGCGGGTAGGCCTTGGCGACGGCCTCTTGCGCCAGATCGAAGGACTCCTGCGAGGAAGCGCCGATCCGGCGCGCGAACAGCAGCAGACCTGGGAACTCGCAGCGGTACCAATCCTCGAACCCCGTCACTCGTCGGTCGGCTCCCGTTCGATCGGCGGCTGCCCGGGGCCGATCTGTGCCCGGACTCCGGCGACGTTGTCGTCGACGAACACGCTACCCGGCGGCAGCCGCGGCACGATGGACAGGATCCGGCGCTGCCGGTGTCGCTCCCGCACCCACAACGCGAGCAGATTGATCAGTCCCGCTGCACAGATCGCGATCACGACACTCATCGGCATCTCCGCCCACTCGAACCGCCCTGGCGGCGGTCTCTCAATGGGTATGAGTCCTGGCAACGCGAAGCGTTAAATGCCGCTGTCCGGAGGCTGGTTCAGGAAGGCTGCCACCAGTGACCGGCGACGACGTCGTCCAACGCGGCCAGCCGGTCGGCGAGCAGACCGGGACGTACGTCGGATCGGGTGAGCGCCAGCAAGACGTCAGAGGCCAAGTAGCTGGCTGACCGGGCTTCGCACGCGGCTCTGAGGTCGTCCGACGGGATCCCGGTCTCGAGCGCGACAACGTCCAGGACTGTCAGGTCGTGCTCGCCGCTGAGCGCGATCAGGAAGAAGTAGTCATCAACGGGTTCGCCGTACCGGGCCCATTCGAAGTCGAGCAGCGCTGTTATCTCGCCGCCATCGACCAGCCAGTTGTCCCAGAAGCAATCGGCGTGAACGGGAACGTCGGTCGATGTGCCGATCGGCGCGCCGGCAGCGATACGGCGCAAGCCGTCGAGCAATGGACGGCGTACGACGTCATCACGGTCAACCGAAGCCAGCCGCTCGACCAGGTCGACCAGGTCTGTCCGGCCGGTGAAGCCGCCGTGGTCGAGCGGCTGGCGAAGGACCTGATCCGCTTCCTTCGCAGGCGTCCAGCCGTGTAGTAGGTCGAGTCGTCGTAGCGCTTGCGCCGTCAGCAAACGTGCCGTTTCGGCGTCAACTCCGGGCAGGCCTGCTCCAGGTGCTACGCCCGGCGCTCGCTGGTAGCACGCGTAGCGGAATTCGCGACCGTCGTACAGCTCGGTTCCGCTGCCCAGCAGGGGTGGTGTCAGTCCGGCGGGAAGGTTGGCAGCCAAGGCGATCTCGCGGTCCAGGCGCGCGTGGTCGGCAAGCTTCACGACGACGTGTGCGCCTACGAACACTTGACTTGAAAGGCTCTCGGTGACGGTCAGGAGCCCGGGGTCGCGTCCGAGCACCGTCTCGCCGATCTTGCGTGCTGTCTGCGCCAAGGTCACTCGGTCAGTGTCTTGAGAGGCGACCGCGCAGGCAACTTGGCGAGCCGTTGGTCTTCGGTCGTGGGACAGTTGCCATCGATGACGATCTTCACGTTCCACCTCGCAGAGCTCCGTCCGGCGATGACGGCAGGTGCCCTTTGCAAGGCGCCGGCCGCGCCCGGGATGCGGCATGCCGAGTGCCTGGCGTTGATGCGGCTCGGCGCCCCGACCGTGTCGCCGGATCGGATGCAGTTGCGTCGGATGGCGATGTTCGCGCGGTGGGAGGACGAGGCGGCGGTCGAGGCGTTCCTCGCGGCCGCCCCCTTGGGCAGGCAGTTGGCGGCAGGCTGGCACGTACGTATGCAGTTTCTCCGCCGTTGGTCCCGGCTTGCGGCGTTGCCCGATCTGCCGGTGCGAGCGGGGGAATGGGAGCCCGATGAACCGGTCGTGGCGGTCACGCTGGCCCGGATGCGGCTTCTCGAAGTGCCGAGGTTCCTGAAGTGGGGCAAGCCCGTGGAACGACTGGTTCGCGACCATCCCGGGACCACGCTGGCGTTGGCCGCGATGCGACCGCCGCGGACGATCTCGACGTTCTCGGTCTGGCGATCCGTGCGGGAGATGGAAGAGATGGTGCACGGCCACAGCACGGTCCCGGCGCCCGACCGTCACGCAGCCGCAATGGTCGAACGACGACGCCGGGACTTCCACCACGAATTCGCCACCCTGCGATTCCGCCCGCTCTCCGAGCACGGTTCATGGCAAGGCCGAACCGGAATCGTCCCCCGCTAGTGTCCTGACGCCCGCGGTCGTCGGCCTAGCTGCGCAAGAAGGTTATTGCCTGCGCGGCCAGCTGGTTGGCGTGGTCGGGACGAAAGAAGCCGTAGCCGGGCCGGGCGTCGTTCATGGTGGGGGTGATTCCGCTGCGTACGGATTCGCGGTAGTCGAGACAGGCCAGCCATAGCGCTCGCATGTTCAGTACGCCGGGGAGCCGGGTGAGTTCGTCATCGGTGAGCTGGACGTGTTCGCCGTACCCGCGCATCACGGCGTCGACGTAGGCGGGCCCGGCTTCGGCCGCGGTCGTCAGCAGCCACGCCAGGGCGGGCAGTCGTGGTCCGCGGCCCGATCCGGCCCAGCCCACGATGGCGAGGTTTCCGGGCGTTCCCACGGCCGACCAGGCGTGGTAGTTGCCGTGCGTGAACGCCTCGGGCAGCCCTTCCGCGTCGTCTGCCTTCTCGAGATGGTCGCGGAGGTACTCGAATAGCTCCCGACCCTCGGGAGCGACGGCGTCTTCAACGCTCACGAGGAAACTCATCGCCGCAACGAGATCCTGTTTCGGCTTACCCGCAAAGAATCCGCCGTCATGTTCCTCTGATCCACCAGGCCTGGCGAGTGCGCCGCCGGCCGGTGGGAGGGTGTGGAGCCGTCCGAGAAGGCTCGCCAGCTCGTACTGCACGTCCGGTGACCGGAGGCGGCCATCGGCATCAGTCGGCCGTCCGCCTTCGATGAACTCGGTCACGATCACTCCGTCACCGTTGAGTACCGACACCGGCTCGTCATGGGCGATCCGTTCGGTGGGAAAGTGGTGCGAGGCAAGGAACCGCAGAACGTCCGCGTCTCCCGCCACGCGGCCGACGTCGTCCGCCGGCGAGGAGAAGATTCGGGCGACCCAAGGAAGGCCGTCCTCGTGCTTCACGATCAGCGTCCAGGGGTAGTGACCTGGCCAGGACCCGCGCGGCCGGAATTCCGGGTCGTCATCGATCGGCACGACGGAGGTGACGCGGATCCCGTACTGCGCCTCCAGATGCGCGTTGAGCGTGGCGTGTTCGAAGGGACGCGTGCGGGCGAACGGCGACTCGCCCGCCTTCTCCAGCACGGCGCGTGCCTCGGTGTACCGCTGTCCGGTCTCGCGCGCCAGTCGACGTACCGCGCGCTTGAAGCTGCCCTGCTTGGTCATCACAAGCCTCCTCGACGTGTCCTCGTCCCCCAGCGACGCGGCACTCGAAACAGGCCTGAACTGGCAGCGACCCTGAGGGCGGATTCCCCTTCGCCGTCTCGAGGTCCCGGCTGGGGGAGGCCCTCAGAGGCTCGGCGTCGGTCCACGCCGTAGCCGATCCTGCTGCAGCCGGCACACCGTGTCAACAAGTGCCGTGCGCTCGCCGCCTGCGCGTACGATGTTGCCTGCGAGTACCGCTGGTAAAGGCGGAGGGAGCTCCGTGTGATACGACGACTGGGGTGCCCGGGCGCAGCAGTGGGCAGGGTTGCGCAGCGTGTCGACGACCGTGTGCGGCGTGCCAGTGCACTATGTCAGCGCGGAGTCCTCCCCGGCTGCTGATCGCAACGCACCGGTTCAGCTGCTAGTGCCGCCGATGACCGGTAGCGCGAGCATGTGGCTCGATCTCGTTCCTTGTCTGAGGCAGCTCGGACCGGTGATCGCCGTTGACCTGCCGGGTTCGATTGCCGGCCACACCGGTGCTCCGTATCGGCACGGGCCGCGGGCGGATCTCGACGCTCGGTTCGTGCTGGCCTTCGTCCGCCAGTTGCGCCTAGAACGACAGGCCGTGCTGCACGGTTGGTCGACGGGTGGACTCGTGGCAGCACTGGCCGCGGGCATGATGCCCGACAAAGTCCTTGGGGCCGCCCTGTTCGCCCCAGCGCTGCCGTGGCGCCTGAGCTCACCCGCCGAGGCACTCGCATGGCAGACACTGGGACGCCTTGTCATCGCAGCCGGCCCGCCCGTCGCGCGCACCATGTTGCGATTCGCGGGCCGGCGCATCTTGGACGCCAAACGCAACATGATCACGGATACCGGCGCCATTCCAGCCGGCCGCACCAACCTCATCGGCGGCGACCCGGGCCGCGTCTCACCAGCGCAGGTCGACCTGTGGCGTGACGACCTCGCCGCGATCTACGAGCACCCGCAACGACTGGGCGGCACGGCCACGGCGTTCGCGTCGATCATCGAATCGATGTTCATCAAACAGCGGCAAACGAACGAGGCGCTGGATTCCGTGCGGGTACCGGTGCTCGTGCTGTGGGGAAGCGATGACGCGCTGGTCGATCCCGCGTCGCTTCGCCAGCACGCCCGACGGCCGACCTGGACGCCCCGAATCATCGACGGCGTTGGCCACCTCCTACCTATCGAGGCGCCCGACCTTTGCGCACAGGCAGTCAGCGAGTGGCTCGGCGATATCCGGGAAGTGCCATGAGAGTTCGCGAGTTGGGTGTCGAACCGGGCGTTCTGCCGATCGGGCCCCTGAATGCCATCACCGACGTACCGGGCGTAGCGAGCGTCTGAGGCCGTTGGCGCCTTTCGCTTCAGCTGGGCGGCACGGGACCACTTGCCTGTGGCAACGACCGCGAGGGCCCTCTCGCTGACAGAGCTGAGCCGGTTGACCGGCATCTCCAAGAGCACCCTGTCGCGACTCGAATCAGGTCAGCGCAAACCGAGCCTCGAGCTACTGTTACCGGTGGCGGTCGCCCTCGCCGTACCGGTCGACGACATCGTCACCGCGCCACGCGTCGTCGATCCGCGAGTGCCACCGGAGTCGTCGCGTACCAACGGCCGCGTGATCGTGCCGCTCTCGCGGAACCAGGGTGAGCCGCAGGCCTTCAAGCTCACGATCCCCGCCACGGAAGCCGGATCAGTCCTGCGGACGCATACGGGCCATGAGTGGCTCTACGTGTTGAGCGGGAGTTTGCGCCTGGTGCTGGGGGACCGCGATCTGGTCCTTGGGCCGGGGGAGGTGGCTGAGTTCAACACGCAGCACCCGCACTGGTTCGGTTCGACCGGCCGCGGCAGCGTCGAACTGCTCAGCCTGTTCGGCAAACAAGGCGAACGCCTCCACCTCCGCACCCGCGCTGACATATGACGGCATGAGAGTGTGAGCTGGTGGCTTGCGTGCTGGAAAAGGCTGAGGTTGCTCGGTGACCTCGGGGTCGAGTTGGGTTGACGGCGGTGGCGATGCAGTGGGCGCCAGACTGAGCGGAGGGGCGGGTACGGTCTCGGTGCCGCTTCCGGTGCTGGGGTGCTGCGTCGCAGGGTCGGCCGAGGCGATCGGGCTGCCCGCAACCTCGAGGCCGCCGCGATGCTCGTCCACGAGGGCGTAGCACCGAAGGACTTCGACACACCACCCACGCGGTTCGGCTCGCCGCCAGGCTGAGGCAAGACGCCGCAACCCTGCGCACCTACGCCGACCGGCCACCCACCGGCTAACGCATCGAACGGTCCGCAGTGAGTGGCGACTAGGTAAGACGTTGCCGGCGGAGTTAATGAGTGGAAGGTGGTAGGGCCGGCTGGTAGCGTCGCGGGTCTGTCTTTTCGGGTGGCTTGCAGCACTGCGTGAAGGATCGAATCGAACCGGATGGCTCCGGGGCGGGACCCTTGGTGGTCGCCCGCTGATCCGTCCGTTCTCCTTCACGAAACGAGGCCATTCCGCGATGCCCGAAGCTCCAACCGGTCCGGTCGAACTCGACTCCGAGCGTGCGTTCCTGGGCGAGGCCCAGGCCGCGCTGGCCCGGATGTACGCCGATGTCCTGGTCCGCGATATTCCCGTCATCGGCGGTGAGGACAACGACGAGCGGTTCACCAACGAGGCGAACCAGCGTGCCCACGAGCAGCGGACGCTGGCGTTGGTCGATCTGCCCGACGTACCGCTCTTTTTCGGCCGGCTCGACTATGAGCACGGCACGATCGATGGCATGGACCGGATCTACATCGGTCGCCGGCACGTGCACGACGGCCGCGGTGAGCCCCTGGTGATCGACTGGCGAGCGCCGGTCTCGGTCCCGTTCTACCGCGCGACGCACGCCGACAGGCAGCGAGTGTTGCTGCGCCGGCGGTATGGGTTCTCCGACAGCGCGGAGCTGACCGGCTTCGAGGACGAGCCGATGACCGGGCCGGACTCGCATGGCCAGGGCGACACGTTCCTGCGCGCCGAGATCGAGCGGCCGCGTACCGGTCCGATGCGTGACATCGTCGCGACCATCCAGCCGGAACAGGACGACCTGGTTCGGGCGCCGTTGCACCCATCGATCTGCATTCAAGGCGCGCCCGGCACCGGCAAGACCGCGGTCGGGCTGCACCGCGTCGCGTACCTGCTCTACACCGAGCGCGAGCGGCTGCGGCGCGGCGGCGTCGTGATCGTCGGCCCGAACCGTTCGTTCCTGGCCTACATTCGCAAAGTGCTGCCCGCGCTGGGCGAGGTCGACGTCCGGCAGATCACCATCGAGGAGCTGTTCACCCGTCCGGCCGAGGCGATCGACAGCCCGGAAACGGCGCGGGTGAAGGGCGACGGGCGGATGTCCGCCGTACTGGTCCGGGCCTTGTGGTCATTCCTCGGTACGCCGACCGAGGGCGTGCTGTACAGCAAGGGTGCACAGCGGTTCCGGGTGCACGACTACCAGGCGCAGGAGATCGTCGCCGCGCTGCGCGGGTCCACCGGGTACGCCGCCGGCCGTAAGGCGCTGGCCCAGCGGCTCGCCCACGCCGTACTGGTGATGATGGAACAGCGTGGGGAATCGCCGGATGACCGTGTGCAGAACGCGGTGGCACGGTCCAAGCCGGTCAAGACGCTGGTGGATTCGGTGTGGCCGAAGCTTGTGGCCGAGCAGGTCCTGCACCGGATCCTGTCCGACGCCGAGTTCCTGGCCCAGGTCGCCGGTGACGACCTGACCGCGGCTGAGCAGGCCGCGCTGCTCTGGGCAAAGCCGGCGCGTGGATGGAAGTCAGCCAAGTGGTCGCCGGCCGATGCGTTCCTGTTGGACGAGCTCGACGATCTGATCGAGCGGCGGGCAGGTTCGCTCGGGCATCTGGTGCTGGACGAGGCGCAGGACCTGTCGGCGATGCAGCTGCGCGCACTTGGCCGGCGCTGCCGGACGGGATCGGCGACCGTGCTGGGTGATGTGGCGCAGGCGACCAGCCCGTGGGCCGCGGGCGCGTGGGACCGCGTGCTCGGTCACCTGGACAAGGCGGACGGCCAGGTCGTTGAACTGAACCGGGGGTTCCGGGTGCCGGAGCAGATCATCAAGTTCGCGGCTCGCCTGCTGCCCCAGATCGCTCCGGCGCTCGGCGTACCGACGGGGGTGCGGACGGTCGCTGACGCGCTCGCCGTCGTACGAACCGACGCGGACGACCTTGCGGCCGCGGTGGTCGAGGCGTGCCGGACCGCGCTGGCCCGCGAGGGATCGGTGGCGCTGATCGCGGCCGACGACCAGATCGGGGCGCTGCAGGCGGAACTGGTCGGCGCCGGACTGCAGGCCGGTTTGGTGGGGGACTCCGACGACGCGATGGAGGCCACGCGACTGGTCTGCGTACCGGCCACGCTGGCGAAAGGGCTGGAGTTCGACACGGTCGTGGTGGCGGAGCCGGCGCGGATCGTGGCTGCGGAAGCGCGTGGCCTGCAACGGCTGTACGTCGTACTGACGCGGGCGGTGAGCCGGCTGTACCTCGTGCACTCGGCGCCACTTCCGGAGGCGTTACAGCTCTGACGGTTCCCGCCGCCTTCCCGCCGGTATTCCGCCTCGCTAATCACGCCTGTTGAAGACAGGGTGATTGAGGCGGCGGACCAGCGGAATATCGCCCTGCCGCCTTCCACCCGGTTCTGTACCCGACAATGAGGAAAACCGAGGCGATGTCACGCATGGTGTTACGAAGGTTCAAGGCCCGCAAAGCAATCACGGCAACGGCTGTAGTGGCGGCGCTCACGACCACTGCCCTTACCGCCCCGTTGACCTCGGCTGCGCAGGACACCCCCGAAGCGGCCCGAACCTGCGCGCTGAAGACCCTGCCGATCCCCACGGGTCTGCTGCACACGAAGGTCACCGGCATGAGCCGCGACGGCTCGGTCGTCGCCTACTACGCCGTGCCGTTCGACCACAACGAACCCCCGCGCTACCCGTACCTGTATGCCAACGGCAAAGCCACCAAGGTGCCGATGCCCGGCGAGGGTCAGGTGCTCGCCGACGTCACCTCCAAGGGAGTCGCCGTCGGGTACGCGAAGGTCAATGACGCCTGGCTGCCCTATGTCTGGCGCGACGGCAAACTCACCCGGCTGCTCGGAGGCCGAGGCTTCGCGTACGGGATCAACGAGAAGGGCGACATCGTCGGCGAGCTCTGGGGTCCGGCCGGCGACCCCGGCAACAACGAGACGGGGGCGACGGTCTGGCGGGCCGGCACGACGAATCCGGTCCGGCTGCCGTTGCCGAAGAATGCTGTCCGGGGCTCGGCCACCGCGGTCGCCAACGACGGCAGGATCGTTGGCCACGTCACCATGGGCGGCGACCTGAGCGGCGATACCTTGCCGTACATCTGGAACGTCAACGGCACCGGCAGGTTCCTGCCGATGCCGGCAGGCGTGCAGCTCGCCGACGCCAACGCCCATCCCATGGAGATCAACGGCGACTGGGTCGGTGGCTACCTCCACGCGCCTGGTATCACAGCCCCTGGTATCCGTTGGAACCTGGCCAAAGGCACCGCCGAGATGACCAAGCTCGGCCGGGATTACGAGAAAGTCGGGATCGGTCCTGACGGGACCACCGTCGGTGTTCTCTACAACACCCCGACCGCGGCGTACCAGACCGGCGACACGGTCTTCAAGCTGCCGGGCGCGCTCGATCCGGCCGCCAGCAGCAACTGGGACAACGCCGAGGCCATCAGCGCCGACGGCTCGATCATCGCCGGGTCCGTGCACGTAGGTTTAGGTGCCAACGGCTACAACAACTGGAACGCGGTCATCTGGACCTGCTCGTAGTTCCAGCAGCCAGCTAGGCCCGCCCGGCCCGCATCGGGCGGGCCTTACGCCCGCGCGATGCGGCTCAATTGTTCGGTGACCACGGCCGCCTCGGGCACGTCGCAGGCCATGTATCCCCGGACGGCGTTCTGCAGGTGCAGCCGTTCGGCTGCCGTGTCGCCTCGTCGCCGCTGGACGTCGGCGAGACCGTGGTGAGCGCGGGCGAGTTCGTAGGCGTCCGCGTGAGTCCCGGCGATGGCCGCCGCGCGTTCGAATTCACCGATCGCCGCCTCGGTATCGCCCGAGGCCGCGAGTGCGCGACCGAGGCAGTTGCGAGCCGAGCGCTCGAGCGACGGGTCGACCAGTTTCAGCGCGTACTCGATGGCCTGATTCAACTGAGCGGCGGCCTCGGTATTCCGGCCGAGCCGCAGCAGGTCTTCGCCGAGTTCGATCAGTGTCGCGGTCACGTCGGCGGTGACGCCTTCCCCGCGATAGGCCCGAAGGCACGCGGCGTGCATGGTCACGGCTTCGGCCGGATCACCGTGTTCCCGGACCAGCACACCGCGGAAGACCTTGATTCTGATCCGGTTGTGGTCGTCGCCAACGTCCAGTCGACGTTCCGCCGCCGCCAGGCAGCGCCCGGTTTCCGCGAAGCGTCCCAGCCGCAGCAGCGGGACCACCATGTTCGTTCTGATCAGCGCTGCCGCCGCCGAGTCCGCGGCCGCTTCCGCCTGAGCGAGCGCCGTTTTGTGTACTTCCACCGCTTCGGCGAACCGCCCGGACCGCCGGTGCAGAACGCCGATGTTGGCCAGCGTCAACGCCGCGTCACCGAACTCGCCGAGCTCGCGCTTGAGGGCGACGGACCGGTCGAGATAGTCGATCGCCTCCTGGTGCCTGCCCGCTGCCAGGAGTTGGCGGCCTGCGTCCCCGAGGCTGAAGGCCTCCTTTCGGCCGTCCCCAGTACGGCGGGCGATGTCCAGCGCTATCTGGTTGACGCTGGCTTGCGGGCCGACGTCGGGATCGTGGACGAAGAACGCGTTGAACGCCGTGGCCAGCTGCCACGCGTGTTCGACCTGCCCTGCGTCTGCCGCAGCGACCACCGCAGACTCCAGATTGCCGCGCTCGGTGTGGAACCACGCCAAGGCGCTGGGCTGGTTCCTGAAGCCGGGAAGGCCGGCATCGTGTGCGGCCGCGCCTTCAGCGAATCGGCGCTTGTTCGGATGCAACCGCGCGGCCGCGTGGTACGTGAAGTGCAGGTAGACGCCGACCAGCCGGAGGAAGGCCTCGTCCAGGTCGGCTTGGCTCTCTTCCAGTCCAGCGAGCCGGGACCCGAACAGCCGCACGAGATCGTGCAGCCGGTACCGCCCGGGCGATCGGGTCTCCGCGAGATGCACGTCCACAAGAGACTCCAGCATCGCCGCCGCCCGCTCCTCGCCGACATCGCACAACGCGGCCGCCGCGTGGACGTCCACGTCATGGCCGGGCACGAGGCTGAGCCGCCGCAACAGGCGCTGGTGGTCGGAGTCCAGTTCGAGGTACGACGCGCGCAGCGCCGCGGCGACGCCTCGGTGTCCCATGTCGAGTTCGTCGAGCAACCGGTCTTCGTCGGAGAGGCGCTCGAGCAGGTCCGCGACTCGCCACCGGGGACGACTGCGCAAGCGGGCCGCAGCCAGTCCCATCGCCAGCGGCAGACGTCCGCAGCGCTCCGCGATCGCCACGGCCTCCGCTTCGGTGATCTGGCCGGGCACGGCGGCACTGAGCATCGCCACGGCTTCGCGCATCGGCGGCGGTTCGAGTGGCACCGAGTACGCGCCCGCCAGGGGAGACAGGTCACGCCGGCTCGTCGCCAGGATGAGGCTGCCCGGCGTGCCAGGTAGTAGCGCTTCCACCTGGTCCGCGCTCGCGGCATTGTCGAGTACCAGGAGGATTCGGCGGTCGGCGATGGCACTGCGATACCGGGCAGTGAGCTCGTCGCAGTCCGCGGGCAGGGCCCGATCGCTCGGGTCGAGGCTGCGCAGCACCCGGGTCAGCACCGACGACAGTTCCGGCCGAGTGCCGCCCGGATGAGTGAACCCGTGCAGGTCCACGAACAGTTGCCCGTCGGGATACTGGGAGGCGAGGGTGTGCGCGACCCACACTGCCAGGGAGGTCTTCCCGACGCCGGCCATGCCGTGCACCGCGACGACGGGCGCACCGTTGTCGACGGCGGCCAGAAGTGCGTCCAGATGACTTCCTCGCCCAGTGAACGCAGCGAGCGCCCTCGGCAGCTCACGGGGCGTTGCCGCTACTCGTTCCGGCGATCCGGTCAGTAGTGCCCAGCCGTCGGATTCCAGGCCGAGCGCCTCGGCAAGCAATCGCAAGGTCTTCGGCTGCGGCCGCACCTTTCCCGACTCGATGTCCCGGATCGTGCGTATCCCGAGGCCGGCCTTGGAGGCGAGTTCCACCTGCGACATCATCGCCCGCAACCGCAGAGGCCGGAGATTGCTGAGGGACGCTCTGCCAGGCATGCCGCAAATGATAAGGCTGCGCCGGTAGCAGAACGGGCTCTCGGCGGTGCCCTCTGTGCTGGAAGTGTGGCGGTACGACGGCGTCGGTGCAGCCGGATCGTGTACGAAGTCAGCAATGCCGTGGATGTTCGTGGACCGGTGGTGCTGGCTACGGTGCTTTTCGGTTCCGCCGACGACAGGAGCAGCCGATGCCCAGGAGATCCCGGATCGCCGCCGTCATTGCCGTGCTGGGTGCCGCACTGCTGGGGCTGCCCACCACGACGACCGCGGCACCAGCACCGATTCCGGTGCAGATCCTCAGCCTGACCGATCTGCACGGCTATCTGTCCGAGACCGAGAACCTGACGATCGCCGGTCCGGGCGGGTCCCTGGCCGTTGGCGGCGCAGGATATCTGAAGGCGCATCTGGACCGCCTCCGGGCCGGGCAGCCGAACAGCTTCCTGATCGGGTCGGGCGATCAGTTCAGCGGTTGGCCGGACTACACCCAGGCGTTCGCGAACGAGCCGACGATCGAGGTGCTGAACGCCTTCGGGATGGACTTCGACGTGGCCGGCAACCACGAGTTCGACCGGGAGTTCCCGTTCCTGCGGCGGATGACGACCGGCGCCTGTTACGGCAAACCCGGGTTCGACAGTTGCTTCCAGGACTCCACCGGACGCCCCTTCCGTGGCACCGACTACCAGTACCACGCGGCGAACGTGGTGGATCCCCGGACCAAACGGCCGGTGCTTCCGCCGTACTGGATCGCCCAAGCCGGGTCGGCGCGGATCGGCTTCATCGGGCTCGGCTTCCCGGGAACGCCGACCGAGTCGCTGTCGATCGGGGGATCGGGGTTCGAGTTCCAGGCGCTGGTCGAGGCAGGCAACCGGGCCGCCGCCGAACTCAAGGCGCAGGGTGTGAACGCGATCGTGGTCAGCATGCACGAGGGCGGCCAGCAGGGTGGGCTGTTCAACGAGTGCAAGAACCCGACCGGCCCGATCTTCGACGCGGCGCGGGCGTTGTCGCCGGATATCGACGTGATCCTCGGCGGTCATTGGCATACCGCGTTCAACTGCCACATCCCGGACCCCAACGGCGTACCGCGACCGGTGCTGGAGGCATCGAACCACGGCCGCCTGCTCGGTGAGGTGAAGCTGGCGCTGGATCCGGCCAGCGGCGAGGTGATCCGGTCCGCGACGACGTCGGCCAATCATGCGATGACCAAGGACGTCACCCCGGACGCCGGCGTGCAGAAGATCGTCAAGTACTGGATGGACAAGTGGATCGCGCGCCGGGCACAGCCGCTGGCCACGATCGATCGGGACCTGGACTTCTCGCGGACGGCGGAGAGCCGGGCCGGCAACCTCGTGACCGACCTGTACCTGAAGGAGGCGGCCGGCCACGGCAGCGGCGACGCGGACTTCGCGCTGGTGCCCGCCGACCTCGGCGGTGACGTGATCGCGGGAGGACTCGCGTACGCCTCGAGCGGCGCCGCCGGTGATCGGCCGGGCCGGGTTCTGTTCGGCGAAGCGTGGCCTGTCGCCGGTATCTCGCCGATCACCACGCTGGCCTTGAAAGGCTCGGCCGTCGAGGCGATTCTCGAGCAGCAGTGGATTCCGCCGGCGTACGGCTGTCAGCGGTTGTCGTCGCTCGCGACCTCGAGCAACTTCCGCTACACCTACGACCTGGGCGCGCCGGCCGGCAGCCGGGTCGATCCGGCGAAGGTCCTCATCGGCGGCGAACGCCTCGAGCTCGACCGGACCTACCGAGTCGCCACGACCGCGGTGATGCCGTTGCACGGCCGGCGGTACGGATATCCCGGGTTCGAGCAGTACACCGATCTGGTCCGGGCACCGCGGATGGGCCAGGAGGTCTTTCTGAACCATCTGCGCACGCAATCGTCGATCAAGGTCCCAGCGCTCGGCCGGGTGACCGCGATCCCCGGTACGCCGCCGCCGGTGGACGGGCCGTTCGGTCCGCTGAATCTCCTGCCGCAGAAGGAGATGACGGCGACGGCCACGAGCCAGGGCAACGCCGCGCACGGTCCGGCGGGCGCGCTCGACGGCAACTGCGCGACCATGTGGCACTCCAACTGGAGCCCGCACGCGCCACTGCCGCAGTACCTCACGCTCGATCTCAAGACGCCTCGCGCGATCGAGGCCCTCGTCTACACGCCCCGCCAAGACACCTCGCCGAACGGACGCATCTCGAGCTACGACGTCCAGGTGAGCACGGACGGCGTCACCTTCCAGTCAGCGACCACGGGCACCTGGGACGGTACGACCGAAGCCAAGATCGCCAGACTCCCTACCGGTACGACGGCCCGCTACGTCCGTCTTATCGGTCTGGAAGGCGGCGCGAACTACGCGGCGGCGACCGAGGTCAATATAGCTCTAGCTCCGGGTTCCTGACGGTACTGCGGTAGCGGGTGGGAGACATGCCGAAGCGCTGGCCGAACTGCCGGCTGAAGTAGTGCGGGGATTCGAACCCAACCGCGCGGGCGATCTGGCCGATGGACATGTCGGTTGCCCCCAGCAACTCCGACGCCCGCTGCAGCCGAAGACCGACGACGACGTTCATGATGGAGTCGCCCACCTGCTCCTTGAAGAGGTGGGCGAGCCGGGAGACCGACACCTGTGCCAGACCGGCCAGTGAGGTGAGCGTGTGCGGCCGGGCCGGGTCCGAGGTGACAGCGTCCAGGACGAGTTGCACCCGAGCGTCGAGGTGCTGGGTGGCCTTGCGCAAACTGCTGGCGGCGACCAGTAGGACCTCCTCGATGCCGTTCATCGTCAGCTGCACGGCGAGGCTCTGCTCCAGCAGGTGCAGCTCCGTGTCCCCGGTAGGTGACAACCCGGCCCGCTGAGCATCGCGGTGCAAGCGGGCGAAGGCAGTGACGAGCCTGTCCGTCTCGGACGGTCTGGTCAGCCGCACATAGGCCAGCCCGGGCATTGCCTGGGGGAGCGACCACCAGGCATGCCACTCGCGCCGGGGCTGAAAGTGCGCCCACCAGGTCTCCCAGTAGGTGCCGACGGTCCCGTAGTCGTGCTCGGTGCCGGGGCTGACCAGCACGAGGTCGCCGTGGCGCAGCGTCAGCTTGTCGGCACCGATCTGGAACTGACCTGTGCCGCCGGCCGTGTACAGCAGGTACCAGCTGCCCACGCCGTCCGGCCGGATCACCCGGTAGTCGCCGCCACTGTGGAAGTGGCCGGTCACCAACTTGCTCGGCGGCGGGATCTCACTGTAGAGCTCAATCAGCACCTGAGTAGCAAGATCGTGCTCATAATCAGCAGGCTCTGTCATGGTGCACCCTTCATGCAGGTCCCAAGATTACCCACACAACAGCAAGATCCTGCACCCCAGCGAATCGAGGAACCCGTGGGTTTCAGCACCGTCGCCGAGCTTGAGTACGACGCCGCCGCGCTAGTGTTCGAACACGGTTGGCAGTCCTGGAGCCCGAGTGGCTGGTACCGGCTCAGCGCCGGACCACCACGGCCGACGGCGCCGAACCACCACGTGATGGCGTACCGCCCTGGCGTCGAGGCCGGCCGCTTCCAGGGCGAAGGTCTGCTCGCGGTCGCCGTCGGGGACGAGGTGCTGGTGGTCGCCGCGCGCACGCCGGACGTCGTACCGTCCATCCGCTGCGAGGTGGTCGGCGATCGGCTGGTGGTCTCGGCCGACGGTGAGGTGGACCTGATCCGTACCGCGACCGCCCCGAACGCCGCGCTCGCGGACTGGTCGGACACCTTCGCGGCGCGGAACCATGGCGGCGCGGTTCGGGTGTTCGGGCCGTCGTGGTGCAGCTGGTACGCGTACTGGGGCAAGGTCACCGAGCGGGACGTCATGGCTGAGGTCCGGCAGTTCGACCAGCACGACCTGAGCGTGGACCTGGTGCTGCTCGACGAGGGCTACCAGGCCGAGATCGGGGACTGGCTCACGCCGCGCGGTGACTTCGGCTCGACCGTCCGGCTGGCCGCCGACATCCGCTCGGGCGGCCGGCGGGCCGGGATCTGGGTGGCCCCGTTTCTGGTCGGCAGCAAGAGCGAGACGGCCCGGCGGCATCCGGACTGGCTGGTGCCCGGGATCACTGCCGGCACGAATTGGGGCCAGGAGCAACTAATCCTCGACGTGACGCATCCGGGCGCCGCACAGCACCTGCAGGACGTGTTCACCGAGTTGTGCCGACAGGGGTACGACCACTTCAAACTGGACTTCGTCTACGCGGGCGCGATCGAGGGCCGGCGGCACGAACCGATCGACGGCATCGCCGCCTACCGGCACGGGATGCGGCTGTTGCGCGAGGTGGTCGGGCCGAACCGGATCCTGCACGGCTGCGGCGCCCCGATCCTGCCGAGTATCGGGCTGGTCGACTGCATGCGGATCTCGCCCGACACCGACCCGCTGGTCGATCCGCCATCGGGTGACATCAGCCAGCCGGGCCAGCGGGGTGCGCGGTCGACCTCGGTGGCCCGGGAGTTCCTGCATGGCCGCTGGTGGGCGAACGACCCGGACTGCCTGATCGTGCAGCCGGAGGTCCAGGATCGCGAGAGGTGGGCCGAGCACGTCGAGAACGCTCCAGGGCTGCGGATGTCCAGTGATCCGATCGGCGCGCTGGACCAGTGGGGACTCGACCGGACCCGGGAGCTGCTCACGCCGAGCTCAAACCGGCCGCATCCGCTGAAGGAGCCCGATGCTTAAAGCCGCGCCTCGCCCCACTCGCCGCCGGCAAAGCCGTCAACAGGCGCTGGCCGGCTACGCGCTGCTCGCGCCGAGCATGATCGGTGTCCTGGGCTTCTTGCTGGCGCCAGTGTTGATCGTGATCGTGCTCAGCTTGTTCGACTGGAAGCTGCTCGCCACGCCTGAGTTCATCGGTCTGGCGAACTATCGTGAGCTGTTCCAGGACGGCGATGTCTGGCACTCGTTTGTTGTCACGGGCTACTACGTGCTGATCTGCGTGCCTGGGACAACGGTCTTGTCGTTGCTGCTGGCCCTCTTGGTGAACCGCAAGCTGCGCGGCATGAAGTACTTCCGCGCCCTGCTGGTGATTCCGTGGATGGCGACGCCGGTCGCGTTGGGCCTGGTGTGGGCGTGGATCTTCGATCCCGGCCGCGGTGCGATCAACCAGTTCCTCGGCCTGTTCGGCGTCGACGGTCCGGCCTGGCTGTCGTCCTCGCTGCTCGCGATGCCGAGTGTCGCGGCCGTGCACATCTGGCAGTTCGCCGGCTATAACATGCTGTTCTTCCTGGCCGGGTTGCAGAACATCCCGGCCAGTCTGCGGGAGGCGTCCGCGCTGGACGGCGCGTCACCGGTCGCGCACTTCTTCAGGATCACCTTCCCGCTGCTGCGGCCGACGTTGCTGTTCGTATTGATCACCAACGTGATCGGCTCGTTCCAGGCCTTCGACACGATCTTCGTGATGACCGAAGGCGGTCCCGGGAACAGCACCGAGGTCGCCACCTACCTGATCTACGACGAGGCGTTCCGCAAGTTCGACTTCGGTTATGCCTCGACCATCTCGGTGGTGCTGTTCGTGGTGATCCTGATCGCGACGATCTCCCAGTTCGCCTACTTCGAGCGTCGCACGACGTACGACTTCTCCTGATCGGTGGTGACGATGACCAAATCCCGGCTGTTCGCGTACGGCGTCCTGGTGATCGGCTGCGTGTTCGCGATCTTCCCGTACCTGTTGACCGTGCTGACCGCGTTCAAGGGCCCTGGGCAACTGTCGGAGACGCTGCCGTGGGAACCGGGCCTGCCGCCGAGCGTCGCCGCGTTCGATCGGTTGTTCGCCTCAGGCTTCGGCAGCTATCTGGCCAACACCGTGTTCGTCACCGCCGGGATCACGGTCGGCCAGTTGGTGTTCGCGGTACTGGCGGCCTACGCCTTCGCGCGGTTGTCGTTCCCCGGCCGGGACGCCTTGTTCTGGGTGTATCTGTCGACGCTGATGGTCCCGCCGGTGGTGACGATGATCCCGCTCTACCTGATGATGCAAAAGCTGGGGCTGGTCGATACCTGGGCCGGCCTGATGCTGCCGACCATGCTCGGTACGCCGTACGCGATCTTCTTGCTGCGGCAGTTCTTCCGGACCATTCCGGCCGATCTCGAGGACGCGGCCCGGATCGACGGAGCCGGCCGGATCCGGACCCTGCTGCTGGTGGTGCTGCCGCTGTCCAAGCCGATCCTGGTCACCGTCACCACCCTCGCCGTGGTGGCCAACTGGAACAGCTTCCTGTGGCCGCTCATCATCACCAGCAGCGAGGACAGGCGGCTGCTGTCGGTCGGTATCGCGTTGTTCAAGAGCGAGATCGGCGTCGACTACAACGCCGTGATGGCCGGCAGCCTGATCGCGCTGGCGCCGCTGCTCGTGCTGTTCATCTTCTTCCAGCGCTTCATCGTTCGCTCGGTCGCCGTCACCGGGCTCAAGTAGGAGGTTCCTGATGTCCTCTGCCCTGTCCCGGCGGACCTTGTTGCTGGGTACCGCCGGCCTGCTCGGCGGCCTCACCGCCTGCGGCTCATCCACCGACCAGCCGGGTTCCGGCGGCGGTAAGACCGAACTGGTCTACCGGCTCTGGGACGAGCAGCAAGAGGTCGGCTACAAAAAGGTGTTCGCCGCCTTCACCGCCGAGAACCCGGACATCACGGTCCGGATGGAGGTGCTGCCCTGGGACCAGTACTGGACCAAGCTCACCACCGAACTGGCCAGCGGCAAGGCGCCGGACGTCTTCTGGCTCACGGTCGAGAACTTCCCGGACCTCGCCGACAAGGGCGTGCTTGCTCCACTCGACGACCTGATCGCCAAGGCCGGGCTCAAGCTCGACTCGTACCACCCGAACGTCGTGCAGTCGTACAAGTTCGAGGACAGGCAACTCGGCCTGCCCAAGGACCTGGGCGTGGTCGGCCTGCTCTACAACAAGAACCTGGTCGCCAAGGCTGGGATCACGATGCCTGACAAGCTGACCTGGGCGCCGGACGGCTCGGGCAGCTTCCTGGAGATCGCCCGCAAGCTGACGGTCGGCTCCAAGCAATGGGGGTTCTGTTCCTGGAACCACAGTCAGACCCAGTGGCTGAACTGGATCGCCTCCAACGGCGGCCGCGCGATGGACAAGCCGTACGGCAGCTTCGAATTCGCGGGGGAGAAGTCGGTGGAGGCGCTGCAGTTCGCCCGGGACCTGGTGTTCAAGTGGCGTGTCTCGCCCGACGGGACCCGGACCAACCCGCCGACCGGGCAGGCGACCGAGATGTTCTACCGCGGCGAGGTCGCGATGTTCCCGGCCAACAACGCGCTGCTGCCGTACGCCTTGCCGGAGGTGAAGTTCCCGATCGGAGTCACCTCGATGCCGGCCGGACCGGTGGACCGCACGGTGGTGATCAACGGGCTGGCCGAGGTGATGTTCGCGAAGACCAAGCACCCGGAAGCGGCCGGGAAGCTGATCGCCTTCCTGGGCTCGGAGAAGGCGCAGAAGCTGATGGGCGACGCGGGCTACGTCATTCCCGCGCTGAACGGCGCGGGCGCGGGCTATGCGGCGTACTGGCAGAAGAAGGGCATCGATGTGCAGCCGTTCCTCGACTCGGCCGCCGGCAGCACGGTGAACATGCCGATCGCGACCGGCTGGACCGCGAAGGTTGCCGAGATCAACAAGGCCGTGAACGGGCTGTACCTGGAAAAGGCGGACGTCGCCGCGATCGCGGCGACGATGGACAAGATCGGAAACGAGCAATGAAGGAACTCACCGACTCGTCGGCTGTGCTGCACGACACCGCGGTACTACGCACGCGGCTGTCCGAGGACGGGTACCTCTTCTTCCGCGAGTTACTGCCGTCCGGCGTCGTCGACGACGTGCGCGCGCAGATCGCGCGGATCCTGTCCGACAGCAACTGGCTGGCTCCCGGCACCAGCGCCGACAAGCTGATCGCCTCCGAGCGCGCGGTCGAGGAGGGATCACCCGGATTCTTCGGCGCCTATACGGCGATCCAGAGCACCGAGGCGTTCCATCAACTGGCCGTGCGGCCGGAGCTGCTGGGCCTGACCTCGCGGTTGCTGGGGGAGGAGTCGTTCGCGCATCCGGCGCACATCTGCCGAATCGCGCCGCCGTCTCCAGGGGCCAGTCCGACGCCGATCCACCAGGACTACCGGTTCATCCAGGGCTGTATCGACACGCTGACCACCTGGCTCCCGTTGAGCGCGGCTCCGCCCGAGATCGGCGGGCTCCGGGTGTTCGCGGGATCGCCTCGGCTCGGCGTACTGCCGGTGCGTGCTGCCGACGGTCCCGGCATGATGCGGGCCGAGGCGGACGAGGAGCACCCGGAATGGCGCACGGCGTCGTACCGGCCTGGTGACGTGCTGCTCTTCGGCAGCCTGACCGTGCATGGAGCGATGCCGAACCGGACCCGGCAACTACGGGTATCGGCGGACTTCCGCTACCAGGCGGTGAGTGCGCCGATGGCACGCGATGTGCTCGGAACCGGCAAGCCGCACTACCACCCAGACGTTCCGGACTTCCCGACCCTCACTCGTGGCTGGGCCTCGACGACGAGCGTCGAGATCCCGCCCGGAGTCCACTTCGTCGACCGCTTCGATCCCCGCCTGGACGAGGTCCCCACCCCGGCTTCCCGCTTCTTCGCCAGCTGAGGCCGGGACGGTCGGCTGGTCGAGGCCGTGGCTGCAGGTGGAACTCGCCCGGCAGTAGGCGGTGTGATGGTGCCGGAGAGTTAATCGCGACTGCTCCGGAGCCGCCGAGTCTGGTAGTCGATCACGGTGGCCGAGAGGACGTGTGCGCTTAGTCCCGCCACCTTGTTCCTCGCGTTCTCGGGCAGCCAAACCGGGGTCGTTTCGTCGAGCGGGTAGATCGCGAGCTGGACCTCGACCGTCGGGGCGCCGTGGGGTGGGGTGATGTCGATATCCCACGGCGCGCCGTCCCAGAAGAGGTCTTCGGTACGGCCGCCGACCGTCGCGGTGGCTACGTCACCGACCAACTCAAGCCGCAGCAAGACCCGCTCGCCAGCCAACCCCGCCGTGGGCACCGTGATGGTGAAACGGGCCGCGTGGGCGGCGAACGTGTCCGGCTCAGGCGCGGAGGCACGGCCGGGCACGATGACCGGGCACGCCGAGGGCGGTTTGGCTTCGGCGGTTTGCACGATCTCCACCGGCACGGCTGTACGGCGTGCGCCGAGGTGGTGCCGCTCGAAGGTATCGCCGCAGAGCACGTCGACCGTGACGGGCCCGGTGCTGATCGAGGCAAGGTCTCCATCCGGCAGCAAGACGATGTCGGCCTCGGAGATCACGAGCCGGCCGCCGCCGGGCAACCAGGCGTACCGCGCGGTGGCAGCGTCGATTACCAGCAACCTCAGCCGCGCGCCGTACGGCGTCTCGACCGTCAGCAGCTCGCGTGAGCTAGGGAGGTCCTCGAGAATGACCTCGCCATCCCGCTCCAGAACTGGGTGTCCGATCACTCGGGTGCCAGCGGGTAGAGACAGATGACCGGGTACGCCGTCGGCCTTCGTCAGCACCAGCAGCGGATCGTCGCCCTCTGGTAGGACGGTCAACAGCCCGAGCGTGGCCCAGTTGATCGTGACGCCATGCACGGCGAGGTGGACCGGCCAGCACACGGACGTTCCACTCGGAATATCGATCGGGCGATGCGGGAAGGCGACGCGGATTTTGTCGAGTTCGACGTCGAAGTGCACTCCGTGGTGGTCGGGTAGCGGCTCGTACGGCTGGTGCGTGTTGATGAAGACGAAACCCTCGTGCCCGTCGGAACGCAGCGACCAGCGCAGGGCTGTCTGGTCGGGCAGGGCCGGGATCGTGGCGTTCATGCCTGCCAGCCGGTCGCCGAACGCGGCCAGGAACGCGTGCTGGTTGCGCAGCAGATGGAAGGTGTCGCGGGTCTGCAGGTGGGCGCCGACGGGTGCGTGGAAGTCGTAGTTGTGCACCGGCAGGTCGTTGGGATAGCCGGTGGCATGCGATTCCTGCAGGCCGGGCCTGGGGTTGGTGCCGCCGATGTACATGTAGTAGCCCTGCCAGGCCGATCCGCTGCCGAGTTTGCAATGAGCCACCGCCGCGATGTCCGCCGCGGTCGGCCACGGGCGGCGATGGTAGGCCGTAGCCATGCCGCCGCCCAGCTCGCAGGTCGCTGCAGGGAAGTCGGGATGCTTGGCGCCTGGCACGCCCGTGGTCTTGTCGCCTGCGAGGTCACTTCCGATGCCCGGGTCGTCCCACTGGTGGGAGAAGTGGAAGTGGGCGCGGAAGGAGTCGTGCCAGCCGTCCGCGGTGTCGACCCAGAAGCCGTCGGCGTAACCGCCGTACAGGGGGAAGACCTCACCGACCGGGATGTCGGCGCTACCCCAGGCAGTGGCCGTCCACAGTGGCGCGTGCAGGCCGCAGGCGCGGGCGAGGCCTTTGAGCGTGACGAGGTGGCCGGGCTGGTCGTACAGCTCGTTCTCCAGCTGGAAGCCGACGATCGGGCCGTCTGGCCCGCACAGCCGGGCGAGTTGCCGGCCGAGATGACCGAACCAGCGCCGTACCTGATCCAGGTACGCGGGATCGTCGCTGCGGGCCGGAGGTACCCAGTCGGGCAGCCCGCCGTTGCGTACCTCGCCGTGGCACCACGGCCCGATCCGGATGATCACCTCCAGGCCGGTGTCGCGGCAGAGCTCGACGAACGCGGCCAAGTCCAGATCGCCGTCGAACAGTGGCTCTGCGCCCTTGTCCTCCTGATGGTGGATCCAGAACACGTAGGTGGATACCACACTGATCCCGCCGGCCTTCATGAGCCGCAGTGCGTCCCGCCAGCGCTGCCGGGGGAGTCGGCTGTAGTGCAGTTCGCCCGTCACCGGAATCCAGCGGCGGCCATCGCGCCACAGGGATCGGTTTGTGAGCTCGAGCCCGGGCCGGACGTCCTCGGTCGACGCCATGGCGGTGCGAGTTTCGGGGCGATCCCAGGGAGCGTGCTTCACGGCGTGCGCGGGCCGGTACGTCATGTGAACCTTTCGAGCTGGCTGTGTTCCGGTAGACCCTGTCACCCGGCGAGGCAAGCTGGCAGCGATCTTCCCTCGGACGCCGTACGCAGCCGTCCGAGGGAAGGTGGCCTCAGCGCAGGAACTCCCAGGTGGTGGTGCTCGAGCTGGCGTCGGCGGAAAGCCGGTCGCGGGCGGTGGTGTCGTCGTACAGGCCCCAGCGCATCCAGTCCACGAACGTGTTGCGGGCGCGGGAGTCGCTGAAGAAGCTGGTGTGGGTCCCGCCGTGGAAGGTGAGGAACGCCTTGGGCGCCGGCAGTTCGCGGTAGGCCTGGCGGGCCGACGAATACGGGCAGGTCGAGTCGCGGTCGCCGTGGATGAACAGCACCTTGGCCCTGACCGTGCCGCCTGGGTTGCCCACGTCGACGCAGGCCCAGGGCGCGGCGGCGACGATGCGTGAGTCGGGCCAGGCGGTGAGCAGTCCGTGTGTGGTCATGCCGCCCATCGAATAGCCGGACACGCCGACCCCGGTCGCGGTGTTGATGTGGCCGCGCAGCGGGTCGTTGGCGGAGTTCAGCGCGAGGGTGCCGGTGATGGCGGTGGAGACGTCCTTGGACAGGTTGCCGTTGTAGGCGTCACCGATGGAGGCGGTGGTGAAGACCGGCGCGGGCACGATGAATCCGGCCGCGGCCAAGGGGCGGATGTGCCCGAGGGCCTTTTGTGGGCTGCCGCCGGATCCGTGCGTGTACTGGCAGATGGGAAATACGCCGTCGGCAACGGGAGCGTTGGTGGTCGGACCCGAGCCGGGCGTGCCCTTGGCGGGGTAGTACACGTAGGTGGTCACCCGTCGGCTGCCGCGCCACCAGGTGTACTGGCGGACGCCGACCGCGAACGGTGTCGTCGGCGCAGCGGCCAGTGCACCGACACTGCCGAGTGCCTGTCCGAAGCCCTGCAAGGACAGGCCCGCGCCGGCCACACCGGCCGCACCGATACCAAGAAATGCACGACGATGCATGGTCATGAGCACCCCAAGTGTTCGAAGGAATAACCGGAAACAGGGGAGGGATCCAGCTGGACGATCAGCCGATGGCCAAGCTTGAGCGCGGCTGGTTGCCGCCGGTTTTCTGTCGATCGCGGCGCTGGACGACCGGGTTTCACCGCGAAGATTCGTTCGGCCGTCGCTGTGCCGAGATGGTGCGGAGAAGCCGGAACGGCTAGTGTCCTGCGCCGGAGATGTGCACGAACTTCCGACTCAGGACACTAGTTGCCGAGGGCACCGCTGGCGAGGTCGAGCGGGTCCTGAGCTCCATCGGCGGTCATGCGATGCTCCTTCGTCCCAGCGTGGCGGATCACTTGTCTGCAAGGAATGTTGGGCGGATTCGTTCTCGGCAGAAGGTGACTGCCAAGATGAAAACCTAAGTTGATCGCGATGGCAAGCTTTCAGGGAGATTTTGTGTGAACGTGCACACCCGGAGCACAGTTTTTGTTCCCTGGGCGCCAGGGAAAGCCATGATCGACGGCCAGATCGTCGAATGAGATCGATCGCCGGACAATTGTCGAACGTGATCGATGACCACCAATCGCATTCGGCCGATTCACGGAAACTGCCGAATGCGTTCGAGTCGACGGGCGTGTTGCTGTGCACCGCGAACCGCCGCGCGCCGATGAGCGACCGGGTCCGTCAGGCCAACCTGCCGAGCGCTCCCACGAGAGCGCCTAGCAGGGCGTCCGCCGCGTTGTAAGCGAAATGACAGCGGCCTCTGGAATTGTCCGGGCTCGCCGGCGTGAGGACACCGGCTCGGACGCGGAGGTGGGCTGTGGGACGACTGGGGTGGGCGCGCGGAGTGGCGTGGTTGACGGCGCTGGTGGTGATAACAGGCACGGCCGGGCCGGCGGTGACGGGGGCCGCCGGCCCGGCGACAGCGACGGCCGGCACGGCAGCGGGGACGCCGGCTGCGCCGGTTGGTGATCGGGAGGCCGTGACGGAGGCGCCCGACACTGAGTCGGCCTTGGCCGCGGCCCGACGCCAAGACAAGCCGGTGCTGGTGGCGGACCTGACGACTCAGACGCGGCTCGTGCGGGCCAAGCCCGACGGAGCCATGGTCGCGGAGCTGACGACCGTGCCGACGCGGGTGAACCGTGGTGGTACCTGGATGAACGTCGACACCAAGTTGGTGAAGCGTCCCGACGGAATGGTGGCGCCACGCACGGCCGTGACGGAGCTGGCGTTCTCCGGCGGCGGATCGCAGCCGCTGGTGCGGTACCAGGTTGGCTCTGCACGAATGGTGTTGTCGTGGCCGGCGCGCCTGCCGAAGCCGGTGCTCGCGGGCGCTACCGCCACCTATCCCGAGGTGTACCCGGGCGTGGATCTCGTCATGAAGGCCGAGAACGGGGGCTACACCCAGCAGGTCGTGGTGAAGACCCGGCAGGCGGCGGCCCATCCCGGTGTACGGCGGATCAGGTTGGCGATGGCTGCTCAGGGCGCCAAGCTCAAGGTCGGCCGCGATGGCTCGATCGAAGGCGCTGACAAGGCGGGCAAACCGGTGTTCCGATCGCCGCCGTCGCTGATGTGGGACTCGGCGCAGGTGCGCAAGGAGGCCGTCGCCGCCGTCACGGTCGAGGCCAAGGCGCTCGTACTACGGCCGGACGCGAAGTTGCTCGACGCGCCGGGTACGACGTACCCCGTGGTGATCGATCCGGCGCCGACCCAGTTGGGCAAGACCGCGTGGGGTGGCGTGTACTCGGGCAATCCGAGTCGCACGTACTACAACGCGACGGCTGATCCTGACGGTCGGGCCCAGGTCGGCCGGTGCAACTGGTCCAACTGTGGCGCGATCGTCGGTATCGCCCGGACCTACTTCCAGTTCGACACCCGCTGGCTCGGCGGCAAGGTGTGGATCAAGTCGTTCCTCAACACGGTCGCCGTCCACCGGCCCGACTGTACCGCCCAGAACCACCGGCTCTACTGGGTGCAGGGGCAGTACGGTCCGACCATTGCCTTCGGCAACCAGCCTGGCCATGTCGCGGTCAATACCCAAGCGGTCAAGGGCGCGCGGGCGGGATGCGCCGAGCCGGGTGATCACCACGTCGGGTTCGACACCGCCGGGCACATCACGTTCGGCGGTTACTCGAGCTACTTCCTCGCGGCAGCCGACGAGAACAACCAGGCGGCCTGGCGCAAGTACGACCAGAACCGCACGGTGCTCTACATCGAGTACAACACCAAGCCGAACACGCCGACGGAACTGTCGGTCACGCCGTGGCGCGCGCCTTGTAAGCACTGCGGGGGCAAGACCTACCTGGGCGACGACTTCATCACGATCCGCGCGCGCGTGATCGATGCCGACGGCGATCAGATGCGCCCGTACTGGACCGTCAACGGCGGCGCGTACTACGGCGACGTGGTCGGAACGAACACGCTGGCGACGAGCAAGCTGGACGTGCGTGGCAAACCGGACCACACCACGTACACCTGGTCCGTGGCCGCGGTCGACGCGCATGCGGGACCGACGGCTGCCGGTCCGTCGTTCGTGATCGATCGGCAGGCGCCTCGCAAGGCGGTGACGGTGGGCAGCGACCTCTACCCGGCGGACAACCGCTGGCACGGTGGAGTGGGCGCGCCCGGCCGGTTCACGTTCACGCCGAACTACGAGGCCGGCGAGGTTCGCGACGTTGACCACTACCGTTACGGCTGGGACGACGCGGCGCCGAACAAGGTCGACGCCACCGCACTAGGTGCCGGGGCGTCGGTGCTGCTGACGCCGCCAGGCGACGGGCCGCGCGACCTCTACGTGTACGCCGTCGACCGCGCAGGCCGGCTCGGCCCGGTGACGCGGCATCACTTCTACGTTCGTGCGGGCAATGGCCCGCTGGCCCAATGGTCGTTCGAGGGCAACGCGAAGGACAGCGCGTTCCTGGGGGACCGCCACGGCACGCTCGAAGGCGGTACGGCGTACTCGCCCGGCGCTGTTGGCACCGCGATCACGGTCGACCCGGCAACGCAGGGACACGTGAAAGCGCCGCACGCGGTCGATACCAAAGCCAGCTTCAGCGTTTCGGCGTGGGTGAAGCTCGCTCCCGGCACGGGCGTGGGCTCGGTTGTGAGCCAGGACGGCACGCGCTTCTCCGGTTTCAACCTCTGGCACCGCCTCGATTCGGCGGGCGTCAGCCGGTGGATCTTCGGTATGTCGAAAAGCGACACCACCTACGCGGGCATCGACTGGGTCTGGTCGGCCGAACCAGCCGTACCGAACGTGTGGACTCATCTGACCGGTGTCTACGACGCCGAGGAGAAGAAGCTCAGGCTGTACGTCGATGGCGTGCGCTCGGGCGAGGCGAGCCATACAGCGACACCGTGGACGGCAGTCGGCGGAGTCCAGATCGGCCGGACCATGTGGGACGGCAGCGCCGGCGTGGACCACTTCCGCGGCTCGATCGACGAGGTCGCCCTGTGGGATCGGGAGTTGTCCGACACCGAGGTCCGTACCGCGGTGAGCCGCGACAACGTCCAGATCGGGCACTGGCGATTCGACGAGTCGGACGGACAGACGGCGAGCAACGCCGTTGCCGGTGGATCGGCGGGCGTGCTGACCGGTGAGGCCGCATTCGTGACGCCGGGCATCATCGACGGCGCCGTGCGTCTCAACGGCACGACGAGCACGGTCACGACAGCTGTACCGCAAATCCGCACCGACCGCGGCTTCACCGTGACAGCGTGGGTAGAGCTCAGCCGTCAGGTCACGGGTACGGCGGCGAGCGTGGTGTCGCAGGATGGCGTCCACCGCAGCGGGTTCGCCCTGCAGTACCGGCCGACAGCCAACAGCACGGACAGTGGTCGTTGGGCCGTGCACCTGCCCGGGACCGACGAGGCGGCCGCCGGTCAGGCCACGACGCTGATCGGCACGGTGACGGGCAAGGTCGGGCAACGCGCTCACCTGACCGCCGTGTACGACGCGGCCACCCGCAAGGTCCGGTTGTACGTCGACGGGCTGTTCGCCGGCGAAGCGGATCGAGTCGGCGGCTTCAACGCCACGGGTGCGTTCGCGGTCGGCCGCGGTCAGGCCGACAGCCAGCCGGTCGAGCATTTCCCGGGCCTGGTCGACGAGGTGCGCGCCTATAGCCGCCCACTGGAGCCGGCCGAGATTCAGGGCCTGGTGAGCCAGAACAACGTGCCCGAAGGACAGTGGAAGCTCGACGGCGGCCTGACCGACACCTCCGGCAAGGGTCGTGACGGGGTCAGGGCGGACACGATCGGATTCACCGGCGGTCAGGTGAGCAGCCCGGATCCGACCGACCTTGCGCTGGCCGTCGAAGGCGCGGGCTACGTGTCGGCGCCCAAGGCGATCGACACCAGCCGCAGCTTCTCCGCATCGGCCTGGGCACGACTCGACAAAACCGGCGGTACGGCGGCGGTGGTGTCGCAGGACGGCGCCTTCGTGAGTGCCTTCCAACTGCAGGCGGCGTCCACGGGGCAATGGACGTTTCTCCTCTTCAGCCATGACCGCGCCGATGGCGGCGACGTGCATCACCGCGTGACCGGTCCCGCTGCCCAGGTAGGCGTCTGGACCCACCTCGCCGGCGTGTACGACGCCGGAGCCAAGCGGATGGACCTCTACGTGAACGGCGTTCTCGCCGGTACGAGCGCGGGTCCCGCGATGTGGAACCACGCGAGCGGTGGCCTCCAGATCGGCGCGGCGAAGTGGAACGGCCAGCGCATCAACCGATTCACCGGCGCCATCGACGACGTGGCCGTCTACAACCGGGCCCTGTTCGCCGACGAGATCCGCACCCAGGCGGGCCGCGATCTCAGCCTGATCCACAACTGGTCGCTCGACGAGCCGGGCGGCGGCATCGCCGGGGACGCGGTCGGCAGTCGTACGGCGACGTTGTCCGGCGGGTATCAGCGCGAGGTCGGCCGGTCCGGCAACGCGCTGCGGTTCAACGGCAGCACGGGCACGGCCACGACGCCCAAGGTGGACCTGCGGACCGACCAGAGCTTCACGGTATCGGCGTGGGTGCAGCTGGGTGAGGTGGACTGTGCCGATCCGTACATCGGTTGCCGTCGCGACGCGGTCACCGTCGACGGCGATCAGACGAGCAAGTTCCGCCTCGGACATCTCATCGATGACGGCGACAACCTGGCCGGGTCATGGGTGTTCGAGATGCCCGAGAGCGACACGAGCCCGGCCGTGGCCCGCGCGGCGATCTCGGTCGCACCTGGCGAGCTGAAGGAATGGGTCCACCTCGTCGGCGTGTACGACGCGCCTTCGAAGACGATCTGGCTGTACGTCGACGCGGTGCGGCAGAAGGACGGCGCACTGGACAAGTCGTGGCAGGCGACCGGTGGCGTGGCCATCGGCCGGGGCAAGACGGCGGGCCAGCCGGCCAACCACTTCTCCGGCGCCGTTGACGACGTGCGGCTCTATGCCGGTGTGCTCGACAAGACGCGGGTGGCGGCGCTGCGCAACTCGTACCCGACGGAGGCCGCGATCGCGCCGGTGCCCACCGACCCGATCGCGTACTGGAAGCTCGACGAGAACACCGGTACGAGCGCAGCGGACTCGAGCAACAACGACCACACGATGACGATGACGGGAGCGACCGGCTGGGTCGGTGGCCGCAAGGGACCTGCGATGAAGCTCGACGGCACGACGACGTCGGCGCAGACGGCGGGCCAGGTCGTGGATACGAAGGGCAGCTTCTCGGTCGCGGCCTGGACCTATCTGCAAGGCACCACCGCCACTCGCACGCTGGTCGCCCAGGACGGGAACAGGGTCAGCGCGTTCGCCCTGCAGTACCACCAGCCGACAGCGAAGTGGGCGGTACTCGTGCCGACGGCGGACGTCGACAATCCGGCCGTCGTACTGCTCACGTCCAACGAGGCAGCCGCGTACAGCGACTGGACCCATCTCGCGGTGACCTACGACGCGATCAGCAGACAGCTCAAGTTGTACGTCAACGGAGTGTTGTCGGCGATGCGTGCGGACGTACCGACGTTCGGCTCGACGGGGCCGCTCACGCTGGGCCGCGGCAAGTGGAACGGCGCCGCCGCGAACCACTACTGGTACGGCATCGACGACGTGCGCGTCTTCGGCCGCGTGATCGGCGCGGGCGAAGTACGGGCGCTGCACGACGACGTGAACGCGGCCGTGTTCGGGCGCTTCACGTTCGACGACAACACGTCGAACGACTTGTCGTGGCGCGGCAACCACGCGACGCCGCACACCAGCGGGATCTCGTACGGCGCTGGGCTGTCCGGGCGGGCGATCACCTTCGACGGCGCCTCCGGCCGGGTCGCCACCGAGCGACTCGGCGTATCAACCCGGGACAGCTTCACCGTCACCGCGTGGGCGAACCTCGCGCGCAAGGACCAGATCGCCACGGTCTTCGGCCAGGACGGCACGCGCGCATCGTCGTTCTTCCTGCAGTACCGGCCAGGGCCGGACCGCTGGGTGTTCGGTACGCATCAGCAGGACGCCGATGCTTCGTCGACGGTCTACGCGCAGTCGGTGCACGCGCCCGTGGCCGGCCGCTGGACGCATCTGGCCGGCGTGTACGACTACGCCGGGCGGCAGTTGCGGATCTACGTCGACGGGCAGCTGGCCGGTACCAAGGAGAACGTCGCCCTGTGGGTGGGCAACGGCAAGTTCAGCATCGGCCGGGCGAAGGCGAACGGTCTGCCGGTCGACTTCTTCCCGGGTTCGGTGGACGAGGTCACGCTGTACCAAGGCGTGCAGACCGCCGCCGACCTGGCACGGATGGGCTGGCCCGCAACACCTCCGGGGCAGCTCGGTCGTTTCACCAATACGGCGGGGGATCGCTACGCCGGTTCGGCGTCGGCGAATCCTCGCGCCGGCTACCACTTCGAAAGCACGCTCGGCAGCCTGGTCGACGGTGAACAGCCGGACACGCACTCGCTGTACGCCTGCGTCGACGGCACCGACGGATTCACCTCGCTCGACGCGAACTGCGAAGGCGGCACGGCGGGTGCGGAGATCGGCAAGGTCTACACGCGACAGCCTGCCAACGTTGCAACGACGGCGGTCTACCGATGTGTGGCCGGCGGCGACCGGTTCGAGTCGTTGCAGCAGGGATGCGAGGGCGCGACCCTGCTCGGCTACACGCTCGCCTACGCGCCCTTGAGCCGGTACACCGTTCACGGCGACCACTGGCAGGGCGTTGCCGGAGCGCCGCACGGCTATCGCTACGAAGGACCGCTCGGTTACGTGCCACTGGTCAGCCAACCCGGCACGGTGCCGTTGGTCGCGTGCCGCGACGGGCTGGACCAGTTTCTGTCGACCGACTCGACCTGTGGCGGTGCGACTGTCGCCGGGACGATCGCCCAGATCTGGCCGGAGGCGCCAGAGGGCCTGCGCAGCAAGGCGTTGTACGCCTGCCGGGCCGGTGGGCAACGGTTCGCCGACTTCAGCCCGACCTGTCTCGGAAACACCGTCGACGGTCTCCTTGGCTACACCCTGTTCGCCGCGCCGGACCCGGCACCCCAGTTCTCCTGACCTCCTGCAAGGAAAGGCATACCGTGAAACTGTCACGAATCGGCCGCCGCTTCGTTGCGGCGAGCTTGAGCGGCCTGCTGGTCACGACCTTGCTGGTGGTACCGGCTCCGGAGCCCGCGGCGGCACTCGCCAACGGCGGCCCCTCGCAGCCGTTGCCCGACACTCCGCAGACCAACGTCACCAATCCGGCCTCGAAGCCGCCGCGACCCGCCGACCAGGCATCGGCATCCGCCCTGAGCGGTAACCAGCCCGACAACGCTCCACCGGCACCGGCCGGCAGTGGCAGCCTGACCGCGACGTCGCTGTCGCCATCAGCGACCTGGCAAGTGTCTCCACACACCGGCGACTTCACCTGGTCCTACCCGCTGCGGGTACCACCGGCGCCGGGCGGCCTGGAGCCCGAGCTGGGCTTGTCGTACGCGTCTTCCGCAGTGGACGGCCGCACCTCCGCAACGAACAACCAGGCGTCCTGGGTGGGTGACGGCTGGAGTTTGGAGGTGGGCTTCATCGAGCGCACGTACGGCGGTTGCTCGGACGACGACATGGGCGGCACGATCCCACCGAAAACCGGCGATCTGTGCTGGCGCAACGACAACGCGATGGCGTCGAGCAACGGCATCCTGATCAACGAGTCGGGCAACCGGTGGCGCGCCAAGTCCGACGACGGCGCACGGATCGAGCGGCTCACCGGCGCGGCGAATGGCGATGCCGATGGCGAGCACTGGAAGATCACCTCGGTCGACGGCACGCAGTACTTCTACGGTTCGCGACCGGAGGCGAAGTCGACCTGGACGGTACCGGTCTACGGCGACGACGTGAACGAGCCCTGCCACGGCTCGACCTTCGCGACCTCCCGTTGCACCCAGGCCTGGCGATGGAACCTCGACAAGGTCATCGATCCGCACGGCAACATGATGGTCTACAGCTACGACGTCGAGACCAACAGCTACGGCGCGAACCTGCAGGACGCGGCCGTGCCGTACGTGCGTGGCGGCGCGTTGCGCAAGATCGAGTACGGGTTGCGGTCCGACAACTCGGTGGCGGCGACGGGCCAGGTCGAGTTCCTCACCGACAACCGGTGCGTGAAGGGCAGCGAATGCACGGCGGCGAAGAAGAACAACTGGCCCGACGTGCCGTGGGACTCCAACTGCGCTGCGGCAACTTGCTTCGGCAACTACTCGCCGAGCTTCTGGACCACGAAGCGGCTGGCGAAGATCGTGACCCGCGTGCGCGGCGCGGCCGGCTTCACCGACGTGGACTCGTGGACGCTGAACCACGAGTTCCCGAATCCGGGGGACCAGGAGAAGGCCGCGCTCTGGTTGAAGTCGATCGTGCACACCGGTCACGTCGGTGGCACCATCGCGCTGCCGGCGGTGACCTTCGAGGGAACCGCGAAACCCAACCGGGTGTTCTACAGCACCGGGATCGGCCCGCTGAACCGGTACCGGATCACGGCCGTCGTCTCGGAGAGCGGCGGCGTCATCACGGTCGTCTACGCCGCGCCGAACTGCGTCGAAGGTACGTCGATGCCGGCCAGTCCCGAGCACAACACCTTGCGCTGTTACCCGGCGCGCTGGTCTCCGCCGGGCGGTAACGAACGCATCGACTACTTCCACAAGTACGTCGTGGCCGAGGTCGTCGAGTCCGACCGGTACGACGGCACGAGCGAGCAGCGCACGTCGTACCACTATCTCGACGGTGCCGCCTGGCACTTCGACACCTCGGAATTCGCCAAGGACGACAAGAAGACATGGAACGAGTTCCGGGGCTTTGGTCGGGTGCGGACGCGGACCGGGAACACGGACGATCCGGCCGGCCCGGTGAGCGAGCAGGAGCAACGCTTCTACCGGGGCATGGACCAGGATCGCCTGCCCAGCAACGGCCGACGATCGGTGACCGTGACCGACTCGCGCGGCGGTTCGCGGACCGACTCGGACTGGTTCGCCGGGACCGAGTTCGAGAACGCGACGTTCAACGGTGTGAACGGGCCCGTCGTCGAAACCGACATCTCGACGCCGGTGGCGCAGGGTCCCAACGCGACCCGTGGTGAGCTCAAGTCGTACCTGGTCCGTACCGGGACGGAGACGACGGCGACCGCGCTCGCCGATGACAAGTGGCGGATCACCCGCACCGACAGCAAGTACGACGACCGCGGCCAGGTGATCGAGGTCGACGACCAGGGCGACGTGAACACTTCCGCCGACGACGAGTGCAACCGCAAGAGCTACGCCCGGAACACCGACCGCTGGATCCTCGCGCTGCCGTACCGGGACTGGACGGTCAGTGTTCGCTGCGGCGCGACGGGCGGTGAAACCCTCAGCGACACCCGCACGGGGTACGACGGCCTGGCCATCGGCACCGCGCCGACGGCCGGTTCGGTCACGCGGAGGGAGGAACTGGCCGAGTCGGGCTACGTCATGACGTCCACTTCGACGTACGACGTGCACGGGCGGGTCACCGGCGGTGCCGATGCCCTTGGCAACAAAACCAGCACCGAGTACACACCGGCGGTTGGCGGGCCGTTGACGAAAACGATCGAGACCAACGCCAAGGGGCATGTGACCACGACTACCGTGGCACCCGCGTGGGGTGTGCCGATGATGGTGGTCGATCCCAATTTGCGCCGCACCGAGACGGCGTACGACGCGCTGGGCCGGTCGGTCGCGATCTGGCAGCCCAACCGGAAGCGGCCGCTGGGAGATTCCGCCAGCGCCACGTTCACGTACCTGATCCGCAACGACGGTCCGACCGTGGTCACGAGTTCGCGGCTCAACGCGCGTGGTGACTACACGGTCTCCAAGGAGATCTATGACCCGTTGATGCGGCTACGGCAGGTCCAGACGCCCGCGTCCGGCGGCGGCCGGCTGCTCACGGACACCCGGTACGACTCGCACGGCCGGGCGTACTTCAAGAGCGCGCCGTACTTCCACAACACCGCGATCGACGACTCGCTCTGGGTCGCGGTCGAGGCCGAGAAGCTGGGCACCACGCTGACGTCGTACGACGGGGCGGGCCGCACGGTGGCGACCGCCTTCCGCGGTGGCGGGGACGAGAAGTGGCGTACCACGCAGGAGCACGAGGGCGACCGGGTGCACACCACACCACCCTTGGGTGGAACGGCCAGCACCGTCGTCATCGACGCGCGTGGCCAGACCACCGAGCTGCACCAGTACCGTGGTGGGGTGGTGGGAGGGACTCCCGACATCACGCGCTACACGTACCACAAGGGCGGTGAACTCGCCTCGATCATCGATGCCATGGGCAACACCTGGCGCTACACCTACGACCAGCGCGGCAGCCTGATCCAGTCCGACGACCCGGACAAGGGCAGGTCGCAGATGGCGTACGACGCGGCTCAGCGTCTGACCGCAGTCACGGACGCGCGAGGCGCCACGATCAACTACGCGTACGACGTTCTCGGTCGTAAGACCAGTGCCACCAAGGACGGAAAGGCGATGGCGAGTTGGGTCTACGACACCGCTGAGGCCGGTAAGGGTCTGCTCGCCACCTCGACCAGGCACGTAGGTGCTGCCGCTTACACGACGTCGATCGGCTCGTACAACCAGCTGAGCCAGCCACTGTCCACCACGGTCACGATTCCCGAGCAGGAGCAGACGCTCGCTGGTACGTACAAAACCGAGTTCCGGTACGACTACGACGGTGGTCTGGCCTCGACCCACCTGCCCGCCATCGGAAGCCTGCCGGCCGAAGGCATCGTGCACGAGCGTGACGAACTCGGGCTGCCGAAGGTCACCCGCGGCGGCTTCGACGGGCAGACCATGCACTACATCAGCGACACCACGTACACCCGGCAGGGCGAACTCGCGCGGCTGCAGTACGGCGAAGGCACCAAGCGGGCGTGGCAGTCGTACTACTACGACACACATACGCGACGACTCGACCAGACCATCGTCGACGCCGAACTGCCCGCACCGATGCAGGCAGACCTGCGGTACACGTACGACCCGGCGGGCAACATCACGTCGATCGCGGACACCCTGCGGGGTGGCAGCGTGGACAGGCAGTGCTTCCGGTACGACCACTTGCGCCGCCTCACCAACGCGTGGACTCCGGCCGGTGACTGCGCCACGGACCCGCGGACCGAACCACTGGCCGGCCCCGCGCCGTACCGCCACGCCTACAGCTACGACAAGACCGGCAACCGGCTCAGCTCGATGATCGACGGCGTCACCAGCACGTACACCTATCCCGAGCCAGGTACGGCGCGGCCGCACGCGGTGACCGCGGTCGCGACCGCGGGAACTACGGACACCTATTCGTACGACGCGGCCGGTAACACGATCGCACGTCCCGGGCAGCAGTTGGAGTGGGACGGCGAAGGGCGTGTCAGCAAGATCAGTACGGCCGAAGGCGACTCGACGTTCGTGTACGACGCGGACGGCAACCGGCTCATCCGTCGTACGCCGCAAGCCACCACGGTCTACCTGGGTGGGCAGGAGTTGACGCTGAACCGCGGCAGCGGTGCCTTGTCGCCAACGCGGTACTACACCCACGGGGACAAGGCGATCGCCGTACGGACCAGCAGCGGGCTCAGCTGGTTGGCCAGCGATCACCAAGGGACGGCCCAGTTCTCGATCGACGCGACGCGGATGACGGTGAGCCGGCTACGCCAGACACCGTTCGGTACCAAGCGCGGTGCGGCCGCCGATCTGCCGGGGGAGCGGGGCTTCGTTGGCGGTGTGGAGGATGCCGCGACGGAGTTGGTGCACATCGGTGCGCGGCAGTACGACCCGGAGCTGGGCCGCTTCTTGTCCGTGGACCCGGTGATGGGCGGCGAACCGCAGTTGATGAACGCGTACGCCTACAGCAACAACAGCCCGGTCACCTTCAGCGATCCGACTGGTCTGTACTGCGACAGCTGCGACTTCTACAACCACAAGTACGGCGAGGCCAGCGCGTGGAGCAAGCAGACCAAGCGCAAGTCGTTCTGCGACAGCTGCGAGTACTTCTCCCGCAAGAACAAGACCAAGAGCGCCTGGAACCAGCGCTGGTACGGCGACAAGAAGTACGAGCCGTCGATCTACAAGAAGAGCAGGGAGATCAATGAACGCCGAGCGAAGGAGCAGAAGGCCCGCCGGGAAGCCGAGGAATGCGCCCGCAGCTTCTGGTGCAAGGTAGGCAACGGCATCAAGGCCGTCGGTAACTACGTCGTCAACCGGGTCAAAGAGATCTCCGACAGTGCCGTCTGGAAATGGACCGGGGTGGGCCTCGGCGTGCTTGGCATGTTCGGATGCGTGGCCTGCGCGGCCATCAGCGTCGGCATGTCCATGGTCGCGACAGGGGCGAACTGCGCTCTCGACCCAGGCGGGACGAGTTGCAAGGTCGGCGCCGCCTCGCTTGCCCTTGGTGCAGTGGCTGGGGCTGCGTCCGGCGTTGCCGGCAACCTGTGGCGCCACGGTGCTGGACAAATCGCTTCGCGTGTCTCGGTGTCGGTGGGCCAGGCTGTCCGCCATCCCTGGAAGTCGTTCGGCGCCGCTGTGTGGCCGGTCATGAAAGGTCACGGCAACCAGTTGCTGGCGCGCGCCACCGGCATTGCCGCGACGGTCCCCGCTTCAGGTTCACTCGGCCTCGATACCGCCAGCGCCGCCGGTGGCTTCGGTCCCTGAGTGCTTAGTTCGGTTCGGCCTCGACCAAGCTCGGTCGGGGCCGGACCGGCAGCTTGGCGCGGACGGTGGTGGCTTCGGGGTGCTGGAGGTCGTCGAAGATGGTCAAGGCCTGTTGCCAGGCTTCGGTTGCGGCCACCTGCTTGCCGATGGCGTGATAGCTGTCGCCGAGGTGGTCGAGCGTGATCGCCTGGTCGAACCGCTTGCCGAACTCGGTTTGCACGTCCAGTGCGCGGAGGTAACAGCCGATCGCGAAGTGGGCATGGCCGAGCTGGTGCAGGATGTAACCGAGGCTGTCCCAGGTCGAGGACTGTCCACTGCGATCAGCGACTCGTCCGTACAGCTGATGGGCGCGTCGGGTCGCGGTCAGCGCTTCCCGGACTCTGCCTTGCATCACCAGGTACCAGCCCATGTTGTTGAGCGTCGCGGCCTGGCCTTGCTCGTGACCGGCGACCTGGAACAGCTGGTGAGCCAGTCGCGCGTGCCGAAGCGCGTCGGCGTACTTGTGCTGGGAGGACAGGACCCGGCAGAGGGTGCTGCGGATATGTGCGGCGCCAACCGGATCGTCGAGACCGTCGTGCAGACGCAGAGCCGCCTGGAGCTCGCTGTCGGCCTCGTCCCGGTGGCCAAGTCCGCTGAGCGCGAGGGCAAGGCCGCGGTGGGCGTGGGCCTGCTCGCCCCGGTCACCCATGTGAACCGCTGCCGCCAGGCCCGCCCGCGAAGCTGCGGCCAGGTCCGGCCAATGCCCTTGCCGTTCGAGGAAGACGGCGACTGCTCGCGCGATAGCGAAGACAGAAACGTGCAGCCCTGCGGTGCTCATGTGGGCGATCACTCCCGGCAAGGCAGACCGTTCGGTCGTCAGCCACGCTAGCGCCGCCGTACCTTCGGTGAAGGGTTCGGTGATGACCCCGTCAACAGCGGGCGGAACCTCGGGCAGCCGGCGCTGCGGGCTGATCAGGAGAGCAGCCTCAAGCGCACTGTGGAGGTACCAGTCGAGGACCCGGTGGCGCGCCGCGGCGCGCTCGTCGTCGGTGTCGTGCTGGCGGGCGAGGTCAGCGGCGTAAACGCGAAGCAGATCGTGAAAGCCGTACCGGCCTGGACTCTCCTCGACAACCAGGTGGGCGCGGGTCAGTTCGGTGAGTACGGCCTTGATCTGCCGAAGGGGCACCGCCGCCAAACTGGCCGCGGCAGAGGCCGAGATGCCCTGGCCCGGATGCAGGCTGAGCAACCGGAACAACCGCGCGGCTTCCGGACTGAGCGTTTCGTAGGACCAGGAGAAGACAGCGCGTACGTCGGTGGTCGGGTCGTCACCGGCCAGGGCGTCCAGGCGCCGGTGGCTCTCGCACAACTCCCTCGCCAGGGCATCGAGGCGGAGGTCGCGACGTGTGACCGCACGGGCCGCGACGATGACCAGGGCAAGCGGCAGGCGCGCGCAGCTGTGGACGATCTGGTCGGTCGCCTCGGGTTCGGCGGCGATGCGTTCGGCGCCGACCCGGGCCGCGAGCAGCTGACGCGCCTCCGCGAGGCCGAGCAGGTCGACGGAGATCAGCGAGGCGCCCTCCGACGCGACCAGTCCGAAGAGCTGGTTTCGGCTGGTGATGAGCGTCAGGCAGCCGGGTGACCCCGGCAGCAGCGGACGAACCTGCTGGACGTCGCGGACGTTGTCCAGCAGCACCAGAAGCCGTTTCCCGGCCAGCACGGTCCGATACAGGCCTGCTCGCGACTCGGCATCAACAGGGATGCGCTCCGCTGGTACGCCAAGTGCGTCGAGCAGCGCTCGCAAGGCGTCGGCCGACTCGGTCACCTGTCCGGTCGGGTCGAAGCCGCGCAGGTTGACGTACAGCTGTCCGTCGGGGAAGCGATCCGAGACGCGATGTGCCCAATGCAGCGCCAGCGTGGTCTTGCCGACACCGGCCGCGCCACCGATCGCCGAGATAACGGCCACGCCGTCGGCCGGTAGGAGCGCGTCGAGCCGCGCCAGCTCGTCGGCACGCCCGACAAATCCGTTGACGGGCCGCGGAAGCTGCCGCGGAGCCAGCCGGCCCGGCGCTTTCGACGTACGACGGCCGGCCGGGCCGATCGCCGTACGCCTGAGCAGTTGGGCGTGGACGTCTTGCAACTCGGGACCAGGATCGGCGCCGAGTTCCTCGGCAAGTTCGGCGCGCAGGACGTCGTACCGGCGGAGAGCCTCGGCGGTCCGCCCCATCTGGTCGAGGGCGAGCAATAGGCGAGCCAGCAGCGGCTCGCGCAATGGGTACTGGGTGGCGAGCTGGTCGAGCCGCGGCAGCTGGTCGGCTGCGGTATCGGACGCGAGCGCGAGATCGGCGCGGCGCTCGACCGTTGCCAGGTACCGTTCGACCAGAGGGGGCCGCTCGTAGCGATCGAGCCACGGCGAACCGATATCAACGAACGGAACGCCCCGCCACAACGCGAGCGCCTCTTCGAGCAGCGGCGCGTCGGCCGCCGGCAAGTCGTGGGAGAGGCGCAGGAACCGCAGCACGTCGACATCGTCCGGATCGACCGCCAGCCGGTACGCCGCGGCCTGGGTCTCGATGAACTCCGGTCCAATGCTCGTCCGGACCCTGGACACCAGCGTGTGCAAACTGCCGCGCGGGTCGCGTGGCGGGTTCACGTCCTCCCAGACCGCTCCGGCCAGCCGCTCTACCGACACCGGCTGCCGCGCGGACAAAGCCAGGATCGCTAGCACGATCCGGGACCGACGGCTCGTCAGCAACAGCGGCTGCCCACTCCGCTCGAGCTGCAACGGCCCGAGGCAACTCACCATCAACCCACCCACGCCGACAGTCTGCCAGCCGGTCCAGTCCACCGCTCGAGCTTTGTGAACCCATCCCGGACCGCATTTCAGCCGTCTTTACCTGGCTATGCACTGGTCGTCGTGGCGAGCGGCACGGCTTCGGCGGCCGGGGTCTTGCTGTAGCCGAGCGCCTCGACGATAACGCCGTCGGCAACGCGCATCAGGTTGACGCCGCGAACGTAGTCGGTCTCTGCCGCGCCATAGCGGTATCGCCAGCGGATGGTCGCGCGTTCCCCGGCGATATCGACCTGTTCTGGCTCGAACTGGGTGGCGTCGTCCCCGGCGAGCGCCTGCCAGAACGCCAGACATGCATCCTCGCCCTCGATTCGCTCGCCCTCGGGTGCCGGCTGGATCGCTTCCATCACACAGTCGGTGCCGATCAAGCCGACGAGCAGGTCCGGATCGTGGTCCACAAAGGCCTTGTTGAACTGGTGGATGACCTCGGCAGGAGTGCGGTTCGGCATGGCGGGCGCCTTTCTCTCTTGGTAGACCGAGTGGTCTATGCAGACGGTAGACCGGTTGATCTACTCGCGCAAGTGCGGCATCCTGGGCGGGTGATCAGACCCGCGCAGCGAGGCCCCAGGGAACGCCTCGTCGAAGCCGCCGAGCGCCTCACCTATCGCGAGGGGGCGGGTGTGGGGATCGCCGCGCTGCTGAAGGAGGCGAACGTCGCCCGGCGTTCTCTCTACGAGCACTTCGGGGGTAAGGACGAGCTCCTCGCGGAAGTGCTGCGTGGCGCCGCGGCGAAGGATCTCGACGCATATCGTGCAGCGATGTCTGCAGCCGGGCCAGACGCTGCTCGAAGGATCCTGGCGATCTTCGATCATCTCGAGGCCGCAGTGACGGCCGAGGGTTTTCGTGGTTGCCGTTACCTCGGCGCCGACTTGGCTCTACAGGATCCCGAGCATCCCGCCCATGCCGTCGCCCGCGAGTACCGTGCCGAGCTGCATCGGTTGATTCAGCACGAGCTGGATCGGCTTGGGCATGCCGAGTCGGCCGACGAAGCCGAGCGCATCATGTTCCTGATCGAGGGCACGCTGGCGAGCGCCGTCACGCGTCCTGACGCAAGGCCGGCGCGGATCGCGGCGGATCTGGCCGCTCACATTCTGCGGCTGGGTCCCGCCGATGCTTCGAAGCGGGGCCGTGCGACCTCCGCACCATGATCAACGGATTCTGAGCCTGCCGTAATCGGGCGGTGTCGGATCGGGGCGGTGCTGTTCGTCTCAGAGGTGAAGGCGCCCACACCGGGACGACGTTTCCCGACACCAGAGGAGATGAACTCGAGATGCAGTATTTGATTTCCGTGATCGATGACAAGGCCAATCCGGGCAGCACGGACCGGCAGCCTGCCATCAGCGCTTTCAACGAACGGCTGATCGCCGACGGCTACTGGGTTTTTGCCGGCGGACTCGCGGACACCGGCGCCGCCACGGTCATCGACAACCGCGGCGAGCGACCGGTGTTCAGCGATGGGCCCTTCGTGGAATCCAAGGAGTACCTCGCCGGCGTGTGGGTGTGGGAGGTTCCGGATCTGGAGGTGGCGCTCCAGCTCGCCACCGAGGCATCGAAGATCTGCGACCGCAAGGTCGAGGTGCGGCCGTTCCTGTGAACGGCGTCGAGGGAGGCGGCCGCCGGAGCTTTCGTCACCGCCGTCGAGCGATGGCCGGTCGATGGCGTCGCCGGCGGCCGTGCAGCTGCTCGAGGAGGTCAGGCCGGCCGGCTAGTGAGGAGTGCGGTTCGAAGGGTGTCGAGGGATCTGTCCTCGCGTCGGGTAAGCAGATAGATGCCTCGGTATGCAGGTTGTTCCAGCCGGAGCAGGGCGAGGTCGCTGCGCAATGACGGGACAAGGAGTTGCGGAATCAGTGCCACGCCCAGGGACGCAGCTACGAGGCCGGTCTTGGTGGGCAGATCCTGGGCGCTGCGATGCAGTCGTGGTTCGAAGCCGGCGCGTACGGCGAGCTGCCGGAGCAGGCTCTCCGATCCGGCGTTGTCCTCGATCCAGATCTCCCCAGCCAGATCGGCCATGTTCACCAGGGATCTGTTTCCCAGGCGGTGCTCGAGTGGTGCAACGATCACCATCTCGTCGTCGAACAAGTGGGTGGCTACCAGTTCCTTGGTGGCGGGAAAGCCTGGCGGTGCGTCGGTGACGACAGCGGCATCGATCTCTTGGCTGAGCACCATCTCGACCAACCGCGGGGTGAGTCCCGAGACGATCGTCCACTCCAGATTCGGCTCGCTCATCATCATCGACTGGATCGCCCGCGGCACGAGAGACGCTGCTGCAGAAGGAACTGCGCCCAGTACCAGTCGCGGCTGACCTTCTCGTGCCTGGCGAGCCGCATCAGCGCCTCGCCTGGCCTCGTTGACGACCAGCCGTGCATGTGGCAGTAACGCCTCTCCGGCCGGAGTGGGAGAGACTCCTCGCGAGTTTCGCACGAACAAGCTGACGCCGAGATCGCGCTCCAAGGCTGCTACCTGGCGAGACAACGCAGGCTGAGTGAAACCGGTGACCTCGGCTGCGGCTCGGAAGGTACCGGCGCGGCACACCTCAACGAACGCGGTCCACTGGGTGAGGGACATAAGGGTCAGTATTCCATTTGGGTATGGGACCGATGCCAAGGTTGCAATTGTCGCATTGCCCGCTGATCCAGATCATGGGCTCATGATGAAAAGCCTCAATGTCGCCGTCCTTGGTCTGGGCCGATTGGGCTCGGCCGTGGCCACGCGCGCCGGCATGTTCCACCACGTTCGCACCTGGAACCGCACCTCGATGCCATCGAGCCCCGGCTGGACCACTACTCCCGCAGACGCAGTCACCGACGCCGATGTCGTACTTGTCTGTCTTTATGACGCCACTGCCTGCCGAAGTGTCCTCGAGAGTTGTCTGGACTCCATCCCCGAAACAGCAACGGTTGTCAACAACAGCACCGTCAGTCCTGCCGAGGCCGAGCAACTCGCGCAGTTGGTCTCCCAGCACGGACGCGGCTACCTGCACGCACCGGTGATCGGATCTGTGGCGGCAGTAGAGTCCGGCCGTCTGACCATCCTCACTGGCGGCAAACCCATCGAGCCAGCGAGAAAGGTCCTTGAATCCCTCGGCGAGATCCTGGTCGCGGAAACGTCAGGTGAGGCCGCAGCCCTGAAACTCGTTGCGAATGGCGTCCTCGGCGACACTCTGCTCGCTCTGAGGCGGGCATTGCACAGAGGAGAAGCGCTCAGCCTGCCACGTGCCACGGTGCTCGACATGCTTGAGCGAACAGCTCTGTCCGGGACAGTGAGCAAGAAGCGCGACCTGCTCACGAAGGCACCCAGCCAGAATTCCCTCAGCGCGTTCACCGTCGCTGCCCTCGGCAAGGATCTGCGGCTGCTGGCCGACAGCCTCGCGGCCACCACGGATGCCTCTGCCGTCCTCGGGATCCTGCTGTCTAACGGCGCGCTGGACTCTACCGACGACGTCGCTCGCCTCAGCGCGGTAACGCAAGACTGGGATCATCTCGCCGACGCCCGACTGACGATCTCCCCGGATGTCACCGCAGACCCCGCCGTACTCGATCCGCTCTACGCCTACGCCCGGGGTCACGCCACCGGCGACCCAGAACACTTCCGCCGCGCCTTCCTTCCGACCGCACACATCGAGGGACGCCGTGATGGGGCATTCACGTCCTGGGGCCTCCAGGAATATTGCGGCCTCTTCAACGGTCCAGCCCTCGATGAGCAGGACCGGCGTCGCACCCTCGACCACCTCACCGTGAGGGGCACAATCGCCACCGCCACCATGACCCTTCGCCACGGGTCATCGAAGTTCGTCGACATGTTCGTGTTGATCACGGACGCTGCCGGCAACTGGCGCATCGCCAACAAGGTGTATGAACGCCAACCCGGATGACCCGCCGGCGCTTGGGTCCGATTGGGGTGAGGGCGTTCGTCATAGGGATGAGAGGCCGCCAGGAGAGGCGCCCAAGGACCAAAGGTCGTTCGTCATGACCAGCTTGGCCGAGCCGAGCACAGTCACCACACGCCGGATGTGGGCGATCCTCGGGCTTGGCGTTGCTCTCGGCGACGCCAAGCCCGAGGAACCCAGCCGCGGATACGCCCTGTTAACGGCCTGGCTGGGCGATATCAGGGCGTATCCGTCGGTGGTCAGGGTTTGTCGTGAATGGTCCCGGTCAGCGTGAGCGGTGTGGCGAGGGGCTTGCCGCTCACCTCGGTGACCTTCCAGATGAACTTCTCATCGGGCTCGGTCTCGGTGTCGGTCAGTGCCGGGACTTCGGCCCAGCCTTCGGTCTGGTCCTGGTCGATCGTGCCGAACTGCGTCGTCACCGGATCTGGGCCGCCCGGGTCCTGTGAGCTGCGGAAGTCCTTGCCCAGGATCGCCGTACCACTGGCGAGCTCGCCACTGAGGTAGAAGAACTTGTCGGTGGGCGCGGACAGCTTGATCGGGAAGCGGACCAGCCCGTCCTCGGTTCCCTCGCCATCGCCGACCGTGAACGTCGGTTCCGGGTCATCGTCCAGCACGGTCGTCTGGCCGAACGAGCGTGCCAGGATCGCGCCGGTAGGTGCCGACAGCACGAGGCTCAGTCGCTGGTCATAGCCGTCCCGGGTATTACCGCTGACCGGCACGGACACCTGCTGAGTGGTCTGTCCCGGCTTGAAGACGAGCTTCCGGACGAGCGGCGTGGCTCCCGCTCTCGCGCTCGGCTGAACGTCTTGGGTGTTGCTCTCGGCGTTGACCGTGACCGGTACCGTGCTCGGTCGCGACAGTTTGACCGTGTACGTCAGGGTCTGCGTGCCACTGTCGCCTTCCTTGATCGTGCCGAGGTCGTTCACCGACAACTGCGGCAGTTTCGACGGTTCCGAAATGCTCAGCGACGGTTTCGAGAAGGCGAGATTCGAGATGTACGCCGAACCTGCGGCGGCCTTGTCCGTACGGAACTCGACGGCCCGGACGTCGGTGAGATCGAGGCCCTTCAAAGCCGCGAGCGGGATCCGGACCGAGCGCAGCATCGTCTTCGGGAGCAGGTCGTCGCCCGTCGCGCCCGGCAGCTGCGCCAGCGCGTCGCTCAACGCGGATACCGGCAGGTCGACCGACTTGTTCTTGCCGTCGACCACCCGAACGGTGAAGTCCGTCTGCTGCTTGACGTCGAGCCCGGGTGCCGCCCGGAAGCTCAGCGCGGCGAACCGCCGTACGTCCCGGAGTTCGGCTGGAAGGGCGAAGCGCACGACGCCGTCCGTCCCGGTCCACTTCAGCAAGATGGCCGATGTTGTCGGTGCCTCCGGACTGAACGCAGCAGGCGTCCAGTGCGGGAAGCGGCCGAAGTTCCGGTCCGCCGCGCACGGTCCGGCCGACGCGGTCGGCGTCTTGAGAGCCGCGTTCGCCGCGAAGACCCAGCCGGTGCACTCCGTGGCCGTCGCCTGACCGCTGACCGAACCGGGCGGCAGCGGCCGGTCGAGTCGCGACACGTCATAGCGGCTGGTGGCCGGCGCCTGCGCGACAACGCGCGTGATCGCCCGGCCTGCAGACGCCGCGCGCGCGTTCGATCCATCCAGGAGCGGCAGCAACGCGGTCTCGCGACCAAGCTCGAGCCGGAAAAAGCCGGCGATGTAGGCCCGGCCCACGGCCAGCTGCTCGGCGGGTGTGAGCCGCATCTTGGCCTTGGCGCCACATGGCTCAGCTGTCTCGTCGCCCCACCAGTCATCGCCTGACGGCGCTTCGGACGTGCCCGGCGTCCACTCGGTGTTGAAGTAGTTGTGGTTGGCACCCATCACCAGCACGGTCGAGCGCGCGGCTTTGTCCCCACTTGCGGCGTACATCGTGTCGTCGTGGAAGTGCTGCCCCTGCAGATCGGATACGTCGCCGTCGCAGTACGGCAGGATGACGCTCATCGCCGTTCCCGGCAGGTTCGCGCGAGCGAAGTCGACCGGCGCCAACGGGAGAACCGCGCGAATGCCGTACTTCCCCCCGCGTTCGGCGTTCAACAGAGCAGCCCGTACGACGCCCTCACCGCCGCGCGAGTGGCCCATCAACCCGATCTTGGTCAGGTCGACCTTGCCGACGTAGGCCTTGCCGAACGGAGCGCCGCCGATCGTGGACCACTTCTTCCACAGCTCGAGGTGGGCGAGGATCAGCTCGGCGCGAGCGAGTGCGCCCGCGTCGAACGCGTCGTTGTCGTGGGCGTTGATCGCGTTGGAGCTGATCGAGATGACCTGGTAGCCGTGCGACGCGAGGGCGTTGGCGGGAGCGTCGTACCCGCGATAGCTCGGGACGGGCTTCGTGCCGGTCGGGCAGGGCCAGGTCTTGGCGGGCGCGGGAGCGGGCCAGGTGCCGTGGCAATAGCCGTGGCGGCCGTGCAGCAGCACGACCAGTGGCCGCCTCCCGGTCGCGCCGGCCGGGGTGTAGACCTTGGCGCGGAGCTCGGATTTCGCCTTGATTCCGGACAGATAGATGACCTCGTCACCGAGGTTGTACTCCGAGATGCCGACCTTGTACTTGCCGGTTGAGCCGGGATCGGTCGCCAGCGCCTTGCCCTGCGGCGCCTTGGACCAATCGGCGCCGGTGTCGAGCGAGCGGCGCGCGGACTTGTCCTGGCCGAGTTCGGTCGACCAGACCAGCTCGACCTTCTTGGCGGTGAGCGCGGCCGGGTCGCTCGTGTCGAGGGTCAGCGTTTTGCCGTCGCCGGACTGGCGGGCCACACCGAGCGGACGGCCGTCGACCGCGAGCATCGGCAGCGCCGCGCGCAGCGCAACCGCCGCCGGCAATCGCAGCGTGATCCGCAAACCGTTGCCGGTGGCATCGATCGACCAGTCGTCACCGGTCCGGATCGCCGGACCGGTACCGCCGCCCGGTTCGGGCCCGGCCTGGACCGGCGCGGAGAGCGTGGTACTGAGCAGCGCGGCGACGGTGATCGCCACCCCGCCGGCTGATCTGCCGAAAACACCCACAGGTACGTCTCACTTTCAGCTGTCACGTCGGTAGCCCCCGCACCGGCATTCGACCGGTCCTAAAAAGGACTCCAAGCCTGACGTGAAGGTTGACACCCAACATCTCAACCACCCGTCAACTTCCACACGGCGCCGTCACCGCCACCAGCGCACCACCCCACAGCCGCGCTCGCCCGTCAACCTCGTCGGCACCCGTCGAATCTCTGGTACCGCGCCTGGCGGCTGATGCGGTTCACGGGTTGGGAGTATTCGAGCGCGGTCGCATTGGTGGTTTCGAAGCGGCGGCCGTGCTCGACTTCTCGGTGCCAGCAGACAGGTGCGCCGAACACCTCACGGCCAGACCGGACGAAGAGCTGTCATGAACGACGATCCGATCGCGACAGTCCGACCGGGGATCGACCGCCGTGGATTGCTGAAGCTGGCTGCCGCAGCTGGTGTACTGCCTTTTCTGCCCGGAACCACGGTGTCCGTGCAAGCTGCGAAGGCAATCGGAACGGCGGTTGCTGGGTGCACGCCGCTGCCGGTGCTGTCGGGGCCGGAGTTCCCGGTCGTGGCGTTCTGGCCGCCGTCGATGCAGTCGAGGTTCAACACCCTGGCGCGGTTCCAGGAGATGAAGAACGCCGGGTTCACCGCTACCTTCGTCGGCGCCAGAGACGCGGACGACGTGGAATATGTCCACACCACGCTGTCGTACACCGATCAGACTGGGCTGAAGGCGATAGTCGTCAACTGGCCCGAGCGGGCCCTGCAGTTACGCGAGGAATATGTCCGGCACCCGTCGTTCGCCGGCTTCCGGCTGGACGATGAGCCAAGCGCACCAGCCTTTCCCCGCCTCGGCACCGGTTCGGCTGCATTACGTGCGGCGGCTCCGGGCCTGCTGCAGAACATCAACCTGCTTCCCGATGTCGGACAGGGTTGGCGAGGCTATATCCAGGAATTCATCAGCGTCGTTCGTCCCCAGGTGCTGTCGTACGACCGCTATCCGTTGTATGCCGACGGCACCGACCACAGCGCCTACTTCGCCGAGTGGCTGGAGTTCCGCGCGGCCGGCCTCGGTACCGGGCTTCCGACCTGGATCTACATCCTGTCCGTCATCCACTGGCACTACCGGATGCCGACTGCCGCGGAGCTCGCGTGGCAGGTCAACATCAGCTTGGCGTACGGCTGTAAGGGCATCCAGTACTTCTGCTACTGGTCGCCCGAGCCGCCGCCAAGCTACGGCCCGGCGCTGATCGACTACGAGGGCAACCGGTCTCCGGTGTACGACGCGGCCACGACACTGAACACCACCTGGCTTGCTCCCGTCGGCGCGGAACTCAAACCGCTGGTGTCCGAGTGGGTGACACACGCGAACGGCTCCCGCCCGCCCGGCACGATCCCGTTCACCCCGGACACGTACCTGACCGCGACATCGGGTAGCCCGATCGTTGTCAGCCGTTTCCGCGGCAAGGATCGAAAACCCCGCACCCGTTGGCTCCTGCTGGCGAACCCCAAGCACTCCGCGACGACCCAGGCCACCTTGAACGTGAACACCGCAACGGTGACTGCCGTTTCGCGGTTCGATCCGGCCACCAGGACTTACCAGGCCCAGTCGAGTCCGGCGACGATCTCAGTCACGCTCGCCCCTGGCGCGGCCGCGCTCTACCGGCTGGACGCGCCAGGTGCCTACCTCGACCCACAGATGCAACTCGTCGCGGTAGCGAGCGGCTCGGCCCACCACGCCATCCAGCAGGTCGGCGACAGCTGGGACGGGCCGAACGGGCTCGGAGGGCCGAGCCGGCTGGTGGCGGCGTCCGAGTACAACGGCACGCTGAACGTGGTGGAGATGGCCGGTGACGTGATCTATCACCGGGTGCGGTCGGTGGACGGCAGCTGGGGGAGCCGGAACGAGTTCAGCCACCTGGGCGGCGTCTCGTCGGTCGCGGCCGCGGTGGTGGTCGGATGCCTGCAGCTGGCTTTCGCGGCGGGTGGAGTGGTCTATCACGCCATGCAGTTCCCGGACGGCCGCTGGGACGGGCCGAACCGGCTCGGCGACGCCTCGGACCTGGTAGCCGCAACCGAGCATCACGCCTGCTTCCACATGATCCAGGTCGCGGGCTCGCGGATCTATCACCGCGTGCGGCATCCCAACGGCACGTGGAGCTCGCGGAACTTGTTCGTCACGATGGCCGGCATCACCTCGGTGGCCGTGACCGTGGTCGGTGAGGAGATGATGGTGGTGCTCGCAGCGGCCGGGCAGCTGTACTACGCGGTTCAGCACACCGATGGCAGTTGGCAATGGCCCACCTTGACCGGCGACCAGGCCGACCAGGTCGCCGCCTGCTCGGTCGGCGGCGAACTGCAGATCACCGCGACCTCCGGCGGTAAGGCCTTCATCCGCAGCCGCCGCGCGGACGGCACCCTGAGCCCTCGTGTCGACGTCCCGACCCTGACCGACGTGACCGCCTTGGCAACCAGCGGCCGCTCACCCGAGCCCTGCCCCTGATGAGCCCGGCCAGCGTGCGTCATGCCGATCCGCTCCATCATTCGCTGAGAAGGCCTGTTCGTCGTCGTGGTGAACGACATCACGTCGTCCAGTCCAGCCGGACCGAACGCGTACGCCAGCGAGGCCCGTGCCGCCTCAGTCGCATAACCGTTGCCCCAGGCATCCTTTGCAAGTCGCCATCCGATCTCGACACCAGGCCGGGTCGGCGTTCATCGCCGCGAACGGTTCGTAGTCGTCGGCCTTCCACTGCCTCATCAGCAGCCGTTCGGTAGTCAGCTCGGTCATCTCACTCCTGATCCAGTCGGTGCTTCCCTTAGCCTACGAACCGCCCCGCCTGGACAGGCGTCATACCGATTCTCGGTAGCGTCTAGCTGGTCGAAGGGTCGCCGGCGCGGAGTTGGTCGGCAGGTATCCAGGTGGCGCGGCCGGTGGTGTCGCGGACGAGGCCGAACCACTGGCCTTTGTCGCGCAGCCAGGTGTCGAGGTGGCTGTCGCCGCGCCAGACGGGTTGGGGTGATTCGAGGCGCCGTACGTCGCTGGCGGGGCGTGGGCCGTGGGCGTCGAACTGGATGTCCAGGTCGACCACGAGTTGGTGGGCTTCTGCCTCGGTACGGGCGTTCGCACGCCATCCGTTGACGGCGCCGTCCCAGACGCCGAACCTTCCCGGCTCGGAGTTGTCGGGTCTGACTGTGAAACGCCCTGGCATACTCACACCATAACTCCCACTCGAACACATGTTCTAGTCTGGGGGTAGGGAGGTGCCTCGGATGGCGTACAACAACCCGCCGATGCGGTGGGCGGAGCTGGAGCGGAAGCTGTCGGGCCGGACCCGGCCGGACAGTCATGGGGACCGCCCTGCCGTTGCTGATGGTGGTGATTCGCCCGCGTGGAGTCAGCACCGGGGGCCGTACGTGCCGCCTGTGGAGGAGTCACCCGCGCGACCGGTCGGCCCGGTCACGCCGTACGCGGAGTTGCATTGCCATTCGAACTTCTCCTTTCTCGACGGGGCCTCGCCGCCGGAGGATCTGGTCGAGGAGGCGGTTCGCTTGGGGTTGTCGGCGCTGGCGATCACCGACCATGACGGGTTTTACGGCGCGGCCCGGTTTGCCGAGTCCGCCGCGGCGTACGAGCTGCCCACCGTGTTCGGTGCGGAGTTGTCCCTGCACCTGACCGGACCTCAAAACGGGATACCGGACCCGGAGGGCAGTCATTTGCTGGTGCTGGCCGACGGCAAGGAGGGGTATCACCGGCTGGCCGGCGCGATTACCGAGGCGCATCTGGCGGGTGGGGAGAAGGGTCGCCCGGTGTACGACCTGGAGCAGTTGGCGGAGGCCGGTCGCGATCACTGGGTGATTTTGACCGGCTGCCGCAAGGGCCTGGTCCGCCAAGCGCTGCGTCCGCCCGGCGCGAACCGGGGTGACGCTGAGGCGGCCGGGGGAGAGCTGGACCGGCTGGTCGCGTTGTTCGGGCGGGATCGGGTGGTGGTGGAGTTGATCGATCAGCTGCAGCCGACGCATGCCGAGGACAACGACGTGTTGGCGGAGTTGGCTGCCGGGATGGGGTTGGCGACGGTGGCGACGAACAACGTGCATTACGCGAAGCCGCGCGATCACCGTCTGGCGTCGGCTGTTGCTGCGGTACGGGCGCGTCGTTCGCTGGACGATATTGATGGTTGGTTGCCGCCGAGTGGGATGGCGTATCTGCCGACGGGGGCGGAGATGGCGCGACGCTTCCACCGGTATCCCGGGGCGGTGGCGCGATCGGTGGAGATCGCGGAGCAGGTGGGGTTCAACCTGCGCCGGGCCAAGCCGGAGTTGCCGCTGCGCGACGTACCGGAGGGTTATACGCCGATGTCGTGGTTGCGGCACCTCACCTACAAGGGGACGAAGCTGCGGTACGGGACCAAGGCCGAGCGCCCGGATGCGTGGGACCGGATCGAGCGTGAGCTGGCGGTGATCGAGGAACGCAACTTCCCGGGCTACTTCCTGATCGTTCACGACATCGTCGACTTCGCCCACTCGAAGGGGATTCTCTGTCAGGGCAGGGGATCGGCGGCCAACTCTGCCGTGGTGTATGCGCTGGGGATCACGGCGGTGGACTCGATTTTGTACGGGTTGCCGTTCGAGCGGTTCCTGGCTTCGACGCGGACCGAGGAGCCCGATATCGACGTGGACTTCGATTCCGATCGGCGCGAGGAGGTGATTCAGCACGTCTACGAGAAGTACGGCCGCCGTAACGCCGCGCAGGTCGCGAACGTGATCTCGTACCGGCCGAAGTCCGCGATCCGCGATATCGCCAAGGCCCTCGGTCACGCACCCGGTCAGCAAGACGCGTGGTCGAAGCAGATCGACGGATGGGGTTCGGATATCGCCACCGACAACGACATCCCCGAGCCGGTGATCGAGCTGGCCACCGAGCTGCTGAAGTTCCCGCGCCATCTGGGGATTCACTCCGGCGGGATGGTGCTGACCGAGCGGCCGGTGGGGGAGGTGGTCCCGATCGAGCATGCCCGCAAGGAGAAGCGGACGGTGTTGCAGTGGGACAAGGACGACTGCGCGTGGATGGGGCTGGTCAAGTTCGATCTGCTCGGTCTGGGGATGTTGGCGGCGTTGCAGTACTGCATCGACCTCGTGCGCGATCGGGTGGGGGAGTCGTGGGAGTTGCACACCATCCCGAAGGAAGAGGCCGGGGTTTATGACCAGTTGTGCCGGGCGGATTCGGTCGGGGTGTTCCAGGTGGAGTCGCGTGCGCAGATGGCGACACTGCCGCGGTTGCTGCCGCGCAAGTTCTACGACCTGGTGTGCGAGATCGCGCTGATCCGGCCGGGCCCGATTCAAGGCGGTGCGGTGCATCCGTACATCCGCCGCCGGACAGGGAAGGACACGGTCACCTATCCGCATCCGAAGCTGGAGCCGGTGCTCGAGCGGACGCTGGGGGTGCCGTTGTTCCAGGAGCAGTTGATGCAGATGGCGATGGCGATCGGCGGGATCGATGGTGATGAGGCGGATCTGCTGCGCCGGGCGATGGGCTCCAAACGCGGTATCGAGCGGATCTCGTCGCTGAAGTCCAAGCTGTACGAGGGGATGGCGGCCAACGGCATCACCGGCGAGACCGCCGACGACCTGTACGCGCGGATCGAGGCGTTCGCGAACTTCGGGTTCGCCGAGTCGCACTCGATCAGTTTCGGGCTGCTCGTGTACTCCTCGACGTGGTTCCGGCTGCATTACCCGGCCGCGTTCCTGGCGGCGCTGTTGCGGGCGCAGCCGATGGGGTTCTACTCGCCGCAGTCGTTGACCGCGGACGCTCGCCGGCACGGTGTCGAGGTACGGCGCCCGGACCTGCAGGTCTCCGGTGTGCACGCGCTGCTCGAAGACCTGGTAGACGGTCGAACCCCGGCTGGTCCGACGGGGGATCCGGGGTGTCTGGTGGACCCGCAGCCGATGGTCGGGCCTTTCGATGCCGACGCGCCGTTCGATACCGCGACGCATCGCCGCGACGGGCACTTCGCCGTACGGCTTGGGCTGGCCGAGGTCCGTACGATCGGGGAGAAGGTCGCCGAGCAGATCGTTGCCGAGCGCAACCGCGGCGGCCCGTACGTCGATATGGGCGACCTGGTTCGCCGTACCGGTCTGAAGAAGCCGCAGATGGAGGCACTCGCGACCGCAGGCGCTTTCGATTGCTTCGGGCTGGATCGTCGCGAGGCCATCTGGAACGCCGGACCGGCCGCTGAGGAACGTCCCGGCCAGCTCGCCGGTGTCACCGCGGCCGGGCCGCCGCCGATGCTGCCCGGAATGACCGAGGTCGAGGAGACCATGGCTGACCTTTGGTCGACCAGCATCACCACCACCTCACACCCGATGGCCCACGTGCGCGCCGCTCTTACCGCCGAAGGCATCTTGTCCACCGCCGAACTGCGCGAGGCCAAGGACGGCACCCGGGTACGAGTCGCCGGCGTCGTCACGCATCGCCAGCGGCCCGCGACCGCGTCCGGAATCACCTTCGTCAACCTCGAAGACGAAACCGGCTTCGCCAACATCGTCGTACGGGTCGGCACCTGGAAGCGCTACAAGGAAGTGGCCCGCACCGCCGCCGCCATGATCATCCGCGGCAAAGTCGAACGCACCGGCAACGTCACCAACCTCGTCGCCGAAAAACTCGAACGCCTCCCGATAGCAGGCAAAACCACCTCCCGAGACTTCCGCTAGCCCCCGACCCGCTGGTCAACCCGCGACGAAGCTCGCCAGCCTGGATCAGCTGGCCGGATGTGGCCGCGGGGCAGCCGGATCACCGGGTAGCTATTGGTGATCATCGTGGCTTTTGTGCCCTGGTCGAGGTCAGGACTCCAGCAGCCCGTGGCTACCAGACGCATGCCGTTCACGGTCCAGTGCTGCTTGCTGTTCGGCGGTGGGTGGCGGGGGAGGTGTGTCTTGTCCGGCGTCCATACCCCAGGCGCAATAGCGAACGCGGTAGTCGATCTGTTGCAGGTCCAGCGGCCAGTATCCCGAACCGCCCCACCCGGCCAGGGCCGTATCTGGCCCTGGCCGGAATGAGGCTTCGACGATGTCTTCCCAGGTCTCGTCCACCGGCGGAGTCTGGTCGTGCAGTTCGACGGCGAAGTCGACCTTGCCTGTATGCAAACCGGTGAACAGGAACAGTGCACCGGTGATGGTGGCGCCGCACAGACCGTTGGTCTGCCCGCCGAAGCTTTGGGGTAGTTCGGGTATCCGGTCGCCGCTTTGCACATAGATCTGCCCGTACGCCACCCACGCGGGTCCAGTCATCAAGGTTCGCATCGCCACACCGAGCACCGTACAGGCGATTGCAAGTCCGCTGTTGGCCTCCGAGGCGGCCTTCAACGTCTTGTCGTTGCCCTGGGCCTCGTCACGATCTGCGGGTTAACCGGCGATGAAGGTTTTGATGCTGTATGCGGGTAGCTGGGTGGTGAAGGAGCCGCTCGACATGGTGATGGTGGCGTCTGCGGCCAGCGTCCGGTTCGCGGTGGTCACCCAGGTCGAGACCGTCCTGGCCGTGGTGCCCCGGATGGTGAACGGCTGGTTCACCGCCCACGAGTTCTTGTTGACGGCAACGATGACGGTCCGGGACCCGTTCTTGAACGCGGTGATGAAGACGTTCGCCTCGGGTTTTGCGGTCGCGGTGATGCGGAAGTAGCCGGGCCGAACCCACTTCGAGAAGTGGGCCATGTTGGCGCCGCGCTTGCTGATCCGCCCGTCCTCGCGCATCGGGCCGTACGAGCGGCGGATGTACCACCACACGTACGTCTGGAACCGGCCGTCCACCAACGCGCGGTGCATGTGCTCACCCACGTCGAGTGCCTGCGGCCAGAGGTCGCCCGAGTCGCTGCTGTTCGGGTGGTAGACCTCGGTCATCCACAGCTCCTTGCCGGCGCCCTTCTCGCGGAAGAGCGGGTAGGGGAGGTCAGCGGACCTGGTGCCGTAAAGGTGAGCGCCGAGAATGTCCACGTTCGCCAGTGCCGCGGGGTCATTGAGGATCGGGTCAGACGCGCTCTTGCGGTATTGGAACGACTCGGGCGCGATCACCCTGGTGTTGATGGCGCCGGCGTTCTGCCGCAGGAATCTGACCATCTCGGCCGGCGTCCACGCCGTCCAGTCGTGGGCGTAGTCCGGCTCGTTCTGCACCGAGATCCCGTACAGGGGCGTTCCGTTGTCGCGCATGAAGGTGACGAAGTCGTTCAGGTGCTGCGCATAGGCGCCGTACGAGTCGTAGCGCAGCCGCTTTCCTCCCGAGAAGGTCTCGGTCATCGACGCCGGCGGGTTCCACGGCGAGGCGAAGACCTTGGCTCCGAGCTCGGTGGCACGCCGGGCGGTGGCGACCTGCCGGCTCCAGTCAGCGCGGTTCTCCGGGACGGGAATGCGCAGGATGGTGAAGCCCAACTGCCCCGTGCCCGTGCCGAAGGCCGTCTCCCGTTGCTCGGCGGTGAGATCAGGGATCCAGTTGGGATGATTCATACCGCCGAAGCCCTGGATCTTCTGCTGCACGATCGACGGTTCGACGACCACGCGGGTCTGCGCTGCCGCCGGAGGTGCCGTCGCTGCCAGCACGGGCAACGCGGCGCCCGCGGCCAGCAACGACCGTCGGCGCAACAGAGGCGAGTTCGAGTCTTTCGGGTCCATGGCTTCTCCACAAGGTCGGTCTGGGCGGCGGCCGATTCGTCGAAGCGGTTCGACGGAGACCATGATGACCTGCGGAACCGCTGTTGAGAAGGCCAGAACCGTTGTGGAATTCGCGCCGGGCTTCGCTCATGCGTCGCCAACTAGGTGATGCGGCAGGGGCTTCCACCGAGCAGTCCGCTAGGTGCGCGGCGACGTGATGAAGCAAGCAGTACGTCAATAGCGCCCGGGGACCCGGGGCCTTGGCATGTCCGGTGTACGGGAGCGGCCTGCGGGTCTGCGTGTACATCAACGACATCGGCAACCAACGCTGCTCCAGCAGCGCAGGCCGAGACAACCCGTACACCTGAGTCTCCCGCCAAACCCGACCCTCGCGGGAAGTCGATCGTCCGCACTGACCCAGTCGACCGTCGTCTTCGTGCTTGGGTGCTTCCTTCTCGGCATCGGGACTGCGTGCCAGCCAACCAGACCGGTCCAAGTGTCCGCATATCCCATCGGAACCAGCTGGAAAACCCGTGTCGCTGCTGATCTTGCGGGAATAGGGTCGCGCGTATGAGCGGCGGCGGCTGGAGGCGGGCAGGGTCGTGTCCGGGCCGCAGGGCGAATCGCACGACGACGGAGCGGTGGTGCGCGGCAACGTCGTCACCGACACCCGCACCCCGTACAACTTCGCCCTCTACACCGACTACGGCGCGGCGTGGGTGACCGTGGCCGACAACGTGGTGCGGCGCGCCGACAACACCGCCGTACTGCACGTCCACCCGCCGCTGGACAACGTGGTCTACCGCGGCAACGTGTGGGACGCCGACCCGGTCGGCAGCGACGCCGTCCCGGATTCGGTCACCTACGAAAACAACGCGACCATCACCGACGCGGCCGACCTGGACGCCGCCGAGGCTCGCGCGCAAGCCGGACCGCGCCGCCGCTGATCGCACCGGCCCGCAGTCCCCCCGCGGGCCTCCTGATCGGGACGAGGCGTTCCATGCGTACTTCGTTGCACGGTCGGACGCCATGCGCGTCACGGCGTACCTGCGGTGTGGCGACTGGCATCGTGCGGAGGACCTGGTCCAGCAGACGTTCACGAAGATCTATCTGGCGCGTGGCGACGGCTCCACTTGAAGCGCTTCGGCCGGATCGGCCGGGCGCAGGAAGAGGGACTGTACGGCGAGAGCGTCCGCGGTCTCGCCGTACAGTCCCTTTGGTCTGGTAGATCGTGTGTTCGGCAGGACGGGATTACGCAGACGTTCTCGTGTCCGCTTGGGATTTGCCTGGTGCGAACACAGCGGCGAGCATGCCGACCAGCGAGGCGATCGCACCCACCAGGAGTGCTGCCTGGAAGCCGTCCATGGCTGCTCCCTGATCGCCGTAGTGGCCCCGGGCAGCGAACGCGGCGCCTAGGAACACGACTCCGAACACCCCGCCGATCTCTCGGACCGCGCTGTTCACACCGGAGGCGACACCGACGTCGTCAGCTGGCACGGAGGCGAACACCAGGTTGATCGTGGTGGGAAGGCACATCGCGATGCCAACACCTCCGAGCACCAGTGGTAGGAACAAGGAGCTGAAGCCGACATCGGGTCTGGCGACCGCCGCGATCCACGCGAGGCCCACTCCTTGAAGCAGTAGACCCACGATCATGAATGGCCGATTGCCGAGCCGGTCGGCGAACCCGCCGGCGATTGGTGCCACCAGCAACGGCATCACCGTCCAAGCCAGCAGACGTAGGCCGGTTCCCACGGGGTCGTGACCAAATCCCTCCTGGAACATCTGCGCCAGCATGAACAGCGAGCCGATGAGGGCGAGGTGCTGAAAGAAGGCCGAGACGTTGGCGACAGCGAAGCCGCGGTTCCGGAAGTAGGACATCGGCAGCATGGGGTGCTCTGTGTGCTTCTCCCAGCGTACGAACGCCACGAGCAGCAGTAGCCCACCGAGCGCCGACAAGACAATCTCCGGGTCGTTCCACTCCAGTAGGGGCATTCGTATCGCGGCCCATACCAAGCCGAACAGACCGATCGACACCAAGGCCAAGCCGACCAGATCCAGTGTGGGGCGGGGACCATAGCTTTCCCGGAGGAGCTTGGCGGACAGAACGGTCGCGGCCACGCCAACTGGCACGTTCAGCCAGAAGATCCAATGCCAGGACAGACCTTGGGTGATCAGACCGCCGACCACCGGGCCGACCGCCACCGCCAGGCCCGAGACGCTGCCCCAGATCCCCATTGCCATGCCGCGCTTGTGAGGCGGGTAGGCGCTCGACAGCAGGGTCAGACTCACCGGGATCGCCACGCCGGCCGCTATCCCTTGCAGTGCGCGGGCGACGATAAGGACGCCGATCGTAGGGGCAAGCGCCGCCAAAGCCGAGGCGGCGGTGAACATCGCCAGCCCCAGCACGTACATCTTCAGTCGGCCGAAGCGGTCGCCCAGCGCCGCACCGATCAGCATCAAACAGCCGAAGGCCAGGTTGTAAGCGTTGATGGTCCATTCGAGATCCGCCAGTTCGGCGTCGAGATCCTGGCGGATGGTCGGGATAGCCGTCACCACGACCATCACGTCCAGTGAAGTGAGGAACGCGCAGACCGAGACCAGCGCCAGCGTCCAGCCGGAACGGACCGGCAGTTCGGTCATTGTGCTCTGGTCTCTCATCGTCCACCCGCGCCGTGCTCGGTTGCACTACCCGTCATTGCGACTCCGTTCTCGGTCGCGGCGCTCAGTCGCCGTACCGGTCGTGCAGCCGCCACCACTGGTAGGCCGGTGTCTGCGGCCAGCCCTCGGGTGAGTCCTCCCACGTCTCCTGCCGCCCATAGGGCGTGAGGTCCAGGAGTGCCAGGTCGTTGCGTAGCTGGTCGACTCCCCGGGAGGCGGTGAAGTAGCTGCGGAATACGCGGTCGTCGTCGGAGCGGATGAACACGCTGATTCCGAAACCGCCGCCCACGCCACAGTCGGCTTCGAAGTCGCTGCCGGTGGTCGAGTACCAGGGAATGTCCCAGCCCATCCGGAGGCGGAAAGGCTCGAGCTGGGACAGCGGCGCCGGCGAGGTCAGCACGTAGGTGGTGTCGCGGGCGTGCAAGTGCGCCAGATGCGGTGTGCTGTCCGCGACCGCCGAGCAGCCGGGGCACCGGTGGTCCGAGCCGGCCTCCATCATGAAGTGGTAAACGATGAGCTGGCGACGTCCGTCGAACAGACCAGCAAGGCTCTTGGCGCCGCCGGTGCCCTCGAACCGGTACTCCTTGCCGAACTCCACAACCGGCAGCCGGCGTCGGCGCGCCGCAAGGGCGTCGAGGGCACGGGTCATCCGCTTTTCGTCGGCTAACAGCTCCTCTCGGGCGGTCGCCCACTCGTCGGTCGAAACGATTGGTGGCAGCTTCATGAGCACTCCCGATGTCAGGTCGCAGGTGTAGTTACTTCGAGAAATGTAGCATCAACTACATATGATGAAGTAGCTACTTCAGATAACGCAACTCGGAGTTAGACTTGGGGAGTGCCGAATAAACGCAGCTACGGAGATCCCTGTGGAGTCGCGCACGCCCTGGACCTGGTTGGCGAACGCTGGGCGCTGCTGATCGTGCGGGACCTGCTGCTGGGGCCCAAGCGATTCACCGATCTGCAGGTCGGTCTCGCCGGTGTGCCGCCCAACGTGCTCACGTCTCGCCTCAAGGACCTGCAGGACGCTGGTGTGGTGCACAAGCGGACCCTGCCGCCGCCGGGAGCGACCCGGGTCTACGAGTTGACCGAATGGGGCGCCCAACTGAAACCGATCGTCTTGGCGCTCGGGCTATGGGGTGCTCAGTCTCCGGTGACGCGTCCTGACGGTCAGCTGGGCACAGACTCGCTGATGCTGTCCCTGCAGGCCACACTGGACCCCGCTGCGTTCGCCTCGGCCGAGGGCTCCTTCGAGTTCCACCTGGGCCGGGATGGTTTCGTCGTCTCGATCGGCGACAACGTGGACGTCGTACGTGGCCACGCCCCTGGCTCGCCGCGCGCGGTTATCGGCACCGATGCCGGCACCCTGGCTGCGCTGATGGCGGGGGAGGAGGACGTGGACGCCGCCCTCGCCGCCGGGCGGGTTCGCCTGGACGGCGACGGCGACGCGGGCCGAATCCTCCTTGAGGCCTTGTGGCGCAGCGATATTTCCGCTGCCTGACAGGTCACCCGGCACGCGGCACTCGCGCCCAGACCGCCGAACCCGGCGTACGCCGGTGCCTGGTACCGCTCGCGTTCTTGGTCCGAATCCGAACCCGTAAGCAGCCTTGGCCAAGCGCCGATGCTGCCAGCGGTTGGCCAAGGTCGCCCCGGCTGAGCAGGTGTGACTCAGGACCGCAGCACCTCGTACGTCAGCACCACCACGCCGGACCAGCGGGGGTGTGCGGTCTGAAGGTTCAGTTTCGTCTTGCCGATTGCCGGTTGCGCCGTGGCGCGCCCGACAACCACAGGGTGTACGGCCATCCGCAGTACGTCGGTGAGACCGGCGTCCATCAGAGTACGGCTGAGTTGACCGTGGCCGAAGTACACCAGATTCTTCACGCTCTCGTCCTTCAGCCGCTCAACCTCTTTCACGACGTCACCCCGCAGGATCTCGGTGTTGTTCCAGTCCGCCGTGGCAAGCGTCGAGGAGAAGACGTACTTGCGGATGCCGTTGATGGCGTCGGCGAACGGGCCGGTCTGGCCTGGCCACCGCCAGGACAGGTCGTCGTACGTTCCTCGCCCCAAGAGCATCGCGTCGCACCCGTTGAGCAACTCGGTTGCCTCGTGCACGAACTCCTCGTTGAAGTATTCCAATGCCCACTCGCCTGGATCGTCCACGACACCGTCGGCCGAGATCAGGGTGGACTCGATCAGCTTGGTCATTTAGTGCTCCTCTACAGTCGCGGCGCTTCCCCGCGAGTTCACGAATACAGACCGGCTTCGAGCGGCAGAGGAATCGCGAGGCCTTGGCTGTCCAGCTCGTCACCTCGCTGTCGCACTGAGCCCGATGAAACTTTGCTGTCGCACGGAGCCCGATGAACGAAAGCCGTGCGGGCCGTCAACGCAGCGCCAAGCGGTACTCCTCCAAGCGGTCCGCCAGTTCCTTCGAGTGCCGGAGCATCGGGCAGTGGTCGCCAGGCATCACGTCGGGCTCGATGCCCAGGCGGTTGAGGGAGGTCCGGCGCATGAACTCCAGTGGGAAGAAGCGGTCGTCGCGCGATAACAGCACCCGGGTAGGCACGTCAGGCCACTTCGCGAGCGGCCATGGCTTCTCGAAAGGTGTGCCGGACTGATCGCGTTGCCTGCGAATGAACTCGGCGGCGAGGTCGTCGGGGGTGTCGTGCACCACGAGTTCCAATGGGTCGTCCGGCGCACCCGGCTCACGACCGTCTCGCTCGTCCTGTTGCTGTCTGGCCTCGCTGTAGCCGGTGTTGTCCCACCACGCGCCCGGCGATTCTCCCGGCAGCGGGATCTGGGCCTGAAGCATGACGAGCAGGTCGGCGGGAAGCCGGTCGGCCACCAGTGGCGCGGTGAAGCCGCCGAACGAGTGAGCCACCAAGACCAGGCCCTGCCGGTCACCGACCGCATCGACCACCGTGTCGGCGTACTGAGCGAGCCCGGCTGAGTCGTCGTCGCAGGGCAGGTCGACCGCCACCACGTCGTGACCGCGCTCGCGTAGGTCGGCCTCCAGTAGATGCCAGTACCACGCATCGGTAGCCGCGCCGTGGATCAGAACGTAGGTGGCCATGATCTGAGGAACCTCCAAGGGATCGGGTGGTGTTTGCTGTTGCGAAGCAGGTGGGCCGGGTTCAGGAGTCGTGCCGATCGTGATGTCGCCACCATTGCTGGGGATAGTCCAGCTCGTCCTCCTGCCTGCCCAGCGGAGTCAGGTCGAGGTAGTTGTAGGTGTTGAGCAGGATGTCGCCGCCACGGGAGAACGACGAGTAGGTGTGGAAGATCCGGCTGCCGTCACGCAGCAGCACGCTGAGCCCGGAGGTCTCGCTGTCGTCCTTGGTCACGCCGAAGTCTTCGTTGAACCGGCTGCGGAACGACGAGTACCACGGGGTTGTCCACCCCATTCGCTGCTGGAACGGCTGGATCTTGGCCAGCGGTGCGCGGGAAACCAGCACCAGGGTGGTGTCGCGAGCGTTCAGGTGCGACGGATGGCCGAGGTTGTCGACCTGGAACGAGCAGCCGACACAGCCCTCGTCCCAGTCCGGGTGGAACATGAAGTGGCGCACGATCAGTTGCCGGCGGCCCTCGAACAGTTCAAGCAGGGTGGCCGGGCCGCTCGGGCCGTCGAACTCGTAGCTCTGCTCGATCGCCACCATCGGCAGTTCGCGACGCAGCGCGCTCACCTCGTCCCGCGCACGGGTGAGCTCTTTTTCCTTCACCAGAAGCTTGTCGCGGGCGGCGAGCCATTCGCCGCGGGTAGCCACAGTGGGCAGGGTCGTCATGTGGTCTCCTAGGCTGATTCAGTCGTGGGTCATCGGTGGCGGCCGGTGTGAGAGGGACCGCCGCCGTCGGGCGCCGTACGGCGTCATCCCGCGTGGTTGGCCGCGTCGGCGTGATCGGTGCTTTCCTCAACTTCGACCGCGTCGGTGGGCGGGACGTGCCGGAGCGTGGCTAGCGCGAGGATCCCCACAGCGACGAGCAGGGCGGCGCTGACGATCGCGACCGCGTTCAGTCCGGAGGTGAACGCTTCTCGGGCGGATGCCAGGAGTTGGCCGCCCTGTTCGGCGGGCAGTCTGGCAGCGACCTCCGCCGCGCCGACGACGCCCTTGCCTGCGGCACCGACCTCGGCGGTCGGAACGCCCGGCAGGTTGGCGCCGAGCAGCTGCGCGCCGTACACGGCGGTGGCGATGCTGCCCATGAAGGCGGCACCGAGCGCCATACCAAGCTCACCGCTGGTCTCCGACAGCGACGCGGCGGAACCCGCCTTTTCCGGTGGGGTGGAGCCGAGCACGAGGTTGGTGCTCAGCGCCGCCTGCGGCCCGGATCCCGCGCTGGCAATTGTCACGCCGACGACGGTGATCAGCAGCCCGTGTGTGGTCGAGACCTGGGCAAGCAGCAGGTAGCCCGCCGCCGCGACGAAGAGTCCGGCCGCGATGACCGTCGCGGGCCGGAAGCGCCGGGCGAGCGCGGGCGCGGACATCGCTGCGGCGACCATCGCGAGCCCGGACGGCACCATCCACAGCCCTGCCTGCAGCGGCGACAAGCCCGCGACCGACTGGAGATAGAGGTTGACGACCAGGATCGTGCCGCCGCCGATCGCCGCGCCGAGCAGCATGATGATCAGCGCGGTCGCGAACGACCGGCTGGCGAACAGCCGTACGTCCATCAACGGCTGGTCTAGGCCGCGTTGCCTCCGCACGAACACCACGGCCAGCGCCAGGCCGAACAGGATGCTCAGTACGGACACCACGCCGATGCCGTCCTTGGCGATCTCCTTGACGCCGAAGACGATCGGCAGGATCCCGCCCAGCGACAACCCCACGCTGAGCGGGTCGAGCTTGCCCGCATCCGGGGTTTTGTATTCGGGTAGTAGCACCGGTCCCAGGACGAGCAGCAACAGCATCACCGGCACGGCCAGCAGGAACACCGAGCCCCACCAGAAGAACTCCAGCATCGCGCCGCCGACGATCGGGCCGAGGGCCATGCCGCCCATGAAACAGCTCACCCAGACCCCGATGGCGGTGCCCAGCTGGCGCGGGTCGCGGAACATGTTGCTGATGAGGGCCAGCGTCGACGGGCTGAGGGTGGCTCCCGCGATACCCATCAGCGCGCGGGACGCGATCAGGGTTTCTGTGCTGGGGGAGAAGGCCGCCACGATCGACGCGATCGCGAACAGGGTGCCGCCGATCAGCAGCAGCTTGCGCCGTCCGATGCGGTCACCGAGCGTTCCCATCGTGATGAGGAACCCGGCGATCATGAAGCCGTAGATGTCGATGATCCAGAGCTGTTCGACAGTGCTCGCGCCGAGGTCGGCACTCAACTGCGGCAGCGCCAGATTGAGTACGCTCAGATCGATCGATAACAGCAAGGTCGGCAAGGCCAGCACCGCCAGGCCGGTCCACTCCTTCCGGCCTGCGAGTGGTGGTGCGTCGGCAGAAGTCACGTTCTCGGTCCTCTCGTCGTCGCCCGGCCGGCTCCGGCCGGGCACCCCTGTTATGACGAAAGATCGCCCGAGAACTCATCGATGCCGGCGCGAGTCGGTGCGACCCGGAGGCGCCGTACGTCAGAGGGTCGACGGCAGACCGAGCGCGGGGAACAGCCGAGGACTGAACGCGGTTACCTCCACCACCTGGTTGCCCTCGATCCGCAGCACATCGAGGCCCAGCGGCACGTGTGTGTCCGTGCCGGGCCAACGCACGTACGCCGCGACGGCCGGCTGCCGGTTGGCCCTGGTGATCAGGTGCTTGAAGTCGGTCAGCGCGTTGGGACCGACCAGCGTCGGCGCCCAGGCCGCGATGACCGCGTCCCGGCCGTCGCACCAGACGGGTTCCGGTGGCATGGTGAACCGCGCGTCCGCGCGCAACAGGGCAGCCAGGCCGCTGAGGTCGGCTCGTTCGGTGGCGTCGATGTAGCGGCGCAGCACCGCGCGCTCCTGCTCGGTCGGATCGCTGGCGGGCGCCCATTCGACCCGGCGTTCCGGCAGGTGCTGCTTGAGCGTGGCCCTGGCCCGCTGGAGAGCGCTGTTGGCCGCCGCGACGCTGACCTCCAGCAGGGCGGACGTCTCACTCGCGGGCCAGCCGAGTACGTCGCGCAGGATCAGCACGGCGCGCTGCCGCGGTGGCAGGTGCTGGATCGCCGCCAGGTACGCCAGTTCGATGGTCTCCCTGGCGACCACCGCGGCATCCGGCTCCGCTTCGGTGGCAATCGGTTCCAGCAACCGGTCCGGGTAAGGCTGAAGCCAGGAGACCTCGGCCTGGGGCATCACCCGGCCACCCGACGTCGCCGACTGGCCGGTGTCCGTCGGCTTGCGGGGGTTCCGCTCGAGGAAGTCCAGGCACGCGTTGGTCGCGATCCGGTACAGCCACGCACGGATCGTGGAGCGCCCTTCGAAGCTCGCCCGCTTGCGCCATGCCCGCAGGAACGTCTCCTGCACCAAATCCTCGGAGTCCTCCAGAGAACCGAGCATCCGGTAACAGTGCACCTGCAATTCCCGGCGGTGACTCTCAACCAGCCGGGTGAACTCCGCTGTATCACCCGCCGCCGCGTTCTCAACAGACTGTTCTGTGCCGGTGTTGCTCATACGCACCGTGTGATCCTCCGCCCGATCTGTCAATCACTCTCGACAGTAAGACTCCCAACAAGCCGAAAACTCATCGGTTCCCGGCGCCGCGGTGGCACCAGGTCAGTACGCCGCCCGGAGTAGGTGCGTGCCGTAGAGGGCGCTGAGGCTGAGGGATTGGATTGCCTTGTTACGCTGGGTGATTCCCTCCTAGCCAACAATGACTGAAGGGTTCTCCCCTCATGGGCATCTTCGACTCCCTCAAGGACAAAGCCACCGAGCTCCTCTCGGGCGCCACCGACAAGGTCACCGAGGCCACTGGCCTCGATCTGTCCGGCGCCACCGACAAAATCGCCGAAACCACGGGTGTCGACGTCAGCGGCGTCACCGACCAGGCCACCCAGGCCACCGAGGGTCTGGCCGGTCAGGCTCAAGGCCATGCCGAGGCGGCCCAGGACCAGGCCAACGCCTTCGGCGACCAGGTCACCGGTGCCACCGGTATCGACCTTCCCACCGAAGGCCTGACCGACCAGGCCGGCGACAAGCTCGGTGAAGCCACCGGCCGCTGACCGCAGCCGTTCCCGTCGCTGTGCCTGCGCTGCGCGGGCGCGTCATTCGTCGCGGCCTCGGCTACGTCGGACCAGGTGGTGCACGCTCATCGCCGGATGCACCGGGTCGAACTCCAACCCCGCGTGCGAGGCGAACAAGTGGAACTCCAGCCCCGGTCGCCGCCAGACCGCCAGGTATCCGACTTGGCGCGCGCGTCCCCTTCTGGCGCATATCCGCGTCCCCGGAGACGGCCCTCGGAACTCCACCCGGTGGCGGTCCGCACCCGCTCGCGCAACGCAGCCAACGCCGTAGGCCCACCACCCGGTGCCAGACTGCCGCCCGTCGCCGGACTGCCGCCGGCTGTGGATTCCTCGATCGAGGATCCCCAGACCGCGCGCCAGTCCGGCACGTCCGCGATGTCCGCAAGTGCGGCCTCGAAGTCGTCGAGCGGCTCGTCCTTGATCTTCACCAGCGCAGCATCACACCCGCCGGTCCCATCGCCCCGTGTGCAGGTAATCGCGCGCCTAGTTGATCGACCATTGCTGGAGGGCGGAGTTGGTGTTGGGCTGCTGGGTGACCTTGGCGCCGTCCGTGGTCGCGGCGGTGGTCAGGAGCAGGCCGCTGCTGACGGCAGCGAGGGTGTAGGTGCCGTTCGCGAGCTTGGTCGCGGTCCAGCGCTGGTTAGGCCCGTTGGTGCAGGTCCACTGAATGATCGCCGTACCGGCGGTCGTGGCGCCACCGCTGACGTCGGCGCAGAGACCGGACGAGTTGTTCTTCAGCGTGTACGAGCCATCGGCCAGCTGGGTGAACGTCCACTGCTGGTTGAGGCCGCCGTGGTTGGTCCAAGTGATCAGCTGAGTGCCGTTCACGGTGCTTCGGTCAGGATTGTCCAGCGCCTTCCCGCCCGTGGACACGGTGTGTACGCCGTTGAGGTTCTGTGGCGCCGTCCCGACCGGGGTCACCGTGAGGGTCTGCTCGGCCCCGCTGCGATTACCGCCCACGGTGTTGCCGGTCGTGTTGGTCCAGTCGCGGGTGGGGGTGGTCTCGGCGAGACGCCCCGAGTCGGCGGAGAGGCCGAGCACGAGACCGCTGTACCGGTTGACGAATCGGAACGTTCCGCCGGCGTTCTTGATCAGCCACCATTGCCGCCCAACCGTTCCGCCGGTACCCACGGTCGGCTTGGTACCCCAGGCGCGAGTGGTCGTCGTACCGGAGTCGAGCCCGAGCGCCTGACCGGAGGACGAGTTGAGGATCTGGAAGGAACCGTCGCCGTTGGCAACGAAATACCAGGACTCGAGCGTGCTGCCCGAGGAGGTGCCGACCGAAGTGGTGGCCGTCGAACCCGACTGCTGGGCGAGGATCCGGCCGCCGCTGCTGGCGATCCGGTAGGACTTGGTGAGGTCGAACGGCGTGGCGGCGGGGGAGGTCGAGTCGATCGTGAGGTTGACGTACTCGCCGGATGCACCGCCGGAGCAGCCGAACGAGCAGTACGAGCGGAAGCTCTTGCCGATGATGCTGGAGCTGGTCTTGTTCGCGCTGTCGAGGAACCACCGGTACCACGAGGCGGTGGTGTAGTTGCCGGTGTTCCCGATCTCGTACCACTTCTGGCTGGTCAGATCGTCGGTGACGTAGAAGTGCTGCGGCTCCTTGCCGTCTTGCCGCACCGCCTGCGGCTCGCCGATGTACAGCCCGAGATAGGCGTTGTAGGCGATGTCCATCACGAAGAGCGGTGACGTCGGGGACAAGGTGCCCGCGGCAACTTGCTGGTCGGCCGTACCAGAGTTGGCGGGGTTGTACTCCTTGGCCAGCGGGGTGTACCCGTTCGGGTTGCTCGCGTCGACCGGCACGAGGTTGCTCTCGCGGCCGCCGACGCCGGGCTGCGACCACGCCCCGTCGTACCACTTCTGCCACGACCCCGGCGCCATCTTCGCCGACATCTTGGCCCGCGCGACGTGCGAGCGGAAGTTCTTCCAGCTGCCGGCCTTGTCGACGATCCGCGAGCCGTAATACACGTAGAAGTAGCCCGAGGCGGTGTCAACGAAGAGCCGCTGGTCGCCGTCGCCGTAGTGGTAGGTCTGGTTCGGGAAGGCCGCGGTGTCGTTGCGTTTGGTGCTGTACGGCGAGGTGATGACGTGGCTCTTGATCGTCCACGTTCGGCCCTGGTCGGTGGAGACCGCGTAGTCGATCGCATCGTAGTGCAGGCCGTCGCCGAAGGGCTGCGGCGTGAACTCGTTGTGCACCAGGCCGTACCAATGGCCGGTGTCCGGGTCGACCCACACCCCGGCCAGGTCGCAGTAGTTCCGCTGTGAATAGCCCGAGCCGCTCGGTGCGAAGGTCGACTCCAGGCCGGTCGGGCTGTTGTTGCACCGCCAGGTGGTGTCGTTGTTCTTGTCGTTCGCGTTGGCCGGGTTGACGGCGGAACTGATCGCGGTCGACTTGGTCGCGGTGTCGAAGTTGGTGCCGGTGTAGAAGTCCCACTTGCGGGGATCGGTAGCGCCGTACAGTGCGGCGGACTGCTGGAAGTAGAACGTGCCGTCCTTGTCGATGTACGTGCCGGCCGGGGTGTCGGTCGGCGTGGTCCAGCTGCCCTTGCTCCCGACGGTGATCGTGTACGACGCGTTCGGCGGCGCCGTGGTCGTCGCCGTGGCGGCCGACCCGAGGCCGCCGACCGCGAGCCCGAGGCCAAGTAGACCCACCACCAGTGTTTTCCGAGATCGAGACATAGCAGCTCCTTGGGTTCGGCCCCGCGTGATAGCCGGAACAGTAAGATTCATTTGACCGGTAAACAAGAGCAGTGTGGATAGAAAAACGAGCTTCATAAGGCGCTCCGGCGTTGACGCCGTTCGCTGCGGCGGTCGATACTGGCCGAGTTGAGTTGACCGGTCCAACGGATGAGGTTCGCCTGTGGTGACGATGCAGGACGTGGCCACGCTGGCGGGCGTCACCAAGCAGACCGTCTCGAACGTGGTCACCGGCCGGGTCGCGGTACGCCCGGACACCGCCACCCGCGTCCGGGCCGCGATCGCCGAGCTGGGCTACAAACCGAACCTGGTCGCACGCTCGCTGGCAACCGGTACGACGATGACGGTCGGCCTGATCGTGCCGACCGTCGCCAGCCCGTTCTACTCCGAGATCGTCGAAGAGGTTGAGAACGTGCTCGACGAGCACGGCTACCACCTTGTGCTGGGTACGACGAGAGCAGACGGCGACCGCGCCAAGCGGCAGCTCGCCGGCCTGTCCAGCCGCCTGGTCGACGCGCTGCTGATCGCGGGCGACCGGGATCTGGCCGATCCGCTCGCGCTGCTCCCGGACCCGCGCTTCCCGATCGCCTTGTGCGCCTGGGAGACCCAGATCCCCGACTCGCTGCCAGTGGTGACGATCGACTACGAGCACGCCGGATTCCTGGCCGGTGAACATCTCCGCGGCCTGGGACACCAGCGGGTGGCGGCAGTGGTCGAGTTGCCGACCCACGAGCGGCGGCTGTCCGGTCTGCGGTCGGCGTTCGCGCGGCACCGGCTGCGGATCGGCGACGACATGGTGTTCGCGCCCACGGAAGCCACGCCGGCCGGCGGTTTCGCCGCGGCCCAAGCAGCATTGGCCGCCGATCCTTCGCTCACCGCGATCTTCGCCTCACACGACTTGCTGGCGCTGGGCGTGCTCGAGGCGGTGAAGGAGTCTGGCCGATCGGTGCCCGGCGACGTCTCCGTGATCGGTTTCGACGACACCGCGCCCGTCGGCCTGACCCATCCCGCACTCACCGCCGTGGCGATCCCAAGCCGGGAGATGGCACAACAGGCGACCAACCTCCTCCTGCGAGCCCTCGCCGAAGGGACACTCCCGGTCAACTCGGCCCAACTCCTCCGAACCTCCCTGGTCATCCGCGACAGCACCGGCCCGGCCCGCCACTGAAGATCACCAACTCCCGGGTCACCCGACGGCACTGGTCCTCTTCCTCGCGCAGCGGAAGAGGACCAGGACTCTGCGGCCTCGTACGGCTAGTACCAGGTGCGACTGGTGACGGCGTCAACTAGTTGTGTGAGAGCAAACGGGGGTTTGGGGGCGAGCACGGGTCCTCGCAGGCGGCCCGCGTTGTAGGACTGGATGAAGATCTCGTAGCCGTGATTGGTGAACAAGGTGACCGCTTGGCTGGTTACCCCGCCGTCTATGGCTGGAGCGGTTTGGCGCGCCTCAACCAGGATCGACCCGTCGGGCCGCTTCGAGCAGTTCACCGGCGGGAGGCCCGATTGACTGGCGTCTTGCTGAACTGCCCGGCACCGTTGCTCGGGAGTGCCGGAGTAGGCCACGAAGCCGACAGTGGTGACGAACCCGTTCCACCGGAAGTGGGCAATTTGGCCAGCTTTGCCGTTGTCGATGATGCGTCCGCTCCCAGCCTCGGCAGACGTGATCTGGCCGGGGTAGAGCTTGGCGAACAGTCGCGGCAGGTCGGCGGCCTCTACCGGGATATCGGCTTTCGGGATCTTGGGCGGCTGATGGGGCTTGGAGGTTGGCAGAGTCATCGTGGGTTGGGCCGTCGTCGTAGGCGCCGCCAGCCTGGTCGACGAAGGCGCGCCGACGACACCCGGTTCACCGCCAGTAGAACCAGGATCGGACATCACGCTGGTTGCTAGCGCTACAACGCCGACGGCGGCAGCTGCGGCGAGTACGGCGCCCCGGCGGCGCCGCGCCCGGCCGCGGTCGATTCCGCCCTGGATCAGCGCGCGGACATCGGGCTCGGCCAGTGCCGTCGAGTGGTGGAAAAGTGCCGAGATGCGAGCATCATCGGCGCTGTTGTCGTCGCCCATGGTGGTCAGTCCTTCCCTGTGGTCATCGAGTCGTTAACCAGGCCGCGGATCCGTTTGAGCGCGCGCATACTGCGATTCCGTACGGCGCCGGGGGAGAGCCCCGTGCGTGCGGCCACCTCATCGACGCTGAGGTCCTCGAGGTAGCGCAGTACCAGCACCGCCCGGTCCGGCGCGGGCAATTCCATCAGCACTTCCATCAGGGCGAGCCGAACGTCGGTTCCCGCTGTGGCATCAGGCACCGCCTGGTCGGGCACTTCGGCGTACGAATGCTCGTCCTTGCTTCGCCGGCGTCGCCCACTCAGGAACGTGCGGGTCAAGGTCGTCTGGGCATAAGCCGCGGGATTGTCGATCCGCCGGAACGGCCGATGCCACCGGGCGTAGATCTTGGCCAGCGTCTCCTGAACCAGGTCCTCCGCCTGGTAGTGACTGCCACAGAGCAACCACGCCGAGCGATAAAGCTGTGCGGCCCGCGCCTGAGCGAACTCCTCGAACTCCTGCTCGCGGCGCGATGCACCGTTTTCGGACATGTTGCTCCTTGGTTGGCTTCACCTACTTCGACGCCGAACACCACCCGCGCGTCACACCCGGCCGGTCGCGAGTCCCGCCGGGCCCGTCGTACGACCGGACCCGGCGGGCATCATCAGCGGAGACGGTAGGCGGAGATCACCGTAAGTTCGGCCTTGTTCCCGCTGGAATCGGCAGCCGTGGCCCGTAGGGACACGAATGCGGCTTGGCGGGGATGCTCGACCAATGCGGTCTGTCCCACCATTTTCGCCGGTCGCCACGTCACTCCGCCGTCGTAGGAGGCGTCGACCTTCAGCGAGGTGAGCGTGCCGCGGGCGGCACCGTTCTGGACGTGAATCGTGACGGGCACGGCGTACGGCCCACCGGCCGGAGCCTGATTCAAGTCATCCAGCTTCGGCGCGAACCGCATGATCATCAGCGGCAACGGCGTCGCCTCGGTGGTCGTTCCCGACCGGAAGGTCCAGGCGGCGGATTGCCGCGAGGTGAACGGCGAGTTGGTACGCGCCGCCTTAGTTTCCAGCCGGTACGTCGCCTGCCCGGCCGGTACCTCGGCGGCCAAGAACCCGGCCGAGGACGACGAGGCGACCTCCACGCCATCGCGCAACAGTCTGGCGCCCTCCGAAGTGGCGGTCGAATCACCCACGTGGTCGAGGTTCTGGCCGGAGTACGGCTTCAGACTGACCGTCAGTTCATCGCCTGCCCGGCACGAGCAGTTGTCCGGGTCCTGCCGGGGCACGAACGGCCCAACGTTCCATCGCTCGATTCCCACCGGACCCGCGTTCGCGAACACCCGGGGAGCGATGGCCACCTGGCTCGAGACCACCGCGTCGTTCTCCTTGTCGGACCACTGGGTGACGTTGGCGGGCCAGAACTCGAAGCCCGGCGAATACCGCTCAACGATCGTTCCAGGTGTCGCGGTGGCCGCGATCCAGTCCTTCTCGGCGACGCCGCCCGGCACCTGCGCGGCGATCCTGGTCCGCAGCTCGGCGAGATCGCCGTCACTGAACCGGCGATTCAGCGTCGCCGGCACCTTCCCGTCCTCGGACCACTTCAAGTGGTACTGGTACGGGCTGCCGGTGTAGCCGCCCTTCCCGTCCAATCTGGCGAGAAGGCCCGCCAAGTCGAAGTGGTACCGGCCCGGCGCCGACGTGCGCGACGGCCGGATCCGGATGTCCTCCAGGATCGGAAACAGCTCGGTGCCGCCGGCAACGAAGCCGACGGAGTCGTCTCCCGCGTATGGCGTGTCGCGCCAACTGGCGATCTCGTGTCCACCCAGTGCTGCTTCCCGGTGTTCGGTGCGGAAGCCGATCGGTACCGCGTCCCGGGCGTCCAGACTCAGCGTCTGGTTGCTCGATACAACGATCTCCGGTTCGATGAAATACGCCGCGCTGTAGCTGAAAGGCGCTTCGCTATTGATCCGGTAGAGGAACGAATCGTAGTAGTACCGGCCGGCCGGCAACCGCACGACGGCTGTGTCCTCCGGGTAATTCAGCAAGGAAAAGCCAGGCCTCTCCACGTTGACGATGAGGAAGTAGTCCGGCCGGGAAGGCCGACCGTTCCAGTCCACCGTTTTCACAGTCACGTCATAGCTTTCGACCTCACGGTGGAGAGCGATGATCGTACGGACACGAGTGGTTCCGGCCGTGGCGACGACCGCGCCTTTGTAATTCCCATCGGGGCCATCGATCGCGGGCTTCGCGGTCAGTTCGGTCGAGGCTGATCCATGCGCCGGAACGATCAAAGTGCGAGCCGAGATCGTGAACATCCCCGCGGGAGCTGGAACGCCCAGAGGACCCTGGACGTCGGTCGACAACGTCAAGGTGATCGGTTCATCGCCATCATTGCGATAGGTGACCGTGCGTGTCACCGGTTGATCATCGTGATGTGGCCAAAGCGCCGTACCTAGGTCCAGGCTGCCGGCCTCCGGATGAACTTGCTGTCTCGTGGCCCGCGCGACATCGACCCGCCCCGCCCCTTGCTGGTAGACCGTGAGGCCGGGAGTCGGCTCGGCACTGCCCATCAGCGCGGCCTTCAGTTGTCCGGGGGTCCAGTCGGGATGCTGCCCGGCCAGGATCGCGGCGGCGCCCGCGACGTGCGGCGCGGCCATCGACGTACCGCTCAACCGTGAGTAGCCGGTGCCGACCGGATCGCCGATCGTCGCATGCTGAGCCCGGGCCGCCACGATCCCGACGCCCGGCGCGGTGAGGTCGGGCTTGATCGCTCCATCGCCGCGGCGCGGACCGCGAGACGAGAACGGCGCCAGCTGGTCCGACCGGTCGACCGCCCCGACCGCCAGCGCTGAATCGGCGGATGCCGGGCTGCCGATCGTCTGGCTGCCCGGGCCTTCGTTGCCCGCAGCAACGACGAACAGCGCGCCGGTCTCGGCCGTGAGCCGGTCGACCGCTTGTTCCAGTGGGGTCGACCCGTTGCCGGGGTCGCTCGAGCTGAGGCTCATGTTCACCACGTCCGCGCCGTGCGCGACGGCCCATTCCATGCCGGCCAGTACGGCGGACTCGGAGCCGGATCCGTCGTCGCCCAGCACCTTGCCGTTGAGCAACTCGGTGCCGGGCGCGACGCCCTGGTGGCTGCCACCGCGGCCGGTGATGGTGGACGCGACATGCGTCCCGTGGCCCGAGCGGTCGTCCGCGCCGTACTCGCTGCCGGTGAAATCCTGCTGCTGGACGACGGCATCCGAAAGGTCGGCGTGGGTGGTGTCGATACCTGTATCGAGAACGGCCACCTTCGTGCCGGCACCGGTGTGCCCGCCCTGCCAAGCGGCCGGTGCCCCGATCTGTGGGACGCTCTGGTCGAGTGTGGCTCGTACCTTGCCGTCGAGCCAGACTTTGTTCACCCCGGCCGCCAGCGCGCTCTTCCCGTCGCCGCGAACGAGCTTCCAGAAGGCCGCCGCCTCGACCTTCGGTTTGCGAAGCGCGACTGCTCCTGCGCTCTTGAGCTCGCGCGCCTTCCCGTCGGCTTGCAACGCCCGGACCTTCTCGGTGCCCCCGGCAACGATCAGCGGGATGTCCGCGCGCGAGCGGTCGTCGTACCCGAACTCGGCCAGCTTGGTCACGTTGAACAGCCGCCGGTCGACCCGGCCTGCGGCAACCAGGGCCGCCGCGTCGTACGGCAGCACAAAGGTGTCACCGCCGACCTTGGAGATGTGGAACCCCATGCCGGCGCGTCCCGGCCCCGCTTGCGCGACGGGCGTCTTCGCCCCGCGCAGTGCGACTCGATCGCCCGAGATCAACGTGATCGTCTGGTCCAATCGGCTCGCACCCACCACCCCCGGGCCCCCGCCCCGCGGCGCATCCTGGCCTGCGCCTCGCGTCGCACCCTGGTCAGCGGGCCGTACCGCGTCCGGCTGCGCTGAGCTCGCCGCCGTACCGGTCAGCCCGGTCAGCGCCGCCGCCACCGTGGCGAACGCGAGCGCACCCTGCCCCAGCCTTCGTAGCCTCGTTCTCACGAATTCTCCTCATCATCGGGTTTCGCGTCCCCCGTCACCCTCAATGACTCCGGGCGCACCGCCCGCGTCACACCCATACCTGACCCGTCAGCGTCGCGCCTTCGTCGTTGAGAGGGTGGGGAAAATGGTGTGGTCGGTGCGTCGTACTCGATGCTTGTCGCAGGTCGCCGGTCACGGCGTTGATGCGGACGGCGGAACGCGCCCGTTGGCGTGGCATGACGGCGAGGTGACGGTGCTCGCTGCTCCGGGCGGTGCGGACGCGGTCGCGCAGGACGTGAACAGCGACGGTGGCCGGATTCGACGCCGAGCTCGGTCCGGTGATGTGGGTTGGAGATCAGGTGCAAACGCTGCCCGCGCTGACCGCCGGAGACCCGTTCTCCACCAGTGCGACGGTCGTCACCAACAACCACACCGCCGCGGGCAACAGCGCAGACGCACCGGGACGTTCCCGTCCCGTGACGGGGTCATGCGCCGCGTGATTCTCGGCGGATCGGGAACTGTGCGCTGGATTGTGTGAGGGCGGTGGCTAGGTCGCGCGCGGTGCGACCGACGCCGATCAGGGTTGCCGAGGCCGGGCCGGTCCAGTCGCCGTAGCCGACCAAATGCAGCCGAGGCTCTTGCACGGCTTGGGTTCCGTGGGTGGGGATGAGGCCAGCCGGGCCCCGCAATCTGAGGGGCGCGAGGTGGTGAAGGGCCGGCCGGAAGCCGGTGCACCAGATGATCACGTCGAGCTCGACGTGATCACCATTGGTCCACCGGACCCCGGATCGGGTGAGCCGTTCGAACGGGTCGCGGGCGTGCAGAACGCCCCGGTCGCGGGCGTCGCGAACGCTGTCGACCATGACGATGTCGCCGAGGCCGGCAACTCCGCCGGTGTCTGGATGTCCGGAGTCGTGGGCGCGGCGGCGGTTGGTGGCGAGCTGGAACAGCGCGTGTCCGTCGACGTCGTCGGGCAGGAAGCGTGGCGGGCGAGGGGTGACCCAGGTGGTGTCGGCGACGCGCGAGACCTCGGCAAGGATCTGTGCGGCGGAGTTGCCGCCACCGACCACCAGGACCCGCCGGCCGCTGAAGTCGGCCGCCTGGCGGTACTGGGCGGTGTGCAATTGCTGACCGGCGAATTGGCCCGGATAGGTGGGTATGAAAGGCCGTGACCAGGTCCCGGTCGCGGAGACGACTTGATCGGCCAGCCAGTTTCCGTGGTCGGTGCGAACCAGTAGGCCTTGGTCTGCTCTGCTCACGCCGGCCACCCGGACAGGACGGCGTACGGCGAGCTCGTACCGCCGTTCGTAAGCGCTGAGGTAGTCCGCGACGTGCGCGGCCAGCGGATAGCCGGAGTCCTCGGTCCAGGTCGGCATCATCCAGCCCGGTAGTGAGGAGTACCGGGTGGGCGAGAAGGTGCGAAGGCTCGGCCACATCTGAGCCCAGGCGCCGCCAGGTTGCTCTGCCGCGTCGAGGATGACGAAGTCGACGCCGGGAACGAGGCCCGCGCGTCGCAGGTAGAAGCCGGTGGCCAATCCGGCCTGGCCACCGCCGATGACGCAGACCCTGACGTGGCTGGCGTCAGGGTCAGCGACCGGGTGCGGGTCGGACAAGGTCAGTCGCTTGCCTTGTCGCCGGGCAGCAGCTCGGCGAGCAGCGCGCGAACGCGGGCGTCGATCTCGTCGCGGATCGGCCGTACGGCGTCGATGCCCTGCCCGGCCGGGTCTTCGAGTTTCCAGTCGAGGTACTGCTTGCCCGGGAAGTACGGGCACTCGTCGCCGCAGCCCATGGTGATGACCACGTCGGAGGCCTTGACGGCGTCCTCGGTCAGCGGCTTGGGGAACTCCTTGGAGATGTCGATCCCGATCTCGGCCATCGCCTCGACCACAGCCGGGTTGAGCTGATCGGCCGGCTGAGATCCGGCGGACCGTACGACGACGCGACCGGCGGCGTGGTGGTCGAGCAGTCCGGCGGCCATCTGGGAACGACCTGCGTTGTGGACGCAGACGAACAGAACTTCAGGGGTGGACTCAGGCATATCGATGCTCCTCGCAGGGGTTGATGCTCAGCTGATGGTGTCGGGATAGAAGCGGCGCTTGGCCCACAGTGAGGCGTAGACCAGAGCGACGAGCACGGGGACCTCGATGAGAGGGCCGACGACGCCGGCGAGGGCCTGGCCGGAAGTGACGCCGAAGGTGCCGATCGCGACGGCGATGGCGAGCTCGAAGTTGTTGCCCGCGGCGGTGAACGCCAGGGTCGCGGTCTTGGCATAGCCCAGGCGCAACTGGTAGCCCAGGGCAAACGATCCGCCGAACATGATGATGAAGTACGCCAGCAGGGGCAGGGCGATCCTGACCACGTCCAGTGGCTGGCTGGTGATCGCGTCGCCTTGCAGGGCGAACAGCATGACGATGGTGAACAGCAGTCCGTACAGCGCGACCGGGCCGATCTTCGGCAGGAGCGAGCTTTCGTACCAATCGCGGCCGCGTGTCTTCTCCCCGATGGTGCGAGTGAGGTATCCGGCGACCAGCGGGATGCCGAGGAACACCAGCACGCTGATGGCGATCGCCCCGATGGAGAACTCCGCACTGGTCGTCGCAAGACCAAGCCAGCCCGGCAGCAGTTGCAGGTAGAACCAGCCGAGTGCGGCGAAGGCCACGATCTGAAAGACGGAGTTGATCGCGACCAGAACTGCGGCAGCTTCACGGTCACCACAGGACAGGTCGTTCCAGATCAGCACCATGGCGATACACCGTGCGAGGCCGACGATGATCAGGCCGGTGCGGTACTCGGGCAGATCCGGGAGCAGCAGCCAGGCGAGGGCGAACATCAGTGCCGGCCCGAGTACCCAGTTCAGGACCAGTGAGGCGATCAGGAGTTTGCGGTCGCCGGTGACACGGCTGGTCTCGGTATAGCGGACCTTGGCCAGCACCGGGTACATCATCAGTAGCAGCCCGATCGCGATCGGCAGGCTCACCGACCCGACTTTGACCGAGTCGAGTGCGTCGTCCAGACTCGGGATGAGTCGTCCGAGGACCAGACCGAGTGCCATGGCGGCGATGATCCAGACGGCCAGGAACCGGTCGAGGAACGACAGCTTCGCGACGACGGCCACGTCGCCCGGTGTGGTGGTGGTGTCGTTCACGCGATGGCTCCTGCGTGCTGGTCGACGAGTTCGGCGAGTAGAGCGCGAACGCGAGTGTCGATGTCGTCGCGGATCCGGCGGACCTCTGCGGGGCTCCGCCCGGCGGGGTCGTCGATCGCCCAGTCGTGGTACCGCTTGCCGGGCAAGACCGGGCAGGCGTCACCGCATCCCATCGTGACCACCACGTCGGCTGCGCGAACGACGTCATCGGTCAGTGGTTTCGGATAGGCCTGATTCAGGTCGAGGCCGAGCTCGGCCATCGCGGCGGCGACCGGTGTCTCCACGTCGGCGGCCGGGTGGGATCCGGCCGAGCGGACCGCGACCGTGCCGGCGGCGTGGTGCGCCAGGAGAGCCGCGGCCATTTGGGAGCGGCCTGCGTTTGCGACGCACAGGAACAGCACCTGCGGGACAGGGCTGACGATCGCGCCTTTGGCATGGGCCAGCGCGGCCAATCGGTCACCGGCGAAGTGTTCGGCCAGAGCGGGAAGGTGCCGCTGGATGCTGGCGGTCCGGTACAGCGCCACGTAGGACTCGTGCACGACGCGTTCGATCGTTTCAGCGTTGAAGACGCCGGTGTACTTGCCGGCCAGCCGTTCGGCGGCACGACCGAGCACGGTGTCGGTATCGAGCAACGAGAGCTCTTCGGCGGTTGGGGGCATGACGATATCTCCCTGATCGGGCGGTGATGAAGCGTGCGGTGGGCTTGGGTGTCAGTGCGCGAGTACGACGTCCTCGGGCACCGACAGCAGAGCCGAGATCCAGCGCAAGCGGTCAGGGACGGGCCAGTAGTAGACCCAGGTGCCACGGCGTTCGCAGTCGACCAGCCCGGCCTCGCGCAGGACGCGGAGGTGGTGGGAGATGGTCGGACCGGACACGTTGAAGTGTGGCGTGATGTCGCAGACGCAGACCTCCGCGCCGGCCGAGGCGATGATGGACATCAGCCGGAGGCGGATCGGGTCCGACAGCGCCTTGAACACGGCCGCGCCAACGCCGGCTTCGGCCTCGTCGAGGGCCGCGACCGAGATCGGCGTACAGCAGCCACCGCCACGTGTCAGATGGACGTCTTGTTTCGACATGCGTCTATCTTGACTTCTGTCTAACCAAGATGCAAGGTGGGGATCGCTGTTTAGATGAACGTCAACTTAGTGCCGGCCGTTCGAATTCGACGGCAGGCGGGGGAGAACCCCGTATCCGCACTGATCCGCTGCTCGCCCGACCCGAAGGATCGACCATGAGTACTGAAATCACGACCAGCACCGGCGGCTTCGCCGGCGACCCGGCGGCCGCGTTCACCCCGCCGGCGGCGGGCAGCTGTTGCGGCAGCACGCCGAGCAGCCAGGCTGGTAGCGAGGCCCCGCAAGCGTCCGGTTGCTGCGGAACCGACACGGCGGTTGCTGCGAGTTCGTGCTGCGGTGAAGCTCCGGTCGGCCAGGCCGTCGAGCCTGCCGCTGCCGGTGGGTGCTGCGGATGAGCACCGCGTCGCCCGGGCCGATCACGGCTCAGGCCGTATCGACCCGCAGCGGCGCTTCGGTCGACTCGACCCGCAGCGGCGCTTCGGTCGACTCGACCCGCAGCGGCGCTTCGGTCGACGAACTGCTGCAGACCGTTCGAGAGCTTGCGTCGGAGCGGTATCAGGGCCGCCGGGTCGGTACCCCCGGCGGCAGGGCCGCTGCACAGTGGCTGGCCACGCGTCTCAGCCTGCTGGGAGCGACGGCGCGGCTCGACGGGTTCGAGGTGGACGGCGTCAAGGAGTTGCTGTCCACCCCGGTCCTGACCATCGGGCAGCGCAACTTGACGCATCGCCGGGATTTCGCGGAGCAGCTCAGCTCCGCCGAAATCACCACAGCGCGCCGGGGACGTCTTGTGGCCGCTGATGCCGATACGTGGCGCGATGGCTGGATCGTGGTCGCAGCGGCCGATCAGCAGGCGGTGGCGCGAGCGCTCGCCGAGGATGCCGCTGGTCTGCTGGTGCCGCGAGGCGTCGATGAAGCGGGCTGGATGCCGAAGATGATCGCCGGCCCTCCGATGGGTCAGGTCGCGATCGTGTCAGTACGCGGCGACCTGCACGCCGAACTGGCCGACCACGCCGGGGAGACGCTGACGGCCTTCGTTCCAATGAGGACCATCAGCACGACTGGGATCAACGTGTACGGCGTACTGAGCGAACCGGCGCCGGGCTGTCCGTCGGTGCTGCTGACGGCGCATTTCGATGGTGTCGGCGATGACCCGGAGGTGCGGTTCCCCGCGGCTGCTGACAACGCGTCCGGCGTCGCCGTCGTACTCGAAGCGGCGCGGTTGCTGTCCAGCGCTATGCCGACTGGTGCCGGCCTCGCCGTCGCGTTGCTCGACGGCGAAGAAGCCGGGGCACGCGGCTCGGCCCACCACGCCCCTCAACTCACGGCCGGAACGCTCGTGATCAATGTCGACGGTGCCGCACAGCTCGGCGACGCGGCTGCGGTCGAGGCCGGCGGACCCGCCGAAGCGCTGCTGGCCGCGCTCGACCAGGCCGGACGACGTGCCGGCGTACCGCTTCGGGCCGGCGCGATGGCATCGGACAACCGGCGCTACGCCGCCACGGGACTGCCCGCGATTGGTATCGGCATGGGCATGCCCGGCTATCAAACACCCGCCGAAACCGTCGATCGGGTGGATCCCGCGACGCTACTGGCCGCCGTCGACCTTGTCGTCGCAACGGTCATCCAACTTATCAAAAACCCTGCACAGCTTGGAGAAATCGCATGACCTCCACCTCATCCGACCTGCCGGTCGCGGTCATCGGCGCCGGTCCCATCGGTCTGGCCGCCGCCGCGCACCTGGCTGAGCGCGGCAGCAACTTCGTCGTACTCGAGTCCGGTTCGATGGTCGCCGCGGCGATCGACGAATGGCGCCACGTCAAGCTGTTCAGCCCGTGGCGCTACGACATCGACACCGCTGCCCGGCGCTTGCTCGACCAGGCCGGCGGCTGGACCGAGCCGGATCTCGATGTGCTGCCCACCGGTGGGGACCTGATCGATTCCTACCTGGCGCCGCTGGCGAAAACCCCGCAGCTGAGCGGCAAGATCCGGTACGACGCCGCCGTGGTGGCGATCACCCGGGTCGGCTTTGACCGGATTCGTACGGCGGGTCGCGAGGATGCGCCGTTCCTGATCCGGCTGTCCGACGGTTCCGAGCTGCTTGCTTCGGCGGTCGTCGACGCGGCCGGGACCTGGCGTCGCCCGAACGTGCTCGGTGGATCCGGCATCCCCGCGCGGGGCGAGACCGAAGCCGCGCAGCACATCTCGCGCGCGCTGCCCGACGTGCTGGGTCGTGACCGGGAGCGCTTCGCCGGCCGCCGTACCGCCGTGGTCGGGGCGGGCCACTCGGCCGCCACGACGCTGCTCGACCTCGGAGACCTGGCCGAACAGGTACCCGGTACCGAGGTCGTGTGGGTGGTCCGGGGTGCCGACCAGGCTCGTACGTACGGCGGCGGCGACGCGGACGAGCTCCCTGCCCGCGGTGCGCTCGGCTCCCGCCTCAAGCACCTCGTGCAGAGCGGCCGGATCGAACTGGTCAGCAGCTTCCGGATCGAAGCGATCCAGCCGAGCGACGGCAACCGGATCGAGTTGCTCGCGGGGGAGCGACGTGTGGTCGCCGACACCGTGGTGAACTCCACCGGCTTCCGGCCCGATCTGGACATCGCCGGCGAACTGCGCCTCGACCTGGACCCGATCTTGGGCTCCACGCGTGCACTCGCGCCGTTGATCGATCCGAACCAGCACTCCTGCGGAACTGTGCCTCCGCACGGCGCGGACGAGCTCGCGCATCCCGAGCCGGGCTACTACGCGATCGGCGCGAAGTCGTACGGCCGGGCGCCGACGTTCCTGCTGGCGACCGGCTACGAGCAGGCGCGATCCGTGGTGGCCGCGTTGGCCGGCGACTGGGAGGCTGCCCGCGACGTCCAGCTCGATCTGCCCGAGACCGGGGTGTGCTCCTCCAACCTCGCCGACAACAGCACTGCCGACGAACCTGCGGGTGGTTGCTGTGGCCCGGCCCCGCAAGCGGTTGAGCTTTCCGCACCGTCCGGACGAGGCCTTGCCACCGGCATCAGCGGCGGCCTGCTCACCGTCGTCGACGACAAGCCCGCCGCCACTCAGTCGGGCTGCTGCAACTGATGGATAGACCGACGATCACCGCTCCTGCGGCCGGACCGGCCCGGGGCGGTGATCGTCGCGGCGCGCCCCGGCGCCTGGTCGCGGCGCTGGCCATCACCCAGACCGCCGGCTACGGAGTGCTCTACTACGCCTTCAGCGCACTCCTTGGTTCGATGAGCCGTGACCTCGGCATCTCCACCGCCACCGCCGCCGGGGCTCTGACTACTGCCGTGCTGGTCACGGCTGCGATGTCGGTGCCGGTGGGACGCTGGCTCGACGCCCGCGGCGGTCACGCGCTGATGACGACCGGATCGGTGCTCGGGGTGATCGCAGTGCTGGCCTGGTCCCAGGTCCAGACCACTGCCGAGCTGTACGGCACGTTCGTCTTGATCGGCGTCGCGTCCGCGATGGTGCTGTACGAACCGGCCTTCGCCGTGATCGTCGCGGTGACGGCTCCGGCAAGCCGGGCCAACGCTCTGCTCGGGATCACGCTGGTGGCCGGATTCGCCAGCTCGATCTTCATCCCCCTCACCGGCCAACTGGTCGTCGCGTTCGGCTGGCGGGACGCGCTGCTCATCCTGGCTGTAGTACTGGCCGTTACGACGATTCCCCTGCACGCGATTGCGCTGCGCCGTACTGCGCCCCGCCGCCAGGTCGCCGGCGTGCGCAGGGCCGGCGCATCGCGGCGGGTATTGCGGGATCCGGGCTTCTGGCTCTTGGCCGCCGCGTTCGTGCTGCACGGCGCGGCCTTGGCGACCATCGCCGTTCACCTTGTCCTGTACCTGACCAGCCTGGGCCATTCGCCCGCGCTGGCCGCCACGATGGCCGGGCTGCTCGGCCTGTTGTCCGTGACTGGCCGCGTGGTCACGACGTTATCGCTGCGACTGTTGCCGATGGCCACCATCGCCGCCGGGATCTTCGTTGTGCAAGGTGCCGCGATCGCGGTGCTGCCGTTCGCAGGACAGGATGCCGGGGGAGCGGTGGTCTGTTTGGTGCTGTTCGGACTCGGGTTCGGTGTGGCTTCGATCGCCACGCCGGCGATCCTCCTGGACCGCTACGGGGCGACCGGCTACGCGACGATCGCCGGGACACTTGCCACTCCGGCGATCGTCGCCAAGGCGACCGCCCCGTTGGGTGGTGCGCTCCTCGCGATGTCTGTCGGCTACCGCCCGGTCATCCTCACCGTCGCCGGCGCATGCCTCGCGGCCGGCGTCTGCCTTGCGCTCACCCGGCGCCTACCGGCCCCGGCGAAGCTGCCTGGCTAGTGCCTTCACCACGAACTTCGCGTCCCGATGCACACCCCGCAGCGTGTTCGAGGAGAAAGACCGCTGGAACTCCAGGCCCAGGAAACCCAGTCCGGGCTGGGTTGTGGACAAGCCCCGGCGATGCAACGGCAGGCCGTCCTCGGTCAACGCACCGAGACCGGCTAGATACGGCAGATTGGGGCGGTATCCGGTAGCGAACACGACGACGTCCACGCGCTGGCGCTCACCGTCAGGCCACACCACCTGATCCTCGGTGAATGCGGTGAAGACCGGCCGTTGACCAAAGCGCCCGGCAGCCAAAGCCTCGGCGTACCTGCCTGCGTCGAGCACCGGCTTACCGCTGAACAGGCGCGCCAACACCGATGGAGGCAGCAGGTCCACGCGCAGCGCATGCAGCCAGAAGTGCAGGTCCTTACCGCCTCGAACCTGCGGTACGAACTGCACTGGCGCCCGCACCGCCAGCGTGACCGCCGCGTGCTCAGCCAGCTCGTAAGCCACCTGAACCGCAGAGTTTCCAGCGCCCACAACAACGACCTGCTTGCCCGCATACGCCTTCGGATCGCGATATCCGGCCACATGCAGGACTTCGCCGGTGAAGCTTTCCGCCCCGGGAATCGCCGGGACAAAGGGATTGGTGAACGAACCCGATGCGGCGATCACCGCACCCGCGCGGATCGAGTCACCTGCCTCGGTGCGTACCAGCAAGCCATCACCTTCGGTCGCGACCGAAACGGCCCGGGTCTTGGTCCGGATCTCCACGCCAAGGCCATCGGCGTACCGCTCCAGATAGGCGACAACCTCGTCCCGAGACGGATACCGGTCCGGGGCGCCCGGGAACGGCGTACCTGGAAAGGCGCTGTAACGCGCGGGGGAGAACAGCGTCAATGAGTCGTAGTACGACGGCCATGAGCCCACCGGGCGATCGCCTGCCTCCAACACGATCGGCGTCAAACCCGCATCACGCGCCGCTTGAGCACCCGCCAAGCCCGACTGGCCGCCGCCGATGATCACCACAGAGTCGGTTCGAAGAGTCATGGCTGAAACATATCATCAATCAATAATATGATGATATTGCGATATGGGCTACGCTGAGGCCGACGAGAGGAGTGGGCAATGGCGCGGGAGGTCTCGGCCGGTGGGGCGCAGTGCTCAGCGCCGGCGTGCGGTCAGGTTGGACTCGCTCCTGCCACGCACGAGTTTCTCAAGGCGCTGGCCAGTCCCACCCGACAGCGGATCATGCTGCTCTTTGCCGACGGTGCCGAATTGTCGGTCAATGAGGTCGCCGAGAAGGCCGGCGTTGGTCAATCCGCAGCCTCGCAGCAGTTAGACCTCCTGCGCCGCGGAGGGATCGTCACCTCCCGTCGTGACGGAAAATCGGTCATCTATCGCGCCGACAAGGGGCGAAGCGCGGCAGCGCTCGCGGACCTTCAGTCGTACCTGCAGAACTGCTGCTGACGCCTCGGCATGCCCGCTGGGCTACCTTTCGCATGTCTCGTGGGGATACGACTCACGGAAGAAGTCAGTGGCTGGGCAGGGAGCGTGGAAGGCCGAACCACGGAAGGACGCTGTTGTCGAAACGGGTCACGGCGGAGATCCGGTCGCCGGCAAGGGTGAGGACGACAAGCCCGATCCCGTGCCGGATGCCGTTGGTGGGCGCGCGGTGACGACGTGGTGAATGCTCCACGAGCGTGGCGCTCGAGCCGTAATGGCCGGTGAGGCTGGGGGATCAGATGAGGTTGAGTGCCAGCGCGATGATGCCGCCGACCATCGAGATCAAGGTCGTTCCGACGTGCATTCCGATCGACAGCCGGATGTCCTTCTTCTTCCAGACGAACCATGGCCCGGGGAAGAAGAAGATCAGCTTCGACAGGAAGGTCCAAGGGGCCCAGAAGTGGTACAGCGAGAACAAGACCGTGCTGAGTACCGGCGCCCCTTTGCCCAGGTGTGCGATGCGGGGCAGGAGGAATCCGCGGAAGTAGAACTCCTCGATGAGCGGAAGCGAGATTCCGGTCAGCGGCAGGCAGATCGCCAACGTGGTGAGCATGACCGATCGGCCGTACCCGTCGATGTAGGTGGTGGCGCTGCCGCCCGCATCGGCGTACGGGAGCCAGGTGAAGAAGTGGTCGAAGACGAAGCCGTCCAGCGGTATCAGCGCGGTCGACACCACCATCATCCACAAGAACAGGGGGACGGTCATGGCGACGAGCTTCCCCCTCGGCAACGGCTTCTCGGTGTAGTGCAGCACACCGCGCAACGAGAACCGGCCGTTGCGAATACGCCCCAGCCAGTACAAGCCCGCCATCAGCGGCCCGAGGACCAGACACAAGGCGATCGCCCAGCCCAGGAACACCGGATAGCCGACCGCCAGCACGAACGGTTCGGCGACCAGCAGATACACCGCCACAATCAGCGCACCGGGCACCAGGTGCAAAGCGATGGACAGCGGCAACGAGTGCCGATCGGCCAGCAGCCGCCTTGTTACTGCGTGTGATGGACGGGCTTTTGTGGGCCTCTGCGTGTTCTCCATGCCGCCAACCGTGGCCGGTTCACCCGACACCGCCCTGACACAACGCTGACATGTTCACCGCGCGCTCATAGTGATCGGCCGGCGCCCGGGCGCCGGCATCTGCGACCGTCTGCGAGGGCTGAATCCCGGGCGGTACGGCACGGGGAGGGGTGCTACGGAGTTGGCCCCTTGGTCGGGTGCAGCCAAGGGGTGAGCAGTGGGGTGCCGTCGACCACCTCGAGTACGGCGTCGGGCTGGTCGGTGGCCACGGTCAGAACGTGCCCGGGTGCTGGTGGAGGGAGTTCGTGGACCGATAGGCCGGTCCCGCCACCGGCCTTGAATCGGGCTTCGGCGATTGTCCAGGCAACGACGTCGTGCACCGGCCGGTCGGCTACCCGCTCGACATCCACGCCGACCCGGCCGCCACCGGTGAGGATGGCCACTGTCACCACCTTGCCACTGTGTGACACCGATACGTCGAGGCCGGTACCTGGCAGGGTCGGCCGTCCGTGCCAGCCGCCGCAGTCGGCACAGATGCGGTCCACTCGCAACCCTGCGGCTGGAACGCCGAGCTGGGCGCCGGCGGCTGCCCGGAGCAAGGCCGCGCCGAGCATCATCCGGGCGCGATCCGCCTCTGAGGCACTGCGGCCGACGCGCCACCGCTCTCGCTCGTCGAGCAGCTCCAGCAACCCGACGTCTGCCGCGGCCAGGCCCACGGTGAAGACCGTCACGGCCGCAGGTTGTTGAGCAGTCATGAATTCTTAGGTTAGCCTCACCTTGTGTTCCTGCCGCAAGCCCGGCCGACTACCGGCGCTGACCTGGTATCCGATGCCGCCGAATACCACCAGCCCGCCCTGATCGACGCGGCCGGTTCGTTGACCTATGGAGAGCTGACCGAACGGGTCGACGCGCTCGCTGCCGGCCTTCCGGCCCTCCGTACCGGACGCCGACTCGTGCACATTCCGCTCGAGGCGAGCCGCGAGCTGGTGCTCGGCTACCTTGCCGTGCTCAAGGCCGGACACGTTGCGCTGATCACGCCGCCCGAGCATGTGCCGATCACAACTGCTTATCCGCCGGATCTGTGGCTGCGCAACGACGGCACCTTCGCCAGTGCGAGCGACGACGGCACCTTCGCCAGTGCGAGCGACGACGGCACCTTCGCCAGTGCGAGCGGCGGCGACCTTGCCGACGTCGATCCGAAGCACGAGCTTCACCCGGACCTCGCACTGCTGCTGAGCACGTCCGGCAGCACTGGCTCGCCCAAGCTGGTGCGGCTAAGCCGTGCCAACCTGGTCAGCAACGCGGACGGGATAGCGGCCGCGTTGTCGATCAGCCCTGCCGACTGTGCGATCACCTCGCTGCCGCTGCATTACTGTTTCGGCCTGTCGGTGCTGAACGCCCAACTCCGGGCCGGTGCGACCGCCGTACTTTGGCATGGATCGGTGACTGACCCGGCTTTCGCTGCCGAGCTGCGCAGGAACCACGTCAGCTTGCTGCCTGCAACACCGCACCTGGTCGACCTGCTCGACGTACAGGGATGTTTGGACGACCTACCCTCGCTGCGGCTTCTCGCCCAGGCCGGTGGCGCGCTGCCGCCCGCACGGGTCCGCGAGCTGGACGCGCGCGGCCGGCTGGGCGGGTGGGGGCTGGCTGTCATGTACGGACAGACCGAGGCGACCGCGCGGATGGCTGTGCTGCCACCGGAACTCGCCGGTGAGTACCCGGATGCCGTGGGATGGCCGATCGCGGGCTCGGCGTTCCGGTTGGATGTGGCCGGCATCGAGCAGCCCGCCGACGCCGATCCCGCTGACGGGCCGGTCGGTGAACTGGTGTTCACCGGTCCCGGCGTCATGCTCGGGTACGCGGAACACCCCGACGATCTCGCGCTCGGCCGGATGCACTCCGACCTGCGTACCGGCGATCTGGCCACGATCGACGCCGACGGCCTGGTCCGGATCGTCGGGCGGCGCTCCGACCACGTGAAGATCATGGGCATCCGGATCGACCTCGGCCAGGTCGAGCGCGCGCTGCACGGAGCGGGAATCCCGTGCTGCGTCACTGGTACCGACGAACAACTGCAGGTCACCTACCGAACCAGCGACCGGGATCCCGCAGCGATTCGCGCCCAGGCGGCGTCTGCGGCCGGCCTGGGCGCATCCGTGGTGTCGGTGCACGAGGTGGCCGACTTCCCGACGACCCCCAACGGCAAGTACGACCGCCGCGCGTGCGCCGCATTGCACGCCGCCGACGCCGCGATCGCGGCGTCGGCGGTCACCACAGGCGACGCACTGGCCGCGGTCACGCAGGTCCTCGCACCGTTGGTCGGTCACCGTGCGATCGACCCGGACCGGTCGTTCGCCGAGCTCGGCGGAGACTCGTTCAACCACGTCGCGGCCTCCCTCGGGCTGACCCGCCTGCTCGGTCGGCTGCCACCCGACTGGCACCACCGGCCGGTCCGCGACCTCGTCGAGCTCGCCGCCCAGCACCGAGAGCGGCTGCCCGCCCGGCGTGCGCTGACGCAGCGCGTCGAGGCGACCGTGATCCTGCGCGGCGTGGCCGTGGTGACCATCTGTGGCAGTCACGTCGGACTGTTCCGCCTCGCCGGCGGTGCGCACATCCTGCTCGCGGTCGCCGGATTCTTGTTCGCCCGGTACGTTCTGATCGCCCCGGAGACGGCGGATCGGGTACGCCGGACTGCCCGGGCCGCGATCGGAATCGCCGTACCGGCGGTCGTCGTGGCAGCCGTGATGGTCGTCGGCTTCAGGTCCATCCACTGGTCGAATCTGGCGCTTGTGCACTGGCTGGTCCGGCCACGCGACATCAACATCTTCTGGTTCGTGGAAGCGCTGTTGATGATTTCGGTTCTCACCACGGCGCTGCTGGCCTTACCGCGGGTCCGGGATGCGTACTCCGCCGACCCGTGGCGTACGGCGATGGTCGCGCTCGCCGTGCTGCTGGTGCCTCGTTACCTCGTGGTCGCGTTGTCGGACGGGGCGGTGCGGGGCCTGCCGCACACAGTGGCCTGGCTGTTCGTTGCCGGCCTCGCGATGGCTGTCGCGGACACCCGACGACGCCGGCTGATCGCAGCTGGAGTCGCGGTGCTGGCGACGATCGGCTTCTTCCCCTCGTGGGAGCGCAATCTGACCATCCAGATCGGGCTTCTGCTGCTGGCGTTCCTGCCGGCCGTGCCGGTTCCGCGCCTGCTCGTCGGGCCGCTCGGCGTACTGGCGGCTGCTTCGTTGCACATCTACCTGGTGCAGTTCCAGGTGTTCGCGTTCTTCGATACTCCTATGGTTCAGTTTGCCGCTGCACTCGTCGCAGGCCTCGGGTTCTGCGCGCTCAGCACCTACGTGGTGCGCCGTCTGCCGTTGCCGGATCCGACCGGCGGCGCCTTGATCCGTCGTCTCAAGACGGCGAAGCACTCTGTGAGAGAGGTTTGACCATGCGTCGACGCACATTCCTGACCGGCCTCGGGGCCCTCGGCACGATCGGCCTGGTGGGCTGCGGGTCCAAGTCCGACGGGGAGTACGTCGCGGACGCCGACTCGTTGCAGGTGTACTCCGCGCAGCACGAGAACCTCACCAAGGCCTGGGCGGCGGCGTTCACCGAGGCGACCGGCATCAAGGTGCAGGTCCGCAAGGGATCCGACTCCTCGATGGGTCACCAGCTCGTGGCCGAGGGCTCCGCGTCCACAGCTGACGTGTTCCTTACCGAGAACAGTCCCGCGATGACCTTGGTCGAGCGCAGCAAGTTGCTCGCTCCGGTCGAGCCGGCTACTCGCGCGCAGGTGCCGGCCAACCTCACCCCGTCGTCGAAGGCCTGGATTTCCATCGCCGCCCGGTCCACCGTGCTGGTCTACAACCCGTCGAAGCTGCCCAAGGCCGAGCTGCCGAAGTCGCTGATGGACCTGGCCGGACCGGAATGGAAGGACCGGTGGGGTTGTGCGCCCGGCGGCGCGGACTTCCAGGCCATCGTCGCGGGAATGCTCTCGGGTCAGGGAGAGCAGAAGACCACCGAGTGGCTGGCCGGTCTGAAGACCAACGCCCGGGCGCTGCAGAACAACATCGCCACGATGAAGTCCGTCAACGCCGGCGAGATCCCCTGCGGCGTGATCTACCACTACTACTGGTACCGCGACCAGGCCGGTACCAAGGAGGGCAGCGGCAACACCCAGCTGCACTACTTCCGCAACCAGGATCCCGGCGCGTTCGTGTCGCTGTCAGGTGGCGCCGTACTGGCCGGGGCGAAGAAGCCGGCCGAGGCACGCAAGTTCTTGGCCTACATCACCAGCCCGGCGGGCCAGAAGGTGCTCGTCGACTCCCAGTCGATGGAGTACGCCGTCGGCACCGGAGTCGCGTCCGCGCCCGCGCTGCCGGCGCTGAACACCCTGCAAGCACCGCCGGTCGACCCGTTCACCCTGAACTCCGATGCGGTCAGCAGATTGATGACCGATGCCGGCATCCTCTGACCTTTCCACCGACCCGATCGTCGGGGACGGCGACCGCACGGCCGACACGGTCGTCGTCCCGGCCCGGACCGGCCGGACACCCCGGTTCGTACTTCTGGCCGCCCTACTGGTTGCCGTCCTGCTGGTAGCGCCGCTGGTGGTGATATTCGGTCAGGCCACAGCAGCAGGCACTGCTGAGGCATCTAGGCTCCTGTTCCGGCCGAGGACCGCAGAGCTTCTCCGGAACACACTGCTGCTTCTAGCCCTTACAGTTCCTGTCACCGTAGTGCTCGGATGTGGCGCTGCCTGGCTGGTGGAGCGGACCACGCTGCCCGGCGCCGGTGTGTGGCGCATGCTGCTACTGATGCCACTCGCGATCCCCGCGTTCGTGAGCAGCTACGCGTGGACCTCAGTGCTGCCATCGGTCCAGGGACTCAGCGGAGCAGTGTTCGTCACCGCTCTTGCCTACTTCCCTTTCGTCTTCCTCCCGGCAGCCGCCTTGCTCCGCGCGCTCGATCAAGGCCACCTCGACGCCGCCCGCTCGCTCGGCGTCTCCGGAGCGGGAGCAGTTGTCCGGGTAGTGGTACCGCAATTGCGGCCGGCCGTCGCCGGTGGCGCGTTGCTGGTGGCCCTGCATCTGCTCGCCGAGTTCGGGGTGCTGCAGATGATGCGGTACCCGACCTTTACGACGGCGATCCTGCAGCAGTTCGCGGTCGGCTTCAGTAACGCCGCCGGCAGTCTGCTGGCCGCAGTGCTGGTCGTACTGTGCCTGGGCCTGCTCGCCATCGAGGTGCCCCTGCGTGGCCGGAAGCGGATCGCCCGGCTCGGGCCCGGAGTACGGCAGCGGCCGGTCTCACACCGGCTCGGCCCGTGGACCGTGCCGGCCCTCGGCGCCCTCGCCGCACTGGTCGGGCTGGCGGTGATGGTGCCCGCCGCGATCGTGTTGCGCTGGCTGGAGCGCGCGATCGCCGGCAGTGCTGTGGACCTCGGATCGCTGCTGGCGGCAACCGGATCGACCCTGGGTCTCGCTTTGCTGGCCGGGCTGGCCACCACTGTGGCCGCGTTGCCCGCGGCGTGGCTGCTGCACCGCTACCCGTCCCGGCCGGCGGTGATGCTGGAGCGGGTGACCTACGTGGCCAGCGCACTGCCCGGTGTGGTGATAGGCCTGGCGCTGGTCACTCTCGCGGTGCAATGGGCCAGGCCCGTGTACCAGACTGCCGCGCTCGCGGTGGCGGCGTACATGATCCTCTTCCTGCCCCGGGCGATGGTGGCCTGGCGATCCGGCCTGGCGGCAGCGCCGACCGAGCTGATCGAGGCGTCGCGGTCGCTGGGCGTGTCAGGGCCGGGTACGTTTGCGCGCGTGGTGCTGCCGCTGGTCCTGCCATCCGCCCTGACCGGGTTCGTGCTCGTCTTCCTCGCGACGGTCACCGAGCTGACCGCAACCCTCCTGCTCGCCCCGACCGGGACCGAAACGCTGGCGACCGCGTTCTGGTCGGCCAGCGATGAGCTGGATTACGTGGCGAGTGCACCGTACGCCGCGGCGATGATCGCCCTGTCCGTTCCGCTCACAGTGCTGCTCCGCCGGCAGATCATGGACCAGCGATGACAGCCGCCGGCATCACGATCAGCGATCTCACCTTCGGGTACGGCGGCCCGCCGGTGCTCGACCGCGTCAGCCTGCAGGTGCGCCCGGGCGGAACCACCGCCGTACTAGGACCGTCCGGTAGCGGCAAGACCACGTTGCTGCGGGCCCTGGCTGGATTCGTCCGGCCGACGCAGGGCCGGATCGAGATCGGCGGGCGGATTCTCACCGACGCCCAACTGCTGGTCGCGCCGGAACGCCGGGGGATCGGGTACGTCCGCCAGGACGGCGCGTTGTTCCCACATCTGGATGTCACCGGCAATATCTTGTTCGGACTCCCTCGGGCCGAACGTCGCCGCACTTCCCAGGTCGGCGCGCTGCTCGAACTCGTCGGTCTGTCGCCAAGCCTTGCCCGGCGCCGGCCGGACGAGTTGTCCGGCGGCCAGCAACAACGTGTCGCGCTGGCCCGGGCGCTCGCCCGGGAGCCGGCCGTCGTACTGCTCGACGAGCCCTTCTCGTCCTTGGACACCGCGCTGCGCGCCGCGACCCGCGAGGCCACCTTGAACGCGCTTGCCGAGCGCGGTGCCACCACCGTGCTGGTCACCCACGACCAGGTCGAGGCGCTCTCGTTCGCCGACCAGGTGGCGGTCATGTTCGACGGCCGGTTCGCACAGATCGGCAGCCCTTCCGAGGTGTACGACGCCCCGGCCACGCCCCAGGTGGGAGCGTTCCTCGGCGATACGATGCTGTTGCCGGGACTCGCGTACGGTCGCGTCGCCGACTGTGACCTGGGCAAACTCGACCTCGCCGAACCGGCGACCGGGTCTGTGCTCGTCATGATCCGGCCAGAGCAGGTCGTGCTGGAAGCTCCGTCAGGCCTGACCGCCCGAGTCGTCTCAGTCGCCTACCACGGCCCGGACGCGATGGTCCGGCTCGACCTCACCGGAACCACCACCCGCTTGGTGGCACGGGTCCCCGGCCGCGACGCACCTCATCCCGGCGATCTGGTCGGCGTCGCCGTACCAAGCCAGGTCCGATCATTCCCCCAACCCCGCACCGCTTAGATCGCGGGCCGTGATCCGCCTGCCCGCAGCTGAGCGCGGCAGGTGGCAGTCGTTGGGCGACCCCTGGTTGTGGAAGGGTGGATGGCCGGGGATCGGCTGCGGCGTGAGGGGTTGGGATGGAGATCTCCGCGTACGTGCTGCCGGGGGAGTGGGTTCGTCCGGAAGGGATTGCGCTCGGGCCCTCCGACGACTTCTTCAGTGGCAGTAGCGCCGACGGCACGATCTACCGGTGCGATCTGGCGGAGCGGGTTGCCGAGGTGTGGTCGGCTCCGGGGGCGGATGGCAGGACTGTTGCCTTAGGCATGGACCTGTACGGCGACTCGCGGCTCGTGGTTTGCGGCGGGAAGACCGGCGCGCTCTTCGTGTACGACGTGGCCGGGCGGACGTTGATCTCGAAGCGTGTGGTTGACGGGTATCTCAATGACGTGCAGGTGGTGGGGGATCACGCGTATGTGACGGATTCGTCGCAGCCGGTTGTCTGGGAGTTCGAGCTGCTGGGGGATGAGCACCCTCGGGCGATCGAGCTGGTTGACGCAGGGCCGGACGCCTACTTGAACGGGATCACGGCCACGGCCGACGGCGATGCGCTGCTCGTTGCCGCGCAGGGCACCGAGGTCCTCTGGCGCGTGGAGTTGGCGGACGGATCGGTCAGCGCGATCGCCCGCGATTTCGCCGCGGATGGGCTGCTGTTGGTTGGCGAAACGTTGATCGGGGTATGCAATCGTGGGGAGACCGTCCAGACGGCGGAGTTCTTCCTCGCGGCGCTGGAGCTCACCGACAACGCGCGTGGTGCGATGCTGCTCGGCACGTTCGCCGATCCTCGCTTCGACACCCCGACCACGTTGGTTGCTAACGGCAACCGCCTGCTGGTCGTCAACGCCCAGTTCGCCAAGGGCCCGTCGGCCGCGCCACCTTTCGAGGTGCTCGTCGTACCCACTCCAGTTTTCCGCTGACCGGCACGTGGTGGTCGGGAGCCGCTGAGTCAGTGCTCTCGACGCCACCGCACCATTGCTCACCCGAACACTCTTTCCAGCCATCGACCCGACCTCCCGACCCTAGCCGCACGGGGGTCCGACCCCCGTCGTACCGGGCTGCGACCGCAGGTCGACCGACCTGGTGCCGAAAACCTGTTAAGTCGTGACAACCGATCTGCTGGCCGGCTCGCTCTCTAGAGTTGACCCGGCGAGTGCCGGGCTGGACGAGCGACGGGACATTCATGAGTGACGAGGCGGAATTCACCGGCTTCGTGCACGCCTATTCGGCCGCCCTCCTGCGGCTTGCCTTCTACCTGACGGCGGATCGCGGCCTGGCCGAGGACTTGTTGCAGGTCACCCTGACCAAGACATTTCTCGCCTGGCACCGGATCCACGACCGGGAGGCGGTGCACGCCTACGCCCGCCGGACCATGGTCCGGACGGCGACCGCGTGGTGGCGGCGGCGATCGTGGCACGGCGAGCAGGCGCATGACGTCGTACCGGACACCGCGACGACCGACCGATACGGCGAAATCGACGAGCGAGCGCGAGTACTGGCGGCGGTGCGCCGGTTGCCGGCACGGCAGCGAGCGGTGGTCGCCTTGCGCTTCCTGGAGGACTACTCCGAGGCGGAGACCGCGCGCCTGCTCGGTTGTTCGCCCGGCACGGTCAAGAGCCATAGCGCGCGAGCACTGAAACAACTGCGTCGAACGCTGGCCGACCCGGTCTCGATGCTCGAGCTGGTAGAGGAGGGGCGATGAACGCCTTGGACAATCGCGTCAAACAGGTCCTGACCACCGAGGCCGATCGACTCGCCCCGAACGACGACCTGGTCCGTACGGCGATCCGCCGGGCCAACCGTATTCGCCGCGGCCGTCGCGCTGCCGGGGCATCCGCATTCGCCGCCATCGGCGTCGTGCTCGTCGCCTTCGTACCGGCCGCGATCCTCAACTCCAGCACTCCCGATCCAGCCGCCACCCCCTCGCCGTTACCTTCCGCGGAGGTCGTCGTCCAGGCGACCAAGCCGCCGCCGGAATGGTCTTGGCCGGGAGACGCTCCTTTCGACAGCTGGCTGGCGAAGTTGCCTCAGGGGGAGCTGCCACGGGTTCCCTACCTCCAGCACGGCTATCTCAACGACGGGAATCACCGCGTCGCCTTGCCCAAGATCAGCACCCGCAACGCGACCTCCTGGCCAATCGCGCGGGTGGCCGACGGCTGGCTGATCGGCGTTGTGTCGTGGCGCGGCGAGGAACCCGGCGGGTTCGGCCTGCTGAAACGCTCTGGCCAGTTCGATTTCCTGGCGAAGGGCGATCCGCGCGGCGCCGCACTTTCCCCGGACGGCAAGCAGCTCGCTTACGGCACTGCTCCTTGGCAGCAGAAGGCTGAAGGGGTCGGGACCGTGAGTTCGGCGGACATGAAGGACAAGATGACGCGGGTGGCGGTGATGGATCTCGCGACCAGGAAGGAGATCTCGTCGACCGAGGTTCTCGAGGGCCGGCTGCAGGGCTGGAACGAGCTGGGGATCTGGATGACGACAAGTGGTGCGGGAAGCCGGTGGCAGTCAGCGCTCTGGAAACCCGGAAGCAAGCCGTCAGCCGTGCCGGCCGTGGTCGCCGTACCGACGAGTCGCTCACCTCGAATGCTGTGGCTGTCGGAAGATTGCGAGCGCGTGGTCAGACTGGACGAGGAGCACTCAGCGCCGGCTGAGTACTGCGGGTTCGGCAGCAGTGGCGGGAGGAGCGGGCTCTTGTCCCCTGACGGTGAGACGTACGTGCGGCGCGATCGGGTCGCCATGCGAGTGGGGTCGAAACAGGAGACGCCGCTCGGCATCCTCGCCGGCGTACCGATGCATGACCACGCCTGGGAGGACGACACCCATGTGCTGATCAGTGCCGGCATCCCGGGCAAGGCGGCGTTGATCCGCTGCGACGTCGAGTCCGGGAAGTGCGAACGAACGACCAACACCCCGGCGAACACCATGGCCTACGGCCCTAGCAACTGACTCCACGCCTCGGCAGCCTCGTCTACCTCAGGAGGAGGCTGCCGAGAGCCGGCGAACCAGCAGGTCGGCTCACGCGGAGCTCGATCACGGCGCTCCGGGACTCTGCCCGGAGCGTTGAGGTGCAGGGGATCTAAAAAGACAGTGCGACAAAGGCTTTTCGAGACCGGTGCGATCGGACACACTGTGGCGATCGATATCGGGGCATCCACGGATTGAGGTGCCCGCGCCGGAGGCCAAATGACGACAGCACCAGCGGTTGAGCGGGCTCAGCTGCGCTACTTCCGCGGCGTGGTCGCCGGGTACGCGATCTCCTACGCAGGCAACTTCCTCAGTCTCGTGGTGCTGAACCTGTACGTGTACCAGCTGACTGGCAGCGCGGTTCAGCTCTCCATCGTGATGGTGACCCGCCTCGGTGCCAACTTCGTCGCGGGGTTCTTCGCCGGCAACCTGGTAGCCCGCTACGACCGGAAAGTACTGATGGTCGCTGCGCAACTGGTGCCGGCCGCGGCGCTGGTGGTTCTCGCGGCAGCGCCGCCGGACGCGGTACTGCTGATCGTCTACCTGCTGACGGTCGTGATCGGCGCCGGAAACACGATCTTCCAGGTGGCGCTGCGTACTTCGATCCCGGAGATCGTCGGACCAGACCGGCGGGTGGCAGCCAACGGCTCGCTGGTGCTGGCCCGGTCGGTGGCCACGGTCGCCGGGCTGTCCTCGGCGGGCATCATCGTTGCCTGGGGCGGGTACGACGCGGCGTTCAGCATCAACGCGGCCGCGTTCACGATCTCCGCGATCACTCTCCTCGTGCTGCCGCTCCGGACCCGGACGACCCCGCAGGCAGCCGAGGCCGGTGCGGACAAACCCGGTTGGCTTGCCTCGATGCGGGAAGCGGGCGTGCTGCTACGGCTCTCCCCAGTTCTGCTGGCCTTGCTCGTCGTACGCGAGAGCGATGCATTGGGTTCGGCCTCCCACAACGTCGCGCTGCCCGTCTATGCCACCCAGATCAGGCCGGGCAACCCCGCGGAGTTCGTTGGCTGGTTCTGGGCGGCGTGGGCGGTCGGGATGGCGGCCGCCCACCTGCTCACCACCCGGCTGCTTCGTGGCACCGAGCTCGGCGAGCGGGCGTACGCGATCAGCATCGTGCCGATGTCGGCGTTCTTCATCGCGGTGTTCCTCGGCCTTCCGCTCCCGCTCACCTTGGCCTGCGCACTCCTTGCCGGGGTGGCCGACGGGTTCAACGACATCGCCTACAACTCGCGATTGCAGACGGCGCCGGATCCGCAGCGCGGGTACCTGTTCGGGTTCAGCGCGATGGCCGAAACGTCCGGTCTCGGGCTCGGGATGCTGGCGTCCGGTGCGCTGCTTGCGGTCAGTCCGCCGGTCGTCGTGGTGGGCGCCTTCCATGGTCTTCCGGTGCTGATGGCGCTGCTCTTCGGGGTGTACCTGTTCCGGCGAGGCAATTCGAGAAGAAGAGACCGGAGCACCGTGGCATGACCGTCATTCCCTCCCTAGCCGTCGCGCATGGCCCGGCCCTACGGCTGGATGACCTACCGGCCACCTTGCCGGCCGCCTTGCACCTGGCCGCAAAGGCGCACCCCGACGCCGGCGTCGGCGTGATCACCGGTACCGAGCCGGACCGGCTGATCACCTATCCGGAACTGCTGGACCAGGCTCAGCGGGTGCTCGGCGGCTTGATCGAACGTGGCGTTCGTACCGGCGATGCAGTGCTGGTGGCCGGCGCGGACTTGGCCGACTTCTTTGCGGCGTACTGGGGATGCCTCCTCGGCGGGATCCGACCGGTCACGGTGGCCCGCCCACCCGGCTACTCCGGACCGAACGCTACGGCGGACAAGCTGATCGACGCGTGGCGGCAGCTGGACAGGCCATTGATCCTGACCAGCGACAGTCAACTCGCCGGGCTGGGCCAGCTAGGCCAGCACTACGGGGTCGGCGCGCTTCGGCTGGCCTCGATCGCCGTATGCGCGAGCGCTGCACCGCGCACCGAGACGGTTACTCCGCAGCCGTCCGAGGTCGCGCTGATGATGCTGTCGTCGGGCAGCACCGGAACGGCCAAACTGGTTCAGCTCACCCACCGCGGTCTGGTCGAGCTCGCCGCCGGCGCGCGGCAGACACTGCCGGGCATCACCGCCGGCGACGTCACGTTGAACTGGCTTCCGTTGGACCACAGCGGCGCGTTCTTGCTCTATCACGTCACCGAGGTGCTGCTCGGTGCAACCAACTGGCACGCGCCGGTCGAGCTGATCCTCGATCAGCCACTGCGGTGGCTGGACCTGTTGGTCGAGCACCAGGTGACCCACTCGTGGGCGCCCAACTTTGGCTACCGCCAGCTCACCGAGGCGCTCGCCGGCGCCCCGGAGCGGTACTGGGACCTGTCGGGGCTGCGCACGCTGGTCAGCGGTGGTGAGCAGATCACTTGGCCGGTGGTGCGGGAGTTTCTGGCCGCCACGGCCCGATTCGGCGTCACGCCGGCCGTCTTCACGCCGTGCTGGGGGATGGCGGAGACCACCACGGCGATCACCTATACGAGCTTTGACGAGGTCACCGGGCTGCACCGAATCCGGAGTGCCAGCGGCGAGTTGCGGACCTTCGTCAGCGTTGGCAAGCCGTCGCCCGGCGCCAGTCTGCGGATCGTCGACGAGTACGACGAGCCCGTCACCGAAGGCGAGATCGGTCGGCTGCAGGTCCGCTCGGCACGGATCACCCCGGGGTACGCCGGAGACGCCGACGGTGGCGCCGCCCTCTGCCGCGACGGCTGGTTGCGTACTGGTGACCTGGGACTGCTCGAACGCGGAGCGCTCACCATCACCGGCCGGGAGAAGGACCTGATCATCATCGCCGGGCACAATCACTATTGCCACGAGATCGAGCAGGTCGTCGCCGAGGTGCCCGGCGTGCTGGCCGGGCAGGTCGCCGCCTACGCGATCCCGGACCCGACAGCCGGTACCGAAAGCCTCGGCATCTGCTATTGCCTCGCCGACGGTACTGACGAGAGTGCCGTCTCTGCCGCCATCCGCCGTACTCTGGCCCTGCGATTGCAGTTGACCGCTGCCGCCGTGATGGCGATCCCGGCGGCCGACTTCCCGCGGACCACCAGTGGCAAGATCCAGCGGTCGGCGCTCGCCACGAAGTTCGCCGACAGGCTGAGCGAGCATGCTGCGCAACCGCCAGGAAGTCGACCGACGGCAGGGGGCTCGGACGTTGCCGAGCGGGTCATGGCAGCGGCCACCGATTTGCTCGGCCTCCCGGTGGACCGCGACCGCCCGCTGTACGAGCAGGGCATGAGCTCGGTCCAGCTGATTCGCCTGTACACCAGGCTCCGGCGCGAGCTCGGCACCGACTTCCCGCAGACGGCAATGTTCGAGCATCCCTCGGTCGCGGCGCTGGCTGACTACCTGGTCACAGCCACGCCGTCGACGGTGGCACCCGTCGAGCCCGCGCCGGTGGCGCAGCCCGGGCTCGACCAACGGATCGCGATCGTCGGCATGGCGGTCCGGTTTCCCGGCGCCGACTCGGTCGACCAGTTCTGGGCCAATCTGTCGGCGGGCGTCCACAGCGTGCGACGTTTCACCTCCGACGAGGTGGCGGCGGCCGGCCTGAGCGGGGACCTGGTACCCGCCGCCGGAGTACTCAGCGACATCGCCGGTTTCGACACCGACCTGTTCCAGCTGAGCGCCAAGGAGGCCGCGCTGACGGACCCGGCCCAACGGCTGTTCCTGGAATGCTGCTACGAGGCGCTCGAGCAGGGCGGCTACGCGGCACCGTCCACCGGTCGCAGAATCGGGGTGTTCGCCGGATCCGGGATGAACCTCTACCCTCGGCACAGCTACCTGCAGAACAACCTTGTGTCTGGATCGGGCCAGGACGACCCGGTCACGGCGATGCAAACCGCGATCGGTACTCAGCCGGACTTCCTGGCCACCCGGGTGGCCTACCGGCTCGGCCTGACCGGACCAGCCCTATCGGTGCAGACAGCCTGTTCCACCTCGCTGGTCGCGGTTCACCTGGCCAGTCAGGCGTTGCGCGCGGGCGAGGCCGACCTGGCTCTTGCCGGTGCAGCGGCGATCCACGTTCCACAGGTCACCGGCTACCAGCACACCGAGGGGTCGATCCTGTCCGCGCGCGGGAAATGCCATGCGTTCGACGCCGAGGCCGACGGCACCGTCGGAGGCAGCGGAGTGGCCGCGGTGCTGCTCAAGCCACTCGCCGCGGCCCTTGCCGACGGAGACACCATCTACTCGGTGATCCTCGGCTCCGCGATCAACAACGACGGCGCCGGCAAAGCTGCGTTCACCGCGCCTGGCGTGGCGGGGCAGGTCAGGGTGATTCGCGACGCGCTACAGGTCGCAGGCGTGGCCGCCGACTCGATCGGCTACCTGGAGGCTCACGGCACCGGCACCCGCCTCGGGGATCCGATCGAGGTAGAGGCGCTGCGCCGGGCGTTCCGGATGGACACCGACCGGGTCGGATTCTGCACCTTGGGCTCGGTGAAGTCGAACGTCGGTCACCTGGACAGCTGCGCCGGAATGGCCGGGCTGATCAAAGCGGCGCTGGTACTACGCCACCGCCAGTACCCACCGCAGATCAACCTGCGCCAGGTCAATCCCGAGCTGGCCTTGGCCGCCAGCCCATTCGTACTGCGCACCGAGCTCGCCGACTGGCCGGACGGCGACAGGCCACGCCGGGCCGGAGTGAGCGCACTGGGGGTCGGCGGCACCAACGCCCACGTCGTTCTGGAGGAACCGCCACCGGCGCCCGATCGACCCCAGCCGGCGCCGCGCCCAGTGCTGGTACCGGTGTCAGCGCAGTCCCCGGCGGCCTTGGACGAGCTATGCAGCCGACTGGCCGGTGAACTCCAGGCGCGACCCGGCACAGAGGTCGCCGACGTCGCGTTCACCCTCGCGACCGGTCGGGTGCATCGCCGGCACCGACGGGCTGTTGTCGGCACGAACCCAGCTGAGCTGGCCGTCGCCTTGCGCCAGCCGGTCGACGGTACGGGCGTCGCCGGGCGCCTGGCGTTGGCGTGTACCGGCCAAGGTGCGGCCTATCCGGGCATGGCGGTGGCTCTGGCGGCCCGATTCCGGGTATTTGCCGACACCATTGGCGAATGTGCACCGGAACTGGTCGACGTACTGCTCGCCGAGCCCGAGCCAGGCACCGCACTGCCGACCGACGTAGCTCAACCGGCGCTGTTCGCCTACCAGGTGGCGCTCGGCCGGTTGTGGAACGCGCTCGGAGTACGGCCGGAAGTCGTTGTAGGGCACAGCGTCGGCCACTACGCCGCTCTGTGCCTTGCCGGTGGCTTGACCTACGCTGACGGGTTGGCGTTGACCGCGGCCCGTGGTCAGCTGATGCAGCGCACCGAGCCCGGCGGCATGATCGCCGTACTGGCGGAGCCGGGTGTTGCCGAGGAGTTGATCGCCGAGGTGCCGGGCGTCGAACTGGCCGGGCGCAACGGTGAACGCGAATGCGTGCTGGCCGGGGATCCGGCGTCGATCGAGGCGGTTGCCGCTGTTGCCGAGCGGCGCCGAATACCGGCTCGGCGGCTCGAGGTCGACCGTGCGTTCCACAGCCGGCTACTGGACCCGATGCTCGACGACTTCACCCGGCAAGCGTCGAAAGTAGCTTTCCAGCCGCTCCGGCTGGCGGTGGCTGACGCGCTGGACGGGACGCTGTTGCCAGCGGGTTGGGTCCCCGAGGCGGAGCATCTGCGCAGGCACGCCCGTGAGCCGGTTCGCTACGACCTGGCGGTTCGCCAGTTGATGGCGGCCGGATGCGACACCGTCATCGAGGTCGGGCCGGACGCGGTACTGACCGGGATCGGGCGGCGGCAGTTCGGCGTACTGCGATGGCTGGCGAGTCAGCGGCGGGACAGCGGCGACGATCGAGTGCTGCTGGCAGCCGCGGCACGGCTCTACGAAGCCGGGAGCGACCTGAACTGGGCGGCGCTGGTCGCTGATCACCCGGGTCGACGGATCCCGTTGCCTGCTTATCCATTCCAACGCACCCGATGCTGGGTCGAGCCGAAAGAGCAGCGGAGTATGCCCACTACAGATGACCCGGCCGCCACACCGGTCCCGCTCGACCAGATCCTGGCCCTGGTCGGCGACCAGGTGGGGCTGGCCGCCGCGAAGGTCGATCCGGACGCGCCGTTCGTCGAGCTCGGGGCGGATTCGCTGGTCCTGGTCGCGTTGGCCCGGGACGTTGAGCAGTCCCTCGGCGTCCGAGTTGCGCTGCGGGAGCTGTTCGAATCCGCGGACACCCCGCGGAAGTTGGCCGCTGCCGTGCATTCGCAGTTGCCGGCCGGCCCGTCGGTTGACACTCCGCCGCCGGCAACTGTCACAACCCCGCCGCCATCCATATCGCAGAGTGCTCCGCTACCAGCCGTGTCGGCTCCTGTCGTGGTGCCGGCCGCGTCGGCAGTCGCCGTACCGGTATCGGGCGAACCAGGTGCCGGTGTGCAGGAGCTGATCAACGCCCAGCTCCAGGTGATGAACCAGTTTTCCCAGGTGATGAGCCAGCAGTTGGCGCTGATGGCGTCCCCGCCGGCGCAAGCGCTGCCCGCGTCTACGTCAGCGCCGCAAGCAGTGCCCGCGTCTGCAACAGCGCCGCAGGTCGCTACCGCTGCGACACCATCCACCAGTGCCACCGTCCCGGTTCGCGCCAGTACCGCTGCGATGCCGTCTGCCCGTGCGGCTGGTACGTCGAAAGCCGGTGGCTGCGACTTCTCCGTGTACTTCTTCGGCGACTACCCGCAAGATGCCGTCGGGACCGACAAGTACCGCGTCGTACTCGACACCGCGCGATTCGCCGACGAGCACGGCTTTCACGCGGTGTGGTTGCCGGAACGGCACTTCCACTCCTTCGGCGGGCTGTTCCCCAGTCCGTCGGTGCTGGCGGCCGCGCTGGCAACGCACACGCGGCAGATCCGGTTGCACGCAGGTTCGGTGGTGCTGCCGCTGCATCATCCAATACGTGTTGCCGAGGAATGGTCGGTGATCGACAACCTGTCCGGCGGCCGGGTCGGGTTGTGTGTGGCCAGCGGTTGGCATGCCAACGACTTCGCCTTGGCGCCGGAGAACTTCGGCCGGCACAAAGAGGTCATGCTCGAGCATCTGGAGGTCGTGCAGGCCTTGTGGCGCGGCGAGTCGGTACCTGCGCGCTCCGGCGACGGCAAGGACATCCAGGTGGCGCTGCATCCGCGGCCTGTGCAGGCGATGCCGCCGCTGTTCACCGCGGTGGTCGGCAACCCGGACAGTTATCGGGCCGCTGCCGAGAGGGACCTCGGTGTGGTCACCAATCTGATGACCCAGACGCCGGCGCAGCTGGCCGAGCGGATCGCGGAGTACCGGGCTCGTCGGGCCGAGTGCGGACTGGACCCGGACGCCGGCCGGGTGGTCGCTTTGCTGCACACCTACCTCGGCACGGACCTCGCCGCCACCAGGGCAGCCGGTTTCGAACCGTTCTGCCGCTACCTGCGTTCGTCGATGTCTCTGTTCGGCCAGGTCACCAACAGCCTCGGCTTCGCGATCGACTTCGACAACACCCCGGCCGATGACCTGCACTACCTGCTCGAACAAGCCTATGCGCGGTACTGCGAGTCGCGCGCGCTGATCGGCACCGTCGATTCGTGCGCCCCCATCGTGAGCGAGTTGCTTGCCGCCGGGGTGAACGAGATCGCCTGCTTCGTGGACTTCGGCGTCTCCGCCGACCAGATCGCTGCCAGCATGCCCGTGGTCGACCAGCTCCGCCGCCGGTACTTCGGCGCCGACAGTGCAAGCGACACCGACAAGACCAGCGGTACTGCGTCAGCTGGACAGCGCCGCATCTGGCTCTTCGAACAGCTGACGCCGGGCACGAACTCCTACCATGAACCCAAAGCGATCCGGCTGGACGGACCTCTGGACGTCGACGCCTTGCGCAGCGCGTTGACGGACGTCGTACGCCGCCATACCGCGCTGCGCACCACCTTCGGTGAGAGTGGCGGCGAGCTGATCCAGACCGTGCACGCCTCGGTGCCGGTCGAATGCCCGGTGCTGGACTGCACCGGCATGGCCGAGGCAGACGGAGTGTCCAAGGCGATGGAGTTGGATGGGCGGACCCCATTCGACCTGGCCGGCGGGCCCTTGTTCCGGCTGCGGCTGCTGCGGTTCGGCCCGGAGCGGCACGTGTTGATGATGGTCGTGCATCACATCGTGTTCGACTCGCTGTCCACCGCGGTCTTCGTGCGCGATCTCGGCGCGTACTACACCGCGGCGCTGAGAGGGCAGGCCGCTGAGCTGGAGCCGCTGCCGGCGGCCACCCGAGTCCAGCGGGGAACCGATCCCGAAGACCTGCGCTATTGGACTGCGACATTGGCCGGTGACCTGCCGGTGCTGGCGCTGCCGATCGACCACCCCCGGCCCGCGGTCCGCGCTCCGGAGGGTGGCACCGTCACGCATCGGTTCGACGCCAGGCTGACCCGCGCCATCCGCGGGTTCAGCGCCGAGGCCCGGGCGACCTGCTTCATGACTCTGATGGCCGGGGTCGCGGCGACCCTAGGCCTGTTCTCGAGGCAGTCCGACCTGATCATCGGGACGCCGGTATCGAACCGTCCGGCTGAGGCCGCCGACCTGGTCGGCTTCCATCTCGACACCGTGCCGCTGCGACTGGACTTGACCGGAGATCCCACCTTCGCCGCGCTGGTGGCTCAGGTCCGGGACCGCACCCTGGATGCGTACGCTCACAGCACGGTCGATTTCGACGAGCTGGTGGCCACGGTCAACCCGCCGCGCGATCCGGGCCGGACTCCACTCTTCTCGATCATGGTGGAGTTCGAGCAGGAATCACCGCTGTACTTCGCGGAGGGCATCGACGCGGCCGCGAGCGATGTGGATGCCCGCAAGGCCCCGTTCGACCTCAATCTCTACCTGATCAACGGCCCTGACGAGATCCGCTGCCATCTGGAGTACGACGCCACCCTGTTCGCTGAGTCCAGCGTCCGGCGACTGCTCGACTATCTCGAGCAGGTCCTTACCGCCGCGACCGCGACACCGGCACATCGGTTGTCACAGCTGACCGAGCTCACGGCCGCCGACGCTGCCCGGATCGCCGAATGGTCGACGGGAGGGCCGGCCGTTGTGTCGAACGGGGTCTTGCACGAACTGTTCGCCGCGCAGGCTCGGCGTACGCCGGACGCGGTCGCGCTGCGGCATAGCGGTACCGAGGTCAGCTACCGCGAGCTCGACGACCGGGCCAACGGGTTGGCCTGGGCGCTGACCGAGCGCGATGTCGGCCCGGGCAGCATCGTTGGAGTTCAGCTACCGCGCGGCATCGACCTGATCGTCAGCCTGCTCGGCGTGCTCAAGGCCGGGGCCGCGTACCTGCCGCTTGACCCGGCGACGATCGAGCACCGGCGGGCGTTCATGGTCGACGACTCCGGCGCCGGACTGGTGATCGACGCGCCGTGGTCAGCCGAGCCGCGCACCGACCCGCCGCCGGTCCAGGTCCGGGGCGAGGATCTCGCGTACTGCATCTACACCTCCGGGTCCACCGGCCGGCCGAAGGGCGTGTTGGTGCCGCACCGTGGTCCGGCCGGCCTGGTCAGCTGGCTGGTCCAGTCCCGGCCGCCGCTGCGGACGTTGGCCTGGACGTCGGTTGGCTTCGACATCAGCGTGGAGGAGATCTTCTCGACCCTGGCCGGCGGCGGCACCCTCGTGCTGATTCCGGACGAGCTGCGCTACGACCCTGCCGCTCTGACCGAGCTGATCGTCGACGAGCGGGTGGAGCGGATCTTCATGCCGTTCACACCGCTCAAGTACCTGGTGGACGCGCTGACCGAGGCCGGTGGCGCGCCGGCGCTACGGGAGCTGGTCAGTTGCGGTGAGCCGGTCACGGTCACCGCGCGACTGCAAGCTTTCCTGACCAAGTACCCGGACTGCAGACTGATCAACGAGTACGGGCCGACCGAGGCGTCCTGCATCGCCACCTCCCATCTCGTCGACCCGGCTGGTCCGACCTCCCCGCCGATCGGCCGGCCGATCCCCGGGGCAACTGTGCGGCTGCTGGACGCGGAGCTCCGACCGGTCCCGGTGGGCGTAGTCGGTGAGTTGCACCTGGGTGGGGTGCCGCTGGCCGACGGCTACCTGAATCGGCCTGACCAGAACGAGGCCGCCTTCACCGAGCATCCCGACGGCGAGCGCTGGTACCGGACCGGGGACCTGGCTCGCTGGCGCCCCGACGGACTGCTCGAGTTTTGTGGCCGCGTGGACGACCAGGTGAAGATCCGCGGCTTCCGGGTGGAACCGGGGGAGGTGGCCTCGGTGGCCGCTGAGCTGCCCGAGGTCGCCGACGCCGCGGTCGTCGTACACCATGACAATGCGGACGAGCCGTATCTCGCGGCGTACCTGGTGGCGTCCGATCCTGGTCCTGACGCCCATCCCAGTACCGATGGCGCAGTCAGCACCGACAGGGTCGCCGCAGCGCTGGCAGCCCGGTTGCCCGATTACATGGTGCCGCGGGTGTACCAGTGGTTGGCTGAACTCCCGCTGACCACGAGCGGGAAGCTCGATCGTCCGGCGCTGCTACCGCCTGGGCCAGGACGGTCGGGCGATGTCCCGTCCGAGCCGGCCGATCCCGTGCAGCGCCGAGTCCACGAGCTGTGGTCGGAGCAACTGGGACAGACCCAACTGGGCGTGGACGAGTCGTTCTTCAGCCTCGGCGGCCACTCCCTGATGGCGGTGCGGCTGATCAACCGGGTCCGGGCCGAGTTCGGCGTACCCTTCCCGGTGCAGCGATTCTTCGCCAATCCCACCGTGCGGGGAATGGCCGCCGTGATCGCCCAGGCCGCATCCGGGCAGCTCGAGGTCGAGACTCGTTCGCCGGTTAGCTTCTACCAGCGCCGGCTGTGCGAGTTGGCAAGTTCCAGGGGGCGTCCGGAGGCCAACAACCTCGGCCAGCGGTTGTTGTTGGACGGCGACCTCGACGTCACAGCGCTGCGGACGGCGCTGCGCGGGCTGGTCGAGCGGCATCAGTTGCTCCGGGCAAGGATCATCGAGAGTGCGCAGGAGCCTTTGCTGGAGGTGCTGTCCGGCGTACCGGTCGACCTTGCGCTGATCGATCTCACCGACCACCCGGCACCGCAACGGGCGGAGGCCGCGCGCCAGCACGCGGAGACGACGGTGAGTACCGTGTTCCAGCACGACCAGGCGCCGCTGTGGCGGGCGGTGCTGCTACGGCTGGACGCCCGCCAGCACGAGCTTGTGCTGGCCTTCGATCACGTGATCGTCGACGAATGGTCGCAGTGGCTGTGCCTGCGGGAGTTGGCCGAGCTGTACGGCGCCGCGGTATCGGGCCGGCCCGCAGACTTGGCGGAAGTGAACGTCGAGTACACCGACTTCGTCCGCTGGCAGCGCGAACAGGTGACGCCACAACGTTATGACGAGTTGCGCGAGTACTGGTCGGCGCGGCTGGCCGGAGTGCCCCGGCTCGCGCTGCCGTTTGACCGGCCGCGCCCCGAGGAGCTCTCTGGTGACGGCGCCTTACAACGCTTCACGATGGAGCCGGCGCTCGTATCGGCCCTCGACGAGTTGTGCCAACGGCTTGGCGTCAGCCGGTTCGTGGCGTGTCTGACCGCTCTGATGCTGACCCTGTCTCGCGCCAGTGGCCAGACCGACCTCGCAGTCGGCATCATGGGACTCAACCGGAACCGGCCCGAACACGAGCCGATCATTGGGCTCATCGCCACCTCGGTGCTGGTCCGGCTGGTCGTCTCGCCCGGCCGGACCTTCGCCGACTTGGCGCATGACGTGGCCGAGCAGGTGTACGCGGCGATGGACCATCAAGATTTCCCGCCGGCGGCCATGCTCAACGAGATCACTCCTGAGGTGCCCCATCCGGATTGGCCACCGCGGCTGCAGGTGCTGTTCACGATGCTCGCCGATCAGCCCGATCTCACCTTCCCCGGCCTCACCACCCGGGTCGAGGATCTGTCGTTGCCGGACGTGGCCCGCACCGAAGCGGCCATCTACCTGCTGCCGGCCGATGGTAGGGAGGGCGCCAACGGCACCAACGGCATCGTCGAGTACTCCACCGACATCTTCGACCCGGCCACGATCGAAGCCCTCACCGCCTCGTTCCTCACCACCCTGACCAAGGAGACCACCTGACCCACCCCACACGCCCCGAGATCTGGGTCGCTTCGTGAACAACGCGGCCCAGTCGCTATGGCGATTCGGCCGGAGTGTCTGCGCGGAGCTGCCTTGCCGTTAGGTGGTGATGGCGTCGGGGCCGGTGTAGACGCCGAGGGCTCGGAAGCGCAGCGCCGGTTGCGCGTACTCCTCGAGCGCGTGCGCGGTCCAGCCGATGGTGCGGGCGAGGGCGAAGATCGCCTCGCCCGCGTCGGGGCGGAAGTCGTAGGCGTGCATGAGCGCCGCGACGGCGAGGTCGCTGTTGGGAAAGTGGGGCAATTGGTCGGCCAGCGCGCGGACCGTACGGGTGATCGGCGCATCGCCGAGCAGGTCCAGTAGTACGTCGGCCCTCGGGTCCCGGCGTTCGTACAGCTTGTGGCCGAAGCCGGGTGCCGGCTGGCCCGACCGCAACTGGCTGGACACTGCGGCGATCGGGTCGTCGAGTGCGCGGGCCAGGAACTCGTAGGCGAGCGTGGTCGCGGCGCCGTGCAGCTGCCCGTCGAGCGCGCCAAGGCCCGCCGACACGACGGCGTACAGGTTGGCACGGGCACTGGCGGCGACCCGGGCGGCCAGCGTCGAGACCGCGAGTCCGTGGTCCGCGAGCAGGATGACGGCCGCCTCCAGCAGGTCGGGGCGAGGCGGTCCGTCCGCTCCGGGGATCACCAGCTTCGGCCACAGCCGAGCACCGAAGGAGTCATCCGTGCCGGAAGAGCCCGAAAAGCCCGAAGGCTCGGGACCCTCGGCCAGACCGAATGGGCGGGGCGGGTCCGAGGGGCGGGAGGAGGTGGAGTCGGGGAGGGCTGCGGTGAGTACGCCGAGGAGGCGGGCGGCGGCCACCCGGACTGTTTGCGGTGTGAGGTCGAAGCGGAGCGGGTCGCCGGCGCCGAGGGCGGCGACGGCGATCCGGAGTTGATCCGTCAGCCGGGCGCCGGGCGGAGCGATCGCCATCGCCGCGCGAGCAAGCTCCACTTCCTGTTGAGGCGCCGGAAAGGCCGAGGTGGCGGAGAGCCCGCCGCGCGTCCAGTCCGGGGCGTCGGCTGAGGGCAACTCACCGGTCCAGAGGAGCTGGGCGACTGACTCGACGGTGCTGGTGATTGCCAGGTCCGCGGCGCGGTGACCTCGGTAGTAGAGCTCATCACCGGCCAGCAGGGTGAGAGCGGACTCGATGCGTTCGATGGCGCCGGGGTGGTCGACGCTGCGGCTGGCCAGGCGTTCGACGTCGGTGGCGGCGAAGAGGCTGCCGCGGCGGCCGCGGGCCCGAACGCTCGTGAGCAGGCCGCGGCTGACGTACGCGTAGACGGTCTCCGGCTTCACCTTCAGCCGAGCGGCGACCTCGGACGTGGTCAGGTAATTCTCGTCACTCGGCTCCGCCATGCCACGCTCCCGCAGACACTCAGGTTGACTGGATCAACATTGACAATACTGGACGGACGCTCGACGGTGAATCCATGTCAATCAATATGGATCAACTTGTCGAGGTTCCAGCGGGACTGCGCAACGTCGTGGTGACGGAGACCCAGCTGGGTGACGTCCGAGGGGACGAAGGCTTCTACCACTACCGGCAATACTCCGCGATCGAGCTCGCGACGTCGAAGACGCTGGAGGACGTCTGGTTCCTGATGATCGAGGGACGCCTGCCGAGCGCGTCGGAGCGCGCCCAGTTCGTCGCCGAGGTCGCGCCGCTGCGGGTACTGCCCGATGAAGTGCGCGAGATTCTTCCGGCGGTCGCGACGGCTGGACCGGTGGCCAATCCGCTGGCCGGCTTGCGTACTGCGTTGTCGGTGCTCGCGGCGGCCCGGCAGCTGCCGCCGTTGTGGGACGCGGATGGCGCGCGGCGTAAGGCGGACACGATGCTGGTGTGCGCGGTGACGCCGACGATCCTGGCGGCGCTGCATCGGCTGCGGCAGGGCGAACAGCCGTTGGAGCCGCGGGAGGATCTCGGGGCGGCGGCCAACTGGTTGTACCTGGTGAGTGGGCGCGAGCCGGCGGCTGAGCACGTTCGGGCGATCGAGCACTACCTGATCTCCACGGTGGACCACGGGTTCAACGCGTCGACGTTCACCGCCCGGGTCATCGCGTCGACGGGTGCGGACGTCGTATCGGCGGTGGCGGGCGCGCTCGGAGCGTTCTCGGGTCCGCTGCACGGGGGAGCGCCAGACCGGGCACTGGCGAGCCTGGACGAGATCGGGACGCCGGACCGGATCGACGCGTGGGTCCGGCAAAAGGTGATGTCGGGGGACCGGATCATGGGGTTCGGCCACGCGGTGTACCGGACGGTGGATCCGCGCTCGGAGATGTTGCGCGGTGTGGCGTTGGAGTTGGGCGGTGACCTGGTCGACTTTGCGACGACGGTCGAGCGCCGGGTCGTGGAGGTGCTCGCGGAGCTGAAGCCGGGACGAAACCTGTACGCGAACGTGGAGTTCTACGCGGGGGTGGTAATGGAGCAGTGCGGACTGCCGCGGTCACTGTTCACCCCGACGTTCGCAGTCAGCCGGGTGATCGGCTGGACGGCGAACATCCTCGAGCAGGCGGCGGACTCGAAGATCATCCGCCCAGCGGCCCGATACGTCGGCCCACCCCCACCCGCGGCCGTGCCCGCCTCCTAGTCCGGCGCTCCGGCCGCGCCACATTTCAGAAGCGTCGTTGTTGCGCCTTTGGCAGGGATCAGTTGGTTCGCGTAGCGCTGCTTGCCGACCCGCAATGTGTTTCTCGATTCCGTGGCTGTCGGCTCGTGGCTTCTACTGTCTGAGGGCTTCGCCGACGGCGGCGAGGATGTCGTCCGGTCCGGCGCCTTCGGCTCGGGCGGCGCGGACGAACCCGACCGCCAGGGCCAGCAGATCCCCGGTGGGCTTGACCTCGACCGGTGGCTCGGCGGCGACGTGCGTACCAGTGCGGCGCCGGGTCTCGATCACTCCGGCGTTCTCCAGTTCACGGTAGGCCCGGCCGACCGTGCCTGGCGCGATGCCGAGGTCCGTGGCCAGTTGCCGCACACTCGGCAGCCGAGCACCCGGTTCGAGTTGTCCCGCCGCCACGAGCCCGACGACCTGCGTCCTCAACTGCTCGTACGCCGGTACGGCCGAGGTGGTGTCGACCGCGATTCGCGGGGCGGTCATGAGCGGACGCGCTCTGCCGCCGACCTACCCGCCGCGAGCGCCGTGTCGACCAGCAGTATTGCCATCGCAAGCGCGCTGGCGAAGGTCACCGTGAGGAAGAGGTAGCCGAGGTTCTCCTGCATTCGCGCATCGCAGACGCCGTCCAGGTGGAGCAGCCCGATTCCTCCGGTCAGCGTCACGCCGAAAATGACGACGAGCGCCGCCCCCATCGTGGTACGGACGATCGCTCCGGCGCTGCTGCGGCGCAGCAGCTCATCAGCGGGCTTCGCCTCCGCGCCGGCCGGGTCGGGGCGGTTGGCGATCCGTAGCATCGCGAACTCGCTCATGACCGCTAGTGCGACCAGCGCCACCGCGGTGAGTGAGGTGTACGTGAGGCCGGGGAACGGGCTGGTGGTGGCTCCGCCCGCCGAGCACGAGATCTCCAGGCCGCTGCCCTGTCGATCCGCGAGGAGTGCGGCCACCGCCAAGGTGGCGAAGGCCAGACCGAGGCTCGCGCGCGTCAGGAAGGTCCGCCTCCGTCCGGCGTACTCGTACAGATCGCGAGGAGCCAGCGAAGCCTCTCGGACGGAAGCCGGTGGCGGCAGGGGCGCGGTCGTCTCTGCTACCAACCAACAGACGACCGCGCTCAACGCCGCGAGGGCGGGGATCGCGAAGATGGCCAGGTCGTCGAAGGCCAGATACGCCAGAACGGACACCAGTACGGCCAGTGGCAGCGCCAACCAGCGTGCGGCTCGCAGGTGCCGGGCGACGGCCGCGGTCGCCTCGTCGGCGGTGGCGGTGGCGGCGAGCGCGCCGCTGCGCAGACGCTCGGCGCGCCAGCGATAGGCGGCGACCGTTACCGTGACGCAGGCCGCCATCAAGACGATCGCGAAGAGCAGCAGTAACGACATGCGATACTCCAATGTGTCAATGAGTTGATACATTGACACATTAAGGGTCCGTTGCTGTCAAGGCGCCTCGGCAACGCATCCGTCCGGGTGCAGCTGCGCCGGGCTGCTGGGTGGCGTCAGCTCGGGGCTAGTGGCAGCGTCCCGGGCGGAGCAGCTGGCTCGGGCCGTATTCGCTGACGAAGCGGCGCATCCCGACGCGATACTCAACCCGGATACCTTCGGCCCGGCTCTCTCCGAGCACATCTGGGCGGGTAAGACGCATGACCAGCTGGTACTTCTCTTCCTTGCCCGGCAGCAATGCGCCGGTCGCGAGTAGCGGATCAGCAGGCTTCACACCCCATGGACCCTGCCCATAGGTCCAGCCAACCTTCGAGCCGACCATCACCTTGTCGAATGGCACAAGGATCGCAACCACGTGCTCAAGGTTATGGGCGTCGACGAGGTCAACATCTGTGATCACGGCAGTCGACGAACTGGTGTTGTTCAACGGCCCAACCCCATACGTCACATCGACGGCCTCGCCCACTGGCATGCAGAGACGAGCACCCGCCGTGCCATTTTCGAAGACGGTCCCCAACGGTCCGCTGTGATGCCGCGGGATGAGATACCACCCGCCATACGACATCGCCGCGACGACGACCGCCACCAGCCCTATCTGGATCTTGCCGGTTCGTGACATGCCCATATCGATTCCCCCCAGAACAATCGAAGCGGAGACACAGACGTCGAGGGAACCGTACCGCCCGACCGGGCGAAGGGTCCCGCCTACGGTATCCGTTGCGCGCGCCGGCGACGACCTTGTGATCTGCGGGACCGGCGGCACAACTTGAGGCGGTTTGCAGACGAGTACGCACATTTGTGCAGCCACTCCTTGACCGCTTCTAGGAGTTGAGGCTGAGCGAGTCGATCAGTTTTCGGAGTTCGTCACCGCAGGGGTCGCCGGCGGGGACGCTCTCGAGAGCCGGCGCGCCAGGTTGAGCGCCTCCTCGGTCCGGTCGGCCCGGGCCGCGACACGAGCTCGGACGGACAGGCTGGCGAAGGTGACCGGCGGTGCGCGGAAGCCCTCAAGACGCTCCAGCGCCTCAGCGCCGTAGAAATTTGCCGCGGTGTCGTCGCCCTGCAGCTCATGAACCTCGGCGAGGTTGCAGAGATTGAGCGCTTCGTAGTACCAGTTGCGCTCCGCACGGGCCAGCCGGACCGCGGTCTCGAGGTGGGGCTTGGCAATCTCCACTCGGCCGGGTAGGACGTTGAGCGCGCCCGCCATCGTGTGCAAGTGGTCGCGTGCCAGTGGGAGCGGCTCTTTGGAGGGCTGCGTGTAGCGGTCCGCGGCGGCTTCGGCGGCACTCATCTCCTCGAACGCCCCCTCCATGTCTCCAGCGATCCACAACATCTGCGCGAGATTCGTCCGGAATCTCGTCTCTGCGGCGGCGTCGCCGCGGCTCTGGGCGAGGTTGATCGCCCGCCGGGCACAGTTCTGCGCGGCGGCCAGATGGCCCGCACGTTTCTCGAGCGCGCCGAGCGCGGCCCAACTCAGATACTGCGCCCGGGGGTCGCCGAGACGCTCGGCTGCCTCGATCCCGAGGCGGCAGATTTCGAGCCCCTCGTCGAGCAGGTACGCCATGTAGAGGAACTCGTGCAGCCGCCACGCGAGGCGCCAGGCATGGCCGTCGAACCCGTTCCTGATCGCCGTCCGGATCCAGGAAGTGAACTCGAGGTGCTCACCCCACAGCCAGCTCATCGCGCTCGCCTCGTCCGCGAAGGTCAGCGGTTCATGGGCGGACGTCGCGAGATACACCCGGTGCGGCTGGCTTTCCGTGCTGACCGTCGCATTCTGCACGGTGTGCAGATACCAGTCGAGCGCGCGACCGATCGCGGTCCGACGTACCTCTTCGTCATCCAGCTCGGTGGTCAGCTCTGTGGTGTATGCCCGGATCAGGTCGTGTAACTCGTATCGACCAGGCTGAGCCCGGCTCAGCAGGTGACCGATGTCGAGTTGCTGCAGCCGACCTTCGACGGCCAGAACGTTGCTATTGACGAGCGCCGCGACGGCCGGCGTACTGATCGATCCTGATGGCAACAGGCCAAGCAATCTGAGCAGCTGGGCATTCTCCGGCTCCAGCGCGTGGTACGACCACGACAAGACTCGCCGCAGGTCGCCGGTTTCGTCGTCAGGGTCGGCGAAGACATCAAGTGCACGCCGCTCGTCCCTGATGGCGTTGACCAGCTCCGCGAAGGGGCGGCCCGGAATCCGGCCCGCTGCTTCGGCTGCCACGGCAAGGGCCAGCGGGAGGCCGGCGCAGTACTCGGTCAGTTCGTTCACAGCGGCCGGTTCAGCATCAACCCGTTCGGCTCCAACGGTGGCGGTCAGCAGGTCAACCGCTTGGTCGGCCGGGAGCAGGCCGACCGGGAGGCGATGGGCGCCGATGGCCGGCCCGAGCGAGCGCAGCTGGTTCCGGCTGGTGATCAGCACCAGGCTCCCGGACGCGGGAATCAGCGGCCGGACCTGTTCGGCATTGCGGGCGTTGTCAATGAGTAGGAGTAGCCGTCGATCAGCCGTTAGGGTCCTGAACAGAGCGGCCCGATCGCTGGTCTCGTGAGGAATCTCGTTCGCCGGTACGTGGAGTGAGCGAAGGAAGGCCATCAGCGCGGCACCGGGCGGCACCGGCGCCTCGGCGGCGAAACCTCGCAGGTCGACGAACAACTGGCCGTCCGGAAACTCATCCCCGACGCCGGCGGCCCAGTGCGTGGCGAGAGTCGTCTTACCGACGCCACCCGGTCCGGTCAGGGTGACGACGGTCGGTCGTTCGGCCGGGGCATCTGCAAGCAACTCGTCGAGTCGCTGCCGCTCCGCTGCTCGTCCGGTGAAGTTTCGGCGGAATGCTGGGAGCTGCCGTGGCGGGCCGATACTCGCCGTGGCTGTCGGTACGACTGGTTCGTCCCGCGGCGCTACCAGAGTGGCGAACTCGCGCTGAAGGGCCGGCGCCGGGTCGACGCCGAGTTCGTCGGCCACCATCGTGCGGATCTGCTCGTAACGCTCCAAGGCCTCGGCGGTTCGGCCGGTCAGGCGCAGGACCAAGATCAACCGGGCCCACAGGGATTCGCGAAGCGGGTGCTGGGTGGTCAAGTCCTGCAGCTCACTCGCCAGACCGCGGTAGCTGCCGACGGCAAGATCGAGATCGATGCGTTGTTCGACAACGGACAGGTAGGTCTCGGTGAGCCGGGCCGCCTCGGCGACGGTGAGCCAGTCCGACGCGGCGGCACCGGCGAACGGAGTACCTCGCCAGAGCGTGGCCGCGGTCTCGAGGAGCTTTCGCTTCACTGACGCGTCTGTCTCGCGTTCCGCTTCCCGGACCAGGTTCGCCAGCCGCACCGCGTCGACTCGATCGGGTTCGATCCGCAATCGGTATCCGGCCGGATGGGTCTCGAGAGCGCTGTCGCCGAGGCACCGGCGCAACCGGGCGACATAGGTGTGCAAGGCCGGTTTGGCACTACGCGGCAGTTCCTCGCCCCACAGCCGGTCCGCGATCACCTCCACCGGGACCGGACGATTGGCCGACAGCGCCAGGATCGTCACCAAGGCGGACAGACGATGGCCGGGCAGCGTCACCGTCCGTCCGTGCAAGCTGATCTCCAATGGACCGAGCAGCCGGATCTCGAGCACACGCACCACCCCCAGTTGCCGATGCCTGCTCGACGGTAACGGGCATACGGTCCAATTGCAGGTCCAGCGCGAGCGCCGCCGTCGGGAGGTTGCGCGGTAGAACTAGCTCAGACGATTCACCCGGGCTGAGCTTGCGTCAGTGTTTCAGTACTCGGTAGCGCAGGTGGTGGGCGTCGCGGCCTTCCAGGCGCCTGGTGAGCTGGAGGTCGATGTGCTCGGTGTCTCTTGCCTCGAACAACCGGCGGCCTGCGCCCAGCAGGACGGGGACGAGGTGGATTTCGAGTTCGTCCAGTTGGCCGGCGCGCAAGAGTGCCTGGGCCGCGCCGGCGCCGTGGACCATGACGGCTCGGTCCTTGGACTCGGCGCGGGCCTGGGAGGCGCAGAAGACGACGTCGGAGACGAACTTCGTGTTGCCGGATGGTTTGTCGTCCGGGTCGGTATGGCTGAGCACGAAGATCGGTACGCCGTTGTGATGGTCGCCGTTCCAGCCGTGCGCGAGGTCGAAGGTTCGCCGTCCGGAGATGATCGCGCCGGTGCTCATTGCCTCGGCGAACACCTGACCGTTGACGCCCGGCGACATCCGGTCGTCCAGCCAGTTGAACAGCCGTCCGCCGTTGCGGCCGAGTTCTTGTCCGGCTTGGTCGTCCGGTCCGGCGATGAATCCGTCCAGGCTCATCGACATGTACAGCCGGATCGGCGCCGTCACGGCCGGCCTACTTCGTATCGCAGGTGCAGGACGCCAGGTGCCTCGAGCGTTCGGACCAGGTCGAGCTCGATGTGCTCGGGAGGGAGCCCGTCGAACAGCAGCCGGCCCTGGCCGAGCAGGACTGGGCGGAGCTGGATTTCGATGACGTCGAGCAGGCCGGCCTTGAGGCATTCCTGCGCGGTGTAGGCGCCGTGCAGCAGGATGTCGCGGTCGCCGGCTGCCTCCTTGGCCTGCTTGACACATGCCTCGATGCCGTCGGTGACGTAGTGGACCCGTTCGTGCGGGTTGTCGCCCGGTGGCTGATGGGTCGGCACGAAGATCGGTACGCCGTCGTGGTGATCGCCGCCCCAGTAGCCGGCGAAGTCGCCGGTTCGTTTGCCGGTGATGACGGCGCCGGTGGCCATCGCCTCGTCGTACACGATCTGGCTGTTCGGATTCCCGGGCCGGTACGCGTCGACCCGATCATCCTCGCCGGTGTTGTCGCCATGGCTGTCGACGTTGCCGAGCCAGTCCATGAGGCGCATGCCGTTGAGGCCGGCCGGGTTCTGGGCGTCATCGTGCGGTCCGGTGATGAACCCGTCCAGGGACATCGCCATGTACAACGTCACTCGAGACATCGTGGTCCTTCCTGAGGTGGTCACGTCGTCGAAGCTAGTCGGCGAACACCCCGGCGCGATTGAACAGATCGCGCATCCTGGACCGGGACTCGAGGGCGTTCGAAAGGCCAATCGGCTTGACGGCACCACCCTGCGAACGCTTCAGTCGAGCATGGCCATGGAGTCGTACGTCGAGTGTTCGCCACGGCCGGAACTGGCGGGTGTGGTCCGGGCAGTGTGGATCCAGCGCACCGGTACGGCGCCGTACGTGCAGCGCCATCTGCCCACGGGCGGGGTCGAACTGCACTTCCCGATCGGTGGCCCGGCACAACTGATCGGTCCGCTGACACGTGCCGAGGTCGAGGTCATCCCGCCGTACACCACCATCGTCGGCGTGCGGTTCCACCCTGGCACCGCTCCGCCGCTTCCCATCGTGCTCGACGATCTGGTGGACCAGCGCGTGGGTCTGACGGATTTGTGGCGAGGTTCGGCCGACCGCCTGGTGGAGGCGATGGCGTTGGCGGGGACACCTGAGCGGGCTCTGACGTACTTGCAGGCTCGCCTGGTCCGCGAGTTCCGAACCAGCGGCCAGACGGATCCACTGATGGCCGAGGCTGTCCGGGCGCTGATGCCGTGGCGGCCGGTCAACATCGATATCGTCGCCGCTCACCTTTCACTGTCCGCGAGCCAGCTACGCCGTCGCAGCCTGCAGGCCGTCGGTTTGAGCCCCAAAGCGCTCCAGCGCACGTTGCGGTTCCAGGGATTTCTCGCGCTCGCCCAGGCGGACGCGAACGCCGCCGGGCCGGGTGGTCCGGCCGGCCTGGCGCAGTTGGCGATGGACGCCGGGTACGCCGACCAGGCCCATCTCAACCGCGAGTGCCTTCGCCTCACCGGTCTCACCCCGCGCCAGCTGATCGGCAGATGTACCTGCGGGCATGACCATTCCAGTTCCTTCAGGCCGTTCCTGGCCGGCCGAACCAGGCTGCTACCACCGGTCTGACTGCGTGATCTGTTCAAGACGCGCTGGACAGGCCGCTCCTAGCCTCGACTCATGCCAACCGTCGCCGCCTTCGCCGCTTCGCTTGACGGCGAGGTGTTCAATCCCGAGTCGCCGAACTACGAAACGACTCGCCGCCCGGTCAATCCCAACTACACCGACGTACATCCGCGGCTGGTGGTCCAGTGCCGTTCGGTCCCCGACGTCGTCGCCACCATCACGTACGCGAATGCCACCGGCGACCGCCTGGTACCGCGCGGCGGCGGTCATTGCTTCGCCGGCAGATCCTCGAGCGACGGCATCGTGCTGGATCTCTCGGGCCTCGACGGCCTCTCGGTCACGGCTGACCAGACCGCCACGATCGGCGCCGGCGCGCGCCTCCAACAGGTGTACGCGGGTCTGCACGCTTACGGCCGGACTCTGCCCGCCGGGTGCGGACCCACCGTTGGTATTGCCGGGCTCACTCTGGGCGGCGGGATCGGCCTGCTCGGGCGCAAGTACGGGCTGACCTGCGACCGACTCACCGGCGCGCAGGTCGTACTTGCCGACGGCAACGTTGTGGAGTGCGATGGCCACCATGAGCCGGACCTGTTCTGGGCGCTGCGCGGCGCGGGCGGCGGCCAGTTCGGCGTGGTCACAGAGCTGCGGTTCGACACCGTTCCCGAACCGATGACCACCCGCATCGAGGCGCAATGGCGGGATATCCCGCTCGCGGACCTGGTCTCGGCCTGGCAGGCCTGGGCGCCGGACGCGCCGGACGAACTCACCGCCAACCTGTCGATCGTCTCGACTCCAGATAGACCTATGCACGCGACCTTGTACGGCGCCTCGACCCTCAAGGAGGAAGCGACCCGCGAACTGCTTCGGGAATTCTGCGATCAAGCCGGCGTGGTCCCTGCGTTCGACCTGCGCGCGGGGTTGCCGTACTCCCAACTGAAGGACACCTTCGCCGATTCGCGCGACCTCCCGGCAGCCGCTCTCCGGATCAGGTCCGAGTTCTTCCGGCACTGCCTGGCCCTTGACACGGTCAACTCGCTCCTGGCCCGGTTGGCCGAGCCACGTCGTACGGGCCGGCGCGAGATCTCCTTCACCGCCATGGGCGGCGCCTACAACCGGGTGGCCGAGGATGCGACCGCCTTCGCCCATCGTGCCGAGCGTTTCCAGCTCGAACACACTGCCGAGCCAGGCGATCCGTGGCTCGACGAGTCCTGGACAACGGCTCACGCCGACGGTTCAGGACGGGTCTACCCCAACTTCCCCGACCTCGCCCTGGCGGACCCGGACGCGTCGTACCACGCGGGCAACCACGCCCGGCTGGCGGCGATCAAGAAGGCCTACGACCCGAACCAATTCTTCGACTTCCCGCAAAGCATCTAGCTGGCCAGCCCCATTCCGATCTCTGTTCAGAAGTGAGACCCGCCACCGTGGCTGGGCTGCTGGTCGCGGCGCTGATCGCGCCGCACCTGACCGGTCCTTGGATCGCTCGACTCCTGGCGAAGCGACGTGACATCCGCGGCCTGCTGACCGGCGTGTTCATCGAGTATGGCGTGGCGGTGGCGATCGCCACCGTACTGCTGGGACGTGTGCCGGTGTCTTCCCGGTGCTGGCGACCTTGGTGGCCGGTTGCGCTGGTCCCTTCATTGGTGGCGGATTGACGAGCCGGTTGCCGGGTTCTGCCGCGATGCGGCAGGCAGGGCCTGCCTGCTCGGGGGGCAAGGCGATCGCGGATCCGCCCTGCTTGTACGTCGAGGACCCGACCGTCTGCTACACCGCACGCCCGGAACTGGAACACTTCTACGGCCTGACGGTGCACGTGGACACCCCGAGTGAGATCTGCCTGGCCCGCCTGAACGCCCGCGGCCACGACCACGGCCCGGAGGACTGGATCGGTCGCTGGGCAGCGGCGGAGGAGTTCTACCTCGATTCCACCGCGCTTCGTACCCGCGCACACGTGGTGGTCGCGGGCTGCTGACCGTTCGCCGTTGTTAGAGCCGTAAGCCGACGCGGGCTGAGCAGCCGCGCGGCGATCTCGTCGTTCGACAAGCCCTCATCGACGAGCGCGTCGATCTCTTCTCGCGCTCGGTCAGGACGGCAAAATTCCTTGCTGACATGGGGTCGCCGGTTCCCGGCATCGAGTCCCGAGCTGAGAATTCATCTTGTCAACCGTTGACGGCTGCCCATCGTGTCCGCAAGCTAGCTCCTAGTCAGCACGCTGAGGGGTGTGGCACCACCGGGGTGAGCGGCCCGGATAGCAGGTTCCGCTCTTGGGGGTTGGGGATTAATCGGTAGTCCGGCTGCTTTGGCGTGTCCGCGCGCCAGTGGGGGTGTCTCGGTGATCAAGCGATTCGTTGTATTCAGGGGTGGCAGGCGCGCAGCGTTCGCCTCGATGGTGGTGCTCGCACTGCTCGGCTCGGTCCTGAGACCGTCCATCGCACCGGCGGCGCGGATATCCACGCTGCCACCGGCGCTCGGGTGTACCGCCCCGGCGGCCGCGGGTCCACCTGCCGCACCGAAGGCAACGCCGTACACGAAGTTCGTCGACCCCAAGCAGCCCGGACGTATCGCCGTGGCGCACGAGGACTCGAAACTGCTGCTCGGGCCCGACTCGGTGGCCGCTCCAGTGACGATCTCGGTGACCGCGCTGGCCGAGAACGAGTTGCACGATCTCGCGCCGGGCATGGAGAACGTGACCAAGGGTCCGCGGCGCGGATACAAGTTCACGCCGCATCCGTTCAAGTTCGAGCGCAAGGTCGAGCTGACCCTGCCCTACGACGCGGCAGCGGTCGGCACCGCCACCGACGACCTGTACACGTTCTACTACGACGACCAGCGCGGGTGCTGGCGGCCGCTGGAGCGGGTGCGGGTCGACACGGTCAACAACGTGGTGGTGTCCCTCACCGATCACTTCACCGACATGATCAACGCGACCGTGGTGGTGCCGGACCACCCCGACGGCGCGTCGTTCGATCCCACCCAGATCAAGGACATTCAGGCCGCCGATCCGAGCTCCGGAGTGAACCTGATCGAGCCGCCGGCTCCGGCCAACTCGGGCGAGGCGCGGATGACGTATCCGCTCGAGGTGCCGCCGGGGCGGTCCGGGCTGACGCCCAAGCTTGGCGTTTCCTACTCTTCCTCGGCGGCCAACGGCTGGCTGGGCGCGGGCTGGGACCTGCCGTTGCAGGCGATCACCGTCGAGACCCGCTGGGGGGTGCCCCGCTACAGCGACAGCCTGGAGACCGAGACCTATGTGATGGCCGGCGAGCAGCTGACACCGGTCTCACACCGTACGGCGCCCGGCGCGCGGACCGCGGAGAAGGTGTTCCACACTCGAAGCGAGGCCGGCTTCGCGCGGATCGTGCGGCACGGCAGCTCACCGGAGGGCTACAGCTGGGAGGTCACCGATAAGGCCGGCGTCCGTTGGCTGTACGGCGGCACCCCGGGGTCGACCCTTGCCGACGACAGCGGGAATGGCTTCTTGTGGGCGTTGCGAGAGGTGCGCGACCGGCACGGCAATACGATGCGCTATCACCATGCCCGGGTGGACGACCCGGGCGTTGCCGCCGGCGGAACCGTGCCTGGCCGCGACCTGTACCTGCAGCGCATCACCTACACCGGTAGCGGCGATACCGAAGGCCCGTACAGCGTCACCTTCGTCCGGGACCGCGAACTGGGCGAGCCGCGCCGCAAGGACGTCGGCATCAACGCCCGCGGCGGTTTCAAGCGGGTCACCGCGGATCTGCTGCGGCGAGTCGACGTACAGCTGTCCGGCGCTTTGATCCGGCGGTACGAGCTCGACTACCAGACCGGGGCGTTCGAGAAGACGCTGCTGAAGTCGGTCTCGCAGTTCGACGAGGACGGCCGGCTGTTCAACACCCACAAGTTCGAGTACTTCGACGACATCCGCGACGCCGAGGGCCGCTACCAGGCGTTCGGAAAGATCGATTGGACCTCGCCCGACGACAACGTGCGCAACGGCACGGTCGACGCGATCCGCGACGGTGCCGGCGAGTCCGGCGCGATCAACGGCAGCAAAAGCTCCGGCGGCGGCGGTCACCTGTACGTCGGCTTCGGCACCGGGCCGACCAAGTCGAACTCGGTCGGCGTCAAGGCCGGCTTCAGCCGCGGCGAGGACGACGGACTGCTCGCACTCACCGACGTCGATGGCGACGACCTGCCGGACAAGGTCTACAAGAACGGTGGCATCAGCTACCGCAAGAACCTGTCCAAGCCCGGCGGCGAACCGCGGTTCGCCGCGCAGGCCAAGCCGTTGGGCAACCTTCCCGGCATCATGTCCGGGCAGTCGGACACCCTGACGCTCGGCGTCGAGGGCTACCTCGGCGGGGTCGCCGCGCAGCTCGACTACGTCAGCACCACCAGCACCACCGACCGGTATTTCACCGACGTCAACGGCGACGGCATCACCGACCTGGTGAACGGTGGCGGTGTGCTGTTCGGCCGGGTCGGGCCGGACGGCGTGCCCGTCTACGGCCTGGCCGCCGACACCCCGGCGCCGATCGGGTCCGCCCAGGTCGATCCGAACGGCCTGCTCGGTGACTTCGCCGCCGAGCGGGACCGCCGAAACGACTCGTTCCCGCTGGTCGACAGCGTCCGCCGCTGGGTCGCGCCGTTCGACGGAACCGTCGCCGTGACCGGTGCGACCAAGCTGCTCCCGGCGGATCCGGGCGCACGCTTCGCGCACCCGGACGGGGTTCGCGTTGCCATCCAGCACGAGAACTCCGAGCTGTGGTCACAGACGATCCCCGCGAACGACTTCGCGGCACACACCCCGACGGGCGTCGACACGATCGAGGTGACCCGCGGTCAGCGGCTCTACTTCCGGGTCGGCTCCCGCGATGACGGCAGCGCCGACCGGGTCTCCTGGGATCCGGTGGTCAGCTATGTCGGCGCGCCCGCCACGACCGATGTGAACGGCCTGACGACGCACCGCTACCAGGCCTCCCGCGACTTCACCCTCGGCGGCCGTAAGTCGGAGGTGACGGCGCCGGTCAACGGCACGCTGCACCTGGGCGGGACCTTCACCAAGTCCGGTCCGACGACCGACGACGTGACGGTACTGGTCACCCGCAACGGCACGCCCGTGTTCCAGCAGACCATCGCCGGCGCCGACACCGGCACGGTGACGATCGACCAGGACGTCGCCGTGACCAGCGGGCAGAAGCTGTCCTGGCGCATCAAGACCGACTCGCCGATCGACCAGGCGAAGGTCTCCTGGACGCCGACCGCGCACTACACGGTTGCCGAGGGCATCGACCGGCTGTTCGACGAGAACGGCCGTCCGCTGGTGAAGATCGACCCGCCGTACGACGCCGACATGTACCCGGGCAACGACCTCACCGCCGCGCAGGCGTCGTACCCGGTGAGCAGCGACGGCACCCTGTCGGTGCAGCCGCGGCTGACGTTCGACTTCGGCGGCGCGGCGTACGACAGCACGGTCGTGTTCACGGTGAAGAGCCGGACCGGCCTCAAGGCGAAGAAGGTCATCGAGATCACCGACGGGCAGCTGCCCGACCCGGCAACGCTGCGGCTCGACGTAGCGGCAACCGCCGGCGAGGAGCTGTTCTTCGACTTCAGCACCAGGGACCGCAAGCTGAGGCCGTTCCTCGGCAGCCAGTCGGTCACGGTCGACGGTACGGCGGCGCCGAGCGCGTTCCACCGGTCGGTCGAGGAGGGCGCGTTCGCGCAGCCGTACCGCGGCTGGGCGGCGATCGGCTACAACGCCAACCGGGATCGCGCCACCCAGCCGATCCGGCAGACCGACCTCGTGGTCGACGAGAGCTTCCGCGACCAGCTGCCGGACGACGTGGACCCGCAGCGCGACCAGGCGGCCTTCACTGCGAACCCGCGAATCACCCCGCCCAAGGTGATGGTGTTCGCGCCGTCGCCGGCGGACAACCGATGGGCATCCGGACAGACGTCCTGGATCGCCAAGGACTCGGTGTCGAGCTCGCGGCTCGGGGGCCAGTCGATCGATCTGCCGACGGCGGCCGACCTGACCGGCGTCGTGGCACCGCCGCGGGTGGCGAGGTCGCAGCAGATTTCGCTGACCGGCAGCGCCGGCGGCCCGATCGGCAGCGTCGGCGGCAGCATCGCGACCGGTGACAGCACGGGCGAGCTGGACTATCTCGACCTGAACGGTGACAAGTTCCCGGACGTGGTCGGTTCCGGCGGCATCCAGTACAGCGATCCGATCGGAACCCTCGGCGGTACCCGTGGCAACTTGCCGGACGGCAGTGTGCGGCGCAGCCACAACGTCACCGGTAACGCCAACGCGGGCAGCGCGGCCCGCACTCTGTCCACCGGACGGGGACACGCGGCACCGCCCGGTGACGGCACCGCGAACACCTCCGAAACCGGCAACGACATGCCGCCGCTCGGCATCGGTGGCAACCTCGGCACCGGCACCAGTGACAGCCGGTTCGATCTGCTCGACATCAACGGGGACGAGCTGCCCGATCGGGTCTACGAGAACGGCCGGGCGGCGCTCAACCTGGGTTACCGATTCGCCGCGGCCGAGCCGTGGCCGGGTGGGGCGCTGAACGACGGCAAGAGCTCCAACGCCGGGATCAACATCGGCTTCAACACCGACTTCTACGGCCTGGCCGGCGGCGCGTCGTTCAATCAGGGCAACAGCAACAGCGCCGGCACCCTGCAGGACGTGAACGGCGACGGTCTGGCCGACCGGGTCTTCGACGGCAACCCGATCCGGGTCGCGCTGAACACCGGCAACTCCTTCGCGGCGGCGCAGCCGTTCCTTGGCAGCCTGTCCGGGATCAACGCCGATGCGAACGCCAAGCTCGGCGGCGGTGTCTACTTCACCATTCCGATCTGCTTCCTGGTCGGCTGCATCATCATCAACCCGGGCGCCGACGTGTTCACCGGCGCCAGCCGCGCCGAGCGGGCACTGCGGGACCTCAACGGTGACGGGTACGCCGATCACCTTGCCTCGAGCAACGACGGTCAGCTGACGGTGGCGCAGAACCGCACCGGCCGGACCAACCTGCTCAAGTCCGTGTCCCGGCCGCTGGGTTCGCGGATCGATCTCGACTACACCCGGGACGGCAACACCTACGGCCAGCCGCACTCGCGCTGGGTGCTTTCGAAGGTCGCCGTCCACGACGGCCACGCCGGCGACGGACCCGACGTCCAGTTGTCGACGTACAGCTACTCGGGTGGAAACTACAGCCGGCTGGAGCGGGAGTTCTTTGGTTACCGCACGGTCGTCGAGCGGCACCACGACACCGCTGCCGGCAATGCGACCTTCAGCGCCGTGACCCGTGACTACCGCACCGACAGCTACTACACCCGCGGCCTGCTCGAACGCGAACGCGTATCCGACGGGCAGGGTCGTCCGTTCACCGAGACCGAGCACGGCTACCAGCTGCGCGACGTGGCGACCGGAGCGGTTGCCAATGGCAACAGCACCACCGCGACCGTGTTCGCGCAGCTGGTCCGAACCGACCAGCGCTGGTTCGAGGGACAGGCTCAGCCCGGCAAGTCGACGTACCAGGAGATGTCGTACGACGAGTTCGGCAACCTGGCCCGGCAGATCGACCACGGGGAAGCCGGAACGGCCGACGACGTCGACACCCGGACCAGCTACTCGCGCTGTCTCGACAACCACATCGTCGGCACTGCGACCTTGCTCGAGGTGCGCGGCGGAGCAGGCACGCTGATGCGCAAGCGCGAGTCGACGATCGACTGCGCGACCGGCAACCTGACCCAGCACCGGGCCGTGCTCGCGGACGGCTCGGCGGCGGTCACCGATCTGACGTACTTCGCCAACGGCAACATCGCGTCGGTGACGAGCCCGGGCAACCTGCGTGGGCAGCGCTACCGGCTCGACTACACCTACGAGACGACCGCCGGTACGCACGTCAACTCGATCACGGACAGCTTCGGCTATCGGTCGACGATGACGCACAACCTGAAGTACGGGCTGGTGGAGACCACCACCGACGTCAACAACCAGCTGCTGCGGCAGCTCTACGACAAGGTGGGCCGGGTCGACTCCGTCGCCGGTCCGCACGAGATCGGTGAAGGCCGGCTGAGCATCGACTTCGAGTACCACCCCGAGGCGCCGGTGCCGTACGCCGTCACCAGGCACGTGGACCGGCAGGCCGACGGCAGCGTGAAGCCGGACACCATCGACACGGTGACCTTCACCGACGGGCTGAAGCGAGTCCTGCAGACCAAGAAGGACGCGGCCGTGCACACCGGGCCGGACTCGCAGCCGGCCGACGTGATGACGGTGTCCGGCCGGACGATCTTCGACGCGTTCGGGCGGACCGCGCAACAGTTCTTCCAGGTCACCGAGCCGAAGGGCGCGGCGAACACCACGTTCAACCCGGCCTTCGATACCGAGCAGCCGACCAAGAAGACCTATGACGTGCTCGACCGCTCCACCCGGGAGACACTGCCGGACGGCACGGCCAGTACGACGGCGTACGGCTTCGGTGCCGACCGCGCGGGCACCCAGCAGTTCGAGGTCGTGGCGACCGATGCCGAGGGCAACGTCACGCGCACCTTCGCCGACACCCGCAAGCAAACGACAGCGGTCAAGAAGTCCAACCCGGCCGGCAACCAGCCGGCGATCTGGACCAGCTACGGCTACGACCCGCTCGGTCAGATCACCCGGGTGCAGGACGACAAGAACAACGTCACCACCTCGGCGTACGACAACTTCGGCCGCCGTACGGTGCTGGACAGCCCGGACTCCGGCCGCACCGTGACGTCGTACGACCTGGCGGGCAACACGACCCGGAGGGTCACGGCCAAGCTCGCCGCGGTCGGCAAGGCGGTCGAGTACGACTACGACTTCAACCGGCTGGCCGGCGTCCGGTACCCGCTGTTCACCGACAACAACATCACCTACACCTACGGTCCACCCGGTGCCCCGAACAATGGTGCCAGCCGGGTTACCGCGATCAGTGACGCGGCGGGAACGGTGGCCCGTGAGTACGGGCCGCTGGGGGAGGTGGTCACCGAAACCCGGACTGTTCCGGGACAAGGCAGCCACACGCAGGTGTTCACCACGAAATACACCTACGACACCTGGAACCGCGTTCTCAAGCTGACGTTCCCCGACGGCGAGGTGCTGTCGTACCGCTACAACAGCGGCGGCCTGGTCGACGCGGCCACCGGCGTCAAGGCCGGCAGCACCTACCAATACCTGAAGCGGCTGGACTACGACAAGTTCGATCAGCGGGTCCTGCTGGACGTGGGCAACGGCACCCGCACGACGTACAGCTACAACGCGGCCGATCGCCGGCTCGCCAACCTGCAGTCGAAGCTTGCCCAGGGCTACGTCTTCCAGAACTACAACTACGACTACGACAACGTCGGCAACATCACCTCGCTCGTGAACGACACGGCGCCACCCGACGGTCCCGAGGTCGGCAGGCAGGTGGGCGGGCCGAGCCAGCAGACGTTCGAGTACGACGACCTGTACCAGCTCACCCACGCGGCGGGCAGCTACACCTCCCGCGGACCCAAGACCGACAAGTACACCCTCGAGCTGACCTACGACTCGATCCACAACCTGACCGGCAAGGATCAGTTCCACGAGTTGATCACGAACGGCAACTCGGTCACCCAGCACAAGACGACGTACGACTACGGCTACACCTACGCGAGCGGACGGCCGCATGCGGCATCGGTGCTCGGGCCGCACTCGTTGCAGTACGACGCCAATGGCAACCAGATCAGCCGCGATCAGAAACCACGACCGCGGCGGCAGTTGATCTGGGACGAGGACAACCGGCTCGCCTGTACGCACGAGAACGTGCAGAACAAGGTGCTGCCGCAGGACCCGACCTCCTGCGACAACCCGGGTGGCGCCCCGGACGTCCGGTTCGCCTACGACGACCGCGGCAACCGGGTGATCAAGGACTCCAGCCAGACCCACGTCTACCCGAACCACAACTACTCGACGGTCGGGAACAAGGCGTACAAACACGTCTTCATCGGCGAGACCAAGATCGTCACCAAGTTCGTCGAACCCGATCAGCGCTACGAGGACCGGCAGTTCTACTCGCACGGCGACCATCTCGCCTCCACCGGGTTCGTCACGGACGTCTCGGGCGGGATGTCGGAGCACCTGAACTACTTCCCTGGCGGCGAGACCTGGGTCGAGGAGCACCCCAACCAGCCGGTGCCACATCAGTACACCGGCAAGGAGATCGATCCCGAGACCGGCCTCTACTACTACGGCGCCCGCTACTACGACCCGCGAACGAACGTGTGGCAGAGCCCGGACGAGGCACTCGAGAGCTACCTCGACGGATCACCGAACAGCGGGGTGTACGCCTCGGCCAACCTGGCGGCGTACACCTATGCCAACAACAACCCGATCCGGCTGACCGACCCGGACGGAAACTGGGTGCACATCGCCGTCGGTGCGGGCATCGGCGCCCTGGTCGGTGCGGGTATCGAGGGCTATCGCCAGTACAAGTCCGGTGAGGGCTTCAGCCCACTCCGGCTGGGTGGAGCCGCACTGGGAGGCGCGGTTGCCGGCGGCGTCGGCGCAGCGACTCTCGGCGCCAGTGCGGGTGGTGCGGCGATCGGCGGCAGCGTGCTGGCGAGAACCACTGCGACCGTGGCCGGCGGCTCGGCCTCCGGTGCGATCAGCGGCGCAGCCGGCGGCGCGACCGAGGCCCTCGTCACGGGTGGCGACGTCGGCGGGAAGGCACTCGAGGGTGCGGCTGTCGGCGCGGTCACCGGGCCGCTCGGCGCAGTGGCCGGCAAGGTGGCCGGTGGACTGTCGGTGCATGCGCGGACGGGTGCGTACTCGACCGTCCGCGGTCACCACCCGGTCGCCCAGGCCAGCATGCGCAATGCAGCCAACTACGACGCCGGTGCCGCGCTCGCGGTGCCCGACAGGGTGCTGCGGCAACTGGGTGTCCCGCACATGGGCCGCGGCAGCATCTCGGCCTTCCAGAACACCCACTACTCGGCCTGGCGCAAGGCCAACCCTGGTGTGGCGCCGACATGGGAGACTGTCCGGCAGATCGAGACGAAGGCGATGGCAAGCGCCGGGATGGATCCGGCCCTCGCACGCTCGATCGTCAATCGAGCGATCAGAGACCTCGAGGCCCGCGGTGTGACCACACCGACCCGCATCCCCTGGAGAGACCCCTAAAATGAACGACCCGGCTGAGCTGGACCGCTTCGGCCAGCAGCTGATGACGTCGGTGCGCGACGAGGCCATCGCTGACCTCGACGCCCTCGCGGCCCGCCGAATGGGCGGGCCCGAGGGCCAGCGCTGGCGCTCACTGCTGGCCGATGCGGACACGCGGCGGACCGTGCAGGAGCTGATCCCGGACATTGTCGACCTGGTGCTGGCTCGTCTCCTGCACGCCGCCGACACCGGCTCGCTGCCCCTTGGCTGGCAGCGAGCCGACGGTACGTGGACGGAACTCGGCGGCAGCGGTGAGCTGGCCGGCTGGCTGATCGACTCCGAAGGCTGGCGGGTGCGCTACTCGGCTTCGCGCTACAACGACCCAACCTGAAGCGACGGGTATAGGGCGTGCCGTGCCAGTCGGCGCATACGCCGCACGCTGGTCACTGCGCAGAACCACCGGAGCATCCTCACCGACGTCCAGCAGCGAACCGCCGGGGCGGATGCAGGTACCTCGCGCGCCCGCCCCGGCATGACAACTTCAGCGTTTACTCAGTCCCATCGCTGGTAGTCACCGTTGTTCGGCGGGGAGAGGTAGACCGAGCCGGCACCGTTGCTGTCCAGCCGCTGGGTCGACTCATGCTGGATGATCTGACCGCCGCTGTTCCGGGACCAGTTCTGGTACTGGCCACCGTTGCAGCCGCCCGCGTACACCGCACCGGTCGCCCGCGTCCCGTCCAGACAACGCTTGGTCTGATCGTTCTTGAGCGCGTGCCAGCCCTGGCTGGTAGCTACCCAGAACCAGTCCTGGCTCCACCGCCCGTCGCACGGGGCGGCGTGGACATGGTCGTTCCACTCGGCAGTGAGGCATCGCCCGGTCGCCCGGTTGCGCAGCCGGAAGGTGGCCAGCGGCCCTGTTGCAGATGTCGCCTCGAGAACGTAGCCGGCAGCAGCAGGTGCCTGCGCCGGAACCGGGGCAGCGGCCTGGGCGGCGGACACGCCGCCGGCTGCGGTAGCCAGCGCGGCAAGCCCGGCGGCGACCAGGCCGGCCTTTCTATGAACTCGCATCAGTACCTCCAGGTAGGGAATGCAGTGGCGGAAACCCTAGGAAGGGGACTGGAGCAGGCCAATCGCTTCGATCAGTTATGAAAGGTGGGCGGCGGGCCCAGCGGAGACGGGCCATCATTTCGATCAGTTACGAAAGGTGCGCGGCGGGGCCAGCGGATGGACGCGGTCGAAACGTCTGTGTCTGGCCTACGGAGTCGGGCGAGGGGCTCACCGTTGCCTGAGCCTGTTCACCCAATGACGGCTGTCCGGGTGCCAGCGCCGGAGCCGTCCGGTCGATGACGCCGAGGATCACGTTCAGCTCGGCGACGATCCGCTTTTCGGTGCGCCTTCAGCTCAGCCGTCATCCGGGCGTTGTCGTCCAGGGGCGCGGTGATTGCGGGCTGCGTACTGGCTGGACCTTCTCGTTACGGCAACCCCTAGCGTCGGCGGTATGACCAACGTGACCTTCGCCAGTGTCCGGATCTTTAACGGCCGCGAGGTTGTCCATGGCACCCATCTGCGGGTGGCGGACGGCCGGATCGATGCCATCGGCAACGCCGAGATCGTGCGGCCCGGCGAGCAGTTGGTGGATGGTTCCGGCGCAACCCTGCTGCCCGGGCTGATCGACGCGCACGTCCACCTGTTGCCCGGCAGCGCCCAGCTCGCGGCGACCTTCGGCGTCACTACGATCATCGACCAGTTCAGCAAGCCGGAGGTCTTCGTCCCCGAGCTCGCCGCCGGCTCGTCTGGCGGCGCGGCGTCGGTGGCCGCCGAATCCGGGACCGCCCCAGCCACCGCGTGCTCCAAGGCCGCGTCCGTCCGTACGTCCGGGATCGGCGCGACCGCGCCCGGTGGGCACCCGAGCATCGCTTACGCGCCGTTCCCGACGGTGAGCGGGCCGGGCGACGCCAGCGCGTTCGTCGCGGCCCGCGCCGACCAGGGATCGACCCACCTGAAGCTGATCTACGACGACGGATCGGGCGCGACGCTGAACATGCCGTCGCTGGACATCGCGACGATGGAGGCGCTGATCCGTGCAGCACACCGTCACGGTCTTCCCGTGGTCGCACACGTGTCGACGGCTCGCGGCGCCGTCGTCGTTGCACAATGCGGCGCCGACGTCCTGGCACACGTCCCGTTCGACCGGATGACCGACGGTGAGATCGGTTCCGTGGCCCGTTCGGGAGTTGCCGTCATCTCCACGCTCGGCCTCATCGACGGCTTCCCGGTCGACGGGGTGATGCCGTTGCTGGCACAGCCCGAACTGGCATCCCGGCTGTCTTTTCGCTGGCGGCGAGTTCTCACCGCACAGGCGAACCGCTGGATGCCACCCGAGCCTCCGGACGGCGCCGCGGCACGTTACAACGCGACGGCGCTGCACGAGTCCGGCGTACGGGTGCTGGCAGGTACCGACGCACCGAATCCCGGCCTGGTCCACGGCGCCAGCCTGCATCGCGAACTCCAGCACCTGGTCCGCGCCGGTCTCCGCCCCGCCGAGGCACTGACCGCTGCGACCGTGACGCCCGCGGACGTGTTTGGGCTGCACGACCGCGGCCGGCTGGAGGTCGGCGCACGGGCGGACCTCGTCTTGGTCGACGGTGACCCGACCGCCGCGATCGACGCCACCCAGGCACTGCGGGGCACCTGGATCGGTGGGCAGCAGGTCGACACCGCCAGCTACGCGGGGAGTGAGACTGAACTGGCCGGCATTCGCTGGCTGCGCGCTACGACCGACAAGATCATCGCGGCCATCCGCGACCAGTGGCCCGGCTTTCCTGCTCCCGAGGAAGTCACCCGAGACGACGGCGAGCTTCTCGGGTACGCCGTGCCACTGGCCGGTGGTTGGCAGGCCACGACCGTGTTCGGGGCAGCCCTCGGACCTGTCACGTCCCGGGAGGATGCGATCGAGCTCCTCCGGACCGAAGGGCTGGCAAGCCTGGCCGAGCTCTGGTGGGTACGGGCCATCGACCATCCTGACTGGCGACAGGCGCGGCTGACTGAAGTGCAGCCGGACCGGCTCCGCCTGCACTGGGCCGACCCGATGATCGAACAGCCCTCCGGCGGCACCTGGTACGACGTATCCGACCTGGAGGTGAAACGCTAAGGAGCCGCTGGCTTGTTCCACTCCCAGGCACCACGTCCGGGCCTTCAAGAGTGCGCGACACCCGTCGCGCACAGCGGGCATTCGCCGCCCAGCGCGCCGACCTGGCGAAACGTGCGCGGCCCGGCTGAACTGTCGATCGATGACTTCACGCGGGTGCAGTTAGAGCTGTGAGTTCGCGCGGGTCTCGCAGCCTCGGACACGAGCAGCGGTCGTCGGCGCAGTAGACGAGAACGTCCTATCGTCGGTCACATGGCGAGCGCGATGGAGGCGGCGAGGCGCTTCTAGGGACGAGTAGTTGCTTCAGAGACTGCTGGTGCGCTGCGGCGGTTTCGGTCCTTCTCAGCGGCCGCTTTTGTGTCAGACGGCCACGCCATGACCGTCTGGAACGGCGTTCAGCTGGGAGTGACTGAACGCGAGAGCAGTCGCCTGCTGAGGCTGCGGCTTGGGGGTGTGCTTCGAGGGCTTTGAGTTGGGTTTACGAGTTCGTGAAGTTGTGGCGGTTTGGACTTCTGGGTTTGAAGTGGTGGTGAGCGAGCGCATAGCGTTTCAAGTGGCTCGGCGACGATTCGTGGGAACATCCGCCGGATCGCTGCCGGTCCTCTCTGAGGCCGGGGTGCGGTGGTAGTTGCAGAGGGGCGACTGCCATCCATCCCGGGCAAGAGGGGGTATGCGGTGTGTTGATGAAAGTGGTTGCCTTAGGCAAGTTGCGGACAGGCGATGCTGAGTGAGCCGCCGGTTTCCGAGGTGGCTCGCTCGCGCGCCGATCGCATTGTTCAAGCTCGGTCTGGGGGACCTGCTCGGCCATCGGATCGTCATGCTCGAACATCGTGGCCGTCGTACGGGCAACCTGCGGTACGTCGTACTGGAGATCGCTGAGCGCAGGCCGGGCGCGCTGACAGTCGTCTCCGGATACGGCGGACAGGCTCAGTGGTTCAAGAACATTCAGGTCAACTCGGCGGTGCGGGTCTGGAATGGCGAGATCCGTAACACCCGGGCCAAAGCCACCGCACTTTCGGCCGAGGAGTCACGACGCTTCCTGCTCCAGTATCAGCGCGATCATCCGGCGGCAACGGCCATGCTGGCGAAGGTGCTCGCGTTGCCCTTACCGGCGACCGGGCGAACTGGATCGGTGGATCAGGACTCAACTCCGGTCGTGGTGAGGATCGACCTGGTTGACGCCGGTCTGAAGCGCTGAGCCGGATGCGCGTACGACCACGCCGGAATCACTCCGTCGAGGCCCGCAAGAGAGCCCCCTTTGGCGCGGCCCGTGCAAACTCCGTCACCTGATCGTCAAGAAGCCGTTCGGAGGACCTCAAGATTCGTCCCGCAGTCTGGAGCCCACGGATACCCGAGCCGGGAGGCGCCCTGCATGCCCGACAGCATTCATAGTTCTTCGCCGCAGAAGGCGATCATCTCGCTCTCGGACGGCCTTCTGGCCGATGGCCTGTCGGCGTTGCGTCAGTCCATCCGGGACCTGGTGATGAGCGGGGTAGCCGTAGTCGTGATCGACGTTTCCGATGCACGGCAGATCGATTCGACGCTGCTCGGTGTACTGCTCGACACGCATCGGATCTGCCGGCAGCGCGGCGGCGGCGTCGTGGTTCGTCACGCTGATCGGCGAACCGCCGATCTGTTGCACCGGACAGGTCTGGACCGGGTTTTCGACGTGGCGGACGAGTCGTGATTCGGTCACAGGCGAGGAGGGAGGCGGGCAGTTGACCGGCGCCCGGTCAAAAGGCAGATTCGTTCAGGAGCTGGCGCTGTGGATCGGCGGTGCCAACCTGACGCTGGGCGTGTTCGGGTTCGTCCCCGGACTGACCCTGAATTTCGACGAGCTGCGATTCTTCGGCGCGGAGTCGAAGGCACTGATCATCGGAGTGTTCCGGACTTCGATCCTGCTGAATTCAGTGCATTTGATTCTTGGCGTGTGGGCAATCATTGCGGCGAAGGAGGAACGGAGATCGCGCGAGTATCTGGTGGTCAGTGGGGTGATCTATCTGGGAATGTATTTCCTTGGCGACTCGTCGCTGGCGAACCTGGTCGCGTTGAATGCGGCCGCTCGCTGGCTGCATCTCGTTCTCGCCGGACTCACCATTACGGCCGTGGTCGTCTCGATCGGGCAGCACCACCGGGTGCCAGGACGACGGCGCTGATCTAGGTCGGGAAGCTGTCGCGCGTGGGCCGGTTCCCAGGGAGCAAAATATGGACGATATAGAGACCTACTACGAGGCGGGCGTTTGGAAGTGCCGCCGCGCGCAAGCCGCGGAACCCTTCGCCACTGGCGCCGACAAGGACGAGATCCTGGCGCTGGGGGCCACGGTAGCTCGCTGGTGTGGCGTCGACCATCTCGTCGTGAATGCCGACGGGGTGCTGATAGAGCAGAACTCGTATCGCAATATGGGCCAGCCTCCAGTGGACCCCTTGATCGACCCACTTCACGCCAGAGCTGCCAAGCGACGGCACACCTCGGCTAGCGCTCACCAGGGCGCCAGGCTCTCGTCAGCCGCCGGCAAGCCCACTTCCCGGCGATAGCGTCAGGTCACCACGTGCTGGACCTCGGAGAAGTGACAGGCGTCGGGATGGTTCGCGGCCCGCACCTTGAGCGCTGGCACCTCCAAGTCGCATACCTCTTGAGCCTTCCAGCAGCGGGTTCGGAAATGACACCCGCTGGGAGGGTTGGCCGGGCTCGGTACGTCGCCATCGAGGACCATCCGCCGGCTCATGTCCCGACGGGCCGGATCGGGCAGAGGAACCGCAGACAACAGCGCTTGGGTGTAAGGATGAGCGGGTTCGCGGTAGATGCCGGCCTGGTCTCCCAATTCGATGATCTTGCCGAGGTACATGACGGCGACGCGGTCACTGATGTGCCGGACCACCGACAGATCGTGAGCGATGAACAGGTAGGACAGGCTGAGCTCGCGCTGCAGTCGCGCAAGCAGGTTGACCACCTGGGCCTGAACCGATACGTCGAGCGCGGATACCGGCTCGTCGCACACCACCACCTTCGGACTCAGCGCCAGCCCACGGGCGATTCCGATCCGCTGGCGCTGTCCGCCGGAGAACTGATGCGGGTACCGGTTGAGGTGCTCGGGATCGAGCCCGACCAGCTCCAGCAGTTCCTGGACCCGCTGCCGCGCCGATCCCTTCGGCGCGGCTTCGGGGTGGATCGCGAACGGCTCTCCGACGATGTCGCCTACGGTCATGCGCGGGTTGAGCGAGGTGTAGGGGTCCTGCATGACGATCTGGATCTCGCGCCGCAGTTCTCGCAGCCGGCGCCTGCCCATCTGGTAGATGTCCTCGCCTTCGAAGAGCACCTGGCCCGAGGTGGCCTCTTCGAGCCGCAGGACCAACCGGGCCAGCGTCGACTTGCCGCAGCCGGATTCGCCGACGATGCCCAAGGTCTCGCCCCGGTGCAGGTCGAAGCTCACGCCGTCCACGGCTTTGACGCTGCCGACCTGGCGTCTGATCGCGCCGCGCTTGATCGGGAAGTGCTTCACCACGTCGCGGACCTCGATGATCGGTGTGTCACTCATGATCCGACAGCACCTCCGCCCAATAGTGGCAGGCCGATCCCCGGTCCGCGGCGACGTCGTACAGCGGTGGCTCGTCCACTGCGCAGCGGTCACGCGCGCGCGGGCAGCGCGGATGGAAGGGGCAACCCGGGGGAATGCGCGCCAGGTTGGGTGGTGCGCCCTCGATCGGCTGCAGTTCCTGGCGGTCGAGGTCCATGCGCGGAATGGAGGCGATCAGTCCCTCGGTGTACGGATGGGCCGGGCGGGCGTAGAGGTCGTCGACTCCGGCCGTCTCGACCACCCGGCCGGCGTACATCACCGCGACCCGGTCGGCCACATCGGCGACGACGCCCAGGTCGTGCGTGATCAGGATCAGGCCCATTCCGTTGTCGCGCTGCAGTTCCGCGAGCAGCTCCATGATCTGGGCCTGCACGGTGACGTCCAGCGCGGTGGTGGGTTCGTCGGCGATCAATACATCGGGATCCAGGGCTAGCGCCATCGCGATCATGATGCGTTGCCGCATGCCTCCGGAGAACTGGTGCGGATAGTCCCCGAACCGCTGCGCGGCCGAGGGAATGTGCACGCGGTCCATCATTTCGATCGCGCGGTCGCGTGCGTCCGCGCGGCCGGCGTCGGCGTGCACCCGGTACATCTCGGCGATCTGATCGCCGACGCTGAACACCGGGTTCAGCGCGCTCAACGCGTCCTGGAACACCATGGCGATCCGGCGTCCCCGGACCTGCTGATACTGCCGTTCGGACAGGTCGGTCAGCTCCAGCCCGCGGAAGGTGATACTGCCACGCGTGATGAAACCCGGTGGGCTGTCGATCAGTCCCATCACGGCCTGCGCTCCGACGCTCTTGCCCGAGCCGGATTCGCCGAGCACCGCCAGCGTTTCGCCGACCGCCAGGGTGTAGCTGATGCCGTCGACTGCGCGGACCACTCCACTGCGGGCGCGGAACTCGACCGCGAGATCGCTCACCTCGAGCAGGGGCCTGGCGGGATCGAGCCCGTCCTCGAGGCCCTCGGGGCCGATCTCGGCCACGTCGTTCTCGTTCAGGCCGCTGATCATGGCTGTCTCCTCATCGCAGCTTCGGATCGAGGGCGTCCCGCAAGGCATCGCCCATCAGGATGAAGCTGAGCACCGTCAGGCTCAGCAGCAGACCGGGAAAGAACAGCAGGTGCGGGGCTTCGGCGATGCGGTACTGAGCGTCGCTGATCATCAGGCCCCACGAGATCGCCGGCAGTTGCAGGCCGACGCCGAGGAACGACAACGTCGCTTCGGCGGCGATGACGATGCCGACGTAGATGGTGGCGTAGACGATGACCGGAGCGAGCGCATTCGGCAGGATGTGCCGCCACAGCAGGCGCAGGTCACCGGCACCGAGGGCGCGCGCGGCCACCACATAGTCGTTATCGCGTGCGCTGAGCACCGACGACCGGACCAGCCTGGTCATCGTCGTCCAGCCGAGCACGGCCAGCACGAACGATACCTGTGGCAGGCCGCGCGTCTCGAACACGGTCAGGATGACGATCGCGCCGAGAATGAAGGGCAGCCCGAAGATGATGTCGGTGAACCGGGCGATCAGTGCGTCGAGAATGCCACCGTAATAGCCGGCCAGGCTGCCGAGCAGGATCGCGATCACCAGCGCGGAGATCGTCACCACGATGCCGATCGTGATCGAGGCCCGCGCACCGTGGATCACCTGGGCGTAGTAGTCGCAGCCGAGCAGGTCGAAGCCGAACCAGTGGTCCGCGCTGGGGCGGCCCAACGACCTCGACAGGTCGCACTGCCGTGGATCGGCGCTGGTGAACAGTCGAGGGAAGGCGGCCATGGTCACGAAGACCAGGACCACGAGGGCGGCGATCACGAAGATCTTGTCGTGGCGTAGTTCGCGCCACGCATCGGACCAAAGGCTGGCCTGCCGGCCGGACGGTTCGTCCTCGGCCACCTCGGTTGCGAGACGTTCACTCATAGCGGATCCGTGGGTCGAGTACGCCGTAGAGCAGGTCTACGAGCAGGTTGGCAAGGATGAACACGAGGACGAGAGCGGTGACGATCCCCACGACGACAGGACCCTCCTGGGCCCGGACCGACATGAATACCTGCTGACCGACGCCCGGCAGGTTGAAGATGCCCTCCGTGACGATGGCGCCGCCCATCAGCGCGCCGAGATCGATGCCGAGGTACGTCACTACGGGGATCAGGGAGTTCCGCAACGCGTGCCGGCCGACCACGCGTGGTCGGCTGAGGCCTTTGGCGGTCGCGGTTCTGATGTAGTCGGAGCGAAGGTTCTCGACCAGGCTGGTGCGCGTCAGGCGGGCGACGTACGCCAGCGACAACGCACCGAGCACGAAACCCGGCAGTAGGTAGCTCTGCAGGCCCTGGGAAACGCCTGCGACGGGGAACCAGCCGAGCTTGACGCCGACCAGCAGTTGCAAAGTGAACCCGAGCACAAAGGTGGGGATGGAGACGATCGCCGTCGTGGTGATCAGCACCAGAGTGTCGACGTACGAGCGACGGCGCAGGGCCGCGACGACGCCGGCCAGCAAACCGATGACGATCTCGAAGCTGATCGCGACGAGTGCCAGCTTGATGGTGATCGGGAACCGCTGGGCCATGATGTCGGTGACCTCGCGCCCGTTGTAGTCCTGGCCGAAATCACCCTGGACCAGGTCGCCCATGTACTTCACGTACTGGATCACCAGTGGATCGTCCAGGTTGTACTCGGCGCGAAGCGCGGCCACGGTCGACGGTGACATCGGCCGGTCGCCGGCCAGCGCCCGGATCGGATCGCCGGGGATGGCGAACACCAGCGCGAAGATGAGAAACGTTGCTCCGATCACGACCGGGATGATTTGCAGCACCCGCCGGATCACATATCCGCCCATCGCCGTTCACCTCTTTCCACGCGAGCCGCTGGTTTGTGGGGTGCCGGCGCCCAGAGCCCCTCGTGGCCGGGCGCCGGCACCCTCTCGGTCCAGCCGCCTCGGAGGGGAGGCGGCTGGCCTGTCCTGTGGTCATCCGGTGACGGTGACGTCCTCCAGACGGACGCGGGTGAAGGCGTCGATGACGACATTGCTCACGTCGGGGGAGTGGCCGGCCTGGACCTTGCCGAACCACATCGGGATGTTCGGCATGTCCGCGAGGATCTGGTCCTCGGCCTGGTGATAGGCGGCGATACCGGCGTCAATGCTCTCGGCCGCGTTGCCCTTGGCGATCAGCTTGTCCACTTCGGCGTCGGAATAGCCGAAGTTGTTGGACGAACCGGTGGTGGAGTAGATCGGTTCGAGGTAGTTCTGCGGGCTGGGGTAGTCCATCACCCAGCCGAGCCGGAACGGGCCGGTGATCCTCTTGGCGTCCAGCAGGCCGAGATACTCGGCGAACTCGAGGGACTTGAAGCTGACGTTGGTGATGCCGAGGTTCTTGCGCAGTTGGTTGGAAACGGCCTCCATCCACTTCTCGTGGCCGGAACCGCTGTTGAACCACAGCGTCAGCGTGCCCCGGAATCCGCCGGCCTCCTGGAACAGCTGCCGGGCCTGGTCAGGGTTGTAGCTGCAAGCCTCGCCGCACGGATCTTCCCGGGATCCGGTGACGACAGGAGAGACGATCGACTTCGCGGGCTGGTAGGCCCCGCTGAAGATCGCGTCGATGATGGCCTGGCGGTCGATGGCCATCGATAGCGCCTTTCGCAGCCGAACGTCGTCGAACCTCTTGTCGTACAAGGGGAAACCGACGTAGGTGAAGCTCGAGCTCGGGCGCTCGATGAACCGGTCGCCGAACTGCGCCTTGGCCGCGCCCAGCCGCTCCGGCGGCAATGCGTCCATGATGTCGAGGTTGCCGGCGAGTACGTCGTTGTACGCCGTGTTGACGTTCGAGTAGATCTTGAAGGTCACCGCGTCGGCCTTGGCCTTGTCGCCGGCGTAGTTCTCATAGCGGACGACCTCGATCCGCTCGTCGTGTTCCCAATGCCCCTTCAGCTTGAACGGGCCGTTGCCGATCGGTGCTTGCTCGTAGGCCGTGGGGTTGGACTCGAACGAGGCCGGCAGGGGGTAGAAGGCGGTGTAACCCACGGTCAATGGGAATTGGCTGAACGGGTTCTTGAGCGTCACCCTGAGCGTGAGATCGTCGACCACGTCAAGCCCGCTCATCGTCTTGCTGCTCGGCGCCGGTGGCTTCTTAGGGCCGTCGCCGTCGGGGTCTTTCGGGTTGAGCGCGTCGTAGCCCTCGATGTTCTGGAAGAAGTAGTTGTTGCCGTACGCGTTCGGCCCGTAGGCGCCGGCGTTCCAGCCGCGGGCGTAGGACTCCGCGTCGACAGGTTCGCCGTTGTGGAACGTGTAGCCGTCCTTGAGCTTGATGGTCCAGACCTTCTGGTCTTCGGACTCGACCGACTCCGCGATCGCGTCATCGAAGGTGAGGGCGCTGTTGTCGACCGTAAAGTTGACCAGCGGCGTGAACAGGGCGCCCAGTACCTCGGCACCGCAGGTCTCGTTCGTGTCCTGCGGGATCAGGCTCTCCGGCTCGCACACGTACATCGAGAAGCTGCCGCCGCTGCTGCCTTCTCCTGCCGGGGTGTCGGCACCACCGCCGCAGGCCGTAGCCGCCATTGCCAGGGCTGTCACACCGGCGATCAAGCCGGTTTGCCGCTTCATCACGCTCGCCTCCGTCAGCATTGCTGCGATCTGGTGCGATCTCGAATCGATCGCCTGATCTGGACCGTACGCAGGTGCAGGCGAGCACGGACAAGACTAAGGAAGTCCCGGGCCGCAGACGTCACGTGTCCGCAAGAGTGAGGTCACAGAACCTGCGCAAAAGACGTCCCGCCGTCACGAAGCTCGCCGTACCAAAGGAATTTGACGGTCAGGTTGCGATCCGGAGATGCCAGGTGTGAGCCGCGGCGTGAGGGGTTACCAGCGGGGGACACGGGTCCGGACATCGCGCCGGGCGGTGGCAGCCGGGCGGCGGTGTGATGAGGATATGAGACAAGCGAGATGGCTGGTGCGGGCTGAGAGGAGCCGACCATGAGGATCTACCGGCTGGCCTGGTGGGCGACAGGGATCCTGCTGGCGTTCCTGGGCACGATCAGTGCTGTAGCTGTGTGGTCGTTCGTGACGGCACTGATCATCTTCGGCTGCGTCGCCTTGCTGACGACCTCTGCCGTGATGTCGTTGGCGCTACCTGAGGAAGCGCGGTCAAGCGATCTGCGGACATCGGCGGCAACCGTGCTGCTGGTGGCCGTCGCAGCGGTCGCGCTGTGTGGTGTCGGCGCGATCCTCGGTCCTATCGCGTTGTCGATTCCGGCGCTGCTCGCGGCCGGCTCGCCGCCCGCGGTTGCTTTCTGTCTCCGGAGGCTGCAGACGGACGGCCGGAATGGCGCCTCTCCGGTGGATGAGCCGGCTGGCGCGGCGGATGAGCGGGTTGGCGCCGTGACCGCGGCCCAGGCCGGTGCCGAGCCGTCGCCGGCGCAGGAGGCAGAACCGGAGACTATGGACGACGCGACACTGTGCAAGGCCTGGCGAACCAGTTACTGGAGTTTGCGGGACGCGTCGCCGCCGAGTGAACGAGCCCAGATCGTGGCCGTTCGCGAGCGCTATCTTGACGAGCTCGAACGGCGTCACCCCGCGGCGGTGTCCCGCTGGCTGCAAGCGGAGACAGGGCCCTGCGGCGACCCCGGCAAGTATCTGGCAGCGGAGCACGAGCTGTCTGCCCACTACAGCCACGGTCTGGACGATGCACAGTCCGGCCCGGACCTGCCGACGGATGGAAAGGAAGACATGGCTGGCGAAGCTGAGGAATTCCTGGTGCGACTGCAGGACACCGATCTCATGGTTGCGGAGGACGAGGCGGACGTCCGTGGCCGGAAGGTGATCGATCGCGACGGCCAGGAGATCGGTGAGATCGACGGATTGCTGATCGACGCCGAGCAACAGAAGGTCCGGTTCCTCCAGGTATCCGCCGGAGGGTTTCTCGGGATTGGCGAACGGAGGTTCCTCGTTCCGGTGGATGCCGTCACCAGCGTCGAGGACGACCAGGTGACGCTCGGCCAGGATCGGGAGCACGTTGCCGGAGCGCCGGTTTACGATCCTGACCTGGAGGACAAGCCCGACCGCGGATTCTACGAAGGCATCTACGGCCACTACGGTTATGCGCCGTACTGGGAGCCGGGCTATCGCTACCCACGATTTCCTTGAGGGCCGCGGCCGGCCCCGTCGCGTCAGCGGATCTATCGCGGCGCGACGGACGCGTAGTCAGCCCGTGTGACAGGGCGGGCCACTAGCTCGCCGGTCGCAGTAGGTGCACTCAGCTCTCGTTGGCCGCGCATCAGCCTGACGGCCGACAATCCCAGCCTCTCCTCAGTGAGCGTGAAAACCAGTTGAGCCACCGCCAGGGCCTGCTGCGCTCCACCCAACCGAGTGAACTCGTCCGGCAGCTGAACCCGGGCGAGTCTGCCGTCGATGGTCACAGTGATGGCGCCACCGGTCGCAGGTATCGCGGAGCGGAGGCCAGCAGCGAACTCGGTACTGGTCGGGCCTGCCAGCAAATCCCGGAGCAGGGACTGCGGATCTGCGCCTGGCCGCGATACTGCGGCGAGTCGGCCAGACCGGATCAGGTAGACGACCGCCGTGGCTGGAGTGCCGGTGGTGCTTGCTTGCGCGGTAGGCGTGCTGCTGGAGGGGACGACGGCGCTCAACGACTCGACGGGGTCGGGATGCTCCTGGGGTCTCACGCCGCACGCACACACAAGAGCCAGTACGACGGCGAGGGTGGTGGCCGATCGAATCGGTGGGCGGATCATGGCGCGGCCCTGAGGTCGACGACGAATCGCGCTCCACCGCCCGGCCGGTCGACAACGGACACCGTGCCGCCGTGTAAACTGAGGTGCCGCGCGACGATGGCGAGCCCCAGGCCGGCGCCTTCGGTCTCGGTTCCCGGTCCGCGAGCGAACCGTTCGAAGATTCGCTCGCGCCGCTCCTTCTCGATGCCAGGTCCTTGATCGTCGACGAAGATCCGGACGCCGTCCGTAGCGGGCTCGACGGCCACTCGGACCAGTCCCCGGCCATGCGATTCGGCATTGCGAACCAGGTTCGAGATCACCTGCTCGAGACGCCGCTTGTCCACGGTCAGTTGCAGTTCTTCGGCGCCGGGGGACACGAAGGTGACCGGGCGCCCGGCGGCCCGGTCGGCGGCTCGGGTGACCAGCTCGCCGATCGTCACCGGTTCGAGTACCACGTTGTCGGTGCCATCCTCGGCGCGTGACATCTCCAGCAGGTCCTTGACCATCCGTTCGAACCGGCGAAGATCGGTTTCGAGTAGTTCCAGCGGCTCGTGAGCTCTGGCGGGCAGCTGGCGCTTCTGGCGGAGCAGAAGCTCGAGGGAGTTGAGCATGGTTGTGAGCGGAGTGCGCAGTTCATGGGCGACGTCGGCCGTGAAGCGCGCATCCGCCTCCACCCGGCGCTCCAGCGCCGCAGCCGTCTGGTTGAACGAGTCCGCCAGCATCGTCAGGTCCGGGTCGCCATTGGCGTGGAGCCGGGCCGATCGATCGCCCTGCGCGATGGCTGCTGCCGCCTGGTTGACCGACTTCAGCGGAGCGAGAGCGCGATGGGTCGCTATCCGGCCGGCGGCCGCCCCGACGAGGGTGGTTGCCGCGGCACCGACGGGCAGGGCCAGACTCAGCACCCGCAGGTCGCCGTCCAGCTCGGCCAGCGAGAACAGTTCGAAGTACGCGTCACCTCCCATCGGCTGGCCTACCGCCAGATAAGGATCGCCGTCGATGATCAGCCGCTGGGTCGCGGCGGTCCCGTCGAGCACCAGGTCGACGAGCTCGGTGGGAAGCCGATCCGGGGAGGCTTCGAGCGCGGAGCTGTACCAATCGCCGAAGCGGTACAACAGGATGGTCGTCGACGGGTTGTGCGGGAGGTCCCCGAGTACGCGGGCGGTCTGCCCGGGCCGGCTCTGCAACGCACGCTCCAGCGCGAGTATGTTCACCTGGGTTTGCCGAAGGGCCGTCGATTCACGCTGGGAAATCAGATAGTTCGACACCATCAGCCAAACGAAGCAGCTCAGCAGCACGGATAACGTGAGTGCGAGCAGGGCGAACGTGACGGTGATACGGGTGCGAAGGCCAGGGCGCCATCGTCGCTGATGCTGCCCGGCGGCTGCTTTCATGGGCTCAGCCGACAAGCCGATAGCCCATGCCCCGGACGGTAACAACGTGGCGTGGCTGCGCGGGGTCGTGCTCCACCTTGGTCCGGAGGCGGCTGATGTGCACGTCGACGATCCGGCTGTCGCCGAAGTAGTCGTAGCCCCAGACCCGTTCCAGCAGTTGCTCACGGCTACAGACACCCTGGTCGGCGTACGCGAGTTCGCACAGCAGGCGGAATTCGGTGCGGGTCAGGGCGATCAGTTCACCGTCGCGGGTCACCTCGGCGGCGGGCACGTTGATGACCAGGTCACCGATGTCGAAATGGTCGCCGCGAGTACTGTGGCTGATGTGGCTCCGGCGCAGCAACGCACGGATCCGGGCGGCCAGCTCCTTGGCCACCAGTGGTTTGGTGACGTAGTCGTCGGCCCCGGCTTCGAGGCCGGCCACCACGTCGTGGCTGTCGCTGCGCGCCGTCACCATGATGACCGGAACGTCGCTGTGTTTGCGGATCGCGCGGCATACCGAGAAGCCATCACCGTCGGGCAGCATGATGTCCAGCAGGACGACGTCGAACGTCGCCTCGCCGGCCGCGGCGAGACCTTCTTCAGCGGTCGCCGCCTCGTGCACGGCGTAGCCTTCCTGTTCCAGCGACAGGCTCAGGACGCGGCGAACCCGGGCGTCGTCCTCGACCAGCAACACGCGTCGCTTCACAGCTCCCAGTATGTCCGAATGGCCGCTGGAATCGATCTGTGATGTAGCGATAGCCGGCACCTCCACCCGGGGCAACTGAATACTGATGTGGTGGCGGCTGCCGGTATGGCAGCCGCCCTCGGCACGACCTTAGACCGAATCACATCCCTGTGGATCTTGCTTTCGGCGGGATATCACACGGTTGTAACGTGCGCTCAAAGGTGTCGTCACCGGCGGTATCGCGGGTAGACGTACCCAGGCGTCCAGAACGGCGCAGCGCCGTAGTAGCCGTAGACGTCGGCGAAGTACCGCGGATCCTGACGCGCCAGATCGGGGTCGTACACCGGTCCTCTGGCCACATGCTCGCGGTTCTGGTCGACGTGCACTGTCTCCTCATCGACCCCGGTCACGGAGTCGACCGGGATGAGCTGCTTGCTGTCCCCGATGCCCAGAATGCCGCCAGAGCTGATCTGGAGTAGCCGTACGCGACGCTCATCGTGGTCAATGAAAAGGCTGTCGACCTTGCCGATCTCCTCGCCGCCGGGGTCCACCACCGTTCTGCCCCGGATGTCGTCGGCGGGATCGGCCAGCGTCAGGTCGGTGTCTTCGAGACGCTCCAGCGTGGGCTGCTGTTGTTCGTTCATCATCTGTCCTCCAATCGTCGATTCCCCGTCGGAACCCGCGTATCCCCGAGCGGCAGGCCCACACCTGACCGGCGACGATCGACGTGCGGTCGTCATGATTTCGACACGATGTGAAGACCGCCAAAGCAGCGCATCGTATGAAGATTCCATGACGCTCCGTTCTGCCGGCCGACGCGACGGTTTGGCAGGGCGGTCGTCGGGAACTCCGCGCGGAGACCGGCCTTCCACACCGGAGCGCCGGGACGATCAGATGGGAGCGACCGACATGACCGTTGTTCAAGACATGCTCAGCACCTACCCGAAGGACCTGGGCGAGGTGGACCGGGACAAACTCACGGCATGCATCGAGGCATGCCTGTCGTGCGCTCAGGCCTGTACGGCGTGCGCGGACGCCTGCCTGTCCGAAGACTCGGTCGCCGAGCTCACCAAATGCATTCGGACCAACCTCGACTGCGCGGACCTCTGCGGTACGACGGCGGCGGTCCTGTCGCGCCATACCGGCTATGACGCCAACTTGACCAGGGCGGTCCTGCAGGCCTGCGCGAAGGCCTGTCAAACCTGTGGCGACGAATGCCAGAACCATGCCGGGCACGAGCACTGCAAGGTCTGTGCGGACGCCTGCCGCCGCTGCCAGCAGGCCTGCGAGGACCTGATCACCTCGCTCGGCTGATCGGGGAACGCTCGATGTGGTTCCACGCCTGGCCGGAACTGGCCCGAGTCGCGCTCGTCGGCGTCACGGCGTACGGATCGCTGGTCCTGATCCTTCGGCTGTCGGGTAAGAGAACGCTCAGCAAGCTCAACGCCTTCGATTTCGTGGTGACGGTGGCGCTGGGCTCGACGCTGGCAACCATTCTGCTCAGCAAGGATGTTTCGTACACCGAAGGCGTCCTGGCACTCGCCGTGCTTGCGCTCATGCAGCTCGCGGTGTCGTGGACGGGCACCCGCGTTCCCGCCATCCAGCGAGCCGTGAGCGCCAAAGGCACGCTGCTGCTGGCCGACGGCGAGCTGCTGGACGACGCGCTGAAGGATCAGCGGGTGAGTTCCGACCAGGTATGCCAGGCGGTCAGGGCGGCCGGTCTGGGCAGTCTGGGCGACGTCGGCGCGGTCGTCTTGGAAACCGACGGCAGCCTGAGCGTCGTACCGGCCGGGAATATCGCCGACGCGTCGGCGCTACGTGGCCTCACCGCGTCAGGCCTGAAACTCCACGAACCCCGCAAGGACCGGCCACCAGACGGTAGCCGTCCTACCAGTGCGGTGATCGAAGCGCACCTGCACTGTCGGCGCTCCCGCGATGTCGAGTCAGATCTCAGCTGTAACTATTCCCACGATGTGGTGCTGCTGTCCGCCGAGGGAGTCAACCGAGGGCACGACGGCGTACGCAGACTGGCCGGGATCCTGCATTCCTATCTCGACCACAACGGTGAGTGGTCGTGTGTTCGGCTCCAGATCGATGGCGAGATTGCCGTGTTGCAGTGGCGCGGTACAGGGCCGGGTCTGCGCATCCATGATGGTGTGGATACCTTCGTCGTGCGCGACGGCAGGATAGTCGCCCAGACAATCCACTACTCGACTCGCGACGGCACGCCGGCGTGACCCGCCAAGCGGCCCCCTGGCCGACAGATGGCCGCTTGGGTGCCCAAAGACCTCGGGGGTCAGATTCGCTCAGCCGCCGTCGGTTTCGTGGCGTCCGCGGGGTTGGTCAGGAACGCGTATCCCGCGGTCAGCAAGCCCACCACGACATGGGGCAGCCACGCATTGGCGCCACGATCAGCGAACTGGAACAGCCAGGGAGAGAGGATCAAAAACGCCCCGGTGACAATGTCGATGACGAGATGAACTCCCATCGGCACAAGTCGCAAAGGACTGACCGGGCTGGTAGTGATCATCTCGTTGATCAACACGAAGGCGCCCACCACGACAGCGACCGATTTGGGCGCGTTCTCGTCGGCGAACGCGAACAGCCATGGTGCGACCAGCAGCAGCAGACCGACCACGAGGCCGATGAAGGTGTGTGTTCGAGAGGAGATGACTCGCATGGCCTTCCTTCCAGTCGAACCTCGGCACTACACCGAGATCTAGTGCCGACATGAGTACCCGCCGGCTTGCCGGCGAATCTGCCGACCAGTTGACGTTGCGCGATCGCAAAGAAGGATCCCGAGCCCCAACCGGCGAAGCTGTACGTGGTCGCCGGCCCAAGGCAACCGTTCTCGGCGGCGGGAGGCGGTCAGCTGGTCTCGAACTCGATGACGGCCTTTACGTCGTTTGCCGCTGGTTCGAATGCCCCGGCGAATCCGTCCAACGGAAGGCGGCGCGAGATGAGGCTGGCCAGCCAGTCGCGATCGGCCTTTGCCAGCGCCTCCGCCGCGAGCATGAAGTGACGGTGGTTCGCGTTGACAGAACCAATCACGGCGTCGTTCTCGAGCACGATATCCCGGTTCAGGGAGTCGGCATCGATCGTCAGGCGCCGGCCCACCGCCGATACACCCGTCAGACACAGGACGCCGTACGGACCGGTGGCCGCCATCGCATCGAAGACGACCTGGCCCACGCCGGTGGCCTCGATCACGATGTCCGGCTGAATGTGCGCGCAGGTCTCTTCGACGGTGCCGCGGTGATAGGTGGCACCAAGGCCGGCCACCAGGCCGGGCTTAGGGCCGTCGGTCACCCGATCGAGTACGTGAACCTCCAGACCGCGCTGTACGGCGAGGAGTGCGGCCAGCAGACCGATCGGACCTGCCCCGGTGACGAGGGCGGTCCGCGGCTCGAACCACGCGCGGTCTCCTACCTTCTCAACCTGTTCCCACGCCTTCGCAACCACCGATGCCGGCTCCATCAGCATCCCCATGTCGGCCAGGCCCGAGTCGAGTTTCACGGCGTAGGCCGGATCCACGGTCCACTGCTCGCTGGCATAACCGTCGAGGGCCTTGATGCCTCGCTCGGTGTAGCGGCCGTTGCGGCACATATCGAACTCGCCCCGCGCGCAAGCGCCGCACGGGACTGGATCTGGGCGTCGCACCACACCCACCACTAGGTCACCTGCGGAGAAGTCACTACTGGGAGGAGCTTCCCGGACCCGGCCCAGCGACTCGTGCCCGATGACCAAGCGGTCTGCTCCAGGCGGCGCCCATCCGTAGTCCCCGTTGGCGATCTCCCGGTCCGTCCCGCACACGCCGACCGCCACGGCATCAACGAGTAGCTCGCCTTCTACACGCTGTGGCTGGGGGACATCGGTGACGGCGAGGGAGTCCGGCCGGCCCGGTGCCACTGTCAGGGCTCGCATCTCGTTGTCCTCTCCAAGCATTCGTCGTGGTCTGACGCGGTGCTCATTCTGGTACCCCTTCCTGCGCCCGCGACTCATGACCTCGGCCGTATGACGTGAGTTGTGCGGAGTCTTTACGGTCGTGTGTCGACCGGTGCGGTGGTGGCGTGAAAGGCGTGCAGCAGGTAACCGGACGGCCGAACACAATCCAGCAAAAGGGGTTCATCATGACCGAACGACCGTTTATCGCTGACCAGTCGTCACCGCTCGCCGCTGTCTGGGAGGGGATGGCGGTAGTTGATGCGACGGGCGCCGTCCTGGGCAAGGTCGAGTACGTGAAACTCGGCGATCCAGGGGCAGTGACAACCGAAGGTCAGGTCTCGCCCGATGGCGACGGCCTCTTTGCCGCCTTCGCCCGAGCACTGACCGGTGTTGAGCCGCAGGTGGCTCGCCAGACAGCGGAGCGACTCATTCGCACCGGTTTCTGCAAGGTCGACGGCAAGGGTCTGCTGGACCGCGATCTCTATGTGGCAGCCGATCAGATCGCCTATGTAGAAGAGGATCACGTCCGGCTGGCCGTGACTTCCGATGATGTCCCCGCCGAGCGATAGCCAACGGTGACGATGGCGCTATATCGATGGGGCTGGACTACGGCGATCGCGACCCTCCTTCTTGGGGGTGCCGCGGCCGCCGTCGCCGCTTCGATCATTAATGCGGGCGTGCTCTTCGGCACCACGGTGGCCTGCACTGGTGTCCTGTCGGTGAACTTGCGGCCCTTGGCGCAGTCTCTTTCCGGCGCTCGCGGTGCGCTGGTGGGCAAGGTCGCGGTCGATTGCGTGAGGGCCGGCGTGGGAGTCCTCGGTCTTTTCGGTCTGGGACTCGTCTTGGGTCTGGTGGTGATTCCGCTTGTGGCGCTCGCCGTCATGACGTCACCACATGTCTTGTCGGGGCTGTACCACTGGCAACACCGGCTAACGACCGAAGCGGCGGCTGACGCCGACAGCGCACTAGATTCGGCCGGGTCTGAGCGAGAGCGCTCGACATCATTTGGGCTCTACAGCGACGCCGAGCTGTGCGCCGCTTGGCGCCAGAGCTACGAACGACTTCTCACGGCAGCCACGCCCGCCGAAGCCGAAGCGGCGGCTATGGCCCGCCAAGAGCTGCTCGATGAGTTGGAACGCCGCAATCCAGACGCGTTGACCGACTGGCTTCTCGCCGGCGCCGAGCTGGGCAGTGACTTCAAGAGCTTTCTGGACCGGCGCGCCGCGCCCGAGTGGTGACGCTCGACGTGAGCCTGCCGACGAATCGTGCCCAGTGTCCGCAGGGCCTGGCTAACGAAGGGATCCACGATGACAGACACCCGGCAAACCCGGCGGGCCGTGGTCTGCGCCGTCGCGACCACGGTCATCCTGCTGGGCGGATGTACCAGTTCCGCACCCAACGCGAACGACACAACATCCGCTGGGACAGGATTTGCAGCGATTCCGGGCATCGTGGAGCGAGTGGAGCCATCTGTGGTCACCATCTCCACGGCCAAGGGGTCCGGTAGCGGAGTGATCTTCCGTTCCGACGGGATCGTTGTGACCAACGCTCATGTGGTTGCTGAAAGCAACAAGGTTCGGGTCGAGTTCGCAGATCAGTCGACGTCGTACGGCACCGTCGAAGCCAAGGACGCCGTGACGGATCTGGCGATCGTCAAGGTGGATCGGTCCGGCCTGCCCGCGGCGGAATTCGAGACAACGCTACCCGTCCCTGGCGAACTGGTGCTGGCCATGGGGGCGCCGCTCGGGTTCGACAACAGCGTGACGGCCGGCATCATCTCCGGCCTGAGTCGGCAGATCCCCGGGTCGGCCGCGAGGTCCAAGGCGCTGGTCGATCTCATCCAGACCGACGCTGCCATCTCGCCGGGCAACTCCGGTGGTGCGTTGGTCAACAGCCGCGGTGAAGTCGTCGGCATCAACGAGGCCTACATTCCGCCGCAGGCCGGAGCGGTATCGCTGGGATTCGCTATCCCAGCGGCCACGGTGACCGATGTCGTCGGCCAGCTTCTTGAAGACGGCACGGCTGACCATCCCTTCGTGGGAATTCGGCCGGCCCGGCTGACCGAACGCACGGCCGAGGCGCTCGGCCTCGAAAACGCCGAAGGCGTTCTGGTCGGCGCGGTGGTCAAGGACGGACCCGCCGCACGAGTCGGCGTACGGCCTGGCGACGTCATCACCGCACTGGGCACGAAGGAGGTCGATTCGGTGGAGGACTTCCTGGCGGCTCTGCGGGACGTCGATCCGGGACAACGGATCGACCTCCGTGTTGAACGGGCGGGCCGTGGTCTGACGCTGGCCCTCACCGCGGGCGAGCTTCCCGCCTGAGCAGAATCGACCGGCGGTCATCTACCGAGGAGTGCTCATGACAGGCGATATGTGCACCGAGCTGGTGATGCAGTTGCACGAGCTGGACTCGGTCGAGGACGCGGTGCAGGCCATCGCCGAGGGAGTGCTGCTGACTACCGCCGCTGAGCAGTCGGCCGTACTCTTGTCGGATCGCGGTGCGGGCTTGGCTCTCGCCGCCTCCACCGGGCAGATCGCGACCGAGGCCGCGCGGCTTCAACTGGACACCATGGCTGGGCCTAATGTGTCGGCCCTGAACCATGGATGTGACTGTTTGGTCGCCGATACCAGCCGGGAACTGCGCTGGCCGGCCTGGTCGGCTGAGGTGGCGAAACTGCCGGTGCGCAGTACTTTGGCTCTGCATATGACGGCGCGCCACCAGGCGGTCGGCACGCTTCTCTTGGTGAACAGCTCGCCGTACCAGTTCAGCACGGTGGATGCGATGCTCGCCGGCACATTCGCCAGGCACGCCGCAAGCGCTTTGCAGTGCGTGCGACGCGCGGCCGGGTTGCATGAGGACATCGGCGGCAGGACGGTGATCGGTCAGGCCCAGGGCATCTTGATGGAGCGAATGAGTTTGACCGGTGACGAAGCCTTCGAGCTGTTGAAGCGGACCTCTCGGCGCAACGGTATCAATCTTCGCGAACTGGCCGAGCAGCTCACTACACCGGCCAGTTGAGTTCGCAGCTGGACCACAGCGACGGCCCGGGCCCGCGCAACTCCCGCCTTCATTGACGGGCGTGCGCGACGAGGTTGGCGCAGATGGGGGAGTGGATGGGCTACCGGGCGAGCCCGGCGGCAGATCGGGCACACGCCGCAGGCCTCCAGCCACGGAGGGCTGATCAACGCCGCCCGGCATCCGAGTGATACGAACCCGGCGATCTCCGCGCGATCCGCGTGACATGAGTTTGAGCGGCTGTGACATTCGTATGACCAAGTGTGGTCCACAGGTATAGCCGGTGGCGGGCCGGTTACCTCCACGTTCGTACAGCTCGACCCGAACTGGAGAGGACGTGATCACCATGGCAGTCAACGACGACCCACGCGAGACCAATACACAGAGTGCGCCGAGTGCGCCCGGTCACAACGGCCGGTCGGCTCTTGCCGAGGTAACGGTCAAAGACGCGACAACACCTCGGCGGCTTGATCCCGTGCGCTGGAGTTCGGTATGGGCGGGCCTCCTCATCGCGTTGTGCGTCTTCATCCTGCTCGAGCTGCTCTTCTTCGCAGCAGGCTGGCTGAGCCTTGAGCGAGGAGACGGGAGTTCCAGTGCCGGGTGGATAACGGGCCTGATCGGCTTGGTGGCCTTCTTCATCGGGGGCCTGGCCGCCGGGGCTTCCTCGCTGTGGTGGGGCGCCAGAGAGGGCATGCTCCACGGACTACTGGTGTGGGCGCTTGGCTTGGTAGGGATCCTCATGCTGTCGTTGTTCGGTGGCGGCGCGCTGTTCGGCGCGGCGTCCTCGGTCTTCGCTGACCTGGCGACCTTCGCTCAGGCGGACCTTCCGGATGTTGAGGCAGGCGAGGTGCTTCGTTCCGCCCGTGACGCCGCAGCCTGGGCGACGACGACGTTGTTGCTCTACCTACTTGCCGCGGTGGCCGGCGGTGCGATCGGCGTGAAGGTGGGCTCGCGCCGCTCAACCCGCCATCGCTCATGACCGGCGGTCTCGACGGTACGAGGCCACGGCGCCCGGTGGGCCTGAGGTGCTTTCTCGCCGTCGTTCTGGCTGTGGTGAGTGGCTGCGCCGAGTGGACACCGGGTGCCCTGACCGAAACGACAGGCGCTGGTCAGTCGGCTCGAACAGGGCCACTTCTTCTGCGCAACGTCGTCGCGGTGTCGGTGGGCGATGACAAAGCGACCTTGTTGATGACGATCCTTAACGAAGGTGCCCACGGCGATGCTCTCGTCGCCGTCCAGGTGCAGGGCGGCAGCGCCACCGTTCGGCCACGGCCATCGCCCATCCCGGCACAGGGCATCACTGTCTATGGTGTGAACACCTCACAGACAGAAGATCCGGATGAAGTGGTCTTGCGGGGGCCGGTGGTCGACGCTGGATACATCGTGCAGCTGACTCTGACCTTCCGGTACGCCGCACCGGTCGAAGTCGGCGCCTTGGTCATGCCTCACCGTGGCCCTTACCGTTCGGTCCCCACGCCGGTCGTGGCCTGACGCCGTCAGAGGTCACCGGCGCCGCGTTCACTACTCGACCCGAGGCGTTCGTCCGGACACGAGCACGAGTTGTGGAACGGCATCGCCGTCCCTCTCACCATCAAGTAGCGGCACCGAAGAGCCGCCCGAGGGCGGTGGCGACCGAGAACCAGAGCAGCCCAGCCCACGCGACTTTTCGCATAACTCATTGCTTGAACGCGCCTTGGCTGCGGTCGTGACGGGTTGAAATCGCTGCTATCGCGGCGGAGTGTACGCGTGGCGGCAGTTCGTGCCCGGCGGGCAGCAACTGGAGGCTCGAACCGGGAATCTCGGCCGCCAAGGCGGTGGCGTTGGCGGGCGGAAACAGCGGATCTTGGTCGCCGTGCAGGACCACCGTCGGTACTGCGATCGCGCCGAGACGCTCACGCCACCGGGGTCCCTGATCGGCGATGGGGTGGTTGGTGACCGCCGACCGTACATTGCCCGATCGAACGACGCAGCTGGTACAGATGTCGCGAGCGGCCTGGTCGTCGAACGGCGCAGCCGCCAAGGATCGCTCCGAGTCGACCAGGTAGTCGATCACCGCCGAAGGCTGGTCCCAGCTCGGCTCGCAGGTCCGCTCCCATACGGCGAGGAGATCCGCGGTGACTTCTGGCAGATCGGGATCGGCTGGGCCGTGGCCGGTCGGCCGGGTCGAGATCAAGGTGAGGGCAGCGACCCGGCCGGAGTGGTCGAGCGCTGCGAGCTGGCTCACCCAGCCACCTTGGGAAAAGCCGACCCAGTGCGCTCGGTCGATGCCATAGCCGTCAAGGACATGAACGGCGTCAAGCGTCAGATCTGTCAGCGAGTACGTCGGTCTGCCGGGTTCGTCACGGCTGGACCTGCCGGTGTCACGCTGATCAAAGCGAATGACGAAGAAGCCTTCGCCGGCAAGCGCCGTACAGAATTCCGGAGTCCACCAGTCCATCGAGCACGACGTTCCGGCGACCAGCAACGCGGCGGGATCCGCGGGCGAGCCGAAAGCCTGCGTGCACAGCTCGATTCCGTTGGTTTCGATCATTCGTTCAGGGTTGGTCATGCCATCGATCCTGACGGGCCACGCGATGACCCGTCCAACACCTTTGCCGCCGGCATTGACGCGGAGAGTGTGTCAATCGGGTAGAACTGATCCAGTGGAGAAGAACCTTGACCTGCGACTGGTGCGGCACTTCGTGGTCGTCGCCGAGGAACTGCACTTCCGCCGGGCGGCGGCCAGGCTGTTCATCGCCCAGCAGGTCCTGAGCCGCGACGTCCGCAAACTGGAGGACCAACTGGGCCTCCGGCTGCTCGATCGCACGACGCGCACGGTGAAACTGACCGCCGATGGCGAAGTGATGCTCGCCGGAGCGCGCGATCTGCTCGCCCGTCAGGACGACCTGCTGCAACGCCTACGAGGCCCAAGCGACCGCCTCGTGATCGATGTCGGCGGACACGGAACCACGCCCGACGTACTAGTCGCCGAGGCTCGATCGCACGAAGGCGGTTTCGAGTTCTATACGACGTTCAACTCCGGGCTGGGCGAGTCGCTGGCTCAACTCTCCGCCCGGGCCCTGGACGTCGCGTTCGGCGCCATCGACGTCAGCCCGCTGCCGCCCAATCTCCAGCGCCGGCTCGTGCGGCTCGAGCCATTTGCGCTCCTGATCCCCGACGGACACCCGTTCACCGAACTGCCTGCGATTCCGCTCGCGTATCTTCGCGGTGAGCCGATCTGCTATCGGGCCGGCGATCACGTCACCACCGAGTGGGAGGCGATCGCCGGGCAGTTGGTCACGCTGACCGGGGCCATCCCTGCGCCACCTCACCCGAAGGTCCGCGGCGCAGACGAACTGGCCCACCACATCCGCCCCGGGGAACCAGTGGTGCTGACCCTCGCCAGCCAGTACGCCGTCGCCTCCGCGGTACTGCGCCCGCTAATCGACCCGACGCCGCTCTACCCGTGGCACATGCTGTGGCGGAGCCGGTTCCACCACCCAGGACTGGACCTTCTGAACCAGGTAGCCGACTCCCACCTTCAGGCGTGGCTCAGCCGTCCCGCGAACCACTGGCTCCCCACACCCTGACTCGCGGCAGGCCGCCAGATCGGGCCGCTCGTGGCGGCATTGGACACGGTTGCCGCGTCACCGTCCTGCCTCGAACGGTGACGCGACAAAGTCAGCCCGCGATGCCCTCGCCGATGAACGAGGTGCTCCAGGCCAGGCTGGACGTGTTCTGCGAACCGTAGACGAGTCTGCTGCCGCTGCGGACGACGTAGGTCAGTCTGCGGAGGTGATCGAGCACGAGGTGTGGCTCGCCGTCGATCCTGCCGCCGGAAAGGCTTGGAAGCACCGTGGCGTGCCAAGGACCGCTGGCGGGCGCGTGCTGCCAGCCGTGCAGGATGCGGCCGTCCGACGTACGAACGGCGTAGGCCACCCGGCCCGCGTTGTCCTGGGCCAGGGTGGGATCGCCGCTGGCGGCAACGGTCTCGATTGGGCCCGTATCGGTTTTCGGCTCAAGTGTTATCGAGGTCCATCTGGCTGCATCAGCACCGAGGCCCCAACCGTGTTGCAGCTTCCCGTCTGCCCTGCGCGCGATGAAGACCGTCCATCCGTTCGCGTCCAGACCGATCGCCGGACGTCCCTGCAGAGGCGACGTCGTCTGAGTGCCGACGATGGTGGTGCTGAAGGTCGCCGAACCGGGGTGCGTCTGACGGCCGATGATCAGCTTGCCGTCCGCCGTCCGCGCGCCGAAGGTCAGTGCGCCGTCGCGGTCCAAGGTGAGCGCGGGATCGCCTGCGGTCGCCACGACTGCGCCGGTCGAGTCGAGAATCGGCGTGGCTGTGCCGTCGCGGCCTAGCAATAGTCCGTTGCCTGTGCGTGTGACGTACACGAGGTGACCGTCGGTGTCCATGGTCGCCGCGGGATCACCGACGGCCGATGCGGCCAACGTGATCACTTCTGAGCGCCAATCGAGGGTTCCGATCGTCTCTTCCCAGCCGTGGAGGATATTGCCGTCGCCGGTGCGGGCGAAGTAGTGCGTTCGCCCGGCGCTGTCCAAGGTCACCGATGGCGTTCCGGCGGCCGCGGCGGCGCCTGCCGGTACGCCGTTGTAGCGCCACGCCGCGCCCGGCGACCCCTGACGTCCGAACGTCAAACCGCCCGCGGTGTTGCGGCTGACGAACGCGAGCCGGTCCAGGGCGTCCCGGGTGAGGTAGCCGGGGGCAGGTGCATGACGGTTGCCGCTGGCTGGTACGACGTCGATGTAGTCCAGTTCCGCGAAGCTGCCGGCCCGAGTGATGCGGAAGGTGTTGCGCCCTGCCCTGAGGTGGACATCGACGGCTCGCAGCACCCACTTCTCCCAGGCGTACGGCGCGTAGGTGACGGTCGCGGCCCGGGTCCCGTTCACGGCGAGGTGGTGTGCTGCGGGTTGCTGCATACCGGTCGCGCCACTGAACATCAGCCTGTGGGTCCCGGCGTGGGCAGCGTTGTAGGTGAGCTCGACGTAGCTGGTCGCGTCATCCAGATGGCCGGCTTTGCCTTTGTTCGAGGCGTAGTAGGTAGGCAGCGCCTTCGCCAAACCGCCCAAGGTGCCAAGTTCCGCCTCAAGGCGCTTCGGCCGTGTGTCGGTCATTCCGCCGAACCAGCCCGCAGCTGCCCTGCTGTAGCCGCTTGCGCTGAGATGGACCTTGTCCCCGTTGGCATCGCTCGTGCTGTTGATCCGAGGCCGGTTATCGAGCAGCCTGATCTGCCGACCGGCCTCTAGCCGGGTACGAACGACCTCTGCGATGGCGTCGTTGGCCCGGGTGGTTCGGGCCACGTCATCGGCGCCGTCCTGGGTGATCGGGCCGACCGTGGCCAGGTAGATCCACGCGTCCGGGTTCTTCGCCCATGCCTGATCCAGCAGCGCATTGAGATCGGCCGCAAGCCGGCTCAGGTCGTACGTTTCGGACAGGACTTCTCGCGCCCCGGCGTGGATCAGGAGCGCGTCCGGCTGATATGTGGTCATCCACTGGTCGACATTCGCCCGGAACACGGCGAGGTCTCCATTGATGCCGGCGTGCTCGCGATCGCCGATGATCTGGTCGGCGTCATAGGACGGTCCGACGAAGTCAACCTGCTCCGGACGGCGACCGTCCTGAACCAGCCACTGCCACAGGTCGGGTCGGGCACCCGCGTTCGAGGCCGGACCAGAGTTCGGCTCTGCGGTGTTGCCGTCCATGGTCGACGAACCGATCGGCAGGACCCTCAGTACATCGGCGGCAAGTGAGGCGGTCCCGTCGAGCTTGGTGATCAGGTCGAGGATCTGGGCTCGATGGTGACGAAGTGCCTCCGAGGATTTGGAGTGTTTCGCAGCCGCGTCGCGAAGGTGTACTGCGGCGAGCAGTCGTTCGGCCTGCACCTTCAGGGCTGGGTTCACGCCTGTGGTCGCACCACGGCGTTGGAGCTCCTGCAGCAGGTTGTAGTCCTCGAGACCGTCGCGGACGTTCGCCAGTCGCTGCGAGCCCAGCGGGCCGGTCGCGCCAGGGTAGTAGAGCGACCCGTCACCTGCCGTTCCTCGGAAGGTGGCCGGGTTCCAGTTGCTGTAGATGCCATCAGTGATCGGCCCGTGTTGTCCGTCCGGTGCGAACCAGCGATCGATGTTGTAATACAGGACGCCATCGACGCCTTCCGCGTGCGTCATCACGCCCATCAGCATGCGGGCATCGATGGGTGGATAGCCGTTGAACCAGTTGGGATACGGCGCTCCACTGGCGATCGCCGGATACCAGAAGACCTTGTCACCTTGCGCCTGTGCATATTGCTTCCCTGCCCGTGGGTACCTGAACAGCTCCGGTGCCCACCAGTCCACGGAAGTGAGCCCGGTGTCTTTACCCATCGACGGGTCGAACAAGGTTGTCATGATGGGCAGCTGTGGGTAGGTCTGCTTCACCCGATCGAACATCTGCCGCACGAACTTCCGGCCCTGGACCGAGTTCAGCTCGTCGAACCCGTACACGTAGGCCTTTGCGGCGAGACCTTCGGCGGTGTAGACCTGCATGTTCGCGGACAGCTCGGTCATCCGTGCGCTGATCGCAGCCGGCCAGGTCGCTTCATTGCCGAGGTCGAGTCCGGCCGGCAGATCGGGACGGAGATAGTAGGCCGAGAACCGGTTGAGCCGGCCCTTGGATTCGAGGTACTTGAGGTCGTCCGGGTCTGGTCCGGTTCGTGTCTTGGTGTTGTAGACGATTCGACTGGCGTAGATGTTGTCCGGCTCGATGCGATATTCGGCCAGGAAGTCGTACGTCTTCCGCACGTGTGCACGCACTTGGGCGTGGTCGGTCATCCCGTAGACCGATTGGGCCGCCTGATCTGGGTGAGTGGTCAAAGTCGTCGCCAGCTCGTTACGCTCGCTGATCGTCACTGGCCAGACCTTCGCCTCGACCTGCTGTTCGACCTTGGAGCCGGCGGAGTCATTCAGTTCAACCGTGATCCGGTAGCGGCCGGGAGGAGCGTCTCGGCCGGCAACGACCTCCAGCCAGAACGGCTGCCGTGACCCGGCCGGCACGTCGACCTGCTGGAGATCTTCGCGAATCGGGTCGGGAATCCAGCCCGCGTATGTGTGCGCGCCTCGGTACTGCGACGTCGGCGTCACTTTGAGGAAGCCCAGCGGTGCGATCGAAGCGCTGACAGCGGCCGGATCGGCTGGCGCCCCGCCGGGCCCGGTAATCGCGCTCACGCGCGCGCGAAGTCCCGACACCGCAGTGTCCGCCAGTACGACGACCTGGGTGTCTTCGCGCTCACCGCGCACGAGGTCGAGGATCCGCCGTACAGGCACAAGGCATGTCGGCCTTGGGATACGACAAATCCATCGAGTCTGCCGTGGCAACCGAGAAAGGGGCGGCCAAGGAGACATGCTGGGCAGTTGGTGGAGGAACGGCACGGGCGGCCAGTGGGGGAGCGAAGCCGAGCGCTAGCACAAGCGGCAGAATCGCCTTTCGAGGTCTCATGCGGTGAAACTAGCCACGTCAGCACAACATGACGATCCCTTCAATCCACAGTGAAATATGGGCGTTGCTGCGCTAGGCCGAGCCCTGTGGCGCTTCGTGACCATGCAGTACTTGAAGCTGGCCTTACGTCAGCGTCTACCGTGCAGGGATGGCAAAACGGAAGATCCAATCACCGATGTCGGCAGGCGAAAAGCGCCAGGTGTGGGGCGAATTCGCCGCGGGTGAGGCCGAGTACTTGGGAGAGGTCGAGCAACGCTGGGGCGGCACCAGCGCCTACGCTCAGACGGCGCGTCGGGTTGCACGCTATGGGAAGTCGGACTGGCAGCGGATCAAGCAGGAGTATGCGGGTATCGAGGCCCGAATCCGGGAGCTGATCGATGCGGGCACTGCTCCGCACGAGGCAGCCGCTATGGACGTAGCCGAGGCTCAGCGCCAGCATGTCTGCCGCTGGTACTACGACATGAGCCACGAGTTCCAAGTCAGTAAGAGCGACCTGTACCTCCTGGATCCGCGCTATCGCGAACCTCTCGAGGACAATACTCGTCCTGGCGCGGCTGAATGGCTGGCTGCCGCGATCAAGGCGAACGCCGAACGGGCCGAAACTGACCTCACCCGTCACGACCCGTAACACGCGGGATCGCGCAGCTTGTCAACGAGGCTGACCGTCGACACCGACATCAGCCCGGACTACTACCTGCGGCGATGCCTGGGCGGACGTGAATCTCACGGCGTCGCTGGTCGCGTTCGGCTGGTGTGACGTGGTGTGCGGCGACCGCGACCGGGCAGGCCGCTTTCGCAATGGCTCGGCGGGCGACCGGGTCGCCGATGGGCAGCGGGCCGGCGTGGGCGCCGATCACGATGAGGTCGACACGCTCGCTTTCCTGGCCCAACGTGGCCACTATGCATCCGGTGTGAATGTACGACGATCAGGTCGCACTTGCGGTCGGCCGCGGTCCGGAAGGCGAACTCGACCGATTCCAGCGACAGAGCGGTGCCGTCGATCCCGACCGCGATGCAGTGCTCGGCGGTGATCGGCTGCCATCCGGTCGGCACCGCGATCACCGGGCGACCGGTACGCCCGGCCAGAGCAAGGTTGCCCTGTGCGGCAATGAGTCCGATCGCGTCCCACCACCACAACTGGCGCGTCGCGTGCGACTCGTTGCAGCACCTTCACCCGCGAGCCTTCCATCGACAGGGGGCTGACTCCAGAGTCCGACGTCCCATCCTCACAGGATCGGACGGCTTCACCCGTCGTGCTGAGATAGTTCTCCGGACGCCAGCGTCGAAGGGTCAGCGGACGGGGGCGCCAGGGCCTAGGGGGATGCCGAGGATCCACCAGGCCAGGAAGAGGGCTGTCCAGACCAGGGTCATCGAGATGGCCAGTGGCACAGTGTAGGAGGCGAGAGTGCCGATGCCCGCGTTCTTGCGGTAGCGCTGGAGGAAGCCGAGGGCCATCAGAAAGTACGGGCTCATCGGGGTGATCGCGGTCGAGCCCGAGTCGGCGATCCGGAACAGCGCCTGCGTGGTCTCGGCCGGGACCGCCAGCAGCATCATCATCGGCACCAGGATCGGCGCGGTCAGCGACCACATCGCCGAGCCGCTGGTGACGAGAACGTTGATCAACGTCAGCAACACCAGAATGCCGAGGAAGATCACCACCGTCGGCGCTCCGAGATCGCCCAGCACGCGTGCCGAGTTGGCGGACAACAGATCGCCGAGGTTCGACCAGTTGAAGTAGGCAAGGAACTGGGCGATCGCGAAGAACAGCACCAGTACCGGCGCCATCTGCCTGATGCCCTCGGCCATCAACGCCGGTACGTCGCCTGCCTTGGTGATCTTCGAAACGGTCACGCCGTACACGATGCCGACCAGACCGAACAGCACGGCCACCACCATCGCGATCCCGTCCAGGAAGGGTGATTCGACGATACTGCCGTTCTCGCCACGCAACGGGGAGTTGCCCGGAGCAATCATCGCCACCAGGGCAACGATCGCGAGCCCGAAGGCCAGGCCGGCCAGCCGCAGACCCTTGCGCTCGGCAACGGAAAGCTTCAGCGCGTCCAGGTCGTCCGGTTCCGAGTCGGCGTCCGGCTCAAGGTCCGTGCGCTTGCTCAGCACCAGTCGAACGACCACGGTGATGATCAGCGAAAGCACGATCGACGAGGCGATGTTGAAGTACCAGTTCGACAACGGCGAGACGTACGCGTCCGGGTCGACCGTGCGCGCCGCGGCGGTGGTGATCCCGGCGAAGATCGCGTCGTTCGGGGTCGGGATCGGGCTCGCGTCATACCCGGAGGCGATCGCGGTATAGGCGACCACCACGCCGAGGATCGGTGACCGCCCGACCGCCCGGAAGGCCAGTCCGCCCAGCGGCACCAAGATGATGTACGCCGCGGCGGAGGCGACGTGGGCCATGGTGCCCGCGAACGCCACCGCGAACACAACCATCGACGCCGGCACTCGGGAAACGCTGACGCGCATCAGCGCCTCGAGGAAGCCGGTCCGCTCCGCGATCGCCACACCCATGATGACGACCACGATCGTGGCCATCGGCGGGAACTCGGCGAAGTTCGAAACGGCCGTCGAGACCGCCATCTGCAGGCCCTCGCCGGACAGCAGATTCTGCACCTCGATGGTCTTGCCGTCCGCCGGCGAGATGGCCGAAACGTCAAGCCACGAGAGGATTGCGCTCACCAACGCCAGGACGGCGGACAAGATCCAGAATAGCCAGAACGGATGGGGCAACGCATTGCCGACCCGTTCGATTCCGGCCATCGCCCGAACCAGGCGCGGCACCTCGTGAGTGTCGACGGTTGTGCTCATCGGGTCATCCTGTGCTTGTTGAAGAAGCGCCCGATCAGCTCATGCGCCTCGAAGGTCTGGGTGACGTAACCGGGCCCCGAGCTCGCGTCGGAACCAGGCCAGGTGTGACCGCCTTCGGTCACCGCGACGTGCACCACCTCGGCCCGCGACCGGCAAGCGTCGTACGTCATCGTGGTCACATCGTTCCCGAGCAGGGTGACGCGGGGGATGAGCTGGCAGTTGTTCCGGACGGCCCAATCGCGCACCCAGGTCTCGATCGCCGGGAGATCGCGGGAACCGTCGCCGTCGTACGGGATGGTGTTGTCGCCGGTGCCGTGGATCTCCAGCATTGGGACGGGACGGCTCGGCGTACACCGCTGCGGGCTGAGGCGATAGAAGGCGCCTGCGACGGGCGCGATGGCCGCGAAGCGGTCGGCCATCGTGCACGCCAGGATGCCTGTGAAGGCGGCGCCGTTCGACTTACCGGTCGCGTAAACGGCGGAGCGGTCCACACACGTCGTTGCCTCAAGCTGGTCGAGCAGGTCGGCGGTGAACTTCACGTCGTCGACAACCTTGACCGAGTACGGCGCCCCCTGCCAGGCCTGCTTGTTCTCCGCGTCGAGTACGCCGTTGGGGTATGCCACTACCGCGTTGAGCTTCGACATGTCCGAGAACTGCTCGGTGAAGGCTCCAGTCTTACCGCGCCCGTGGAACACCAGGATCAACGGGTACGGCTTGCCGGGCTGGTAGCCCTCCGGAAGGTGCAGCCGGTAGGTGCGGGTCAGGCCGCCGCTTACGATCGACTGGTCGGCACTGGCCGGTGGAGTGGTTCCACAGCCCTTACTGGGCAGGGGTTTCGCCTCGGCGGCACTGGACGTCGTGGGGATCGCGATGGCTACGGCCAGCGCTGTCGCCAGCAGGATCAGTTTTCTCACGGGGGTCTCCAAGGGCAGGCTCGCGCCTGGAACGCACCAGACGTTCCAGCGGGCGGGTGATACGGGCGGCTTCCCCAGTCAGCCAGCGATCTTCAGGTGTTTAGTAGTTCGGCAGAGAAGTCGGCGATGCGTTGAGCGGCCGTCTCGATCAGTAGCCGGCCATTGGCTGCGGTCGCGGTCCGGGGATCTCCCAGTACGCCGCGCTCGTGGTACTGCTCGAAGCCGATCGCCAGCCTCGGTCCACGCTTGGTGCGCGCCAACCGGCCGGCGGAGTTGAGGTCATCCCGGCCGGTGACGCCGGGCTCGAGTCGTTCGGCGTACACCAGCTCGGGTGCGAGGTGCAGCATCTGCGCGGTCTCGGCCTCCCCGGCATGGCCGTGGATCTCGCTGACGGCCATGCCGGCGATCACGTCGGGCACGATCTCTGTGATGGGCGTCCAGGCGAATCGCAGGTCGGGAAGCTCGGTCAGCAGTTCCTGCGCCAGCACGGACAGCGCCGCGTTGTTGCCGCCATGACCGGTGATCACCAGAACGTGGCGCCAGCCATGCCGGTACAGACTGTCGACCAACTCGCGAACGACCGTCCGGAAGGTCGTCGGCGAGAGCGTGAGAGTCCCGGCAAAGGCCAGGTGATGCGGCGAGACGCCGTACGGGATGGCCGGCGCGACCACGGCCTTGCCGTCGAGCAGTGTGGCCACCAGATCCGCCACGCCATCGGCCCGAACCGTGTCGGTGGACAACGCCATCCCGCCGCCGTGCTGCTCCAGCGCGCCGACCGGGATGATCGCGAGCGGCGATGCGGTGACCGCATCCGCCGCCTCGTCCGTGGTGAGTCGCGCCAACCGGGTCATGCGAGCTCTCCGGCCGTCTCGACGGCCTGGCGGATGTGCTGCAAATGCGTGCGCGTCAGGTCCTGGGCGGTTGCGGCGTCACCCGCGCGAATGGCCTCGACGATCGCGTAGTGCTCTTCGTGGTCGCGCTGGCGGTTGTCGTACAGCTGCCGGATCTGCTGCTGCTCGCGAACCCGGACCGACAGCATCGACTCGATCAACTCGCGGACCAGGTCGTTGCCGGTGGCCGCGGCCAACTCGACGTGGAAGTTCAGCGCGAACTTGGGGCCGCCGGGAGGCGTGAGCGCATTCGTCACCGCCTCCTCGAGCCGCTCGAGGTTAGGGCGTTGCTGCGCTGCCGAGGCGGCGATGCCGGGCTCGATCATCAGGCGCGCGTCGATCAACTGCAGCACGGAATTCCGCGTGATCGGCGGTCGATGCGGATTGGCGAGTACAGCGTTGTTGATCGTTGGCCCGACGTACGTGCCCGACCCGTGCCGGAACTCGACCGCGCCCGTGGCCTCGAGTTTGCGCAACGCCTCGCGAATCGTCGGCGTGGTGATCTCGAACCGCTTGGCCAACTCCCGCGCGGACGGGATCGCATCACCCGTCGACAGCCCTTCGTCCCGGATGATCGCCAAAATGGCCTCGGTCAACCGGTCGGACAGGCTGGGAGCCGCATCGATCCTCGCGCTAGACATAAAGTGACTAAATCACTTGGACACTGCGTGGTCAAGAGCTAGCTCGACGGCGTTCGGATGTTCCCCGAAGCGGTAGTAGGTCAGGTACGAGGTGCCGGTGGCGTATGCGACGCGGTAGGGGGAGAACGAATCAGTTGCGTATGAGCAGCGCTACCGGGATGTCTCGGCTGGTCTTGCGCTGGAAGTCGGCGTACGACGGCATAGTCGCAACGAACTGCGGCCAATACCGGGCTTTCTCGTCGGCCGTCACAGTGGTTGCTCTGGCCTGGAAAACCTCGGCTCCGACCTGGACGGTCACTTCCGGCTCGGCGCACAGGTTCAGGTACCAGGCCGGGTGCCGGGCTGAGCCGCCGTTGGAGCCCACCACGAGGAACCGTGGTCCGTCGGTCCAGTAGTTCAGGACCGTGCGCCGCAATGCTCCGCTCCGCCGGCCGCGGGTCGTCAGCAGGAGCCTCCGGGCGGAGCTGCGACCTTGTTTCCCGTCGGTGGCCAGGAATTGCTGAAGGTGCTTGTGCACCCAATCGACAGGGCTGTCGTGGATCTCTTCGGATTGGCTCACCATGGCTAGCTCCGCAACAGATCGGCTCGGCGGTGCATTTCGTCGACCAGGGTGTCGACCGCGACCTTCATCTTGGCGAGCTCGTCCGGGTCGCTGAACACGTCCTCGAGTTCAGCCGGGTCGACTTCGTGCAGCGGCGTCTGCGGCCACCAGATGTTGCCGAGCGGGTCCGTGATCCGGCAACCCCTGTCGCCACTGATCCGCGATTCCATCATCGGAGTGAGCAGCGTCGCTCCGGCGGCCAGCGCCCGGGCGAGTACCGCGTCCACATCCGCGACGAAAACACTGAGGAAGGCTGGAGTGTCCGGCCAGTCCGGCCGTGCATCGAACGTCATCAGCACCGAGCCGTCGATGGTGATCTCGGCATGCCCGAGCGTGCCGTCCTCGTTCGGTACGCCGAAGGAGCGCTGCACCTCGAACGTCTCCTCGACGAACTCCAGAAACCGGGCCGCGCCTTTCACCACCACATACGGAGTCACTGCCGCCTTGCCACCGGGAAACCGCCTCGTCGTCGTCATGACTCCATCGTGAATCAGGCAGCGGTCAAAGGATGGCCGCTACCTCAGGACAGCAAAGAACTGCTCGAGAACGCCGTCGGTCGACGGTTCGCTTTCGCCATGCCGGCGCGCTCCTTGGAGAGTTCGATGCTGAGATGGCGGAGGATGGCCTGCTCCGACCGTGACGTGCCAGTCGTCGGCCGGCTTGCCAGCGGGTCGCAGCCCATCGCGTCGCGACACCGGAGTTACTCCGGCTTTAGCGGATGTAATTCGCAGGCGGGTAGCGGCGTTGAGCAAGTACTCCAGCGGTCCGCGCCGGGACCCGGCTCGCGAGTTAGCATCGATCAGCTTGCCTCCGGCACCTATGAGGCGGTGGAACCTGTCAACGAGGCCTACGGGGTCGACCGGTTCCTACGTACTGGAACCGGTCGTGTCGCTCCATCATCGTCGATCGCCTGGCCTAGCTTGTGTGCACGGTGATCTCGTCGAGGAAGACGTAGTCGCCGAAGTCCGCCCAGGTCTTCGTCAGCCGTAGGCGGATGTGGCGCGCATTCACCGCTGGGAAGGCCAGGTCGAACCAGCGCGACGTGGGAGCCGTGACGAGGCTGCGCTGCGTGTAGTCCACACCGTCTGCACTGGTCAGCACTGCGACCGAATCCGGCTTGTAGTTGTGTACGCCGTCGAAGTACTCGCGGAGCGCGACATGGTCGACAGTACGACTTGTACCGAGATCGACGTCGACTGTCGCCGTACGCGGCTGCGGCGGCGCCGACGAGTACTGCCAGCCGTACGACAAGGTGTCCGTGTAATGGCCAGCAAGGATGCCGTCCGTCGACTCCGACCCGCTATCGCCGTACGACGGATCTAGTCCTGCCGACGGCGCGTACTTGATCTCCGCACGCGTTCCCGGCCCGTAGACCTCGATCTCGTCCAGGAACAAGTAGTCCGCGAAGTGCGCGTTCCACTTGGTAAAGCGAAGAGTGACGTCCTTCGTCGTCAACGTGGGGAAGGACAACTCATGCCAACCACCTGTCGGCCAATGCGCCTCTGCCAGGACAGCGCCGCCTACTAGCACTTGCACCCGGTCTGGCGCGTAGTCGTGGACACCGTCATCGAAGGCGGCCGTACGTACCCGTGAGACCGGCCGCGGGGTGCCGAGGTCGACGCTGACGTCTACGGACACCGGCGCCTGCCCTGCCGGCAGCTTGTACCCGTAGCCGTGGCCGTCCGTGTAGCCGCCTGCGACCACTCCGTCGGTCGACTCGCCTCGTCCGTCGGGGTAGGCCGGGTCGATCCCGCCGGACTGGCTGTAGGTCCTGCCGAGCGCAAGGTTCTGCGCGGGCGCTGACGCCTCGTACACCTCCACCTCGTCGACGAAGACCGCGCTTGCGTCGGCCGTGAACGCCTTGGTCAAGGTGACCTTGACGTATCGCGCCGGCGCCGCTCCGAACCGTGCGTCGTACCAGAGACCGGCGGTGCCGTTCGGCGTCACGCGTGCGCCCCGCTGGACGAACCGCGTGCCGTCGACGCTCGTCGAGATGCTGACGGAATCCGGCCGGTAGGCGAGGTACTCCTCGTAGGCGTGGATGCGGACGTTGTCCGTCACCTTCACCGCGCCGAGGTCGAGCGTCAGCTGGATAGCGCGACTCGTGCCGGCCGGAGCGGTGTAGCCGTGTGAGCGGGCGTCGCTCCACTCGTCCGCGAGTAGGCCGTCGGTCGATTCGATCTGGCTCGCGTCCGGCCAACGGCCGTCCGGTTGCTGCGATCGCGCGGAGAACGTCTTGCCTCCCGCGAGGTTGGTCGCGGCCAAGCGGGCGCCGTTGAGTTCCAGGCTTGCGAGACTTCCGGCGGTGGTGAGGCGGACGTATCGCGCCTTGACGTTGAGCGCGGTCGCCTGCGCACGGATGGGCACGGGCGTCCAGCGCGAACCGTCGTACGAGATCTCGAACGTGGCCGCCGCCGCGGTCGACCACCGCAGCCGGAGTACGTCGAGCTGCGCCTGGTGGCCGAGGTCGACGGTCAGCGCGGTGCTGCCCGACGGCTGCCAGACGGTCGCCGTGTCGCCGTCGATCGCGGCCGACGCGTTTCCGCTGGGCGCCGAGGCGGTCGCGGTCCGCGCGATGTCGGCGACCGTCCGGCCAGCGGCGAGGTCGAGGGCGATACGTCGTACCCGCTGCATGAAACCGCTGTCGGGGGAGTACTTGTCACCGAGCGGGACCATGCTGCCGGCCAGCTCGCGCGCTTGTTCGGGATTGGTCTTGCCGAGCAGCGTCAGCACCTCGAAGTCCTCGACACCGTCTCGCAGCGCCTCGTACCGGACGGTGGACTTGACCGTCTTGCGTTCGACGTCCTTCTGCACGATCCAGCCGTCGCCCTTGAGGTCCTGCGCGCAGCACGTGGTGCCGGCCGGTAGATCTTCGCGGTTGAGGACGAACTCCCACTGGTTGAACGCCCAGTGCAGATAGCCGGACGCCCGCCGGGAGTACGCGAACCAGGCGAGCTGGCGTTGTGCCCATTGCGGCTGGTCGATCGCACGGTTCAGGTAGTTGATCGTCGGCGCGTTGGCGGTGTAGAGCCAGAGCTCTTTGCCCTTGGCGCGTTCGGTGTCCCAGGCGGCCGGGTTGTCGCTGTAGGTGCGCAGCTGCGGGATCATCACGTCCGTGTACGGCGCGAGGCGGCTGACCCACGGGTCGTGGACCATCGCGTCACCGAGTTTCACGTCCGGCCAGTGGCTGCGGATCTTCGCCGCGATCCCACGCCAGGCGGTCTCGCCGTGATCACCGTGCACCTCGTCACCGACGTGCATGAAGAACTTCCCGGACCAGCCCTTACTGTCCAGATGAGCCTTCAGCGCCGGGATGAACTGGGAGAACCAGCTGTTGGCGGCAGCAGAGTTCCACGGGACCCACAGGTGCTTGCTGTTGGCGTCGAACGTACTGACGTGCCACCCGAGTTCCGGGTTGTTGTAGCCGGGACCTCCACCCCAGTAGAACCCCTCGATCCTACTGATTCCACCGCCGGCCAGAATGCGTTCTACGACCTGGTCGAACCTGCTCCACACAAACGTGTAGCTGCCGTCTGCCAGCTTCTTACTGCCCGCGTCCATCAGTAGGCGGAGCATGCCGACAGTCAACGCGTTGGTCCGGTGCTTCTTCCGCTCCTGTGTCACGTTGTCGAGCAGCTGCCACCACTCGGCGCTGTACTTGTCGAAGCCGTACGCGCGCTTGATGAAGTCCGGCTCCTCCTGGTCGGCGTTGATCTCACCGCCGAAGTGGTTCCACAGGACGGTCGTGAACGCGCCGTTGGCCGCCTCGGGGAGAGTGACCGCGCGTACGTCGACCTCGACCGGTACCGCTAGGTCGCCCGAGGTGGTGCGCACTGTCGCCGTACCGCGGTAGAGCCCGCCTGGGACGGTTCCCGGCACGTAGACGCGCACCCAGATCGGCTGGGTCGTCCGGGCGGGTACTGCGCGAGTCGGATCGTTCGAGAGCACGTCCGGGAATTTCGCCGGTGCAGCGCGGAGGACCGGGGTGATCGGACCGAAGAAGTTCGAGTTCGCCGTGAGCTGGACGTGGTCGACGAACTTGTACTCGAGGTTCGCCGCCGGGATCGAGCTCACGCCGCTCGTCAGGTCGGTGAACGTCACGCCGTTGACGGTGAAGGCGTCATTGCGGCGTACGACGATCTGCGCGCCTTCGTACTCGTTGCGGGCGGTGTCGAGACGGATCGACGAACCGGCGTCGGCGGACGGACGCGAGTCCTGGAAGACACTCGTGTACGCCGACTCGGTCCAAAAGCCGGTCGCTGCCGTCGCCGCGACCGCTCCCGGCGCCGCGATCGGTGCCGCCTCGGAACCAGGTAGGACGGCGGAGGTGAGCAGCAGCGTGGGGACGAGCGCGGCGACGAGCTTCCGGAGACGGGACACGTTTTCCTCCGAGCACCTGGCGAGACGGACGGCCATCCTCGCCGACGGGGCCGAGCGCCGTACAGAAACTGCGTTAGACCACTGCTGTCTACGTCTTCCGGCGCACGACGGTTGCGTCGTCGGACACTTTGTTTCAATGGCCCAGGTGTTTGTTGGCCGAAGCGGCAGGCTGCCCAAGATCCGGCAAGGAGTGTGCGTCTCATGAGCGAGCAGTTCTACTCGGACGCGAGGTTGTACGACCGGTTGTTCCCCGGAGGCGAACAGGCCGTCGACTTCTATCGGACCGAGGCCGATCGGCAAGGCGGGTCGGTCTTGGAACTCGGGAGTGGCACCGGAAACAAGCTAATCCCGATCGCATCCGACGGGCATCCGTGCGTGGGCCTTGAGCTCTCGCCGGACATGCTTGCCGAGGCTCAGCGCAAGGCAGACGAGCGCGGCGTGGAGGTGCAATGGGTGCAGGGCGACATGCGCGAGTTCGACCTGGGAAGAACGTTCGATCTCGTGTTCATCGCCGCCAATTCGCTGCTCCATCTGCATGAAGCTGAGGACTTGGTGGACTGCTTCCAGTCGGTGCGAAAGCATCTGGCGCCCGGAGCGCGGCTCATCTTCGACGTGTTCAACCCGAGCGTGCGCATGCTTGCCCAGGCTGACGGCGTTCGACGCAGGCGCGACGCATTGTCGTTCGTGGATCCCGATCGTGGCGTAGTCCATGTCGATGTCGCGGAGACCTACGACGCGGCCGCGCAGGTGACTCGCGGCAGGTGGTACTTCTCGACCGATTCCGAGCTCGACTTCAGAGTCACGCCGCTCGAGATCAGGAGCATCTTTCCCAAGGAGTTGCCGCTGCTGCTCACGCTTGGCGGTCTTCGGGTTGTCGAACGCTTCGGCGACTGGTCCCGTGCGCCATTCCCGGCAGATGCGGCGCTCCAACTCTACGTCTGCGCACCGGACTGAGCCGCGAGCCGGCCACTCAGCGCGGTCGTATGTCCATCACGGCGGTCGAGCCTCTGACCAAGCGCACGTGGAAGTCGTAGCCACCAATGGCCACTGTCTTTCCCGGCCTGATCGTCGCCGTGCTGTTCCCGGCATAGATGCGGATGCCGTACCCCGGGATCAACTGCGGATTGTAGTAGTTCTCGCTGTAACCGCAGACCAACCAGTCGCCGTCGACCTTGGCGCCGTCAGTGGCCTTCATCGACGTCTGCCCGTTCTGGAAGGTGAACACGCAGCGCTGCACGACCTTCTTCGGTGGTCCGCGCGCGGCGCGAGGGGGTGGCCATCGCTTTCCATCGGGCCAGGGCAGCGGCCGGTACGCCTGGCTCGTGCTGACCGACCCCCTCCGAATCCGCCGATTCCTCCGTAGCGTTCCGAAGAGTGAGTCTGAGCGTCCGGGATGGCGAAGGCCCGCGCCAACTGACATCGCCACTGAGTTGCACTGGATCGCTGCTTCGCGCCGGCTTATGTTGACGACGGCAATCGTCACTCGTAAGTGGTGGCATGCGTGAGCCCAGGTCACTGCGGGTGACGGTTCTTCGACCACTGTGGAAGAGATCGACCGGCCCCCGACGCGCTCGTAGCCTCTGCGCATGCCTGAACTGGAGCCGGGCCTTACCGTGCTGCTGCCTTGTTACAACGAGGCGGACCACCTCGATGCCGCCTGGGCGTCGATCCACGCCGCGCTCGGTGCGGTCGATGGCCTCGAGGTGCTGATCGTGGACGACGGAAGTACCGACGCCACGCTGGAGCGCATCCGGGCGTTGGCCGCTAGCGATGACCGGGTCAGGTACTTGTCGTTCACCCGCAATTTCGGTCTCGAGGCCGCGCAGGAGGCCGGATTCCGCCATGCCTCCAAGCAATGGCTGGTCCAGCTGGACGCGGACCTCCAGTCGCCACCCGAGGAAGCCCTGAAACTCTTGACGGTCGCGCAGGACGGCGGCTACGACGTCGTCTTCGGCATCCGCGAGCACCGGCGCGATCCGTGGGTACGACGACTGGGATCGGCCGGTCTGGGCCTGGTCGCCCGGGCGATGCTGGACATCCGGATTCCCCGCGGAGCCTCGGTCTTCCGCGTGATCCACACGCCGGTGGCCAGGACCATCGCCGCCATGGAGCTCGGCAGCCCCTACACCGTCGCCAGCATCATCTCGGTTGGCGCCCGCTATGCCTGTGTGCCGACTTCACACCGGCAGCGCAGTGGCAGATCCCGCTGGCGACCAGGGCGCCTGGTCGGTCATGCCTTCGAGTTGTTCTTCAGCTATTCGTGGCGTCCGCTGAACGCCGCCTACGCCGTGGCGGTCGGCGCCGCGTTGAGCTGCGGCCTGCTGGCGCTCCTCGCTTTGACCGGAGCACTAGACGCGGGCACCGTCGCTGCCGGCGCGCTTCTCATCCTGGCGGCGAAGATCCTTGTCACCGCGGTGATCGGGCGATACCTCCATCGCTCCATTCTCGACGCCAGGCACGGGCCGGCCTACCTGGTCCGCGAAACCAACCTCGAGATCCCGGCTCGCTTCCGGCTGGACGGCGGCCTGATGAGGCTGGCGGGATGAGCTCGCCCTTGCTGATCCTGGGGACCGGAGAGGACCAGCTGCCGGTCTACCGCGAAGCGACCAGGCGCGGGCTCCGGACGATCGGCGTTGACCGAAGCAGTTCCGGCCCTGGTGGGCCGGTCGCGGACGAGTTCCTGCAGATTTCGACCCATGACGGTGAGGCGATCGCGGCCGCCTTGGCCGGCCGGACCATCGCCGGGGTCGCGACCGCGGCCAGCGATGCGTGCCTCGCCAGCGTGGTCACGTTGACCGAGCGCTTCGGTGTACGCCGCTGGCTGTCCGCGACGGCGGCGGCAGCGTCGATGGATAAGGCCTTGTTCCGCCGGATGATGGCCGACGCGGGTATCGGCGGGCCAGCTTGGGTGGCCGGTGACGACGCCGGATATCTGATCGCCGCGGCCGGGCGGCTCCGGTTGCCGGTCGTGACCAAGCCAGTGGACGCCTCGGGCAGCCACGGCGCCGGATTGGTGACGACTCCAGCCGAACTGCCCGACGCGATCCACGTCGCCGTCGACGCGTCCCCCACCGGCACCGCCATCGTGGAGGAGTTCATCGCCGGGCGGAACCTCACGGTCGAGCTCTTCCTGCTGGACGGGCGGATCCGCCTCTGCGTCATCTCGGAGAAGCAGCTCAGTGGTTCCGGGTTCGTTATCGCGGGCCATTGTTGTCCCGCCGAGCTAAGCGCACTGGCCCGGCAGCGGCTGGTCGCGGCCTCGGCCGCCGTCGCCAAGGCGATGGAGGTTTGTGACGGGCCACTCAACCTGGACTTCATCCTCACCCCGGGCGGGGAACCGATCGTGCTGGAGGCGGGCGCCCGGCTGTGCGGTAACGGTTTTCCCTTGCTGGTGAAGGCGATGCGCGGCGTCGACACGGTGCGGGCGCTGGTCTCCCTCAGCCTCGGCGAACCGGTCGACCTCGAACCGGCGATGGACCGCTTCGGCCTGCTCCAGGTCATCGCGTCGCCGCTGGCGGAGCCCGCCACCCTCGTCTCAGTCAACGGCGTCGCGGTAGCCCGTGAGTTGCCGGGTGTCGCTTTCGCGGAGGTCTATCCGCAGCCTGGCGACGTGATCCATCCCTTCACCCGATCGGGCCACAAACTTGGGTACGTCGGTGTCGCCGGGGATACGGCAGCTGCGGCGGACCAGACCCTGCGGGCCGCGCTGGCGCTGATCGAAATCGACTTGGCGCCGTGAGCACCGACATCCTCATTCGCGCGGCCGACCCGGCGGAGCTCCCGGCGGTCTACGAGCTGATGGTCACCGGATTCGCGGACGTGTTCGGTCCGGCCTTCGGCGGCAGGCCGGCCGACGTACAGCGCGACGTACTGGTCCGGTTGCGGCAGTGCCGACCGGAACCCGCCACTGGACTGGTCGTCGCAATCCGGGACGGGAAGGTGGTGGGTGCCACCGAGTGGCGGACCACCGAACTGGCCGGTGCCGGACTGCTCCCGCGTCTGCTGGTGCTGACTCGGCTCGGACCGGTGGGCCTGCTGCGCTTCGCCATCCGGACCCGGCCGATCGGCAGACCACCGCTGCGTACCGGCGAGGCTCAGCTGCCCGGCACGGTCGTTGCTCCCGGCAACCAAGGCCTCGGTATCGGCCGGTCGCTGCTGGCGTACAGCCTGGAGGTCACCGAACGGGCCGGGGTCCGGATCTGGCGTGACCTGGTCGCCGAGGAGAACCTGGCGTCCCGGGCGATGCTGACCGCCCTCGGCTTCCGCGAGGTAGCTCGGTTCGGGCCTTCCTGGTGGCAGCGACGGCTCGGTGCTTCGGCCAGTTTAGTGATGGAGCGGCGTGCCGAGGGCTGATCGGCCCGAAACCACGGCACCGGCCGGATCGCCGCAGGTGTCACGTCCATCCGGGTTGGTGACACTCGGTCTGTTGGTGGGCCGCGGCGTGTTCAGGTTGGGCCAGTGGCTGTCCGCGGTGTTGCTGTTGGGCGCTTGGGGACAGACCCGCTTCGCGGTTTTCGCAGCTGCGATCGCCGGTTCGCAATGGCTGACCGCCGTGGCGTCGGCCGGTGCGGAGAAAACGTTGATCGCCTTGGCGCCATTGCCCAACGGTTCCGCCGTACGTCGGCGCCTGCTCGCCTGGATGTCGCTCGGGCTTGTCGTCGTGGTCGGCCTCACCGCTGCGCTGACGCTCTTCGAAGGCCGGATTCGCCCGTGGCCGGTGGCCATGGTGTACGGCGCTTCGGTTGGCGCGTTGCTCGTTGCGGTGGCCGCCCTACGGCTGGCGAGACGGATGTGGCCGGACCTCCTGGCCATGTCCGCGATCGGGCTGGCACACGTACTCGCGGCAGGGCTGGCCCTTGTCGGTCAGTGGCCGGTTGTGGCGGTGCTATCCGCCCTCGCGGGCGTGGCCGCCTTGGCGGCGACCCTCACGCTACTAGCGGCCTGGCGGCTCAATGGCGGCGCCACGGGGACTAGCCCGCGCTCGGTCCACCTCGTGCGGGAGATGTCTCTCACTGGCGCGAGCGAGGTCTGCAACATGCTGGCCGTTGCCGTCGTTTATGCGATCCTTGCGTCCACCAGGCACGCCCAACAGGCTGCCGACCTGTACGTCGCTTCGATGGTGGGCCAGGTCGCCATCGGCGCGGTGGCCTACCTCATGCGGCTCAGCGGCGGAGCGCTTGCCGTGGCGGGTCCTGTCGCGGCAGGCGTGGAGTCCGCGGCCGCGTCGCGATTCCGTACGTGTGCGATGGTCACCGCGCCACATCTGGCGGTGGTCGCCGGCCTGCTTGCCACGCCGTTGCCGGATCGTGTCCTCGTGTCGCTCGCCACCTTGCTGGCTGTTCCTCCCACCCTCTTGGTGCTTCGGGCCTCCGCCTGGGCCGAGTTCAGTGCGGCCGCCGGCCGGAGAGCCTCGGCGACGGCTGCGGTGGCGGGGCTACTGACGGCGGTCGGCCTGGCCTCGTTCCTGATCGGGATCACCGGCGCCACCGGCGGGATCATCAGCCTGCTCGCCGGTATCGGCGTACAGAGCCTCGTCGCGGGACATCTGCTGAGGAAGGCCGGTTGAGGACGAGGAACTGCGGCTGTGGTTCGGCGCCGAAACGCTGCTTGACCTGCTGCATTCCCTTGCCCAGGGACAACTTCCGCCGGCCGTTCTCGACCAGGTGGATGGCCGCACGATGGAACATGTCGAGATAGAACCCCGCCCGGCCGCCCTCGGCGGCATCCGCCTGACCGAACACGCTCATCACCAGATCGGTGCCGTCGTCATGCAACATCGTGAACGCGGCCAGCCGGCCCTCGCGGCGATAGACGATGAACGAGACGTCGGAGCAGAGCGCCAACTGCTCGAAGTACTCGACCGGCGCGGGTGGAAACACCCACCACCGAGGCCGCCGGCGCCGGTGCACTGCGGCCAGCAGCCGGCTCGCCTCGTCCACGGGAACGTACGGCTCCAGCTGGACCGACAGGCCGGGAATCTCGGCCAGCCGACGTTCGATCCGGCGCACCTCGGAGCGTTGTTTCCGGCCCATTGCCCGCAGGTACTGCTCGGTGCCGGTCCACTGGTTCTCGATCACCATCTCCGGTGTCGCCGCCCAACTCACCGCGCCGGCCGTCGTGAAGGCGTCGAGGTCCTCCAGCGGGATGTTGCGGAATCCGACCAGCACCCGACGATCGCCGACCCGTTCCGCCACCGCGTAGGCGGCGGCCCGGACCGCTTCCGTACGCCATCTGTCCGAGGAGCCGCCGACGAATAGCCGGCCCGGTAGTGAACCACCCGGGTGGAGGCGGCAGTCGGCCACCGCGGCCCACGGCATTCGGCCGACGGTGAAGCGAGAAGGAACGGCGGGCGGCCCGAGCAGACGAAAGTGGAAAAGCGCTTGGGCCGCTCCGTCCGCCACGAGCACCGCGACCGAAGGCGTCTGCGACGACCAGGCCAGCGTGCGAAGGATCTGCCCGGACCACAGCGAGCCAACTCCCCGGCTGGTCACCGCCTCATCCCAGCCGGCTGGAGGATCTTCTGTCAGCAGGTTGGCCGTCTGGACCTTCACAGCGGACCCATCACCAGATAGCGAGGTTCCAGCCGGGCACCGAAACTCTCCTTGATGTCGGTCATGCCCTTGCCCATGTCGAGCTGCCGCCGTCCGGTCTCGATCAGCGCTTCGACCGACCGGAACGCGGCGTCGAAGTAGAGGTTCCGCCGCCCACCGGCCGCGGGATCCTCGGCGCCCCAGAGCCCGTTGACGATCGCCTTACCGGTGTCTTCCCACCCCGCGAAGGCGAGCAACCGGCCGCTCTCCGCCTCGCGATAGCTGGAGAACCGGACGCCTTCCGCCCTGGTCATCAGCTCGATCTGCTCCACGGCGATCGGCGGTTCGATCAGCCCGCGATGCCGGTGGCGCATGCGGACCAGCTCCACCAGGCGAGCCGCCGCCTCGGGATCGATCTGCCGTTCCGTTGCCACGGTCAACGTCTGATCAGCGGAGATCTGGCGGCGCAATCTGCGAATGCTGTTTCTGCGCTTGTGATGCAGGTGCGCGAGGTAGTCTTCGACGGCGTCCCACTCGTTGTCCAGTACCGCACGCGGCTGAACCCGCACGGCCACATTTCGGCTGGTGCAGACGGCTGCGAGGTCCTCGCGCGCGAGATGCCGGTAGGCGATGGCGAAGGGCCGCCTCCCGGCGTATCTGCGTACGGCGCGGCCGAACTGGTCCACCACTTCCCGGCGGTCGGCCACGTTGAGCCCGGCGGCGAAGGTGAACCCGCTGTCGGCACCAGGCGGACGCCGTACTTCCAGCAGGGCGGCAAGCGGGAACCGGCTGCCGCGACGAAAACGGTCGGGCCTGGCCGGCAGGCCGAGGGCACGGGCGTGCACGACCGCGATCGGCGTACCGGCGTTGTCCGTGGCCAGACCGAGCAGGGTCGGGTTCTGGCTGTTCCAGGCGGCTGCCCGCAAGGCGTCGGCCGACCATTGCCAGACCAGCTGGTGGTCGGCAGCGAAACGGTCCCATTCGGCCGGAACCGGCTCGGCCAGCGGGTCCAGCAGTTGCACCACGATCGAAGTCATCCGGCCTCCTCTGGCTGCGAGCAGACTAAAGTCCTGCCGCCTCCGGTTCGACCGTTTCGTCGCTGCTCGAATCGATCGACCGGCCCTACCCTCAGACCTACGCTGCTGGGGTGCTAGTCACCTTCCTGCGAACGAACGCCGTGACCCTCCTAGCCGGAGCTCTGGCCGTCGCCGGTGCGGCGTACATCTGGCTCGCCCTACCGCATGAGCGCCACATCACCTCCGCGGGCCTGCTGTTGTTCAAGTTGCTGCCGTTCGCCGCTGGTGTCGTGGCGGTCGCGTGGGTCGACCAGGACCTGGCGAGACGCCTGCGCATGCCGCTATGGCTTATGCCGTTGTGCTTCCTGGGATTCTTCTGCTACTTCGTGCCGAAGATCCTGCGCTTCGCCAACCAGGGCGACTTCGCCAACGCGTACTACCACATGCTCACGTTAGTGCCCTTCATCATCCTCACGATGCTGCTGTCGTTCCGGCTCGGCGGCGGTGCGAGTGGTGTGGTGGTGCGACTTGGTACGGCGCTGATCCTGTTGCAGCTGTCCGGCCTGGAAGACCTGGCCTTCCTGCTGCTGCACGACGTCCGGCCCATCCCCGAAGTCTGGACGTGGGCATCGCACATGACCGTGTTCCTGGGCCATCCGCCGAGCCGAGCCGAGGCGTACGCCTTCATCACGGTCCACGTGGTGCTGGCGATCGCGGCGCTGACCGTACCGACGTCGGCGCTGCGCAGGGCTCGCCCGGTGGCGGACGGTTCTGGTGCTTGAGCGGCCCTTCCGGCGGGCGGCGGCGTTCCGGCGAGCGGCGTGGGCGGCGGCGTACAGGCGGCGATCGCGCCGGGCCGCCCTGACCGTGCCGCTCTATCGCGAGCGAAGCGCGCCTTGGCTGCAACCTGCAAAACCCTTGCACGTAGGGGATTTGGCTGGCAGCGAAGCTCGACTCTGCCCTTTCAGCCGTCCGTGGGACCCGCAGCGCGAGCCGTCCTTATGGATCGGGCGTCCAGGCAACCTCCTGACCGCGCTCCGCACCACCGGCCGCCTTCAACGGACCACCGTGATCCTGGAGGTCCGTGACTCGCTCCTTGACCGCCAAAGGCTCGGTCACCACCCGTACGGCGTCCTCCTGTCGGCCAACGCGGAAGTGCCGTCTGAGCAGTGGCGGGCGGAGCACAACGCCCGGATCGTCGAGCAAGCGTCCGGCCGCGGCCTCGCGGTGGTCGGTGCCTCCGCGGATCTGGTCGAGCTTGAAGGCGTTGTCGAGCGGGGTGCGCTTGAGGGGCCGCCGACGACCGGAGCGGCGCTACTCCACGATCCGTGGCTCGGTTACGTCGCAGCACGTGCGCGCCGCTGCGACGTACTGCATGTGAACTGGCGCGACTATCACGTCCGGGCCGAAGGCGATGCCCTGGCCTGGACCGATCTTCGCCGTAGTCGTCCAACCCTCGTGGATGTCCTGGCCGGATCCGGTTGGGACCTCGGGGACTGTCCGCATCACCACGTACCGGCCCTCTTCATCCGCGAGGACCGGTAGTTCCGACCACACCACCACAGTGGTGCGAAGAGAGGGTGAAATGCCGAACCGTATTGCCCTGGTGACGGGTGTCGCCGGCCTGCTGGGAAGCCACACCGCCCGCACGTTGGCCGACGCCGGATACGAGGTCCGGGCCATCGACAACATGCTCGGTGGCTACAAGGAGAACGTGCCCGAAGGGATCGAGTTCCGGTTGGCCGACTGCCGCCTGCCCGATCAGTACGCCGACCTGCTGACCGGTGTCGACCTCGTCTACCACTGCGCGGCGGCGCCGTACGAGGGACTGAGCGTCTTCTCCCCACTGCTCGTCCACGAACACACCTGCGGCTCCACGGTCGCCCTGGCCTCCGCGTCGATCGCCGCGGGTGTCGGCCGGTTCGTGCTGCTGTCGTCGATGGCGCGGTACGGGCGTCAGCAGCCGCCGTTCACCGAGGACCTGACGCCGGCGCCGGTTGACCCGTACGGCGTGGCCAAGTACTCGGCGGAGTTGACGCTGCGATCACTCGCTGACATACACGGCATGGAGTACAACATTGCCGTACCGCACAACGTGATCGGGCCGGGTCAGCGCTTCGACGACCCCTATCGGAACGTGGCTGCGATCATGATCAACCGGATGCTGCGAGGGCTGCAGCCGATCGTGTACGGCGACGGCTCGCAGCGACGGTGCTTCAGTTTCGTCAGCGACGCGGTCTCTTGTCTGGTGAGGCTCGGCACGGATCCGGCACTGACCGGCGAGGTGGTCAACATTGGGCCTGACGAGGAGACCGTGAGCATCCTGGAGCTCGCGGAACTGATCGCCGAGTTAGTAGGCCTCCCGCTGGACCCGATCTTCGTACCGGGCAGACCGCTCGAGGTGCACCACGCCATCTGCAGCTCGGACAAGGCCCGGCGACTGCTCGACTACCGAACGAGGGTCCCACTCCGCGAAGGCCTCGCCGAGATGGTCGAGTGGATCAATCTCCAAGGCCCAAGGGAATTCGACTACCACCTCCCACTGGAGATCATCACCGCCCGCACCCCCATCACCTGGACCCGACATCTCATCTAGTGACGTGGGCGGGTGGAGTTGCTTGAAGCGGGAAGCGCGGTCGGTTGTCGAACGTCGTCGCAGATCGCTGGGCCAGGCGTCTTCGAGGTCTTATGTCACCTCCTCGAGGTGGTCCATCACCGTTCTCCCCGCGATGACGATGACCTCGAACTGGTAGTACAGCACTCCGTTCACGGTCTTCTCCGGCCGCAGGAAACTGGTATGCGGCAGTGCGATGTTCCGCACGGTTACCGGCTCGCCGCCGGTCGGGGTGGAGAGCCGGGCCGCTTGCTCGGAGATCGCGCCCACTGCCAGGATCCCGCCGATCCGCACCTCGGCGCCCTTCTATGTCCGGGCCACCGCCTCCATCACGATGGCCTGGAGGTGCGCAGAGCGCACGCCTTGCCGGGTGGCTTGGATCGGCAAGTGGCTAAGCTCGACGCGGGCGGCGTCATCATCGGCTCGGGCGAGAGCGGTGACCTCCTGCCAGGGGAGAAGACCGCCGTGGTGGTGAGGCGCAGCCCGGCCTTCGCCCCGACGCCGACTTCCCGCAGCAAGTTCTAGCTGCGGCCTGCCTCGATGGTGTCGAGGTCCCGCGGCGTGATGCAGACGCATCATCGAAGAGAGGCTGAGAACCAAGAAAGGGTTCATATCCCTGGAGATATGAACCCACATGGTGTCCGAGGAGGAACACCCACCTTAACCACACGCCTTGACCTCGAACTGCCGGTGGCGGACGGGCCATCAGTCGGGTGAGGCCAGCCTGTGAACATCGGCCGTCTGCAGTTGCCTCATGAGGTCCTTCGAGATGGTCCGTGCCGCCTCGAGAGGTGTTCAGATGACCATGTCTACGAGCTCCTTAAGCATGTGAGGCTGCTCCGTCAGCGGCGCGACGGAATCCCTTGGCAACGGGCGACGATCTGGGCAAGGCACCGCCGGCGATGATTGCCATCCCCAGCGGCCATGTTGTGGATGCAGCGGACGGGGAGCTCGTAGGGATGAAGTGGTCGGTCTACAGGACGGACCGGCTCGGGGTGATTCGGTCGGCTTGTAGCTGTTGGTGATTCCATGGAAGAGGTCGATGAATGCATGCGATCACGTCCGGTGATCGGCGCGTCGCGGAGATTGCACGACCGCACGAACTGCTCGGCGAACAGACCTATGTGCGTCTTGGCGTCCTATTGCCCCTCGGTGAAGGAGATCGCCTCCTCATGCGGACGCGGGGGTGGCGGCGTACGAATTACCGATCAGTAGTGATGTCCGGTCGCTTTTGGTCACGACGATCGGGAAGGTCGACCAGGGCGGGGTGGTCAGTCGGTTCTTCGTACCGGGGAAAGACGCGCCGATTTGACCGACCGTGACCGACAATTGCTGACTACGCTACGACGTCAGAGCGTGACTGAAAAGATCAGGGGGATGCTGGGGATGCAGTCTGTCGTGGTTGAGACCGAGGTTGGTGGGATCCCGGTACTGGTGGAGGCCGTCGTGGGACCTGGCTTTCAGCGGACTGGCAGTTCGAAGCCCGTGGAAAAGTTGCAGGGCATGTTCACCCGAGCAGAAGCAGTGATCGAGCAGCTCGCTCTCACTGCGGTGCAGATCGGCGAGCGGGTGGCCGCGCAGAGCGCTCGCCCCGACGAGATCGAGGTCCAGTTCGGGTTGAAGTTCTCGGCCACCGGCGACATTGTTATCGCGAGTGCGGGAGCTGAGGCGTCGCTGGGCGTCAGGGTCGTGTACCGCGATCGGACGCTTGGTAAGGAATCCGACGGCGCGGACGCCACATGAGCGCATCGGCCACCCGGTTCCACGGCCGGATCCTCGATGTGGACGGCAGGCCGGTCGGGACGTGCTTCCACCTCGGTGGCGGAGTGTTGGCTACCGCACTGCACGTCGTATACCAGGCCTCCGCTGATGGCGTGGTGCGCTTCGAGCCGCTCGCCGACTCGGCCGCTGGCGAAGGCACCGGGACGGCCGCTCTGCTCGCCTCCGACGCCGATCACGACCTGGCGATCCTGCGCACCGCCACTCCACCTTCGGCCAGCGTGGAGCTCGTTGCGATGTCGGATGACCAAGATTCGGGTCTGCCGATCAGTCTGACGGGATATGCGCTTCTCTCATCAGGGCATTCGTACCGGATTATGCCGTCGTCCGGGCGTTGGGAAGGCCCGTCCAAGGAGGAGGGTGGGCCTGCTACCGGTTGGGTGTACGCGGACGGTGTGCAGCCTGGCATGAGCGGCGCACCGCTGATCCGGCAGCACGACGGGGCTGTCATCGGCGTGCTGATCGACCGCTTCGAGACCGACGAGATCTGGTCCGCAGGCCGCGTTCGGACGGCCCGGACCGAAAGGCTTCTTGAGCTGCTGGCCGGACACACGACGGTCGCTGTGGAATCGAAGGCTGTTCGTGCCCTGAAGCCGGCTGATCGGCTGGCTGAGCAGCCGCTTGATCGTGCGAAGCTCAGAGCCGACCGGACCATCGTCGTTCCCGTGAGCTGGAAGGACGAACGGGAGAAGGGCAGCGCAGCTCTGGGACGCGGTGACGTAGTTGTCGTCGTGGCGCCGCCGGGAATCGGTTCGACAACGTTCGCCGAGCAACTGGTGGCGCACGAGGCTCCGGCGGAGATGCTGATGACCGCCTTCGACCCGGACTGGGAGCATCCGACGGTCGCTGCGCTGCGGCCGAAGGCCGGCTACGTACACGTCCTCGATGTCGAGACGTCCGTGGATCTTGGGAAGGCGCGAGCTTTCGTCGTCGGCCTCACGGAGCTGGCCGGTATCTATCGCGATATGAACGCCAGGCTGGTGCTGACCGTCCGAACCGAGTTCTGGCGGTCGGTGGTCAGCGGCTCGATCCCTGAGGTCCATGTGATTCAGCTCGAGGAAGCACCGGACTCGGTCCAGGTGGTCGGCCGGCGGCTGGGGGTCATCACTGCGAGGCTGCAACCACACGTGGATGCCGACACGGTCAAGCCCTACCTGAAGGGCTTGAGTGCGGTGCAGGCAACGCGGGCTGCGGCGAGAATTCTGGACGCGTGGAGATCCTGGCCTGACCAAGATGACGACAGCCAATGGGCCCAGCGGCTCCACAAGTTGCTCGACAACCACGTCAAGACGCTGGACGGGCTGTTCCTTGCTCCTGAGTCGGCGCTATCCCCGGAGGATCGCTGTTTCTTGCTCGCACTTGCGTGCGTGCAGAGTGTCCGCCTCTCCGAGCTCGACGACCTGAGCACATCACTGGCTGCACGGCTGCAGGCGACAACGGATGACAAGGACAAGGTGAAGGAGAGCGCGTTCGCGGTGTTCAGCCGGCCGGGGCTGGTCGGGCGCGTCAACGCGATCCAGGCGAAGATTCTCCCCGGGGAGATCGTGGTCTTCAAGGAGTCGGCTTTCGGCGACGCAGCTGTGCGCTACGCCTGGGACAACTTCCCGCCGATCCGCAAGCCGATGGCAGACTGGCTGATCGGTCTGGCCGTGAAAGACGCGGGTCGACAAAACCTGGTACAGGAACGGCTGTCAGGTTTGGTCATTCGGCACCAGGACGTCGGCTTCATCAAAAACGAGCTTAAGGAGCTGACCTCCGACAGCCGATGGCTGCTGGAGGAAGTTCTGCTGGCAGGTGCCAAGGACCCGCACATGCAGCGCGGCTGTGAGCAGCTCCTCTATGGCTGGGCGACGACCGCGGGGCTTCGGAGTACCGTGGTGACTGTTGCCAGTCGCATGCTGCTGGAGGGTGTGCGGACCGAGATCGCCGTACGGCGTCTGCAACGCGTTGCGGATGCGACCGAGGACCCGGGCATCGACAAGGCGGTCCAGGAAGCGTTCGAAGCGGCACTCCAGGTGCCCGGGATCCGCGGGACGGTCGCCGCGGCATTCGCTAAGTGGCTACGAGACAATGCTGCTGCGCGGTCCGCAAAGATCGCACTGCGAGCGTTGATGGCCGTTGACACCGGCGATATCCCCTGGCTGCTGAGCGAGCAGGCGTCTGACATCGATCTCATCTTGGTGCTTCGCGAGGCCTTGGCTGACAGGACATCTCATCCTGCACTCGCGGCGATCGTCAGTAGGGCGAGCATCGACGATGCCCGCTACAACGGGATGATCGACGCGCTCGCGCGGGCGCTGGTCGGGCTGGGCTCGCTGGTTCCGTTCCGGCTGTACGAGGCGTTCGTCGGGTACGACTTCAACGGACGCACCCCGGAGGCCGACCTAGACGCGAAGTTCAAGATCATCCTTGCCAGCGACGACGAGCCGCCGTCGGTCGCATGAGATTCAAGTTTCGTCGACGCCGCATCGAAGTGCCCCGGTCGGGTCCGTATCAGTTGCCTACGGCACTCGAAGCGATTCGGTTCGATGCGGCGATCACGGGGTCGTTCACTCCCGGCTCAGCCCGACACTCCGAGGTGACGAGCGTCGTACTGGTGGACGCATGCAACCGAGCAGCAAGCATCTCCCAAGCATTTGGTGCAGACGACGTGCTTGCAGCAGGAGCGGCGATCAACGCCGACCTCGGTCGTCCGCGCGACTGCCCCAACGATCACTACAAACAGTTGACGGTCACGGTCGGCTTGACTGTGACCGCGGAGGCTGCTCGCGCTGCAGCCGAGCATCGCCGCGACGAGGCACGCATTGCTCGGATGAAACACCTGCGATCAGTGATCTCATCGGACCCGAGTCTGCTGGCGATCGAGTACTTAGATCGCAACCCGGGCGCGCCACCGGATCTCGCGAAGATCGTCGAGTACTACAAGATGGCCGGCTATCTGCAGGAAGCAGGAGAGTGGTGGGGGTCCCTGCTGGCGGCTTGGAACGAACTGGTCGCCATATCTGGCAAAACGCCGCAGGAGAGGGCGCGAGTCATGAAGCGGCTGCGCGACGCGATCTACGAAATGGATGCTGGATTGGCTGCCAAGCACTGTCTTCCGAAGCCACCTGACGGATGAGCTGCTCCGTGCATCTTCAGTTTGACGGAATCTATATGATGCGCGGGTACCAGAATCATGCGCCCCGGCTACCGTCCGCGATGCGGAGCTCCTGGACGGCGAACCGGCGTTGCAGGTAGCAGCGCAACTGGCGCTGCTGAAAATCAGAGCAGGCAGCGGTGTTGCCTACTCCGTGGTGGAACCCAGATCCAGTGCGCGCTGGGCGTCCTCGATCAGGCGTTCATAGGTGGTCACGCGGATCCTGGAACGGTCCGAATTGAATGTGCGTATGGTCTCGTCGACCTCTTGCTGCGACGAGTCGGTGAAGCGGCTGTGGCCGATGACCACTGTCATCGAGGCGCGCCGGGTATCGATGTGCAGGTCGGTGAGGATCTGTGCACGCTTCTCGTCCAGTTCTCTGAGGTAACTGGCGGCCTGGCCGACCGCCTCGTTAACGCAGGCGCCGACGATCATGTGGCTGCGGTGGGGGATGATCAGGTCGTCGACCTTTGCCTTCTTCAGTTCGACGCCGTGCAGGGTGCCGTCAGGGCGGAAGAGGACCAGGTCGAGCTGGTCTCGGAGGGTGAGGTTGCGTCTGGCCGACCCGGGCAGAAACTCTCCGCCGAACATCCATGTCATCTTCGCGAGCAGCCGCTGCAGCTTGCTCTCGGAGGTGGTGGGGTCCGCGACTGCGGTACGAAGGTCGTTCAGCGCTACTTGGCGCCTGGCGCGTTCGACAAGATGGGCTAGCAGTTGGGCCTCGCCGAGCTCTCCGAGCATCCTGAGAGTCGCGGGCTCGGCCTCCACCCTGGCCAACAGGTTGCGGATGAGGCTTGCCGGCCCCTCGGCGGTGGCATGAAGCTGTAGGTCAAGGCGGGGCGCCTTCCGAAATGCGGCGGCGATATCGGCGGGAAACGGAATTCCGCTCAGCTGGCGGAGCCTGAACAGGGGGGCATGCAGATCTTCAGTGGCGGCCAGGCCCGTGTAGTTTCGGAAGCGTTCTCGCTGGCCCGCATGGAGCCACGACTCGACAGGCCGATCCGGGTCGATTGCGAACTCGCCCAGGTACAGGCACCCATCCTTCTTGGTCAGGAACACCCGGAGGGGATTGGCACGCCGACGATGGCCGAGCACAGCCAGGTTCGCCGATGAATGGTTGCTGTCGGTTGACTGTGACTGGCCTGCGGCGAAGAGGATCGATCTGTCCCAGCGTGGAGCGAGGCCGTCCAATCTGCTGGCGTCGAGGAAGACGAACGCCTCGACTGTCCGGCCGCTCGCCCCAACGCTCACCCTATGGCTGCCGCCGTACGCGCCGTGGAGTTGTCGCCGTCTGACCACCGACCCCGCCGGAACGGCCCATGACGTTGGCGCGCGCGTCGATGGTCGCTCCTGGCCGACCAGTTGTTGAAGAAGGTTCCAGCTGTCGGCCGCGATGTCGATCGACACCGACCGACGGTTGTAGTCGAGCGAGCGGACAGCTTTCACCACCTCGTTCAGACCCGTGTCACGGAGTTCGTGAACTGTCAGAGGGGCCGAGAAACACAGCACGGTGAACTCGACATCTGCTTTCGTCAGAGCAGGGTCCGACAGCCTCCACGGCTCGATCGTGGTCGTCGCGGCTAGCCGCCCTGTGGCGACGACGCCACCATCTCGGCCAGGGCGCCACATCAAAACTGCCTCATCGACGTGGACGTCGTCGGCTGTGGTGATCGAGGGGGAGACATCGCCAGGCCCCGGCGTGCGGCTCACAGTCGTCGCGGACTTCTCCTCGGCCGCGATGATCCAGAGCTTCATCCATCTCCCTTGTGTACGGTGGCTGGCGGCAGATGGGACCTGGCAGCACATGCGCACGTGCTGCCCACCTCATCGGGCTCGACGGATTCTGGAAAGCATGCCATGGCTCGTACAGGCACCGTGTGCTCGGGGGAGGAGGCTGGATGACTTGGTTCGGGGACATGCTGGGCAGGGCCCGCCTGCGCGGGCGGGCTCCGACTTGCTCAGCTAGGAGCCGCGTGGGCGACGGCTGCGCAGTTCGCATCGTGGCGCGATCTTCTGGAGCAATCCTCATTCCACCGTTCGGCATCCCGCCGATCGGTACGCCACTGGTTGATCAATAGACCGGCAATGGTGACTGCGGCACCAATGATGTACCCCAGGGAGGTCCTTCGTGCCGGGCAGAGCCGGAGTTGCCCTCGGCGCCGCCGCCGATGTGCCGACTGCCGCGGCATCTTGCCGGATGCAGCTTGGGGGACTTCAACGCTGCGGTTCCGCTGCAATGGCTGCCGTCCTACAACTGGTCGGAAGAGATCGTGCCCAGACCAAGGTGGATCTGCCCCTCGAGTCGTTCGACGCAGTTTCGACAGGCGTTCGGCCGCCGACTGTGAGATCTTGGCTACGCAGTGATCACTGTCGGTAAGGGGGACGGGTGGGGTGGAGCGATGAGGTCACGACAGCGCTGGATGAGTGGATCGCCCTGGAGGGCGGTACTTCACGACGGCCGTCATGGCGGCGCATCGGGCGCGCAGTGCGGACGGCCGTCGGCGGCGAATACCTCGTCGACATCCGGGGCTCGGAGCTCGGACCGGACCAGCTCGACGATTTGAAGCTGGCAGGTCCGGAGCGAGCCACCATCGACTCCGGTCATGCTGTCATGGAGGCTTCCCAGAGCGGGGCGACACTCACGATTCGGGTCGCGGAGTTTGCTGACCCGGAGGATCCGCACTTGTGGCTTCTGCAGCAGCCGACGACCTTCCTGATCGAGGCGCTGCGGGACGGGTTGGCCAAACTCGGAGACGCTCCGCTCACCGCCATGCTGGCTGATGGAAAGGTGCTGGGCAGGCCGGCCCCGGCTGCGGCCCAGCCCGGACTTCTGCCGGCTCAGGTGGAGACGTACCGTGCCTGCCTGGGGTCGGGTCTGTTCCTGGTTTGGGGACCGCCAGGTACCGGTAAGACGATGGTCCTCAAGCGGGCGATCGTAGATCTGCTGGCCGAAGGCAAACGGATTTTGCTGGTGTCCGGTACCAACATCGCCGTGGACAATGCGCTGCTCGGCGTCCTGCGAGAGGGAGGTCACTCCGGCGGCGAAGTCGTTCGGGTCGGCCCGCCCCAGCTCCGTGAGGTGGCGGCGGATGCGGCAGTCTCCCTGCCCCTGCTCGTGCGGGAGCGTCTGACGGCGACCGAGGCGAAGCGGCAGGCAATATCAGACGAACTGGTCGCCATTCAGGAACGTGAGGATCGGCTGGCCGCCCTGGAAAAGCAACTTGCAGGCTTCGACGTCACGCGGTACATCGGCGCGCGGCGACTGCTGGCACGGCACGGCGACGACCTGACCGGGCTGAACGCTGCCGTGCTGAACGCCGAGGCCGCGTACCGGAATCGGACCGGCGATGTGGAGACCGCAGCACGTGAGGTCGAGCAGGCTCGGCAGCAGCTCGACGAAGTCGCCGACTCCCGGCTCATGTGGATACAGGTGCAGGAGTTGCGGGCGCAGGCGGACCAGGTCGAGGTTGCGGCGAACAAGGCCGAAGCGGCGGCGCTGATCGCCGACCAGGAGCGCGGCGACCTTCAGCATCGGCTTGCTGAATTGGAAGGTCTCTCGGGTATCTCCAAGTGGCGGGCCCGGAAGGAAGTGGCAGCGACGGCGGAACGGGTCCGAGTGGCGGCTGAGATGCAGAGCACTCTGGCAGCAAAGGCATTGGCAGCCCGCGACGTCGCTAACCGTCGGTCGCGGGTTCTTCTCGACCAGGTCGAGGCAATCGTGACCGGCATACCGTTCAGCAGGGAGGTCATCCAGGATCGGGAAGATCGGGCGCGTGCGGCAGCGCCGGAGCTTCAGCGGCTCATCCGGAGCAAAGAGGAGGCACTCAACGATCTGCGGCGGGCCGTAGTGCGGCACAAGGAGGCGCAAGAGGCGGACGAGATCGTTCGGTCCGAGAGTGCGGCCGGGCGGCCGGCTCTGCATGCTCAAGCGGAATCGTTGCGGCGGCGTGTGAAGGTGGACCGTCCGCGGTCGGCGGAGTTGCAGGTGCAGTACCAGGCTGTTCAGGAGGAGTTCGAGCGGCTGGCGCGAGACGCGGAAGGAGAGATCATCGCGACCGCGCGGTTGGTCGCGACGACATTGGCCAGATCGCGGACCAACAAACACGTGCTCAACGGCACCTACGACGTCGTACTCGTAGACGAGGTCGGTGCGGCAACGCTGCCAGAGGTCCTGCTGGCCATTTCGCGGGCATCGTCGACCGCGGTCCTGCTCGGTGACTTCCTGCAGCTTGGTGCGGTGCTCCCGAAGGACATCAAGTACAGCGACCGGCCAGAATTAGTCACCTGGCTGCAGCGCGATGTCTTTGAACACTGCGGAATCACCAGTCCGGCCAAGGCGATGGCCAACGCCTCTTGCATTACCTTGACGGCCCAGAATCGCTTCGGCCGCACGGTCATGGATCTAGCCAACTCGATCGCATACGACGGTGCGCTCGAGGCCGGGCCACTGGTGCCAGAGCGAGATGTCGCCAGCGATCCCGAGATCGTCCTGATCGACACCGACGGGCTGGGAGAACTCGCCGTGCCGACGAGGACGGGGGCAGGGAAGGGATGGTGGCCAGCCGGCGCCTTGCTGGCCAGGGCGCTGATTGAGCTGCACGAAGAAGACGGCGAGGCCACCGGCGTGGTGACGCCGTACCGGGATCAGGCGATCGCGACGCTCGAGGCGCTTCGTGACGTCGAGCGGACCGGAGATCCTCTGGCAGAGGTGGGGACGGCTCATCGATTCCAGGGCCGGGAGTTTCCGATCGTGGTCTTCGACCTTGTCGAGGGAAGCGACGGCAAGGCACTGTGGATGGCTCAGGCGGGCCGCGGACCGGGCACCAACGGGTGGAAACAGGACGGGCTTCGCCTGTTCAACGTTGCGATCACCCGCGTCCAGACCAGGCTCTATCTGCTGGGGAGCCGGCAACGGATCGCCGAGGCAGTCCCCGGAACTGTTTTCGCTGAGCTGAAACATCGGATTAATCGCACGGTACCCGGGACAGCTCTGGTCATGCCCCGGACCATCGCCGACTCAGAACGGCTAGGGCCTTTCGGCTCACGGCTGCGCGACGTTCTCGGGCGGCATGTCGAGATCACCGACATCGACGACGAACGGGTGTTTTTCGATACCTTCATCGAAGCGATCCGTACAGCGCGTGCCTCGCTGTGGATCTGGGCACCCTGGGTCGCCAAGCGCGTCAGCCAGCTCCTTCCGCATCTTGCAGAGGCCGCCGCGCGCGGAGTCCGGATCGTGGTCTTTGTCCGTGACCCCAGCGACCCCACGCAGCGGGCCGCTGTGGAGCTGGTGACGGAACTGCGTGCTGCCGTGCACGTCGCGGTCCTGGTGCATCTGATGCATCAGAAGATCATCGTGGTGGACGAGCAGACGGTGATGCTCGGCAGCCTGAACGCACTTTCCCAAAGCCGGACCCGCGAGATCATGGTGACCATCCGCGGCGCGCACTTCGCTCGGAAGGTTCTTGAGCACCAGCACGCCACGGTGTTCGCTAACCCTCCAGATTGCCCGAGATGCGGACTGGCCGATGTCGATCTTCGGCGCCGGCGCAACTACGTCTGGTACTGGCGCTGCTTCAACCCGACCTGTCCGGGTGGGACCGGCCGACAGGCTTGGAACCAGGACGTCGTGTTCCCTCGCAAGGCCTGACGACGAACCGACAGACGAGGTCAGAGCTCGCTGGAAGGGCCGGAGCGGCCATCGGCAAGGTGGTGGTCAACCTCCTGGCCGCAGACCTAGGGGTGCGAGCGATCGAATAGAGTTTGCTGGACTAGCGGTGGAGCCCTGAACTGATCGCGCGCGAGCTGCCAGTCCTGTATGGGCCGGCACCTGGGCGATCGAAACGATCTGCCAGGCGCTCTACAGCCCTGAGTGCGTGGTGCAGCGCGAGCCCTAGGGTGCTGCTGCGAACCCGCCGCCAACTGGCGGCGACCAGCGTCGGCCACGTTCATCGCTCCGCTGCGCATGATTTATCAGCGCCCCAGGCAGGTCCAAGACCGCCCGGACCACGGGCATTGGAAAGAGATCCGATTTTCGGAGAACTCAACCGGTCGGCGATCGCCCTGCTGGTCGAGCGGACCATCCGCTTCACTGCGCTGTTGCACATGGCCGGCGACCGCATCGTGATCGAGCTCGTCTGTCCCGATCCTCACTCCTTCGCTGTTGCGTTACCGTCTGAGAGTTCAACTCCTGCTGACTGGCAGAGGTCGCGGATGGCATGGTCGATCTGGTCGAGGCTGGGTTCTGTGATGATGGGGTGTTCGCCGTACAGGGCGATGGCGTTCCGGCCGTCGGTGGTCGTACCGACCAGGTCGAGCTCACCTTCCTCATCCTCCATCGGGCTCCAGCCGATGTCGTAAAGATGTCGCATCGCCCTCGTCCAGTCCGCCCAGTGCAGCGACAGGGCAGGCTCCCAGCCATACTGTCCGAGCCCTGCGAGCCAGACCCGTTCACCTAGTAGCCCATCCGGCGGTTCGAGGTCGTGCTCCGGATCTGGTTGGACGAGGAGGCCGGTGCCTGTCATCGGGTCGAGGTGGGCGGCGTGGACCGCGAACGTGATTACTTGCATGGCGATCTCCAGTCAGGGCTCCTGCGGGGAAGGAGCCGAGGTATCGCCGGAGCCGGCAGGTTGCCGGCTGGAGGTAGCGGCTTCTCGCAGCCGACGGCCTGCAAGTCGGCCAGACCGGCAATCGTCGCCCGGGACAGGCAGGCCTCGAGGAGGTGCGCTGTGGCTGTCGCGTCTCCAAGTGCGGTGTGGCCGGCGTTGAGAGTGATGCCGTAGGCGGCGCAGCAGGACTCGAGGGTGAGAGAGTCGGCTGTTCCGAGGTGGCGATTGAGCTCGAGGGTGCACAGCGTTGCCCAGTCCGGCGGGTCGACATCGGAGCGTTCGTACTCGGTGGTGAGGAACGCCAGATCGTACGGCGCGTTGTGCGCGACGATCACGCGTTCGGCGAGGAGGTCCGTCAGCCAGTCCGTGAGCTCTGCGAAGTGGGGGGCGTTCGACAAATCGTCGGAGCGCAGTCCGTGGATCTCGGTAGGCCCGGCGGCGCGGCCGGGGTTGACCAGCGTGCTCCATCGGTTGGTGATGCGACCATGTGGGTCCGTGTGGATGACGGCGAGTTCGACCACCCGGTCGTCCAGGTGGCCTGCGAAGCCGGTGGTCTCGAGATCGATCACCGCGAACGGTGTCTCCCCGAGGCGTGGATAGACCGGAGCGGCGGGTTTCGGATGGTCTCCCAGCGGCAGGAATGAGTCGATCCCGGACTCGTAGGTCGAGAGATCCCGGAGCGTCGACCAAGACCCGGGAACGTCGAGGCTGTGAGCGGCGTAAGCCTTGGCCAGGAGCTCGTCGGAGAGGTATTCGTCGTACTTGTCTCGGTGCTTGTTCCCCACGGTCGCCGCGAGGACTTCGGGGTCTGGCTCGGGCTGGCTGGCGAGGTTTCGGAGTACCGTTAGGACGCCTTCGGCAGTGTTGTCGTTGACCTGCAGGGCAACGCCGTCGAGGCTGACTCTGAGGCCGGCGTCAGCGAGGGCAACGGCGAGCGTGTTGAGGATCCGGTCGCCACGCCAGCAGAAGATCAGCGTGTCGTTGCCCCAGGCCACAATCGGATGCTGGTCGAGTCTGAGCCGCCGATAGGATTCGCGCGCCTGGTCGAGAAGCTCCTGCGCTTCCCGGTTGAGATAGACGGGTACGTCAGTGGACTCGTAGATCGATCGCATTCGCTGCCGCACCAGGTCGGCGACTTCGCCGCCACCACCGGAGAACATCGGCGGACGGCCGCCACTGGAACGCGACAGCTCGATTATGCGGGAGCGGCTGTCGACATCGACCACCTGCCACCGGCGTCCCGCGAAGATCAGCAGGCTGCCGACCAGCACCGGATAGTCGACCGGGATGGAGCCGAGGGTTCGGCCACGCGTGACGAGGCGATACTCGTCGGCGGTCTGGAAGGCGGCATAGAAGGTGTAATGGTTGACGAGTTGGTCGCCACGTTCTCCGTGCAGCAAGAGGCCGTCGCTCGACTGAGTGAGGAGTTCAGTCGCGCCGAGATCGCTGAGCAGGTTGACGAAGGTGGACTGGTCAACGCGCGAGAACGGCCCGTTCCCGCACAGTGTCGTGTAGAGCTGCTGTGCGGTTGCTCCACCGTGTTGGGCGATGATCGAGAGAATCTGTTGAGTCAAGGTGGAGAGGTGAAGCGCGCCCGTGTTGGGTGGCTCGAACCAGCGGTCTTTCAGCATGAGCTCGACCATGGCAATGGTCTGGATCAGCTGAGCCCGGAGTTGGTCGGCCGGTGGCGTCCGCTCAGTCAGCTCGCCTTCGGACACATAGACGCGCAGCACAGCGGGCTGATCGCGCCGGCCAGACCGGCCGAGTCGTTGGCGCAACGCGGCGACGCTGTGGGGCGCGCCAACCTGCGCCACGGCGTCGGTGCTGCCGATGTCGATCCCCATCTCGAGGGTTGAGGTGCAGACGGCAGTGGTAGGTGTGTCGATGGCGCGCAGTCGGCGTTCGACGTCTTCGCGGTACTCCTTGGAGAGGTTGCCGTGGTGGGGCAAGAACTCGTTGGGTACTGATCGGCGTTCGGACATGCCGTGGAGGAGGTCAACGTACGCTTCGACTGCTGATCTGCTGTTGGCGAAGACCAGGTTGTCCTTACCCCGGAGAGTCGCATAGAGATGTTCGGCGATCGACCTGGCGTCGTTGGCGTGGACCGCTGCGTCGTCGTCAGCACTGATTTCGGCTGCTGTCTTGGGATCGCTCTTGACGTAGCCACGCATCTGCAACTGGATCTCGGCGGTGTCGCCGCCCGGGTTGTCAATGATGTGCGCGAGGTGCCCGCGGCCCGGACGCAGGAAGTCGGCGGCGATCGCAAGGTCGGACAGCGTCGCGGACAGGCCGATCCGGGGAATACGTCGGCGGATGGCGAGTTCCAGCCGGTGCATCAGCGATTGGAGTTGGGCGCCACGTTCGGTACCGATGAAGTCGTGCAACTCGTCGACCACCAAGTATTGCAAACCTGCGAACACGGCCGAAAGTCGGTGTCCCTCCCGGACGAACATCGCTTCGAGGGACTCCGGGGTGATGAGCAGGATGCCATCCGGGTTCTTCATCAAGTTGCGTTTGCGACTGGCCGCGACGTCGCCGTGCCAGGGATGCACGGGCACGTCGACCGAGTCTCCCAGCGACTCCAAACGTAGGTGTTGGTCGTTGATCAACGCCTTCAGAGGCCCGATGTAAAGCGCCTTGATTCCCGACTGTGCGCGGACCTCCTGGTCCGCGAGCCTGGAGCAGATCGGGAACCAAGCTGCCTCAGTCTTGCCGCTCGCGGTAGCGGCCGCGATGACAACGTCCTGACCCTCGAGGACCGGGGCGACCGCGTGTGCTTGGACGGATCTGAGCCGGTCCCAGTGTTGCCCGTAGATCCATCGCTGGATGCCCGGATGGAGCCGATCGTAGGCGTCGGCGGGATCCGCGGCGGCGGTGGTCACAGCCTGAAGGTTGACAACTCGTCGTCCGCGCCGCTCGACGCACTCTGGTCGGCGGCCGTTTCGTCCGGAAGCGGGTCGAGGTCTGGATTGGACTCGAGTGCCAGCGGCACGGAGCCGATGACCTGAGTCCACTGCAGATCGGGATTTTGTTCGAGGATAGCGAGCAGGTCGAGGAAGCTGCGGATGGTGTTGCGCGGGGTACGGAAGTAGGCGTCGCCGATCTTCGACGAGCAGTGGTTCATGAACGCGTGCAAGCCCTCGGCGGGCAGAAGGTAGGCGGCACTGTTGCCAGAGGCATGTACGTGGACCAGCTTGCTGAGCAGCACGTACAAGTCTTCAGGGGTAAGCGATGCGAGCCTGATGACCGGTCCGGTCAGGTCGGCCCGGCCGCTGGTGGCGAAAGTGTTCTCGCTGAGTCGGGACTGCAGCGCGGTGTACGAGTAGAGCCCTCGGCGGCTGTCGGTGAGGAAGTCCGGCGTCCCGCCGAACAGGAATCCGATGCCTGCCGCTGATCCTTGCAGGGCGTCGTTGAGGATTCGCAGGATCTGTTCGTAGTTGGAGTTGCGCGCCTGGCTGTTAGCCAGTTTGTACAGGTTGACCATCTCGTCGAGGCCGACGAGCAGACCATCGAAACCTGCCAGGCGGACGAAACGAGCCAGGAGCTTCAGTTGATCGTAGAAGTTGGCGTCGTCGACGATCGTCCGTACACCAAGTGCGGCGCGAGCGTCGGTACGAGTGGTGAACTCTCCGCGCAGCCAGCGGACCGCGTCCGACTTGAGCTGTTCGTTGCCAGTGTCATGTCCTTGCCAGTACTTTGCCACGACATCGGCGAAGTCGTAGCCGCCGGTCAGTTCGGTCAGCTGATTGAGTCCGGAGCGGATGACGGCTTCTGGGGATCGGTCTGTCGCGCGGGCATCGCTGAGGGCGCTGGTCACGAAGCGCTCGACCACACTGCCCATGGCTCCGCCGTCCGGCTTGGCGCGGGTAGCCATGTTGCGCATCAGTTCGCTGTACAGGCTCCGAGCCTGTCCGCCGGTGGCGTGCAGACGCCGATCGGGGGAGAGGTCGGCATGGACGGTCACCAGCTTCTTCTGGAGGGCTACAGATCGCACCAACTGCAGGAAGAAAGTTTTGCCCGAGCCGTACTCGCCGATCACGAAGCGGGCGGCCGAACCGTTGTCGGCGACCCGCTCGATATCGGTCAGCAAAGCGGCGAGTTCGCCGGCGCGCCCAACCTGGATGTGCTGTTGCCCGATCCGCGGCACCACGCCTGCGCGCAGCGAGTTGACGATGGCGTCGCGATCACGTGGGCGGATGCGTTCGGTGCCGGGAGCGGTCTCGATGGTCATGCGAAGAGCTCCTGCCGAGCGAAGTCGTTGATGGTCAGCGTGTCGTTGCCATCGTCCTCGACGAAGGGCTCGTCGACGGTGTCCAGCGCTGCCTCGTTGAGGGTGTCGAGCGCGCCGTCGGGCATCACGCCGTACTGCGCTGCCAGTTCCTCGAACTCGCTTCGAGTCCACACGTCGCGGCCCGCGAGCGTTCGCAGGATTGCGGAGTGGGTGCCGTCGAGTCCAGCCAGCGAGGGAGTGTCGGGCGGCTCTGCCGCCCCCTGCCTCACAGTAGTCGCCTCGGGCTCGTCGTCGCTGAAGATGTCCGTAAGCAACGAGGAAACCTCGGCGGTTTCCGCGAACTTCGCTTCGATGGCAGCAAGGTCCAACGCAACCCCTCGGCCCGCGGCGGGGCCGAGCCGGTGGAGTCCTTCTTGCTTCTCGGGTTCGCGGATCGGATAGCCCGGATCGGGTGCGCCAGCAGGACGAACAGTGACCGGTCCGGCGGCGGGCTCTGGACGGCGGCTGACATCGCCGGAGAGGTGAGCATGGAGGCGGCTGTGAACCTGCGACGTATCCAGCGAGAGCAACCGGAATATCTTGGTCAGGCTGGCAACCTCGTCCGGCGAGATGACGCCGTCCGCTGCCGCAACGCTGACCAGCAGATCGGCCACCGCCTCTCGTTGGGATCTGTTGAGAGCCTCGACGCGGCGCTTCAGTCCGGTGAGCTTGATGTCGCTGGCCGTCAGCCACAGTAAGTGGGCCTCCAGCCGCGCCTGCTCTCCTGTGGTGAGTTGGAGTGACGATTTCAGATGCGAGACGAGATGGATCTGTTCGGCTTCGCTGATCGTCCCGTCGGCGGCGGACACAGCCGTGGCCAGATGCAGCAGAGTGGTGGCGGCCGCATAGCTTGCTGTCGCTGCGTTCGGCGGGTTATCGGTGGCATGGAACACGACGACGGGCGTCGCGGGCGTGATCGCCGGTCCGCCGAGCCGCACATCGGGTTCTATCGCAAGACCAAACTGTGCCAGCAGTTGCGCCAAGGCGACGGCTTCCGGCTTGGCCATCCGCTCCGGTGACTTGATCGGCCATTGGGCGAACAGCGCATCGCCGCTGATGGCGCGGCGGGTGTCAGCCAAGTCAGCTGCCCAGCTACGCAATCGGGCAACCTCGCCGGTGGGTTGCCCTAGCAACTCCCGCGGTAGAAGGGCGGCCGCGGACACAGTGCCGCGACCATCCGGGTTGCGTCCCAGGTACCTGCTGTACGGCTCAAGATCGTCCATCGCCGAGTGAGCAAGGGAAGCCAACTGCCGTCGTGCGTCGGGATCGTTGAACACGTTGGGAATGTTGGTCGTCAGAGTCGCGGATGGGAGTCCCTGGCTAGCCGCGTAGTACTCGAGGCCCACGGTCGCCTGCCCGGGCCTGACCAGCAGGCCGGCGTTGTACATCTCGGCGTACCGTGACTTGAACAGCGCGACGAACTCATCCGTGCACCGGGTGGCGGTCGTTCTCAGCGAGACATCGGGGTGGTACCAGGCCCATGCCAGTGCCCAGTCAGCGGGGATCGGCCGGCCATCGGATGCGAACGTTCCCAGCTGAACCAACAGGGATGGTGGCGGCTGCCATTTGTTTTCGCGGGTGAGTGGTGGCACCACCGACGGCTCGGCAGCTGTCAGCACTTCGAGCAGACCAAGGAACCTAGTCGCATAGCGATGGAACGAGTCGTTGTCGCCGTAGATTGAGAGCAGGCGTTGAACTTCCGCACGCAGCGGCGGAAGTTCCCAGCTCAGCGTCGGATCGTTGGCGATATCGACGAGCACCCGCCGCTCGATACCGTAGAAGAACAGGAAGACGTAGCCGATGTACGCGCTCGGATGGCCGCGCCCGGTGCCGAGCCACTGGAGGTACGCCGCTCGAGCCTCCGGAGTGATTTCGTCGTACGACGGCCAGTAGCCCATCGTGGAGCCCGCGTAGTCCGGCCGGTGATGATTCACCTTGAGCGCGGGGTTGATGAGGGCCGGCTCGAGATCGCCGGTCGGCGCGGTCAGCCCCTGGCCGACGAACAGCATGCCACCCGGTATCTGCACGCCTGCGATGTTTGCCGGCGCCCCAGGGCCGACCCACTGCGCGTGCCGCGTCAACCGGTGGATGGCAGGCGGAGGTGTCGACAGCATCGCCGCCGGCGGATGCCCGATAAGTGTCTGCGGAGCTGACTTCCGCCAACGGTCTAGTAGGCCCACCCTTTGTCCCCCCTGGATCTCCGGTGCTGCGCCCGGAACCCTACACGCGAAACCGAGCTCTCGGCAGGGCGCAAAGGTCACTCGTAGTGAAATCGACGCACGTTCCAGCGATCAGCCGGGCTCTTCTGGCCCGAGCGCAAAGCCGCACCAGCCGTGAAGTGCCCACGCCATAGCGCGCCGTGCGTCGTCCATACGGTCCTTACGAAGGCCTGCTCATTCCGACCGCCTGAGCCGTGGCTTGAGTTCAGGCGGCCGCAACCCGAGGCGAGAGCAGTGTGGTCGAGTACTTGAGTTTTGTTTTGCTCGGCCGTCTCCGGGACTAGGCGAGGGTCATTGTTTGGACGTAGCCGTTCTCCGACGGGATGTACTCGTAGAGGACAGTGGTCGGCATCATGTTCCAGTAGTGGCCGAGCATCATTGCCGTCCCTGCGGGCGCAGCCATGAAGAGGTGCACGCGCTTCGCGTTGGTTGCAGTCACCGCTCGTCGGACGGTTTCCCGGGCAGCTCGAGCCCATCCAGCCGACCAGTCCCCACTGGGCACTGCAGTGTGGCCGGGATCTCCATTTGGGCCGAGGATGAGCAGGCGGCCGACGGTCGGGCCGTGAGAGCGTGCCCATAGCTCGATGCTCGCGCCAGGGTCGGACGTGAGCGCGATCGCAACGGCGAGCTCAGCGCCGTTGCCCAGATGGCGGTCGTCGATGACGCGAGGTGCAGCGGACGCGGGGGAGGCGGTCGTCCACTCCTGGTCGTGTTGGTCCCAGCTGAGAACCCATCCACGGACGTCCGGGAGCGCCCGACCAACGGCGAAAAGCATCGGCAACCTTATGGCGCCGGTTACGTGGACCCGGCGCGGCCCGTAGGCCTCGAGTTCTCGGACCCTATTCTGGAGTAGCGGGAGAACACGGCCGTTCCAGTCGCAGGGTTCGCGGAGCTGACGCCGCGAGAAGGGGGCGTCGCCTTCGTAGAGATGGACAATGTCGAGTTCTACGGTCGGTTGTACTCGGTCCGGAGTCCGGTCGATGGCGTGAATAGCGAAGATCAGGGTGCCTGCACGAGCCAGGAGGCCGCGGTCCGCGACTTGGCGCCGAAGGTCGTCCCTCGTCTGCCTCCCGAGCCCTCGCTTGACCCATTCCCGCACCATTGACTTGCCGATGACGACTGCGTCGGGGTCCGCGCGGAGTCCGACGTTGCGCATCATTGCCTGCGACGCCTTGTCCACGGACGACTCGTTGCCCTCGGTGAGTAGCTGCAGGTCGCCGAGAAATTCAATCAGCTCATCGCGGTTGACCTGAAGGTGCTTTGCCCAGCGATCACGCGCTTTACCCAACTTCGATCGAGTACCAGCGGAGCGGATAGCGTCGGTTCGCAGCCGGCCGTCGTACAAGCTCCGGGCGGCGCCAAGAATGGGATGTCCGCCGTCGAAGCCGCGGTTGGCGACAAGCGCGAGCTCGAACGATTGTGCGGCCCGCCGGAAGGTGCACCAGGTGGTGTAGAAGTGTTGGAGCGGGCTGGACCCCTTGTTGGTCTTAATGGTAACCAACCAGTCTTCGGTGACCATCGTGTCGCCATAGTTCGAGCTCTTGACCTGCCAGTAGACGTTCGGCTGCGTGCATCGCCGGACGACAACGTCGTCGAAGGCTCCACCTTCCCTGTCCTCGATGCTCACCGACTCGATATCGGGGTCATCCAATGCCTCACAGACCCATCGCCAGCCGATCGCGTGCTGGTAGTCGTCGCCCCGGAGGGCGGCCGCGCGGGCGGGAAGGGTCATGACTAAGTCCTGGGGTCCGGGCGGGAGATGGAGACGGAGCAGGAGCGGCCGTGGTGGGCTGCGCGGACGTCGACAGTATGGTCCGGGAGATGCACGATGAGCACTAGCGGAAGGGTGTACTGCTCAGATGTAAGGGCAAGCGATTGGATGTCACGTCCGCTGGCGTGACATACCTCAGGGTGAGAGTGCCAGTCTCCGATGTATCCGAGCAATGGGTGGTCCAGGTCGGCCAGGGCCGCCTTCAGCACACTTCTTGCGGCGCGCGGTCGGCGAGTCCATGAGGAGCGACCTGCCTGTTGGTCCGGAACCTCAACAGCGTGCCGTACGACTATGGCGCCGTTCTCCCACCAACCCAGTAGGAGGCCGCCGGTCTCCAAAGGTGCGGCAGCGCTCGCGAAATGGGCGAGCTCCGTCGTGATCGGTCCGGCGAGCCATACCCGGAGAGGGGTCTTCACTTGGCTAACCGGGGGTTCGATGTCAAGGTGGCCAGTTTGTCGTACGGCGCGTCGGGCTGCGGCCTGATGACGCGGAGTATGGTGGCCGGAAAGCGCCTCTCGTCGCTCAGCTGGTCTAGGCTCAGTTCGGTGGCGAGTTCCGCGGCAGCTACGACTGCTGATGGCGGGGTCGGTGAGACGGCGTCGCCGCAGCCACGCTCGCGGTATGAGCCGCGCAGATCGTCGCGCAATGGCACCGGTGAGAGGTGCTGCTCGCCAGGTCGCAGTGGGAACCGATCCACGCGGGCGACACCGCCGCCGCGCATGACAGCGACGGAAACAAGCGTACGGCCGGTCTGTTCGGCGGCCCATGACAGGAGAGAGGTCGTGCGCTCGTCCGCCGTCGCGTCAACTACGAGGTCGTGCGTTTGAAGCATGTTGATGGCGGTGATTGGATCTGTGACGGAGGTGACGTGCGTGTCTACGTGGGTCACGTCGAGTCCTGTGGCTCCGAGGTGGGCCTTCGTAGCAACGACCTTGGAGAGCCCCACATAGGTGTCTCCCGCGAGGTGCCGGATCACGTTCCCGGGTCGCAGCCTCTGCGGATCGCGCAGATCGAGGTGGCGTAATCCGTCGCGGAACAACATGTCAGCCATGAACGAGCCGACAGCGCCGCAGCCGACGATGGCCACCTTACGGTCCACTAGTTCGGCCGAGGGCGGGCCGGACCGCAGCCGCCGGGATACTTCGCTGGTGTCGGCGGCCTCGCAGCGGCGGACGGCAGGTCTTCCATTGAGCTTCGTAGTCGCTAGGACGAGCATTCCCGTCCGGCCGCCACGGCGGTAGCGCAGCAAGAGCAGATCAAGGGCGCCCTGGACCACGAGGCGTCGAACCGTGACCGCGTCGTCTCCCAGGGCGGCTTCGGTGTCAGCCCATCCGGTCAGCGGGCGGGCTACGTGCCCCAGGTCAGCCAGCCAGGCCAGGTGCCTTCTGGTGCGCTGAGTTCCCTTCTTGTGCCGCTGGCTGGGTGGGACTCCGCGTGCCGTTGGCAGCACAGTGATCGTCATCTCGTGCGCGTCGATCTTGGTCTCAACGCAGCCGGACAGGCCCTCGAGTTCCATTTCGTCGTACAGAACCATTCGCGGGTCGACAGCTCCCTCGACGTATCGCTCGAGGTCAATGTCGTCGTCGTCCGGCCATCCCCGAGCAGTTTGCGTGAGCCAGCCCGCAACCCGCTCAAGAATCCGCTTCGGGTCGGTCCAGGGAGCGTCCGTCGCCGGATCGGTGTTGTCCCAGAGGCACAGGGCGCCATCCTGGATATGGAAGGTGAGGTCTAGCGGGGTGCCGGCATCGACCAGTTCGACCCGCGGCGGGCCAAACGGGAAATGGTCGAGGATAGTGACGTCGATGGTGGCCATGGCGATCCCGGTGCTGGGGTGTGTCCACGGCACCGGTCCGCGCAGAACCTCACCGTCGTCGTCGAAGCCGCACTTCTCCAATCCACGGCGCAGGTCTGCGCGCGCCGCCGCGAGCTCGCCGAAGGGCTGACTCATCATGCGTAGCGGCCGGTACCCGCAGGTGAGCCAGCACCCTTCACCGTCGTGGCCGTCGCTCGACGGGTGCCGTCGGCGTTGCAGTACTCCGGGGTGGGGAACACCCGCTCGTCCTCTGTGGTCGCGCCAAGGAGGCGCTGCCACAGAACGGCGGCCTGGCAGTCGTCGTCATCGTCCAGGGCGTCCCGCGCGAGTTTGCTGGCCTCGTCGAACTTCTTGATGGCGACCTTGAAGTCGTCCTCGGTGGCGCGAGTGGCGATCTTCTTGCCGTCGATGGTTGGGTCGTCCAGACCGTCCGCGGCGACGTTCGGCAGCTCCGCGGCGATATGCTCCAGAGCGAGGGTGAGGTACTCCGCCTGGCTTCGGGCCGCGAGTTCATGGTTGCGGAACGCCCAGAACGTCATCAGCTCGAGGAACAGGCCTCCGGGCTGGTCGTCGAGCCACGTACGGCGGACCTGGCGGACCAGCTTCACGGTCGGCACGTAGATGCCCTTGCCATTCAGCGTGAAGTCGGCGTTCGCCTGCGTCGTCAAGTCGTTGAGCTTGAGTGGGTTGGTCTCGATCCAGCTCGCGCGGTTGTCCTGGTCGGTCTTCTTCGGGATCTCCCAATTGTTGCCGGACTTGCGAGCGGGAACGACGTCGACCGCGAGGTCGTAGTCGGGAAAATCAACCTTGAATGACCGGTGCTGGGCGTGCACGCGGTTCTTGTCGTACCCCTCTAGGAGGGCATTGTGGAACAGGACGAGGGCGTGGCCGGGGCGCAACGTGTCGTCCGCATCGTCCAGCCGACCGAACACGTCGACGTCCTTCACCCGGCGGATGGAGACGTTGCGCTTGTATGAGCCGATCAGAACGGGGTTGATGCCAAGGTCCCGCAGGTCCGGCGACTGCTGGAGAACGTCCCGGACTTCAGCGTGGGCATCGCGGGCATGGTCGGCATCCTTGCCGGGTTCGATGTTCTGCAGGGACTCGCGAAAGTAGCTAGCAAGGGTCGCCATGGGGTCCTCCCGGTCGGCGTGCACGATGATGGGTTTCGTTCCGGTGCCGCGCCACGTTAGGGCCCGTCCTGGGTGGCAAATCAGGCTGTCCGTCGGCTCCGACACTTCCGGCTGCCCGAACCGCTCACCGAGCGAGCCGGCAGCGATGTAAGGCCGCGGGGAGGCGCGGCACCATCTGCATGGCCTCCGTCCCCGGCTGCGTGCCCGCGCGACGTACGCCGCTGATGGCAGCCTCCGGCGCTGTCGGGAGCGGGTGCGTGACGCGCTACGAGCGTGAGGCGTCCGGCCGGATCCACAGAGTGACCGCAGGCCATGGTCGCTGGGGCTCTTTCACTTGAACGTCTAGAAGATCACGTGTGCAGCCCATGGGTTACCTCCATGTAGTTCGCGGCGGGGCGTCGGCCAGTTAGGCAAAGCCATGACGTCGTCCCGCCCCAGGTCCGAACTACATCAGTGTTGTTAGCATACTGCTTCACTGCGACATGAGGCAACTCAGTGTCGCAGGATTGAATCTATGACCCGCCTCGAGGTCGTCCACCGGAGCTTGAAGGTGCTGCGGTGGCACTGTCCGCCCAAGGCCGTGACGAGCTGGCGGGCTGTGCACTTCGGCGGCGGTTCGTAAAGTGAGGCACATGTCGACCTATTTGCAAATCTCAACTACGGCTGCCACGAGGGACGAGGCTGTTCGGCTAGCGGCCTCAGCGGTCAAGAGCGGTCTCGCCGCCAGCGCGCAGGTCCAAGGGCCGGCGACGTCGGTGTTCTGGCATCAAGGTGAGTACGGCGAGGCCGAGGAGTGGCAGATCACGCTGAAGACTGCTGAGGCGCGGTATGCCGAGCTGGAAGCACATCTGCGGCTGGAGCACTCGTGGGATAACCCTGAGATTGCGGCCGTAGCTATCGTGGCTGGCTCTGCGGACTACCTGGCCTGGATTGACCGAACTGTCAAGGACTAGTCGCGAGCCCGATCTAGTACGGCCTTCACGTCGGGATCGGCAAAGTGGATCAGGCGTCGTAGTACACCTTGGACGCGTTCGCCAGGACGGACTGTTCCCACCCCTGCTGCTAGGTCGAGGGCTCGTTGGCAGACCGCGGCGGCCCAGTTCCGACCGACAGCGGCCGCTCATGATGTCGATCTCAGCATCGTCGCCGCGGCATCACCAAACCCTTGTGCCGGGTTCTCCGGTGTCACTTGAGCATCCACCGACGGTGTATCTCAGAGAGGACCGCCTCGCGGCCAAGATCAACGAGTGGATTGGCACACTCTTCAGCGCACAGAACCTTGATGAAACCGTTGCAATTCTGGTTGGCTCTCAGGACGGCGCAGATCCCACTGAGGCGGCTGAACGGGGCTTCAGGCAGCGGATTGAGGCCGCGAAGGCGACCATCGGCCGCTTGCAACGGGCGCTGGAGGCCGGCTGGGATCCGGAGACGCTCACCGCGCAGTACAACGCCGCCGTTGCAGAACAGAAGTCTGCTGAAGCCGATTTGGAAGCGTTGGAACCCGCCGAACGGCTGACAACTCAGGAGATGCGCGCGATCGTCGACGAGCTCGGGAACATTCAGCGGGTCCTCGCTGAGGCTGATCGCGAAGACCTAGCCGAGCTTTACCGCGGACTGCGTCTCGCGGTGACTTATGACCACAAAGAAAACAGGGCTGATGTCTCCATCAGCCCTGAACCGCATGTGGTTAAGTTGTGTGTCCGAGGGGGGACTTGAACTTTCGCGGGGTCGCGAACATCTGAGGACGGGCGGGCACATTTCAGTGCAGCCTGAGCGGGCGGGGGAGTGGTACCCGCCCCATGCGGAGCATCGGCGGACATCCCCGCCCGCGCCGGGCAGTATCACCGCGGTATCACGACGACGGACGCGACTGCCGCGCGGTCCGCCGCCGGCTCATCACGTAGCCGCCCCGTTCCCTTCAAGTCGCCAGCTGCTCGCTTCAGTCGACGGCTCGCCTAACAGCATGAAGCGGCCCTCGCCGGTGTTGGTAGCACCGGGCGAGGGCCTCCACCGAACCCCTGTCTCGAGAGGTTTGATCGTGAGCAACAAGGTACAACCCACCGAAGTCAGCAACCTCCTGGCCCTTCGCCGGAGTGACCGGCATCCCGCGTGGTGCGCCGAGCATGGTAGCTGCAACTACATCCACATGAGCCGCGAATTCGCCGGTCGTTCGGCCGACTCCGAGCAGACTCATGACCGCCCCGAGTTCTCCTGGTACGTGAACGCCGTCGAGCACACTGATGGCTCTCGCGACCTGCACGTATCCGCGGCCCTCTTTCTCAACAACGACATGGGCATGGACCGGGTCGCCGGCCTCCGGTGCTCGGTCGACGACGCTGAGCGGTTCGCGTGGGATCTCCTGAACGCCGTTGTCCTGATTCGCGAGAATCAGCCGGAGCCCTCGAACGTCAGCAGCCTGGCCGAAATGCGTGCCCGGGTCGGTGCGCGATGACGACAATCACGATGGCCAAATCGCTGCCGCAGACGGTTATGCAGGCGATGGCGTTCATTGCCGCGATCGCGTGGCAGAAGCGCCGCATCCCGCCGGACGGGGTACACCCGGCCTGGTGCGACCGCCGGAAAGACGGCTGCGAGGAATTCCATCACATGCCGTACAGCGCGGGCCGTGGCGCAGCGTGCTCGTGGCATCTCTCGGCGAGGGTGCCGATTGTCGACGCAGACGAGCCGGAGCCGCGGGTAACCGCCGTCGTCTTCCATCAGGAAGCCGGCTGGTTCATCAACGCGCCCGAGGGGCGCCATATGGCGATGCTCGAGCTGAACGCGTCAGACGCCCGTGCGCTCGCGCTGGACCTTCTGCGCATGGCGGACAGGACCGAGGGCGGCACGGCCGAGGAGCGGCAGTCATGATCAGCGCAGCGATCCGTGTGTCGATGCCGCTCGTAGAGCTGGTGCTAATTGGTGGTGGCGCCTTCGTGGCCGGCTTCTTCTTGGGCATTTGGGTTCGGCAGTAGCGCACCTGTGCGAAGGAGCGGCTTTGCCGAATCGTCATCCAACTGCTGGATGGCGGTTCGGCACGTGAGACCAGAGAGCCGCGCCGCAGCCGGTGAGACTGGACCTCATGACGAACTGGCTGCTGGTCAGCGAGGTCGCGCAGGTGATGCGCGTCAGTGATCATCACGTACGCCGCCTGATTCGCACGGGACTGCTCAGCGCGGTGAACGTGGGCGGTGAACGGCGCCCGACGTACCGGATCGATCAGCGAGCAGTTGAGTCGTATATGAACGCTCGCCGCACCCTGATTATGGACCGGCCCCCTCCCCGATGAGGTTCGGGAGGGGGCCGGTCACTTTGCGCATGAGCGCTGCTACGGCTCAGCCGCGGACGGAGGTGAACGAGATGCGCGAGAGTTTCCCAGCGTGAAGTCCCCCGGCCTCTTCCACTAGCGCCGCGAGGTCTGCGAGCGGTTCGTTCAGTTCCGGTTCGAGTGGTACTCCCGGGGTGAGCAGACCGATGTGCTCGATCTCGTTCTCTGTCAGCTCGATGTGGAGCATGAAGCCTTCGCCGCGGTTCTCGAACGTTGCGCGCATCGCCTGCCTTCTCTCCTAAACGGTCACGCCGACGTGGTCGGCGAGCACTCCCACCTGTTCCGCGTATGCCCGCTTCCGATCATGCACCAACTGCCGAACGATGTCCTTGGCGTAGCGCTGATGCTTGAGCCACTGGGGCGACGCCTGACGAAGGTCCAGCAGGGTCTCGATGGCATCCCCGGCCTGGTGCTGGGCGAGGTGGGAGGCGGCCAGGTCGAGCTTGTGCCGATCCCGGTTGTTCGACGTCGGCACCTTGGACGGCGCCAGCCGTGACGAGATCTCCAGTGCCTTCCCGTGCTCCTCGAGGAGCACGGCGTTCTCCGCGTCCTTGTAGCCGACAGTCGTCTCGCAGAACCCGCGCACAGGCGGCGGCATCCACTTCGCGACCTTGCCGGCCTCCGTGCCGAGGCGGCTCGCCGCTGCACGCGCCGCGCGCATGTACTCCTCAGCATCGTCCGGGCGGGCATCACGGATCGCGGCCGAGGCGGCACGGATCATCAGCCACCCCCAGGTCGCGAGCTTTGGTGATGCCGGCTCGGACAGGCGGGGCTCGATCAGCTCGGCCGTAGACACGGCGAGATGCTCGACCTCGGAGAACCGCGCCTGCCGGATCAGCGTCCAGCACTGGATCGAGCTAGCCCATGCGGCGAGCAACTCGTCGGAGAGATCGTGAGCGGCCCTGGCTGCCTCGACAAGGGCATGGTTCGCTAGGTCCAGTTGTCGGACCTGCGTGAGGGTCTGCGCGGCGTACAGGTACGCCTGAGCGAGCGGGCGCGGGGTGTCCAAGGAACGGGCCTCGTCGAGCAGCACAGGGACGGCCGCCAGCGCGGCAGCGTAGTTGTCGTCTCGGTACAGCCGCTCAGCGTACGCGAGGGTGTCGCGCCATGCCGCCGGGTCACCCGGCGTATCGGCCACACTCGCCCCGAATAGGGGAGGGGTCAGCGCGCGACGCACGGCGAGGAGTTCGTCCGGCGACGCGTCGGGGGCGACCTTGACCGTGCGGGACGGGATGAGGAGGTCCGTGGTGGTGATGTTGAGCGCGCGGGCGAGCTTGTTCAACGTTGGCATTGACCCTGTCCGGGTGCCCTGCTCGATCGCCTTCACCATCGACTTTGAGACGCCGGCGCGTTCGGCGAGTTCCTCTTGCGTCATGTTCAGGCGGTACCGATAGCGGGCGAGTGCTTCACCTGCCGTGGGGGTATCGTTCGTCATATCGGGGCGTACCTTTCCTGGAGTCTTAAGCACCTCCAACGGTACGCCCCGTTTTCTATGGCAGGGCCACACTGTGTGTTCCTCTGGTCGCGACACGGTCGAAAAGGCCACAGTTTGTCGCTCGCTCACTGCCGTCGTGACAGCCAGTATCGATCACATGACGCAGACCGCAGCGAGCAGCCGAAACGCACACCTTCGCGCTCAGCACGCACTCACCGCCGACGAGCTCGAGATCTTCCTCGACTGCGAATCGCCGGAGCGCGACCTAAAGACCACGGCCGCTGACCCGTTGCCGCCTGGCTCGGCGGCCGTGCTGGACGAGCAGCGATGACCGGGCGGGGCAACGAATGGTGATCGAGCGCAGGCAGGTGCGTGTTTGGTTCGGCGAACACGTGATCGTCAACCATGTCGCCCCGCCGGCTCTTGCCGCGGAGTTCGAGGAAGCCATGAGGCGCCGCTTCCAGAGTCTCCGCGTCACCAACGACGAACTGCCCGACCTGCCATACCGCGAACCACTGCTCGTCGATCACCACCCATGAGCGCGGCAGCCCGGCTCCTTGACCCCTGCGTCGGCGCTGGGCTGCCGCTTCCACGTCACTTGATTCCGTCCCACCGAAGCGGAATCCGGTGACTAACGGGGGCAGACGCTCCCTCTCCCATCGGCCCCTGTCAGGCGGGAGAGGGAGCTTTCGCGTTCGGGCGAGGAACGCGGACAACAACCCCCTTCCCTGCGCCTGAGGGAGGGGGGTTGTTGTTGGTTGTGCTCGCCGCCGGCCCCCCCGCAGCAGGTTTAGAAATCGGGCAGCGAAACCGTGCGGGCGAGCAGCTGATACAGCAGACTGCCGTCAGGTTCGATGTGAATCCCCCAGCCATCCGGCTCGGGACCGTGTTCAGCGAGCCTGTCGAACCGGCTCGTCGCCCACTCGAGAATGTCCTCCACGTTTGTCTCGCCTAGCGGGTGGAGCGTCTGCGTCCACTCGCCGTCTGGGGTCACAGTTACCTGCAAGGCCCCTACGTATCCGAGCGCGACCGCATCCTCGTAGTCCATCAGATCACCACGTTTTCCCCATGAGCTGCAGCTTGCTGTTGGCGCGCTGAGCGATCCGGTCCGCTTCGTTCATGGACATGCCGTTGAAGGTGTTGTGCTGGTGGTTCTCGACGTACGTAGTCGCACCACCGCCGCCGCTGTTCGAGCCGGCCCAGCCGCGGATGTACTGCTTCGAGGCCTGGTTCGAGTGAACCCAGCCCGGGCGGCGGCCCATGGTCAGGATCTCAGGGCCCAACTCGCCCACCAGGTAGTCGTTGAACGGCTCGACCGGTCCACCACCGGCGCGGGCCTGCAGCTTCGGGATCGTCTTGCCGTACAGCACGTCAGCCGAGTTCGCGCCGATCGCGTTGGCCTGCTTCTCCAGCTCGGCCTGCGCCTTGTTCAACGCGTCGACCATGCCCTTGCCTGCGTCGAGGATCGACTGGGCTGCCTCGCCGCCCTCAGTGGCGCCCTTGCCGATCAGCTGCTGGATCAGGTCCTCGTCCAGCCCGGCCGCGCGCAGCCGGGAGATCCGGGACCCGAACTGGGCCACGTCTCGGCCTTGCTGCTGCAGGTCGAACAGCGTGCCCTTGGCGGTCCCGGACCGGCCGAACAGGTCGCCGATGTTGCCGCCTTGCTGCAGGCCCTCGGAGATTTGGCGGGCCATGTCGATCGCGGCCTGCTTCTGGTCGAGGAGGTCCTGGATCGCGTCCCGTTGCGCGTCGCTGGCTTTCGCGACACGGTCCATGGCGTCCTTGACGCCACGCTCGGCCTTGGCGAGCTGGTCGGCCGAGGCCTTG
>NZ_JBHLTC010000004.1:0-7889 GCF_042434725.1 Kribbella deserti | reverse complement strand
TAGCGGGCAGCACAGCGGTCATGCCCCGCAGTTGGCCTTCAAGCTCAGCCATCTGCGCCGCTGACCCGTCAACGGTCTTCGTGACCCCGGCCCACGCGGACTCCCAGTCGATCGCTGCTTTCGCGGCCAGGCCGAGCCCGGCGCCGGCGGCCAGACCGATCCGCATCGACGTGGACCCGAGCTTGTCGATGTGCTGCGAGGCCTGGTCGGTGGCGGTGAGGACCTTGTCAACCGAGGCCGCGGCCTGTCCCATGCCGGCGACGAATCCGGCGACGGTGGCTTCGAGGCGTACCCGGTATGAACGGTCCACGGTCCGCCTCCTCAGGCTCAGTCAGGTAGGGGAATGCGCACGGCGGTCCAGTGCTCGGCGGACGGCCGGATGGTGCGTTTGCGCGGGTTCTTCTCGCGGTCGGCTTCGGCCTCGGCAGAGTTCGCGAGGACGGCCTGTTCACCGGCGATGCCGTGGCACTTCCAGCAGGTGTGGTGCTCGATGTCGTAGCCGTGGTCTTTGACCGTGGTTTCGGACAGGAGGCCGCCGCAGCCGCTGCAGGTGTCGGCATGGACTTCTGCGAGGGCGGCGAAGTGTTCGCGGTCGAACTGGTCGAACTCGGGTTCGCGTGTCACCAGAACGGTGTACGCGTCGGACGCGCGGCAGGGTTGGCCGTCTGCGTCGAGGTACAGGTGGGTCTCGGTGGGTTCCCAGCCGTTGAGGCGGCGCACCGAGACCCCGAGCGCTAACGCCGTCTCGACTTGCCGCCGCTTCGCTGGCTCGTGTGCGAGTTGGCTCGCGAGAAAGGGACGCTGGTCACCTGCGAGTTGAGGCCGACACACACCGAGTAGGCGGTCTGCTTCTCTCCCTTGGCGAGGGTGTCGATCAGTTCACCGGGGTCGGTGTCGAGCAGGTTGCCTTCGGCGTCGGTGACACGGGCAGCGCAGGCCTTGGTGAGGGCGCCGGGGAACGTCTCGATGTTCCATCCGTGCTCGGCGTCGTCGGTGTTGTCCTTGCGGGGCGGGTGTTCCTTGGCGAGCTTGTCGTACTCGTCGTCCGACAACGCCACCAGGATGATGTGGACCGTGACCTCGTCGGCTGCCGCTGCGGCTTCGGCGTGCGCCTTCTCGGCTTCCCTCAGCGCTTTGGTGAGAGCAGGGTCGATCGGGGCGCGGCCACCTTGGCGTACGTCGGCATCTTCGCCGCTGCGGGCCTGCTCGGCGTCTTGGTACTCGGCCTTGACCAGGTCGAGGGTCTGCTCGGCGCGGGCGCGGGCGATCGCGAGGTTCGCGTCCAGGACCAGCGGGAACGGCGCGGTCGCGCGCGTCTTCGGGGCCTTCGACTTGCGGTCCTGCAACAGGGCTTGCAGCCGGTCGTGATGCTCAGACATCGGAGGTGCTCCTAGGCTCGTAGGCTCGTGGTGTTGCGCAGGCTCGTGGCGGGGCAAGAGAAAGGGCGGGCGGCCCGAGCCTGGGACCGCCCGCCCGACTGTGGGGGTTAGGCCGCAGCGATCGGCACGTCGTACTCGACCCGGCCGGTGACGGCGACCGACTGGGTCGCGGTCAGCACCGCGAACTCGTCGTTCTCCGCGATCGGGGTCTTGCGCTGCGCACCGAACATCACCGGCCACACATCAACCACCTGCGCCGCAGCGAACGCCGCATCGACGTCGAGACCCCACCGGATGATGAAGAACCCGGTGACACCGGCCTTGAACGTCTCGTACGCCTCGTTCTCCGGCGTCGCCGCGGCGGCCTGCGGGTCGATGACGTACTGGATGTCCGCGATCGACGGCTTGTCACGGCCGAGGACCTCGAACGTTTCCTTCGACCCGTAGCGGCGGTCGTCGCCCTTCGGCTGGTCGCCGCCGGGCTGGAACTGGCCGCCCTTCAGGAAGTACGACACGTCCAGGCCGCCGGTGACCTCAGCGAGGACAACGTCGGCCGGGTCAGCGAGCGTCGGCACGAACACGACGGTGGAGGCACCCTCGGCCTTGATGCCAGGAGGGAAAACGGCAACCATGATCAGGCTCCCTGGGTGTTGTTGGTGGACGCGGCAACGACGGACTTCGACTTCGCGCCGACCTTGTCGCGCGGGGCGGGCTGCGGGGCCGCGGGGCGGCCGTCGCGGGCGGTGGCGGGGGACTTGTCGTCCTTGACCTCGGTCCAGCCCTTTTCCTTGGCCAGTTCGGTCGAGACGGCGCTGGAGAACACGTGGCCCAGCTGGTCGCGGTACCGCCGGAATTCGGTAGGCATGATCTGTTGCTCCTCAGGAGATGGTGGTGGCGAAGCGGTACTGCATGGGCAGAAACCAGCGGAGGTCAGTAGGGATGTCACGGTCTTCACGAAGCGCGACGTTTTCGGTGACCTCCCGCAGCCGGGAGTCACCGAGCCGCGGGTCTTCAGGAGTGGCGAACAAACGAACCCCGTTGAGGACGGGACGGACCTTGTCAACCGCCCAGTTCGCGCCGCGCGGCGTGCCAGCTGAACAGGTGACCCAGATCGGAAGGCTGAGGTCTCTCGGCTTGTAGCCGTAACGGGTGTTCCGGGTCTCGCCGGAACCCATGTAGACGCACACGTAGGGCTTGACTCGGCCCTCCGCGTCGCGGGGCGGGTCCTTCGGGACTGTCCCCTCGAACACCGTGAGGCCGTCGATCTCTGTAAGCAGCGCGACGACCCGTGTAACAGCTTCAACGGTGGTGGCCATCAGAGGTCCGCGATCTTGGACATTGCAGCGTTGAATGATGGGATGTGCCTGTACAGAGCCGGGTTCAGGTACGGCTGTGGCCCCATCCGTGAAGTACCGAACTCGACGTAGGCGCCGTACTCGACCGTTGGACCGATCTCAGCTGAGAGCACGCTGACGTCGCTCGAGATGGAGTTCCTAAGGTTGCCGGTGTCGACTGGAGCCAGTACCTTCGCGGCGGCTTCGATGTCGTGCGCTGTCTTCGCGATGGCCTTGCTTGCCAGCATGGTCGCCCTGATCGAAGCGTTGCCGAGGTCAGACTTGAGCCGCCGGATCTCGGTGATGTCGAACCCCATCACTCACCTGCCGCGGGGAGACGGTCCACACAGATCAGGTCCCGCTCCCAAGCAAGAGACCCACGCAGCACATCAGTTACGACCAGGCGGCGACCCACCAACGACGGATCATCCGGGCAGGAATCGATGCGGAGCTCGTGGCCGACCTCAACGTTCAAGATCTCGGCCGGGACCGGCACCAGGTAGTCGTGAGTGGTGACCGACTGGCCGGACGCGTTCGCCTCTTGCGGCTGCCGCTGCTGCTGAATACGGCACGGCACACCCGTATGAAGCACGACACGGGCCGGCGCATCCCAAGTACCAGTGTCGTTGTTCCACACCGGTTCGCCGGTACCGTCAGCGTCGATCGTGCACCGGGCCGTCATCGACAACTCGGCAACCGGGCGGTGATACTGCGACCAGCCGACCGGGATCACCGGGGTACCAGGGCGAGGCATCAGTAGCCCGCAAGCTCGGGACGAGACGGGTACGGCTCGAACTCGGCGATCTCAAACCCGGTCGAGTCCGCGTCATCGTCACCGTCAGCGGCCTGCCTGCGCAGCTCGGCCGCGAGCTCCCGCAGTTCCTTCGCGACAGCCGGGCCATCAGTCGAAAGATCCTGGGTGCGGATCTTCTTCGACACCATCGCCTCGTTCGCGGCCATGGTCTCGAGTGCCTGCGCGGCAGCCCTGCGCACGCTGGCACCGTTCATGGCGAGGAAGTCGTCGATCTCGAGCGTGGAGAAGAACCGGTTCGCCGGGTCCGTGTCGTTGATCAGCAGCCGGGTACGGCGCTGCTCAGCCGATGCCGGCGGGCTGGGGTCGACCTGGATCGTGTCGTACTGGACGTTCGCGCCTGTACCGGTGACGGTCCACTTGATCGTCCACTGGCCGGCTGCGGTGAGCGTGACCTGGGTTGTCCAGGTCGCGCCGTCGTCGTCGGTGGCCGGTACCAGCGCGATCGTGTCCCCGGACGGTGTCGTCGCCTGGGCTGTGACCGCGGTGGTTCCGTCGAACGGGGTGACGGTGAGCTGGAGAGCGGCGGTGTCTTCGACGTCATACGCCATGGCTGGCCTCCAGGGTCGATGTGGGCTGGTTGCTGGCGGTCAGCACGGACGCCGGGCCGTTGGTCGCGACGAGAAGGCCGGGCTGGATGACGGGGAAGTCAGCGGCACCGGTGAAGTCGAGGTCTGCGGCGCCGGCGAGACCGAGCGCCCCAGCAGGAGAAGGGGCCCCGGTCGCAGTGAGGTGGCCGGTACCGGCGAGTTGAAGGGTTTCCTTCGGTTCCGGGCGGCCCTGTAGGGACAGGGCGCCTTGGCCTTCGAGCGTCGCCGCGCCTGTGACGGTGGGTGCACCGGAGGCCGTGAGCTGGCCGGCGCCACCCAGGACGAGGTCGCCGGTGTGCGCGAGCGGCGCGGTCGCTGACAAGGTCCCTTCACCGGCGAAACCGGCGGCGCCTGTGTGGCCTGGGACGCCAGCAACCGCGAGCGCACCGCCCCCGGATAGCGCCACGTTCGCCGCGGCGCCAGGTGCTCCCGCACCCGCGAACTGTCCCGCTCCCGAGAGGGCAACGGCTCCGGGAATAGCGGGTGCGGCGCCGGTGCTGGCCGCCCCGGTGCCCGACAGGCCGAGCGTCCCGGCCGGCGCGGGGGCACCGGCGGTGGTGAGGGCGCCGTCGCCGGTCAGGTCCAGAGAGCCGCTGTGGGCTTCGGCTGTCCCTTCAGACAGCAGGACCACGCCGGTCAGGCCGGTCGCGGCAACCGACAACGTGCAGCCGTGAACGATGGCCGCGGTCGCGCCGGTAGTGACCGGGCGATCGCCGAACTCTTGACGTACGGAAGCGCCTGCGGCGTTGAACCGGTTAGTGAGTGTGCCGAGCGTGGCCCCGGCCTGGGTGAGGGTTCGGCCTGAGTGGGTGCCGACGCCGTTCTGGGCGAAGATGTACGCGATCAGCATGTCGGCGGCCGTGGTCAGTGACCCGGTGGTGGCGCTGTACGCCGTACCGCTGGTCGAGTCGACCCCGAACGATGTGGCCCCAACCGTCAGGACACCGGTGCTGGACCGGTACACCGCAACAGCGGCCTGCGACGAGGTGCCGCCAGGGACCGAGATGGTGCCGATCGATCCGGTGTCGGCCGGGTCCGCGTCACGGACGTACACGTCGAGGAACATGCCACCGCCGGACGCGGTGAGGATCTTGCTACCCCACCCGGAGATCGAACCCACGTTCGACGCAGGCCCCTCGTAGATGATCCCGAGCAGGTACTTGTCGCCCGTGGTTTTCGTGGCCGGGAAGTTCAGCGCCGACGTCGAAGTGGTGAAGCTGTTCGGGCCGGACGACGAAACGAACGTTGGCGCCGGCATGGCGCGCTCAGCTGATGGTGCTGGTGACGGTCAGCGTGTACGTGCCCTGGGTGGCGAACGCCTGCGAGGTGACCGCGGCACCGTCGAGGTAGTTGCCCGCGCCGGACGAGGCTGAGTGGACACCTGCACCAGCGACGGTCGTGCCGGCCGGTACGTCGAACACGACGACGCCGGTGATCACACCGTTCGACGGGGCGCCCCAGCTGATGGCCTTGCGGGCGTATGCCGGACTGCCGCCTGTGACCTCGGTGCCTTGCGAACCGCCCGGGACCGTGGTGTACAAGGCGACGTGCGTAGCGGTAGTGCCGTACGCCGTGGCGAGCGCGTTCTTCATGGTGGCGGTCTGGATGGTCACGACGGGTCTCCCTCAAGTGAGAGGTGAAGGGTGGGTGGTGGGGCGCAGGCAGCGCCGTGGCAGGGAGCATTGGAGGGGCTCGATACGGCCCAGCGGTGACCCGGCCAGGGACTCCCCGGTTCTGCCTTCTCGCAGTGCAATGAGCCGTTCCCGCATCGATTTCCGCGAGTTGACGCCCACACCACCTCAGGTCCGCTACTGGCCGGTCGCCTTACGGCGCTGGCTCTTAGCGGCCGACTTCCGCGCCGGCGCAGCCTTCTTGGCTGGCGTCGGCTTGTCGCTGCCCTGCCCCGGTTCCTCCTTGGGTTCCGAGGCAGACGCGGCGGGCTCGTCCTTGGCGGGCTCCAGCAGGCTGATGACACGATCCAGCTGGTTGGAGATCTGCTCGAGGAACACGTCCGTCGTGGTGACAGCGTTCGGCATGATCAGGCCGAACCGTTCGAGGCGTACGCCGCGATCGGGTCGAGGGTGGTGCCGCCGGTGACGTGGCGGACCCGGTACTGGATGGAGTCGTCGTCGAACGATCCTTCCTCGGCCGGGACGGCGCCGCCGCCGAGACGGTTACCGCCGTCGGCCTTGACGCGCAGGTCCGGCACCTCGTAGCCGCGCAGGAACCCCATGGTGACCGCGGGGCGCGCGATCGTCGGGGCGGGCAGCAGGTACCACGTGGTGTTCACGTTGGCCGACTCATCGACCACGGTGAGCCACGGGTTCACCACGACGCGGACCTTGTTGGCCAGCCAGTTGCCGACCTCCATGTCCTGACCGGTGGTCTTGAACCGGATCAGGGTGGCCTGCAGGATGTTGTTGGCCGCGACCTCGAGCGCCGGCGGGACCATCAGCACCATGGCCGTGACCACGATCGGGCGGCCCTCGGAGTCCTTGCGGGACCCGATCGAGGTGAGCGCCGCGGACAGGTTGTCGACGGTGAGCTTGCCGGTTCCGACACCGCCGTTGCCGTTGAAGAACGCGGTCGGGCCGGCAGCGCCGGCGACGAGCTTCGTGGCGAGCATGTCTTCGGTGTCGCGGGCGGCCTGGCCGAGACGCTCCGGGGCGGAGCGGAACGCGTCGAGGTCGTCATTGACGAACATCTCCCACGTGAGCGGGAGACGCGCACCGTACTTGCCGACGGTGAGCTCGTACTCGGCCTCGTCGAGGCCGCGGGCCGGGTACGGGGCCCGCTCGGCGACCGGGTCGAGAATGCCGCGGCCACCCAGCAGGTCAGCCCACTTCTTCGGCCGGAAGTCCCGGACGACGGTGCGGCGCGCGAACTGCTGCCACAGCGGCTGGATCTGCTCGTACTGGGCCATCAGCTCACGGTCCAGGACGTCGCCGAACAGGATCGGGAAGTCGCTGGTCGTCAGCGACTCCTTCAGCTTCAGCATGGCGTAGCTGTTGCCCTGGAACGCCTCGCCGATGAGCCGCGCCGCCTCGGCCAGACGGCCGAGGTAGTTCGGGTCGGTCGAGCGGCGCCGCGGAGTCAGCGCACCAGCTTCGGCTTCAGCGGCCGAGCCAGTCAGGATCTGGGTCTGGGGAGTGCTCATGAGTTTCGGTCTCCTCTCAGACCTGGTGGATCTCGACCGCGACCGTGCCGGCGCCGGCCGACTTGGTGCCGAGCGAGTGGCCGAACAGCGTGTTGCCGCTGGCCGTGGTGGTGATCGCGCCGGCGCCCGTGATGTACACGGCCAGGCCGACCGAGGCGACGGCGTCGGTGGTGGACACCGTGTAGGCGCCGGACAGGGCAACGGTTGCCTCGCCGGCGGCGTTGCCACCAGCACCCCGGTCGGTGAGGGTGACGCCGACGAAGGCGCCGACCTTGACCGGGGTGCCGGACACGGTGCCATCCGCGACGGGCAGCGACCGGGTGTGCCGGTACGGGAAGACCTCGTTCTTGGCCATGGGTCAGACCGCCTTCGTGGTGGTGCGGCCGAACGTGCCGGCGGACAACCGGTCGTAGTCGGCCTCGGTGATGGTGGGGGCCTGGCCGGTCGGCCCGACGCCCTGGATGCGGCCGGTGCCGTTGTCGAGCTTCGCGAGGTAGGTCTCCTCGGACTCGCGGGCCTTATCGACCGTGGGGCCGAAGGTCTCGGTGTCGAGGCGCTGGTCCTCACCGAGCGGGATGTCCCGCATCGCCTCGGCGATGATGCGATCCACCGACGCCG
>NZ_JBHLTC010000003.1:0-33349 GCF_042434725.1 Kribbella deserti | reverse complement strand
TAGCGGGCAGCACAGCGGTCATGCCCCGCAGTTGGCCTTCAAGCTCAGCCATCTGCGCCGTTGACCCGTCAACGGTCTTCGTGACCCCGGCCCACGCGGATTCCCAGTCGATCGCTGCTTTCGCGGCCAGGCCGAGCCCGGCGCCGGCGGCCAGACCGATCCGCATCGACGTGGACCCGAGCTTGTCGATGTGCTGCGAGGCCTGGTCGGTGGCGGTGAGGACCTTGTCAACCGAGGCCGCGGCCTGTCCCATGCCGGCGACGAATCCGGCGACGGTGGCTTCGAGGCGTACCCGGTATGAACGGTCCGTCATGCGACGCCCCGCCCAGAGAAAGCGTGTCCCGGCCTGGGAGCACTACCAGAGCCGGGACACGCCAAGGACGCCAGCAAGCATCGAAGAGGAGGACGTACATCGATGCCAACCCGGACCTCCAGCGGCCCACCCAGGAGCGAACGACCGCCGGGGCTGCCGACGCCCAAGTTCATTGCGTCGCCCTACCTGACGCGCTCGCCGGACACGGTCCGGACCTCGCCGACCCCGCCCCAACCGGGAGGCGGACCGGGTACCTCAGTCCGTGCGGCCGGAGCGTCGTCCGCGGTCCCCGCGGCCTTCGCTCGCAGGTACGCCGGGGCCGGGAGCAGCGCATCCGGACCCCACGTAGTGGACGTGTAGAAGTCACGCGCTTTCGGATTCGGGACCACGCCCTGGAACATTCGCCCCTCGAACGGGACGCTCAGCTCGGCGTGCGGATCCCGGCCCTCGGCAAGCTCCCGCAGACACCACGCGGTCCGCTCTGCCCGCTGTACCTCACGCTGCAACTTCTCGCCGGGCGCCACCTCGATCACTCGAGGTCCGACGTCGCCCAGTGCCCGCTCGTTGCGCTTGATATCCCAGGCCAACCCGGTGAAGTCCTGCAATGCGTCTAGAAGCTCCTGCCGCTTCGCGTTGTGCGCGTCCAACAGTGCCTGCCGCCGGGCCTTCTCCTCGTCCCATTCGGCGGCCTCGGCCAGAATCACGGCGCGCGTGGCCGCAGCGAGCTTCGGTTCCGCAGCAGCAACCGCACGGGCCGCAATGTCGATCCGGTCGCGCAACTCCTGCATCGACCGTGACAACCGGCTAGCAGCCGACTCATCGGCGAGAACTTCCTCGCCGGCCCGGGCCTGCAGGTCGCTCAACTCGGCCTCAGCGGCGGTCTTCTCGGCCTCCCAGCGAGCCACAACAGCCTGGTACTCGGCGACCTCACTCGTCGCCACTTCGCGCGTGCTCTGCTCGCCGCTCATCCCTGCACCCGCTCGTGATCGACGGACGTCGCCGGCCGCTGCCGACCTGCCTCGTTCGACGGCCGCGGGCCGTGGGCAGCCGGCCGCTTGGCCAGCACATCCCGATACGTCTCCAGCGACCGCACCGCGTCAGCGACCGAACCAGCGCTCTCGCGGCACCGCAAAGCTTCGCTCTGTGCATGCAACTGCGCCCGCTCGTGGGACAACCCCAACCGCGACTCCGACAGCGACGTGATCTCGTTCATCACCGACGCCATCCGGCCCTGCAACGCCGCAGTGCCGTCACCAGACGACTTCGCCGACGCCAGGACCGACTCGGCCTCAGCCAGCCGTTCACGATCCGGGACACGGCCGAACGTCGCCGCGATCTTCACGTCCAAGGCCTCCGCCGCCGGCATCCCGCCGGACTCACCGAGCTCACGCTTGCGTGCCTCGACCGCCCACTCAGGCGGCTTCCGCCCGAACGTCTCAGCAGAGGCTATCGCCAACTCCGCCTCGGTCACTTTCCTTGTCATGCGGCCCTCCTGGCCTCGAGAACGTCATCCACTGACTGCGCATCCACCAGCCACGCCCGACCAACCTTCCGACCAAGCAGCTCGCCGGCATTCAGCATCTGAACCACCCGCTCCCGGGTCCGGCCCAGCCGCTTCGCAGCCTCCGAAGTGGACAACTCCGACGCTCCCAAAACCGCAGTCATTTCCGTTTCCGCGTTTCCGCTAACGGAAATGACCGCCTCAGCGACTGCCTCATTCGACAACTGCGCAGCAGCCGCCTCCATCTGCCCAACAGCAGCAAGAAACTGTCGCGCAACATCACCCTGCCCCCGGCGCGCGTACACCTCCGCGGCCATCCGCATGTCATCCCCACACCGGCCAGCGAGCCACAGAGCCACCATCGGCGACAAAGTTGCACCCAGCAACGAACGAGCCATCACGCCACCCGCCCAGGCTCACCGTCAGGACCATCGCCGCCGTACCCCGACGCCACCAGCACCCCAACAACATCACCCAACGGCGCCCGTGCACGACGACTCGGACCCGCCGTCAACACCGCAGGCCAATACCCCACCGCAGCAGCAACAGACCCCGGCGCCGCAACAACCAACACCGCCAAATCAGCACCCACCCGCACCCGATGCGCCTCAGTCGCCAACACCCAAGACGCGACCTGACCCTCACCCGGCACACCCGACAACGCCCGCGTCACCTTCACAGCCCACGCAACCCCAGGAGTTCCAGTAACCGCCCCCAACTCGCGCCCCGTCACCAACGGGCGCCGCTCAGCCCCAGGAAACCCGTTCACCCGCAGGAACCTGACCAACAACGTCACCGGCGACACATCCATCGCCCGGGCCGACGCCACAACCTCCGGCCGGCTCACGACTCAGCCCTCGCCGCCCACGAATACGCGACCCAGAACCGCATCTCCTCGATCTTCTCCGCCGACGCCGAATCCATCAGCTGCGGCCGAGCAAGCACCGCCAACGCCACCGCCACCATCGTCATCTCCGACGCCGACAACGGCACAAACAAGCGCGCAAGAACACGCTCCGCCTCAACCGGCCCCGCCTTCCGAGACACCTCAAGCGCGTCAAGCGCCCAGCTGTACGCGTCCTCCCACGACAACGGACCCGCCAAGCCAGCCTCACGGCGAGCACCACGATGCCGCGCACCACCACGCACCCGACGCCACCACCTGGCCAGCACCAACGCCGCCCGCGCGCTCATCGCTCACCACCGACCAGGCCACGCTGACGCTGACGACGCAGCCACAACCTGCGCCCCCGCCCAACACGCCTACGATGACGATGCCGCGGCCACTGCGACCCATCCCGCCCAAGGTCCGCCCGGTCCACCGGCGGCACAACCAAACCCTGTCGCAACATCACGAGTCCCCCCGACGGTCGGGCGCCTGAAAAGCAACCTCAAGACGCACCGCGCTGATCCAGTCGACAAGCGCCGACCGGTTCACCTTCGGGCGCCACATCGGCTCAACTGCCAAACACCCAGCGACACGACGCAGAGCAGCGGTATCGCAGTCAGCGAGCACAGCCCGGACGTCGAAGATGGCGTCCGTTTTCGTGGGTGCCTCAGCCGCAGCCTGCAGAATGTCGAGCGCGATGGCGTAGACATCCTCGACGGTCATGTCCTCGCCCTTCACGGATGCGCCTGTGTCTTTGCCGCCGGCAACCAGACGCAACGCTGGGCGCTGTTCCCCATCGGGATCCTTCAACGGTGCGAGATGCTTCGTGATTGCCTGGTCAGCTCGTGACCCGGGGGAGACGTCACACCCGACGTCAGCGAGACCGCGCCGCAGTGCGACCTCGAGCTGACTGGCCCGTACCGCCAACTCCTCCGCGTCCCTGCTCTGGCCCTTCACGATGCCGCCTCGGTGAGGACAAGCGCCGGCCGCTGAGTCATCAACCTGAGGTGCTTGCCAACGACCTGGGCAGCCTCGGAGCCGGGCGATGCATCGTGACCTAGCTCCTGAAGGACATCCCGCAGCACCGTTGCGATCTGGACGCCCTGGGCCTCGTTGATCCGCGTACGCCGCTCATCGATCCGGGCATCCAACACGGTCTTGTTCAGCCGGCTCGACCGATCCAGCCACTCACCAACAGCCGTCAGCAAGGCCGGCGACAGCGTGCCGTGCTCGGCGAGCTCACGCCGCAACCGCTGCATCAGCTCATCGGCCGTCTCAGCCGCAGCCAACAGCGCATCAGCCGGATCACGCACCTCGATTGGCGCCTGCCGCTGCTGCGCCTCCCACACCGCGATACGAGCCTCACGCTTCGCCACCACCTGCGGCGCCTTGCCACCGTGCATGAAGCACGGGCCTCCACCGATCACGGTCAACTGGCATCGCAAACCGGTCCGCTTCGACGTCGCCGTGCACTGCTCGCTCAGAGGGTGCCGGAGCATGCCAACCTCCCAACGCAGGAACGGAGGGGGGACCTCTGGTCACCCGTGAGCTGAGCGACTTGCCGCAGGTCAGACCGCACACCTAGCCGATAACAGGCGGCCCTGATACCGGCAGCGATACCCAGCATGAGCTCAGGAGGGCCCACCTTGACGACGGATACCCCGCCATGAGGTCGATCCAGCCAAGAGGTCAGCGAACGAGAAGCATCAGCGAGCAGCCGCGGCGGCGGAGTTTTGCGCTGTTGGGGCTGTTCTGGTTGCAGTGTGTGGTGGGGGGCGTTACCCGTTACCCGATACCTATAGAGCGGGTATCGGGGTAACGGGTGTGCGGACCGATACCGGGTATCGGTGGGTATCGGGTGGGTATCGGGGGTAACGGGGGTAACGGGGGTCATTTCGACTCCTGGGCGGGTGGGTAGGGAGTGGCGATTTCGTGCGGTGTTTTGTCGGTCACGTAGCCGTCGAGGATGAGGTAGTTGAGGGCGTCGATGACTGCGGATGTCTTGCCCTTGACCGCGGTGACGATGCGGCGCTGGGGGAGAGGTCCGTGCTCGGTGAGTGCTGCGGCGACGCGTTCCATGAGGACGGTGGGCCGGTACTCGGTTCCGGTGTCACCGTCGCTGGGTGGCTCGATGGTGAGGTCGGCGTGTTCGTGGCCGTGACTCTCGAGGACTAGATCGGCGTACCAGTGGAGGCCGCCGCTGCTCGGGAGTGCGTGCCGCCGGAGCTGTCCGGGACGGTCTTTCGCGATCTTGACGGTTGAGCGGCCGGTGACGCCGACGCCGAATGCGTGCCGGTTCTCCAGGATGTAGCTGGCACCGTCGAGGGCGTTGAGCTTGTGGACTCCGCCGAGGGCGTATCGTCCGCGGCCGTCTTTGTCCTTGACGACGTGGTCGAGGGAGACGACGGCGGGGCCGTGGTCGGCGATGCGGCGGGGGAGCATGCGGCCGAAGGTGGCGACGTCGGCGTTGTCGAGGGGGTTGAGGGCGTGCATGACCATGGCTTCGGTGATGCCGTCGAGTACTGCGAGGGTTGGGGTGTGGGTGTTGAGGATGTGGAGTAGGTCGTCGAGGTGGGTGCCGGTGCCGAGTTGGTCGGTGGGCCTGAGGTAGTGGAGTTGTTTGGCGATGAGGTCGCGGTGGAGTCCGAAGGCGAGGAGGCGGCCGACGATGGATGCTTCGTCGTCTTCGAAGTCGAGGTAGACGACGTGGTTGCCGGCGCGGATCTCGTCTTGGGCGGCGCTGAGCGCGAACCAGGTTTTGCCGCCTTCGGTTTCGGATATGACGGTGTGTTGTTTGCCGGGGTAGAAGAGGCCGCGGCCGTCGGTGCGTTGCCCGACGGTGGGCAGGGGTGCTTCCCAGGTGCCGTCGAGTACGGCAGTGAGGTCGACGGGTTGCCAGGACCGGGACGGCGCGTGCGGGCTTCGCCTGTCGGCGAAGAGTTGGCCTCGCCATGTGGTCTCGATGACGTCCATCGCGTCTTGGAGCATCTGCTCTAGGTCGTCGGCCTCGCCCTGCTCGGCGCGTTGTGTGAGGCGGTTGCCGAGGGCGATCACCTGCCGTCTGGCCGCGTGCTTTCGGATCACGTCGGCGAGGAATCCAGCCGCAGTTGGTGTGTCGTCGAGGCCGGCCTGGTGGAGTTCGTGGAGGTATGAGGCGCCGCCGTAGCGCAGGTACTCGTCTGGGTCCGCCTGAAGGACGGCGTTGGCGGTAGTGGTGCTGAGGGGCGCGTCACCGTGGCGGTGGAGCTCGACGAGCTGCTCCCACCACCAGGCGTGATTCGGCCGGTAGAAGTGGTCCGAGATCAGCGGCAGTTCGTCGAGTAGCCGTGGCGCGATGAGGCACAGGCCGAGCAGTGTGCGTTCGGCCTGCTCATCGCGCGGTTCGGCGCGAGAGTCGGCGTGGTGCAGGGCGGTCACTCACACCACCGCGACTCGAGGATCCAGCAGCGGGCCGGCTTGTTGTTGTTGCCTCCGGCTACGTCGTCGTTGAGTTCCCACCCTGCGGCTTTGAGTGCACCGTGCCGGGCGAGGCTGGCGTAGGCGGCGCCGATGAGCCGTGGATAGACGACGTAGCCGTGCTCGTTGGTGAGTGCGCGGCGGACGCGGTTGCTAGAGACGTGGCCGTTGTGGCGCTGGGCGTCTGAGTGGATGGCGGTGACGATCTTTTCGCGGTCGCGCTCATGGAGCGGATCGCCAGCAACTAGCTCGAGGAGTGCCGGGAGATGGTCGGCGTGCTGTGAGGTGTCGAGCGGGAGCTGCGCGTCAGGCCGCGGGTGGTGCTGTACCGTGGACACGCGCTGAACCTTCTTCCTTGGCGGTGGGGGGAACGGCAGAGATGAACGCTCTTGTGTCGAGGGCGCTCTCTCGCATCTGTGCTGGGACTTCGCCGAGCAGGTTGAGGAACGCCTCGGTCGGTATCCGGATGGTTGAGCCAATCCGGACTGCCGGAATCACGCCCTCTTCGATGCCACGGCGGACGGTGCGTGGATCGGCCCGTAGGAGCTTGGCTACTTCGGAAACTTTGAGAAACAGGCGCTGGTAGACCTCAGGGGTGTTCATCACGCCACCGCGTTCAGATGCGCGATGCGTTCGAGCACTTGGACGTAGGAGTCGAGGTACGCGCCGCGCGGGGTGCGCTTGCCTCGCTCCCAGTTGCTGACGGCTTGGCGTGTGACACCGAGCGCTCTCGCGACGTCGCCGGTGCTGAGGCCAGCCGACTCCCGAAGTGCTCGGCGCATTGCCGGCGCCGGAAGTCGGCGGATCAGGGTGACCTGCGACGTCACCGCCTGTGTCGCGTCGGTCGGAGTGACTGTTGCTTTCATGATTCCACAGTGTCGCGTGCCTGTGGATATATCCACTTTGATCGTGGCCGCGCAAATTACTCGGCAGGTTTATCCACTAAGACGCGCACTGTTGACATATCGGTGACGTGTCGTCCACGATGGCTTCATGCCGAAGTCAAGGACCTCAAGATTCGCCGACGCTGCCGTCAGTGCCGAGGCGCCAACCCACGATGATCGCGTCACCTCAGATGAGCGGCTTCGCCGACGCCTCGCCGCGAACGCTTCGGGCAGTCCATTCAATGCGGAGTCGGTTGAGGATTACCGCCGGAAGCGACAGGCATCTGAGAAGGCGTACGAAGTCCGGGAGGACTTCGAAGTTGCGACCGGCGCGGTGGCTGCGGTGACTCAAAGTGCCGACGGGTGGCAAGCGCGCTGGGTGCTTGTTGAGCATGAGGGCGCAGTCGTTGTGAGGAGTCTGCATCTGGAGCCAGAGGACAGGACGACACCATCTGGCGGCATCACGACGAACCTGCTGCGAGAGCTCTCCCCAGGCCGTGCCGTTGCTGCGGCGGCCGCGCGCCTCTCCGGTGGCCTGGATCCGCAGAGTTGGGAAGACCTGCGGCTCATCCATGCCCAGCGAGATGCGAGCGAGTTCGGCCCACCGGCCGACGAGAGCCGAGGCCCAGGCCGCCCCAGGCTTTCCGACGACCACCTTCGCGCAGTAGCGCTGGCTTACCTCGAGGAGCTGAAGGGTGGCCCGGGCGTGCTGAAGCGTCTCGGCCGGCGGTTCGACCGAGAGTGGCAGACCATGCGTGACCAGGTCCGCATCGCACGCCGCAGGGGATACCTCACCGATGCGCCGAAAGCTGGTCGCAAAGGTGCGATGCCGGGTCCCCGGCTGCTGGAGCACGACGACGAACAGAGGGAAGAAGCATGACCAAGCCACGTCGCCGCCAGGCTGGTGAGGGCGGGATCAGTGAATACCAGACCCAGGCCGGTACCCGCTACCTGATCAAGTTCTGGGTCACGAACGAAGACGGCACACGCCGCCAGAAGCTCCAGCGCGGGTTTCTCACGCGCAAGGAGGCTGCCCGCGAGTTGCGTCGCGTGTTGCCGGAGGCGGAACGCCCTGGTGGATTCGTCGAGCCAACCAAAATGACCGTCGGGGCGTGGCTTGACCAGTGGATCGAAGGGCTGCAGCTTGCCCCGTCGACTGTCTCGTCGTACCGCAAGAATGTGCGGCTGCATCTCAAGCCCCGGCTGGGCGCCAGCCCGCTGGCTGGGCTGACCGGTGCTCGGATCAGCACGCTGTACCGAGAGCTCGAAAGGACCGGCCGGCAGGATCACCGCAGCGGTGAGCCGCTGTCAGCTCGCACCATTCGGTACGTTCACACCATCCTGAAAGCAGCCCTTCGGGACGCCGTCGAGCAGGGGCTCATCACCGTCAACCCTGCCGACAAAGCCAAGCCGCCGGCCGCGCGGGCTGCCAAGGCGCCGGATATCCACCCGTGGACCGGTCCGCAGCTGCACGCCTTCCTGGGGTGGTCGTCGTGCCACGCGGTAGCAGTGCATGCTTCGGCCTGGCATGTGCTTGCCTACACCGGCATGCGCCGCGGTGAACTGCTGGCCCTGCGTTGGCGTGACCTCGATCTGGACAAGGCGACGGTGAGTGTTCGCCGATCGGTCGGAGTCGTGAAGACCAAGGGTGAGGGCGAACGGATTGTTGAAGGCACAACGAAAAGCACGAAGCCGCGAGTGATTGACATCGACACGGAGACGATGGAGCTGTTCAGGCGACTGCGTCTTGATCGAGCTGGACTCTCGCTGCAACTCGTCCGCGACGATGCGTTGATCTTCGCGGATCTGGACGGTGCGTACCTTCACCCGGAACGCTTCTCGCGGACCTTCACCGAGCAGCTCGCACGATGCCGCAAAGCGCTCGGTGACGACGCGATGCCGACAATTCGACTGCACGACCTGAGGCACACTCACGCGACACTCCTCTTGCAGGCCGGCGTGCCGGTCAAGGTGGTCTCCGAACGACTCGGACACGCCACCGTGATGATCACACTAGAGATCTACGCGCACGTCATGCCCGGCATGCAGCGCGAGGCCGCAGCGACGTTCGCCGCGATGATCGGCGGTGCGTCATGACCGGCGGACCGCGGTCCGAGATCGTCGACGCCCTGGTAAACGCGATGATGAACGGTGATCTGGCCGGGCTCGAGGTTGTCGATCAGGCTGGAGGTTTCACTGCGGAGGAGCGAGCACAGGCCGACGCACTATTCGCTGCGCAGTTGGAGGCCAGCGCGCCATACCGTCGCCGCGGCCTTGAAGCCTGGGAGGTGCTGCTCGACGGTCGGACGTTCGACCACGCCGCCACCTGGGATGAGCTGTTTGACGGCCTGTCCAATGAGGCGATCGAGCGGCTGGGCACTAACCTGTACGACTCGATGCACGACGCGATGCGTGTCGAGTACGACAGGCGGTTCGGTCGCCCCAATCTGGATGGGGCTGGCGATGTCTGAGCGGCTGGTATCAGCTCGGTATCACGAGGCGTCTACGGCCGGAATATACAACAGCCGCAGGTCGTGTGACCTGCGGCTTTGCTCTAAAGACTCTGTGTCCGAGGGGGGACTTGAACCCCCACGTCCCGTAAAGGACACTAGCACCTCAAGCTAGCGCGTCTGCCATTCCGCCACCCGGACGAGTGGTCTGGCCTTGCAAAGTGTCTTGCTTGGCCCGACCGGAGAACCATAGCAAACCCCACGGGTGAAATTCACATCGGGCCCAGGCAGGATGGGGTCATGACTTCTTCGACCCCCGGCGACCGGCCTTCGTACACCCCCGAGGCCGACGTGGTGGACCTGTGCAGTGAGCTGATCAGGATCGACACCACCAACTACGGCAACGGCAAGAGCGTGGGCGAGCGGCTCGCCGCGGAGTATGTGGCGGCCAAGCTGGATGAGGTCGGTATCGAGTCCACCATCTACGAGTCGGAGCCCGGGCGGGCCACGTTGGTGGCGCACTGGGAGGGGGAGGACCAGTCGGCGCCGCCGTTGCTGGTGCACGGCCACCTGGACGTCGTACCGGCTGATCCGAAGGACTGGAAGGTCGATCCGTTCGCGGGGGAGATCTTCGACGGGTGTGTGTGGGGCCGGGGTGCGGTCGACATGAAGGACTTCGACGCGATGGTGCTATCGGTGGTCCGGGCTCGCCAGCGCGCCGGGGTGAAGCCGCGGCGGCCGGTTCGGCTGGTGTTCACCGCGGATGAGGAGGCCGGCGGCGTGTACGGTGCCGGCTGGCTCGTCAACAACCATCCCGACACGATCGCGGACTGCACCGAGGGCATCGGGGAGGTCGGCGGGTTCTCGATCACGGTCAAGGACGATCTGCGGCTGTACCTGATCGAGACGGCCGAGAAGGGCATGTCGTGGATGCGGTTGAAGGCCCGCGGTACGGCCGGCCACGGCTCGATGATCAACGACGACAACGCGGTGACGAACCTGGTCAACGCCGTCACCCGGCTCGGCAATCACCAGTGGCCGTTGCGGGTCACGCCGACCGTGCGGCAGTTCCTCGCGGAGCTGGAGGACGTGCTCGGCGTCGAGCTGGATCCGGAGGACATGACCGAGACCTTGTCCAAGCTCGGCAGCTTCTCGCGCATGTTCGGGGCGACGATCCGCAACACCACCAACCCGACCATGCTCAACGCCGGTTACAAGGTGAACGTGATTCCCGGTGACGCCGAGGCGTACGTCGACGGCCGGTTCCTGCCGGGCTACGAGGACGAGTTCTTCGCCACGATCGACGAGCTGATCGGCGACAAGGTCACGCGCGAGGTCGCGGTCGAGGACATTGCGCTGGAGACCGAGTTCAGCGGTGACCTGGTCGAGGCGATGAAGGCCTGCCTCGCGGCCGAGGACCCGCAGAGCCGTACGGCGCCGCTGCTGATGTCCGGCGGTACGGATGCCAAGGCCTGGAGCCGGCTCGGCATTCGCTGCTTCGGGTTCGCGCCGTTGCAGCTGCCGCCGGATCTCGACTTCATGGGCATGTTCCACGGCATCGACGAGCGGGTCCCGACCTCGGCCCTGGAGTTCGGCTCCCGCGTGCTTGACCGCTTCTTCGACCAGGCCTGACAACCGGCGGCGTTCTTCACAGTTCGCCTACAAATTCTGGCGTTCACGGTGGTGGAATATCCCAGCCGCGTCACAGCTGTAACGAAGCCTTGACAGGCTGTGACGAGGCTGGCGAATATTTGAGCCGTCACCGCCATGACAAGGTTGTCAGCTCCGCCACGGTTTATCACCAGGTAATCCGTTGCTGGCCGCTTCATGGTGGCCGGCAATAGGTATTCCTTGTGTGAGGACTCGGAGGAAACAGCCACCATGAATGAATTCGGCAAAAGAATGACTGCGGCATTCACGATGCTGGCCGCGGCCGTCTTGCTCGGCAACGGGCTCCCGGCCGGCGCCGCCGCTTCGGAAACCGGTGAGACCGCCGTCGCCGGCGCAGGCGGTGTCCAGGTGAAGACCGTCCAGGCCAGCGTTGCGGAGGCCGCCAGCCAGCGTGGCGTCACTCGGTTGAGCACGGCGAAGGCGGCGAAAATGCCCGCCAAGATCCAGGGTTTCCCGACGCCCAACGCGCGTTCGTACTACATCACCGCCTCGTGCAACCAGTGGGCGAGCCAGATCCGCCAGGGCGCGACCGCCTGGAACAACCTGACCGAAGGCGGCGGCACGCCCGTCAGTTGCGTGCCCGACTACATCACCGACTGCGGCAGCGGCACGGTCATTGGCTGCAACTACGGCGCGGGCAGGCGCATCACGCTGGCCGCGGCGCGCGTCGGTGATGTTGCGCTGCTCGCGGCGCACGAATTCGGCCACGACTGGTTCGGTCATTCGGGCACGGGTTGCGCCGATTGGAGCAGTGCGGCCGCGATTATGCGGACCTCGATCTGCGGCTGATCCAATAACTGGAATCGCCCGGCTCGCATTTCCGAGCTGGGCGATTCGCATTTCCCGAAACATTCACGGCCGACGCAGTCCCAACTCACGGCGAAGCGTCGGCAACACCCGCAGAATGCGTGGATCCGGCGTACTGGGCGTTACCAGGCTGAGCGTGATCCGATACCGAAGCGGCGCCGGTACGAGCCGCTCGCCCGGCTGCAGCTGCCCGGCCAGGGCGCTCGGCGGTACGACGGCCGGCTGGCTCCGGCGCCGCGCCATCGCGACCGTGGTGGCCAACGTCACGCCGCGGCGGGCCTTCGCACCGAGCGCGATCAGCCGGGCCCGGATGTCGTCCACACCCGCGTCGTACGTCGCGAACGGCACGTCGAGCCCCTTCAGTGGCTCCTTCCGGCCGCGCGGCGCATCGACCCCGGCCGGGAGGAACGTCATCAGGTCCTCGTGGCCCACCGGTTGGGCCTGCACCGCCCGCGGCAGCGTCAACTGGTCGACGATCGCGATGAACGCCGCATCCATGGTGCCTTCGGCAACGAACTGGACCAGTTGCCGGCCATGGTCCACGCGCTGCTCGACGGCCAGTGGCGCGAGTTCGTCGTCGAGGATCGGGAACAGTACGGCGCCCAGGCTCGCGAAAGTGCCGACCACCAGGCGGGGATCCGCCGACGCGGCGCGGGCGGCGTCGTACACGTTGTCGAGGTGGCCCAGGATGTGCGCCGCCTGCCGGGCCAGCTCGATGCCCGCGGCGGTTGGGCGCGCGCCCCGGGTGTCGCGGTCGAACAGGCGGGTCCCGCAGGCGCGTTCGAGCCGGGCCAGCCGCTGACTCGCGGAGGGCTGGGCGATCCGCAGTTCGCGGGCAGCCGTGCCGACGGAACCGCCCGTGCTGATGGCCAGTACGAGCCGGAGGTCCTCGATCGAGGGCAATGAGGCCATAGGTACAGCCTATGAGCGGCGGCAAGCGCGGGACGGCTACCAGCCATGCGGCCGAGCCAGCAGGATGAGAGCGTGAAGGCTCAACGGGAGGCGCTGGCCCTGCTGGTCGGCGGTGGTGTCGCGGACTTCGCGTTCCGGGTCAGCCAGGTGGCGTTCCCGTTGGTGGTGCTGACGGAAACCGGTTCGGTGGCGGCGACCGGTCTGGCCGGGGCGGCGGCGGGTGTTCCGGTGGTGCTGTCGCCGTGGTGGGCGCGGAAGGCTCGTCAGTGGGTTGATTCCGGCGCGCGGCTCGCGGTGATCTCGGCGGTGGCGTCGCTGGCCCTTGCCATGGTTCCCGCCGCGGCCATGGCGGGGGTTCTCGAGGCGTGGGTGTTGATCGCCAGTGGACTGCTACTGGGAACCTGCGAGGCCTTATCCACGCCTGGGCGTTCGGCGCTCCTGGCGGACACAGGAGATCGCTGGGGCCCGGATAAGGCGGTAGAGCTACTTACCTGGCAAGACGGCCTTCGGCGAATCGGCATGCTGGTTGGACCTTCCCTAGGCGCGCTGGCCGTCACAGCGGGTTTCACCGAGGAGTTGTTGTGGCTGGAAGCCTTGGCGGTCGTTAGCGCTGGCCTTCTAGCTGCAGCTGTTCGAGGCAATCCCCGCTCGCTAGAGATCCAGGAGGCGCCGTCGATCCGTGCAGCGCTCGTCGGCCGCCGGGACGTCCTCCTGGGCTGGATAGCGCGGGGGACCGGTTGTGTCACCTGGTTCGCCTTCACCCTCGGCTTGTCGGTACTAGGCGCTCAACGCGATCGGCCCGGCATTTATCTCGCCTACGGCATGACCGGGTACGGCGTTGGGGCCGTCGCGGCGTCGGTATTCGCCGTACATGTCGTGAGGCGGTTGCCACCCGCTCAACTGGCCGGGGGCGCCTGGGTCTTCCAAGGGCTCTGCTGGGTGGGCATGGGGCTGTGGGCGGAACCACCAGCTATAGCGGCGTTTGCCTGCCTGGGCGGCGTCAGCGTCGTACTGGGGATTGCGGCCATCTCGGCCGTCATAACCCGCTCATCCGTTGGACCCGAGCGGCGGGCCCTCCTGTCGGGGCAAAGCGTTGTAGTCAACGCAGGGAGTGCGGCGGGCCTACTGGTGGGCGGGCCCTTAATAGCCGTATTCGGTGCCGAATCCGTGCTTGTCGGCTCAGGCCTGCTCACGTCGCTAGTGGCCGGTAGCGTGCTTCTGGCCAGCCGAAAGACGCAGGCGTCGCCACGAAAACCGCAGGCGTCGCCAAGCCCCGAATGCGAGACTGCGGATCATGTCGATCGAGATCACCACCCTGGCCGAGCGGCCTGACCTGGCCGACCAGCTGTACGATTTCGCGGATGCCTGGCCGGAATTCATGCGGCAGGATCCGGTCGGCAACGTGCTGATGGGGGAGGTGCACGAGCGGCACCCAGACCAGTGTGTGGTCGCCACCGACGGCGACGAGCTGATCGCGCACGGCCGGAGCGTGCCGTTCGCCTTCCCGACCGAGCGGCGGACCGAGTTGCCCGACGGTGGCTGGGACCACGTGCTGACCTGGGCGCACCACGACTACGAGTCGGGCCGCGAGACGAACGTGTCGAGCGCGGTCGAGATCCTGATCCGCCCGACCCACCTCGGACGCGGCCTGTCCGGCCAGATGCTCGGCGCCCTCCGGCAAGCGGTCCAGGCCAAAGGCCACAAGACCCTGTACGCCCCGGTCCGGCCGAACGGCAAGACCGACCCGGACGTGCCGATGGCGACGTACGCCGCGCAGGTGCGGGACGACGGCATGCCGGTCGATCCGTGGCTGCGCGTACACGTCAGAGCCGGCGCCACCATCGTGAAGGTGGCACCGGCTTCCATGGTCGTGCCTGGATCACTCGCGCAGTGGCGGGAGTGGACCGGCCTGCCCTTCGACACCGACGGGTTCGTCGAAGTGCCCAAGGCGCTCGTACCGGTCCACTGCTCGGTGAGCCACGACTACGCGGTCTACGTGGAGCCCAACGTCTGGGTTCGCCACGACCTCAGCTGATCGGGAGGTCCGACTTGTTCGCCTCGAGCCAGGTGCGGAACGCCTGCAGCTCCGGGTTCAGCTTGCGGACTAGGTCGAGGTCCCGGCGGCCGATGAAGCCTTCGGCGTCCTCGACGTAGAACTGGAACATGTTGCCGAACTCGACCGCGCCGGGGAAACCAAGTGCGCGGTACTCGTCGAATCCCGGCGGGCGGTAGTCCACCTGCTCGCCGAGCACCGCGCTGAAGGTCTCCGCGAATTCCTGCCCGGTGAGGTGTTCGCCGGCGATGCTGACGGTCTCGCCGATGAACTCCGGACCGCGCGCGAAGATGCCGAAGGCGGTCTTGCCGATGTCCTCGGAGGCGATGCCCGCGATCTTCGCCGAGCCGGCCGGAAGACCTAGAACCAGGTTGCCGTCTTCACCCCGCGCCGGGCCCAGCCCCTGCTTGAAGGCGTCGAAGTAGAACGTGGTCTGCAAGAACGTTGTAGGCACGCCGAGGTCGGTGAACAGCTCGTTCGCCTCGCCCTTGGCGTCGAAGTGCGGAACCTTGTACGTCGCTTCAACCGTCGGCACCCGCTCGTCGTCGCCGAAGTGCTCGCGGGTGTCCTCCAGGGTTGACCAGATCAGGTGCTCGATTCCCGCGTCCTTGGCGGCCCGGGCCGCGACACCCGCCTGCTCCAGCTCCATCTCGGCCGGAGTCTGGCCGGGCTTGGACGGCTGCTGCCAGTAGTTCGTCACCACATACGCCCCGTACGCGCCGTCGAAGGCCTTGCGCACGCTCGCCTCGTCATCAAGATCGGCCTGTACGACCTCGGCGCCGAGCGCCGCGAGGGCCTGGGCCTTGTCGGCGGCGGGATTACGGGTCAGCGCCCGCACCGCGAAGCGCCGTTCCGGATCGGCGAGGATCGCTCGCACCAGGCCGCCGCCCTGGGACCCGGTCGCACCGGCTACGGCAATGATCTTCTGCTCGCTCATCGTGGATCTTCTTTCAGAAAGTTCGAGTTGATGTGTCAACCGTAGCGCGTTCGGTTGATATGTCAACCCAAAGCGCTAGAGTGGCTTTCGTGAGCGATAACGGACCTTGGCTGAGCGATGAGCAGCAGACGGCCTGGCGGGCGTACATCGAGGTTCGCCAGCGCCTCGACACCCACCTGTACCGGCATCTGCAGCGCGACTTCGGCCTGTCCGGCGCGGACTACGAGGTGCTGGTCAACCTGTCGGAGTCGGCCGCGGGGCGGATGCGCGCGTTCGAACTGGGGGAGATGACCCGGTGGGAGAAGAGCCGGCTGTCACATCACATCAAGCGGATGGAACAACGCGGGCTGGTCCGGCGCGAGGCGTGCGCGGGTTCACGCTTCCCCGACATCGTGCTGACCGACGAGGGCTGGGACGCGATCCGTACGGCGGCGCCGAAGCACGCGGCGAACGTACGGGCCTTCTTCGGTGAAGGCGTGGGGGACGAGCGGCTGGACGTGTTCGCGGCGGCGTGCAAGGGCATCGTCGCGGCGATCGACGAACACGAGCGCACGAGCTGTCCGCTGGAGGACTCCGACGACCGCTGATGCCTAGAAGGTGCGCATCACCTTGATGATGCGGCGGCGCAGCCACACCTTGCGGGTTCCGTCGGGATAGCGGCGCAGGCGGGCGAGTTCCCAGCCGCCGTACTCCGCGTGCTCGGCGAGCAGGCGGCGGACCGCACCGCGCGGCAGGGTCCGGGAAACCTCGAACTGCTGGATCTCGTATTCGGCCATCCGCACCTCACATTTCTAGGAAACATCCTCCAGCGCCGCCACGATCGCGGGCGGCAGAGCGAGCTCCTCCACCCCGAGTACCGACTTCAGTTGCATCGCCGTCCGGGCCCCGACGATGGGCGCGGTCACCCCCGGGCGGTCCCGCACCCACGTCAACGCCACCTCCAGCGGTGTCCAGCCCAGCCCGTCGGCCGCGCGGGCCACCGCTTCAACGATGCCCGAACCGCGAGCATCCAGGTAGGGGTCGACGAATCTGGACAGATGCTGGGACGCCGCGCGCGAATCCGCCGGAATCCCGGTGCGGTACTTCCCGGTCAGCACACCCCGCCCGAGCGGCGACCACGCGAGCACGCCGATGCCGAGTCCGGCCGCCGCGCGGATCGTGTCCGACTCGGCGTCGCGGGCCAGCAGGGAGTACTCGACCTGGTTGGAGACCGGTACGGCGCGACCGGGCCACGCCTGTTGCCAGGTGACGGCCCGAGCCGACTTCCAGCCAGCGTAGTTCGAGACACCGACATAACGGACCTTGCCGGAGTTGACCGCCGCGTCGAGCGCCGAAAGCGTCTCCTCCAGCGGGACGTCGTCGGACCAGGTGTGCAGCTGCCACAGGTCGACGTACTCCACGTTGAGCCGGCGCAGCGAGCCTTCCAGATCGCGCAGCAGCGCGCCGCGCGAGGTGTCGGTGATCCGCTCGCCGCGGCGGATGCTGAACCCGGCCTTGGTCGCGATCACCAGGTCGTCGCGATGCACGACATCACCGAGTAACGAGCCGAGCAGGCGCTCGCTGTCGCCGTCGCCGTACGCCGCGGCGGTGTCGACCAAAGTACCCCCGGCGGAGACGAAGGCGGCGAGTTGCTCGCGGGCCTCGTGCTCGTCGGTATCGCGGCCCCATGACATCGTGCCGAGGCCCAGTCTGCTCACCGCCAGACCGCTGTGACCCAGATAGCGCTGCTGCATGTCCCGAGCCTATTGCTCAGGTGTGGATCGGACTCGTTAGGCTCGCCTGTCATGCGACTCGGACTCAACATCGGCTTCGTGCTCGGCGGGGACGATCACCTCGATCATCTGAAGCTGGTACGGGAGGCCGAGCAGCTCGGTTACTCCGTCGTCTGGGCCGCGGAGGCCTACGGATCGGACGTGCCCACGGTGCTCGCCTGGCTGGCGGCGCAGACCTCCACCATCGACATCGGCGCCGCCGTCTTCCAGATCCCGGCCCGTACGCCGGCGATGACGGCCATGACCGCCGCGACCCTCGACACGCTCTCCGGCGGCCGGTTCCGGCTCGGCCTGGGGGTGTCGGGCCCGCAGGTGTCCGAGGGCTGGCACGGCGTCCGCTTCGACAAACCACTCGCGCGCACCCGTGAGTACGTCGAGATCGTGAACGCGGCCCTCCGCCGCGAGACGGTCGCGTACGACGGGAAGCACTTCACGCTGCCGCTCCCGGACGGCCCGGGCAAGGCGCTCAAGCTGTCGATCCACCCGGTCCGCGATCACGTACCGGTCTACCTGGCCGCGGTCGGGCCCAAGAACCTCGAACTTGCCGGCGAGATCGCCGACGGCTGGCTCGGCATCTTCAACGAACCGTCCTACCTGGGAGAGCAGTTGTCGCAAATCACAGCGGGCCGCGCCAAAGCGGGCCGCTCCGACCTCGCGGACTTCGACGTGGTCGCCTCCGTACCCACCGTGGTCGGGACCGACCTCGCCGCCTGTGCCGACCCGATCCGCGGTTACGCCGCGCTGTACATCGGTGGCATGGGCAGCCGCGAGAAGAACTTCTACAACGATCTGGCCGTCCGGATGGGCTACGCCGACGAGGCCAAGGAGGTCCAGGACCTCTTCCTCGGCAAGCGCCACCGCGACGCGATGGCCGCCGTACCGCAGCAGTTCATCGACTCGGTCTCCCTGCTCGGCCCGAAGGAGCGCATCGCCGACAAGCTCGCGGCGTACGCCGAGGCCGGGGTGACCAGCCTGACCGTGACGCCCTTCGACTCCAGCGTGGACGCCCGCATCGCAACGCTGCGAACAGTCTCCGATGCGCTCGACCTCGCCGGGATCGGTGACTGACACCCCCATGTCGATCTGGGAAGCCATCGTCCTCGGCATCGTCGAAGGACTCACCGAATTCCTGCCCGTCTCCAGCACCGGTCACCTGACCATCACCTCCAAGATCCTCGGCCAGCCGATCGACGATCCCTCGATCACCGCCTTCACCGCGGTCATCCAGGCGGGCGCCATCGCCGCGGTCATCCTGTTCTTCTGGACCGACATCAAGCGCATCGCGATCGCCTGGGTCCGCGGCCTCGCCAAGCCCGAGCACCGCGGCGAGTTCGACCACCGCATGGGCTGGTACGTCATCGTCGGATCACTGCCGATCTGCATCGTCGGCTATCTCTTCCGCGACTTCATCTCCGGCGATCTGCGCAGCATGTGGTGGGTCGCCGGATCATTGATCGCGTGGTCGTTCGTGATGGTCGCGGCCGAGCGACTCGGCAGCAAGAAACGGCCGCTGGAGAAGATCACCTTCTTCGACTCGCTGATGATGGGCCTGCTGCAGTGCCTCGCGCTGATCCCGGGGGTTTCTCGCTCCGGCGCGACGATCTCGACCGGGTTGTTCTGCGGCTTGGACCGGGTGGCGTCTACCAGGATGGCGTTCCTGCTGGGTATTCCGGCGTTGGTCGGAGCGGCCATCTTCGAGCTCAAGCACGCATTGGAGGGCGAGGTCGGCCTCGTTCCCGTTCTCGTCGGTACGGCGGTGAGCTTCGTCGTCGCATACGCCTCGGTAGCGTGGCTGCTCAAGTTCGTCCAAAAGCACAGCATCGAGGTTTTCGCGTTCTATCGGATCTGCCTTGGTCTGGTAATCCTCATCCTGCTGGCCACTAGCACGATCACGGCGACGTAGGGCCTTCGTTGCGGGCGTAGGGGTGCAGGGGACGGGCGCTTCGGGAGCACCCATCCCCTGATCCAAGCCGGCGCGACGGCGTGGCTCCGCGAGTGGCTGGCCACTCGGATGGTGGGTTACCACCTGGGATTCCGAGGTGGTAACCCACCGTCCGAAGGGCCAGCCACTCCCAGGGGCCGCTCGACCCCGCCGTCCGGAGGGCCAGCCACTCCCAGGTGTCGTTCAACTCGCCGTCGGAGGGGCCAGTCGCTGCCGGGGAGCTGCTCAACCCGACGGCTTGGGTACTTCGGGCGGCCGGGTGCCGGGTTTTCGCCCGGCTACCCGGTTGTGGTGGGCCCGGTACCGGGTTTTCGCTTGGCTACCGGGTTGTGGTGGGCCCGCTGCCGAGTTGTTTGACCGCTACCCGGTTGCAGCCGGGTAGTCGCACCAAAAGTCGGTAGCCGATCCGGCTGGACCGACCAGCCCGGCCTTTCATGGCCGCCAGTTGGTACGACTCCCAACCGCCGCCCGCCCACCAGCCACGCGACGCCGACGCGAGGCGTGCCGGACCACCCGACACCCAGCGTGCAGAGCGCACGAGACAACCTTGTGCGGAGCGTGCCGGACAACCTGGTGCGGCGCACACGGGACAGGTGCGGAGCGTGTGGGACGACTTTGTGCGGAGCGCACGGGACGACTTTGTGCGGAGCGTGCAGGAGAACCCGACGCGCAGCGTGCGGAAATCGCGGAACCCGGGCAGACCTCACCGTCCCCTGATCCAAGGCGCCGCGATGGCGTGGCCCTGCGAGTGGCTGGCCACTCGGACGGTGGGTTACCACCTGGGATTCCGGGGTGGTAACCCGCCGTCCGGAGGGCCAGCCACTCCCAGGTGTCGTTCAACCCGCCGTCGGAGGGGCCAGCCGCTGCCGGGGAGCTGCTCAACCCGACGGCTTGGGTGCTTCGGGCGGCCGGGTGCCGGGTTTTCGCTCGGCTAGCGGTTTGTGGTGGGCCCGCTGCCGAGTTGTTTGACCGCTACCCGGTTGCAGCCGGGTAGTCGTACCACAAGTCGGTAGCCGGTCCGGCTGGACTGCCCAGCCGGGCCATTCGGAGCCGCTAGTTGGTACGACTACCGACCGCCGCCCGCCCACCAGCCACGCGACGCCGACGCGAGGCGTGCCGGACCACCCGACACCCAGCGTGCGGGGCAACCTGGTGCGGAGCGTGTGGGACGACCTGGTGCGGAGCGCACGGGACGACCCGACGCGCAGCGTGCGGGATCTCGCGAACCCGGTCAGACCTCACCCGTCCCCCTGATAGCCCGCTGCCCTTGGTTGGTTCGGGCCGGGTCAAGGGCGCGCATGCGTCGGCGCAGCCGATTCCAACCCTTGACGCGGCCCGGACCGACCTGACAATTCGAAAGACCTCAGGGGGACGGGTGACCACGGATCTACCGGCTTGGGTGATTCACCGCGGACGTAGGCGACGATTCGTCCGAATTCGCCCGCCTACGTCGGCGACCACGGGAACCCGCCGAGGTCAGGGGCGCGCGAATACAGACGAACCGCCGTACGGACCGCCATGACACCCCGCCGCCGTACGGACCGCTGTGCCACCCCGCCGCCGTGCGTACCGACGCTGACGTAACGCCGTAGCGCCGTAACGCCGTGACGCTCGCGTCCGCCGTAAGGGCCGTCGCGTCGTTGAGGGTGGGGGTTAGAGCCAGCCGGCGCGGCGGAAGGCGGTGTACATGGTGGCGCAGGTGGTGGCCATGATTGCGAGGATGACGAAGTAGCCGTAGTACCAGCGGAGTTCGGGCATGTTCTCGAAGTTCATGCCGTAGATGCCGGCGATCATGGTGGGGGCGGCGGCGATGGCTACCCAGGCGGAGATGCGGCGCATGTCGTCGTTCTGCTGGACCGAGACGCGGGCCAGGTGGGCGTTCAGGGCGGAGCTCAGCAGTGCGTCGAGGGTTTCGGTCTGGTCGGATACGCGGATGACGTGGTCGGCGACGTCGCGGAAGAACGGCGCGGCTTCGGAGTCGATACCGCGAACGTTGCCGTGGGCGAACAACTCCATCGGCTCGCGCAACGGCACGATGGCCCTGCGCATTTCGAGCACCTCGCGCTTGAGCGTGTAGATCCGCTCCGCGTCGCTGGTGCGGTCCTTGGAGAATACCGAGGACTCGATCTCGTCGACGTCCATCTCGACCGAAGCGGCGACGGCCTCGTAGCCGTCGACCACCGAGTCGCAGACGGCCCAGAGTACGGCGGGTGGGCCGTGGCCGAGGATGGAGGCGCGCTCTTCGAGATCCTGCCTGGCCGTCGCGAGGCCGCCGCCTTCGCCGTGGCGCACGGTGACGACGTACCGGTCGCCGACGAAGATGCTGACCTGGCCGGTTTCGACCGCGTCCTCGGCGTCGACGTACCAAAGGGTGCGGAGGACGACCACGAGCGAGTCGCCGTACCGTTCGATCTTGGGGCGCTGGTGTGGCTTGAGGGCGTCCTCGACGGACAGTTCGTGCAGGTCGAAGAGCTGCTGCACGGTGGCGAGTTCCTCGGGGTTCGGCTCGTGCAGACCGACCCAGCCGAAACAGCCTTTGTCGTCGGCCAGTGCCTGCGCGACGGTCTCGGGATCGCGTGGCAGTTCCTGCCGCACGCCCTTGGCATAGACCCCGCAGTCGACGATCACACCCCGAGTCTGCCATCCGCGACTTGGCCGGACCGGATAACGTGCGCACATGCCCACGGTGATTCTGGTTCGGCACGGCCGCAGCGGTGCGAATACCTCCGGCATTCTCGCCGGGCGCAGTCCGGGCGTGAACCTGGACGAGACCGGTGTGACCCAGGTGGCCGCCGTCGCGGAGCGGCTTGCCGCCCTGCCGCTGGCGGCGATCGTCACCTCGCCGCTCGACCGGTGCAAGCAGACCGCGGCCGCGATCGTCACCGCTCAGAAGAACGCACAGCACGCGGAGCACACCAGCCTGTTGCGCCCGGCAACCGATCGGCGACTGACCGAGTGCGGGTACGGCGACTGGACCGGCCAGAAGATCGCGGCGCTTGCGAAAGACCCGCTCTGGGCCGTCGTACAGCAGCACCCGTCGGCCGTGACGTTTCCGAACGGCGAGTCGATGCGGGCCATGCAGCAACGCGCCGTGGACGCCATCCGCGACCACGACGCGCGCCTGGCCGAAAGCCACGGGGCCGACGCGGTCTGGGTGGCGGTGAGCCACGGCGACGTGATCAAGGCCATCGTCGCGGACGCGCTCGGCCAGCACCTGGACACGTTCCAGCGCATCGTGGTGGACACCGCCTCGACCACGATCATCACCTACACACCGACCCGTCCGTTCCTGGTCCGGCTCAACGACACCGGCTCCGAACTGGCCTCCCTGCGGCCCCGGCCGCAGGCCAAACGTAAGTCCGCCCGACGGGCATCGGATGCCGTCGTTGGCGGTCGGTAATAGGGTCTAGTTCATGGCGCGTGTAGTGCATTCGTACGACGACCCGGACCGGTTCGTCGCAGGTACCGTCGGGGAGCCCGGGGCCCGGACGTTCTTCCTCCAGGCCCGGACCGGGACCAGGCTGACCTCGGTCGCCTGTGAGAAGGAACAGGTGATGGCCCTCGCGGAGCGGCTGGACGTGATGCTGGACGAGGTCGCGCGCCGGTTCGAGCGTGAGCCGAAGCCGGTCACCGAGATCGACGACACCGATCCGCTCGAGCAACCGATCGAGGAGGAGTTCCGGGCCGGCACCATGACGCTGGCGTGGGAGGCCGATACCGAGCGCGTGGTGATCGAGGTGTTCGCGGTCGCCGTACAGGCCATCGATCCGGAGGCCGTCGACGCCGAGGCGGTTGCGGCCGCGCTGGAGTCGTCCGAGGAGGGCGAGGTCTTCATCGTCCGGATCAGCGAGCAGCAGGCGCGCGCCTTCGCGCGTCGGGCAGTCGCGCTGGTGGCGGCTGGTCGTCCGAACTGCCCGTTCTGTGGCCGGCCGATCGATCCCGAGGGCCACATCTGCCCGCGGGCCAACGGCTACCGGCGTCACGTCTGAGCGGTGGCGATGTTCACCGCGACCAGCCTCGACCTGCTGCGTGAAGGGGAGTTGTCCCTGCACGGGCGGTTGGTCACCGCCTCGAACGCGACGTTCCAGGGCACGCTTGCCCGGGGCGACGACACCGCCACGGTGGTCTACAAACCCGTCCGCGGGGAGAAGCCGCTGTGGGACTTTCCCGACGGCACACTGGCTCAACGGGAGTACGCGGCGTACGTCGTGTCCGAGGCGCTCGGCTGGTCCGTCGTACCGCCGACTCTGCTGCGCGACGGGCCACTCGGCCCGGGCATGGTCCAGCTCTGGGTGGATGAGGCCGAGCCGTCGGAGGACCGGACCGAACTGGTCGACATCGTGCCGCAAGGCCAGGTACCGCCCGGCTGGATCGGCGTACTCGACGCCCTCGACGGTCGGCACAACCCGGTGACGCTGATCCACGCCGATACCGACGAGCTGCGCCGGATGGCCATGTTCGACGCGGTCGTGAACAACGCCGATCGCAAGGGCGGTCACGTACTCGATGCCGAGGGCAAGGGTGTCTTCGGCGTCGACCACGGGGTCACCTTCAACGCGGACGACAAGCTGCGTACGGTGCTGTGGGGCTGGGCCGGTTCGGAGATCGCGCAGCCGTTGCTGGACGACGTGCAGCGGCTCGCGGGGGAGTTGGCGGGTGGTCTCGGCAACGAGTTGCGGCAGCTCATCACCGGGATTGAGCTGACCGCCACGATCGAGCGGTGCAACGTGTTGCTGCGGACGGGGAAGTACCCGCTGCCCAGCGAGGACTGGCCCGCGATCCCGTGGCCGGCGTTCTGAGCCAAGCCGACGGCCGAAGCTGAGCGCCGGCCGGCACTTTATCCGCCGGCTCGCGGTCGTGTGACGCTGCTCATGTTCCGAGATACCAGCGGTGAAGCGCTTCAGGTCACTGGATAGGCTCGCTCTCATGCAGGCGTGGGCTGAACCAGAAATCCCGGATGTTCCCGGCACGGCGCGGGAGCTGCGCCTCTTCGACACGGCCTCGAACCGGTTGGTCGAGGTGCGTCCGTCCGACGGCCGCGCGGCGCGGATGTACGTCTGCGGCATCACGCCGTACGACGCCACGCACATGGGCCACGCCGCCACCTACGTGACGTTCGACCTGATTGGGCGGATGTGGCGCGACGCCGGGTACGACGTGAGCTACACCCAGAACATCACCGACGTGGACGACCCGTTGCTGGAGCGGGCCACGGCGACCGGCGTCGAGTGGACCGACCTGGCGACTCGCGAGATCGACCTGTTCCGCGCGGACATGACCGCGCTGCGGGTCATCCCGCCACAGGCGTACATCGGCGCCGTCGAGGCCATTCCGCTGGTGATCGACATGATCGTCGACCTGCAGAAGGCCGGCGCCGTGTACGACGTGGACGGCGATCTGTACTTCGCGGTGAAGGCGGATCCGTCGTTCGGTGGTGTGTCCGGCTTCGACGCCGAGACCATGCGCGCGTTGTTCGGTGAGCGCGGGGGAGACCCCGACCGCCCGGGCAAGCGCGACCCGCTGGACTGCCTGGTCTGGCAGCTCGAGCGTCCGGGTGAACCCGCCTGGGACTCGCCGTTCGGCCGTGGCCGTCCGGGCTGGCACGTGGAGTGCTCGGCGATCGCCCTGAAGTACCTGGGCATGACCGTTGACATCCAGGGTGGTGGCTCCGACCTGGTCTTCCCGCACCACGAGATGTCCGCGTCCGAGGCGCAGGTGGCAACCGGGCAGCACCCGTTCGCCCGGGCGTACGTGCACCAGGCGATGGTCGGCCTCGACGGCGAGAAGATGTCGAAGTCCAAGGGCAATCTTGTGCTGGTCTCGAAGACGCGCCAGGGCGGGGTGGACCCGATGGCGATCCGGCTGGTTCTGCTCGCGCATCACTACCGCACGGACTGGTTCTGGACCGACGGCGATCTGATGGCCGCGCAGGAGCGGCTCGACGTGTGGCGTGGCGCGATCACCCGCGGTACGGCGGCCCCGGCCGCGCCGGTCGTGGACGCCATCCGGGCAGCGCTGGCCAACGACCTCGACACCGCCACCGCCCTGGCTGCGGTGGACGCGTGGGCCGAGTCGAACGGCGACGACCCGACCGCGGCCGCCGACGTGGCCGTCGCGGTGGACGCCTTGCTCGGCGTACGGCTCTAACCCGCTGCTTTTGCATTAATCGGTCCGAATCCACCCCCTTCCGTGCGCTGACTACGTCGAGCGGGCCCTGCCACGGCGCGAACGGGGATGCCGGCTACCGGGTTGTAGTGCGCCCGCTGCCGAGCTGTTGCGCGGCTACCCGGTTGCAGCCGGGTAGCCGCGCAAATACTCGGCAGCCGACCCCGGAACCACCTCCGGCCAAGCATGCCGAAAAAAACCCCGGCTCCGGCCAGACCTGATCTACGGCGAGCCCACTGGACAACCTCCAAGGCCCGAATCATGACCAGTCGCCTCACCGAGGCGCAAAACTGCCACCGATGTCCTGCGAGAGGGCTGATTCGGACCGATGAATGCAGAAGGTGATCAGTTGTCGGGGCGGTCGGTATTGCGGCGGCGGAGATAGCGCTCGAACTCGGCGGCGATCGCGTCGCCGCTGGCCTCGGGCAGGTCCGTGGTGTCGCGTTGCTCTTCCAGCGACTGGACATACTCCGCGACCTCGGGGTCTTCCTCACTGAGCTCGTCGGCGCCGCGTTGCCAGGCGCGGGCCATCTCCGGCAGATCACCCTCGGGAATGGCCAGATCGGTCAAGGCCTCGATCTTGCCGAGCAGCGCCAGCGTCGCCTTCGGGCACGGACTGCCGGCGATGTAGTGCGGGATCGCGGCCCACACCGACACCGACGGAATGCCGAGTGAGCTGCAGGCGTCCGAGAAGACCCCGGTGATACCGGTCGGCCCCTCGTACTTCGACGGCTCCAGGCTCCACGCGGTAGCCAGCTCGGCGTCGGTGGTGGTGGCGCTGACCGGGATCGGCCGGGTGTGCGGCGAGTCGGCCAGCAGCGCGCCCAGTACAACGACGAGCTGCGCGTCGGCGTCGTCGACCATCGCCAGCAGCTCGTTGCAGAACCCGCGCCAGCGCATGTTCGGCTCGATGCCACGGATCAGGAGGACGTCGCGCCCGGCGCCGTCGGGACGCGCGACGTACACCCGGGTGGTCGGCCAGGTCAGCTCGCGCTCGCCGGTCTCGTCGAAACCGACGCTCGGGCGATTCACCTGGAAGTCGTAGTAGTCCTCGGGATCCACCTCGGCGATGAGCTCGGCGTCCCACTCGTCGATCAGGTGGTCCACTGCGCCGGTGGCGGCCTCGGCCGCGTCGTTCCAGCCCTCGAATGCGGCGATCACCAACGGGTTGTTCAGTTCGCCCAGATCCGGCACCGGACACCCCTTCCTTCTCGTGATCGAGCCTGCGATCGGTTCATCTGGCGACCAGCCTAGCCGCGGCCACCCCCACTTCGGAGTTTGAGACGGCTGACCGAATGTCGGAATATGGACGTGGAACTGAGAGACTTCAGTGATCCACTAGTCGTCGCTGTGTTGTTCCCCTAGAGCTGGAGGCTGTTGTGCCCGATCGTGCCGATCTTCGCCAGGTGCTCCAAGAGCGCGTTGTCGTGGCGGACGGGGCGATGGGCACGATGTTGCAGGCCTATGACCTGAGCCTGGACGAGTTCCAGGGCCACGAGGGCTGCAACGAGATCCTCAGCATCACCCGGCCCGACGTCGTGCGCGCGATCCACAAGGCGTACTTCGATGTCGGCGTGGACGCCGTCGAGACCAACACCTTCGGCGCGAACTTCGCCAACCTCGGGGAGTACGGCATCTCCGACCGGATCTACGAGCTGAGCGAGGCTGGTGCGCGGTTGGCCCGCGAGGCCGCCGACGCCGCCTCGACGCCGGACAGGCCGCGCTTCGTGCTCGGCAGCGTCGGCCCGGGCACGAAACTGCCGACGCTCGGTCACACCACCTTCGAGATCCTGCGCGACGCCTACGCGGAGAACGTGCGCGGTCTGGTCGACGGTGGCGCCGACGCGATCATCATCGAGACCACCCAGGACCTGCTGCAGACCAAGGCCAGCGTGATCGGCGCGAAGCGCGCGCTGGCGGCCGCCGGTTCGACCATTCCGATCATTGTGTCGGTGACGGTCGAGACCACCGGCACGATGCTGCTCGGCAGCGAGATCGGCGCCGCCCTGACCGCGCTGGAGCCGCTTGGCATCGACCTCATCGGGCTGAACTGCGCCACCGGCCCGAAGGAGATGAGCGAGCACTTGCGCTACCTCTCCCGGCACTCCAGCATTCCGCTGGCCTGTATGCCGAACGCGGGCCTGCCGCAGCTGACCGCCGACGGCGCGTACTACCCGCTGACCCCCGAAGAGCTGGCCGACGCGCACGAGACCTTCGTCGAGTCGTACGGACTGTCCCTGGTCGGCGGCTGCTGCGGTACGACGCCGGAGCACCTGCGCCAGGTCGTCGAGCGGGTCGGCGGGCGTGCCCCGAAGGTGCGCGAGCCGAAGCCCGAGGCCGGCGTGGCGTCGCTGTACCAGACGGTTCCGTTCCGCCAGGACACGTCGTACCTGTCGATCGGTGAGCGGACCAACGCCAACGGATCGAAGGCCTTCAAGGAGGCCATGCTGGCCGAGGACTGGGAGGGCTGCGTCGAGATCGCGCGGGCCCAGATCCGCGACGGCGCGCACCTGCTCGATCTCTGCGTCGACTACGTCGGCCGCGACGGCGTGGCGGACATGAAGCAGATCGCGAGCCGCCTGGCGACCGCGTCCACGCTGCCGATCGTGCTGGACTCGACCGAGCCGCAGGTGCTCGAGGCCGGTCTGGCCATGCTCGGTGGGCGTTGCGCGCTGAACTCGGTCAACTTCGAGGACGGCGAAGCACCGGATTCCCGGTTCGCGAAGATCGCTTCGCTGGCCAAGGAGTACGGCGCTGCCGTGGTGGCGCTGACCATCGACGAGAACGGCCAGGCCCGTACGGCCGAGACGAAGGTGGCCATCGCCGAGCGACTGCTGGACACGCTCGAGCGCGACTACGGCATCGCCGGTCACGACGTACTGATCGACACCTTGACCTTCACCCTGGCCACCGGTCAGGAGGAGTCGCGCCGCGACGGTATCGAGACGATCGAGGCCATCCGCCTGCTGAAGCAGCGCCGGCCCGACGTGCAGACGGTGCTCGGCCTGTCGAACATCTCGTTCGGCCTCAACCCGGCCGCGCGGCACGTGCTGAACTCGGTGTTCCTGCACGAGTGCGTCCAGGCCGGACTGGACTCGGCCATCGTGCACGCCAGCCGGATCATGCCGATGTCGAAGATCGCCGACGACCAGCGCGAAGCGGCGCTCGACCTGATCTACGACCGCCGACGCGAGGGCTACGACCCGCTGCAGCATCTGCTGGAGCTGTTCGACGGCGTGAAGTCCGCCGACGTGAAGGCGAGCAAGCTGCAGGAACTGCTCGACATGCCCGTCGATGAGCGCCTGCGGCAACGAATCATCGACGGCGAGCGCAACGGCGTCGAGGCCGACCTGGACGAGTCGATGGCCGCGGGCAAGAAGGCCCTGGACATCATCAACGAGGATCTGCTCGAAGGCATGAAGGTGGTCGGCGAGCTGTTCGGCTCGGGCCAGATGCAGCTGCCGTTCGTGCTGCAGTCGGCCGAGGTGATGAAGACCTGCGTGGCCTATCTCGAACCGCACATGGAAAAGGTCGAGGGTGACGAGGGCAAGGGCACGATCGTGCTCGCCACGGTCAAGGGCGATGTGCACGACATCGGCAAGAACCTGGTCGACATCATTCTCACCAACAACGGCTACAGCGTGGTCAACCTCGGCATCAAGCAGCCGGTGAACGCGATTCTCGAGGCCGCCGAGGAGAACAAGGCCGACGTGATCGGCATGTCCGGCCTGCTGGTCAAGTCCACCGTGGTGATGAAGGAGAACCTCGAGGAGATGAACCAGCGCGGCCTCGCCCAGAAGTGGCCCGTGCTGCTCGGCGGCGCCGCTCTCACCCGGGCGTACGTCGAACAGGACCTCGGCAATCTCTTCGAAGGCGAGGTGCGTTACGCCCGCGACGCCTTCGAGGGCCTGCGCCTGATGGACGCGGCGATGGCGGTCAAGCGCGGCGTACCGGGCGCGAGCCTGCCGAAACCGCGCGAGCGCCGGGTCCGCTCGACCACCAAGGTGCTGGACCGCCCGCTGGACGAGATCCCGGCCCGGTCCGACGTGGCCGTGGACAACCCGGTACCGACGCCGCCGTTCTGGGGCGACCGGATCGTCAAGGGCATTCCGCTGGGGGAGTACTCGGGCTATCTCGACGAGCGCGCGACGTTCCTCGGCCAGTGGGGCCTGCGGGGCACCCGCGGCGACACCGGCCCGTCGTACGACGAACTGGTGGAGACCGAGGGCCGTCCGCGGCTGCGGATGTGGATGGACCGGGTCAAGACCGAAGGCATTCTCGAAGCCGCCGTGGTGTACGGCTACTGGCCTTGTTACTCCGAGGCCAACGAGCTGGTGGTGCTGGATCCGGCCGACCGGTCGACCGAGCTGCACCGGTTCGAGTTCCCGCGGCAGCGGCGCGACCGGTTCCTGTGCCTGTCGGACTTCTTCCGGCCGAAGGACTCCGGTGAACTGGACGTGGTCGCGTTCCACCTGGTCACGATGGGGCCGAAGGTGGCCGAGGTGACCGGCGAACTGTTCGCGAAGAACGCCTACCGCGAGTACCTGGAGCTGCACGGGTTGTCGGTCCAGCTGACCGAGGCGCTCGCGGAGTACTGGCACGCCCGGGTCCGCGACGAGCTCGGCTTCGGCGCCGACGACGGCGACCTGGACCGGATGCTGCGCGACCAGGCGTACCGGGGTTCGCGGTACTCCTTCGGCTACCCGGCCTGCCCGAATTTGGAGGACCGAGCCAAACTGGTGGACCTGTTGAAGCCGGAACGGATCGGGGTCGAGTTGTCCGAGGAACTGCAGTTGCATCCGGAGCAGTCCACCGACGCGCTGGTGGTGCACCACCCCGAGGCGAAGTACTTCAACGCCTCATGAGCATCGCCGCGGTGCTCTGGGACATGGACGGCACATTGGTCGACTCCGAGCCGGTTTGGGGCCGGGTGCAGATCGAGGTGCTGACCGAACTGGGCGGTCACTGGACCGACGAGGACAGCCTTCAGCTGATCGGCAGCTCCCTGCCGGCCGCGATGCAGGTCTGGCTCGCCGCGGTGCCGCCGGGGGTGATCGAGGCCGACGCGCTGGCTGAGCGGATCTACAGCGAGGTGTTGCGCGGGCTGAAGGAGTCGGTCGAGTTCCGTCCGGGTGCGCGCGAACTGCTGGAGGCCCTGAACGCCGAAGGAACTCCGTGCGCGCTGGTCTCGGCGTCGTACCGGACGATGATCGACGCCGTCCTGTCGCACTTCCCACCCGGGTTGTTCGACGTGGTCGTGGCGGGGGATGAGGTCGTCAACGGCAAGCCGCATCCCGAGCCGTACCTCACCGCGGCGCGCGAACTCGACGTCGATCCGGCCGATTGCGTGGTCATCGAGGACACCCTGAACGGCTCCGCGTCCGGACTCGCCGCGGGCGCCTTTGTGGTCGCCGTACCGCAGTGGGTACCGATCCCGCCCGAGCCGCGCCGCGCGGTGCTCGACACCCTCGCCGGTGTCACGCCGGCCGATCTGCGAAAACTGGCTTTGGAGCGTAGGGGCCCGGGGCGGTAGCGTTCCGGGGTTGGCTCGTGGGCTTCGAGAGGGTGGAATGGTGATTCTGGACAAGCGCCGGACCGTGGCGATCACGGCGGCGGGTGTTCTGGCGGCGAGCCTGAGCGCTTGTGCCCAGGGTGGCACCCCAGGCAGCGCCACCAAGGACGTGACGATTCGCGTCGCGACCGCCGAGAGCGTCACGGCGCTGGACCCCGCCGGCGCCTACGACACCGGCTCGCGCACGGTGCACGCCAACCTGTACCAGACCCTGCTCACGATCATCCCGGGCAAAGCCACCCCGGTTCCGGACGCGGCCGACTGCCAGTTCGACACCCCCACGACGTACACCTGCACGCTGAAGGCGAAGCTGACCTTCCACAACGGTCACGAACTGCGCGGCTCCGACGTGAAGTTCTCGTTCGACCGGATGCTGAAGATCAAGGACCCGCAGGGCCCGTCTGCGTTGTTCACCAGCCTTGGCAAGGTGCACGTGGTCGACGACTTCACCGTTGAGTTCCACCTCAAGCGCGCCGACGCGACATTCCCGTACCTGCTGACCACGACGGCCGCCGCGATCGTCGACGAAGAGCTGTTCCCGAAGGACAAGCTGCTGCCCGATACGAAGGTGGCCGGCAGCGGCCCGTACCGCCTCACGTCGTACAAGCCGGGTGACAGCGCGGTGCTGGAGAAGTTCGCGGACTACCACGGTGTGCGCCCGCCGGAGAACAACCGCGTCGAGGTCAAGTGGCACAAGACCTCCGCCGAGGTGAAGCAGGCCCTGACCGGTGGCGCCGCCGACGTCGGTTTCCGAGGTATCGGCCCGCAGGACCTCAAGGCCCTGCGTACGGTCGACAGCCTGCAGGTGGTCGAGGGCGACGCCGCCGAGATCCGCGCGTTCGCCTTCCACTTCAAGGCGGCCATCGTGCGGAAGACCCCGGTCCGGCGGGCCGTCGCCCAGCTGATCGACCGGCCGCTGATCACGAAGAAGGTGTACGACGACCAGGTCTCGCCGCTTTACTCGCTGATGCCGACCGGCTTTGGCGGACACACCGAGGCCTTCAAGAACGAGTACAAGGAACCTTCGAAGGCCAAGGCCGCGGAGATTCTTCGCGAGGGTGGTATCCCGACGCCGGTGACGCTCACGCTCGGCTTCACACCGTCGCACTTCGGTGGTTCGGCTGGGGCTGAGGCGGCTGAGGTCAAGCGACAGCTTGAGGCGTCGGGGTTGTTCAAGATCACCTTGCAAAGTGCGCCGTGGCCGCAGTTCCAGCAGCGGGCTCGGGCCGGGACGTACGACCTGTTCCACTTCGGCTGGGTGCCGGACTTCCCGGATGGCGACAACTTCCTGGCGCCGTTCGTGAAGGACGGCGGGTTCTACCAGAACGGGTACAAGTCGCAGCTGGCGAATCGGTTGATCGAACTCGAGGTCGGCTCGCAGAACCAGGTCGACCGCGACAGCACGTTCCGCGATCTGCAGACGCTGGTCGCCAACGATGTGCCGGCGATCCCGGTCTGGCAGGGCCGGATGAGCGTGGTAGCGGGGAAGGACGTGAAGAACGTTCTGGAGACCTTGAACCCGCTCTTCTACTTCTACTACTCGTACTTGACGAAGTAGCCCTCACCTCCGCGCCCGGCTGCCCTAGGTCCGGGGTGAGTCATCCAAGGCGGTAGATCGGTGGTCACCCGTCCCCCTGAGGTCTTTCGAATTGTCAGGTCGGTCCGGGCCGCGTCAAGGGTTATGAATCACCTTCGGTGACGCTGCGCGCCCTTGACCCGGCCCGAACCAACCAAAGGCAGCGGGCTATCAGGGGGACGGGTGAGGTCTGACCGGGTTCGCGAGATCCCGCACGCTGTGCGTCGGGTCGTCCCGTGCGCGCGGCACCAAGTTGTCCCGTGCGCTCCGCACCAGGTTGTCCCGCACGCTGGCGTCGGGTGGTCCGGCACGCCTCGCGCTGGCGTCGCGTGGCTGGTGGGCGGGCGGCGGTCGGGAGTCGTACCAACTGGCGGCCACGAAAGGCCGGGGGTCAAGTCCTTTGGAGTGGTGTACGACGGTTGGTCCTTCGTTGTTGTGTGTTAGGCGCT
>NZ_JBHLTC010000002.1:0-271722 GCF_042434725.1 Kribbella deserti | reverse complement strand
CTCAATCGGATCACCCAACGCCGTACCAGTCCCATGCGCCTCCACCACATCAACATCAGCGCCGTTAAGGCCGGCACTAATCAGGGCCCGGCGGATGACCGATTCCTGGGCCACGCCATTGGGAGCCGTCAACCCATTACTGGCACCATCCTGATTAACCGCACTCCCCCGAATCACAGCCAGCACCCGACGCCCCTTACGCCGAGCCTCAGAAAGACGCTCCAGCACAAGAACCCCCGCACCCTCCGCCCAACCCGTCCCATCCGCCCCAGCAGCAAACGCCTTACACCGCCCATCAGCAGCCAAACCCCGCTGCCGCGAAAACGCTACAAACGCGCCAGGCGTGGCCATCACCGTGGCCCCGCCCGCCAGAGCCAGGTCACATTCGCCATTGCGTAAGGCTTGGGAAGCCAGGTGCACTGCGACCAAGGAAGACGAGCACGCCGTGTCAACAGTCATCGCAGGACCTTGGAGGTCAAGGGCATAAGAGATTCGGCCAGACGCGACGCTGGCGGCTGTCCCGGTCATCACGATGTCATCGTGATGACCGGCGCCAAGACGTGGGCCGTAGTCCGCGCTCCAGGTTCCGACGAACACTCCCGAATTGGTGCCAGCGAGCGAAGACGGATTGATACGAGCATTTTCTAACGCCTCCCACGAGGTCTCCAGCAATAGCCGCTGCTGCGGATCCATCGCCAACGCCTCACGAGGAGAAACCCCGAAGAATGCCGCGTCGAATCCTGCGGCGTCAGCTAGGAACCCGCCCCGTCGGACGTAGCTCTTACCCGCAGCATCGGGATCGGGGTCGTACAGACTTTCCACATTCCAACCACGGTCTGCAGGGAATTCTGACGTTGCGTCTGTGCCAGACTGAACCAGATCCCACAACTCCTGAGCCGAGCCCACGCCTCCAGGAAAGCGGCAACCAATCCCGACGATTGCGATCGGATCATCCGCAACTAAAGCCGATGGAGCACCCGTGTCAGCGGAACCATCCGAGGGGGATAGTGTCGTCCACAGATGGCGTGCGAGGCGCGCTGGTGTTGGGTGGTTGAACAGCGCAGCCGCCCAAAGCTCAACTCCAGTGGAGCGCGTGAGCCGATCACAAAGCTCGATGCTTGCGAGAGAACCCAGACCGACGTCCCGGAAAGTGACGTCGGCCGGGATCAGGCTCGGGTCGTCTCGCCCCAGGACGGCGTTGGTGTGGGCGCGGACAAGATCAAGAAGAGTCGCGTACTCTCCGGCGGGCATGATGGCCGACTGCGCGGCCGGACCGACGGGTGCAAGGAACTGGCCCGGAACTTCCGACCTCGAGCCTGGCATCATTGCCGCGGGTCGTTCCCTGGTCCGGAGTTCGCGCTTGTTGATCTTGCCAGGCCCTGTCTTTGGCAGGCTGGTGGCCACCTCATAGCTGCGGGGAACCTTGTAGTCAGTGAGGTGGCGGCGAGCGTGCGCATCGATATCGGAGAGAACCCGGTCGTCGTCACCTTCAATAGTCGGCACGATGATGGCGTGCACGCGTTCACCCCAGACGGGGTCCGCGACGCCGATAACAGCAACCTCGCTGACCTTGTCGTGCAGGCTGAGCGTGTGCTCGACCTCCGTACTGTAGACATTCTCGCCACCGACGATGACCACATCCTTGCTGCGGTCGAGGATGTGCAGGTATCCGTCATCGAGGCGGCCTAGATCCCCGGTGCGAACCCAGCCGTCGGGCGTGAAGATTTCCTGTGTGGCGCTGGCATCGTGCCAGTAGCCGGCCAGAATATTGAGACCGGCGACCTGGATCTCTCCTACTCCGTGTTCATCCTCCTGTGCAATGCGAAGGCTTACTCCGGGCGCGGGTCGGCCGGCGGACTGCAGCGGGACGCCAGTGTCGCCCCCGGCGCCACGAGCGTGATCCTCTTCGGAAAGAACTGTCGCCAGTGAGAGCTCAGTCATTCCGTAGCCCTGGGCAAAGCCGCACGGTAGCTGCTGCATTGCGCGCGCGAGCGTGGCGGCTGGCATAGGTGCCCCGCCATAGAAGAGCAGGCGCCAACTCGACAAGTCAGCGGCATTGACAAACGGATCGTCCAGCAACATGCCCACCATGGTGGGAACCAGGAGGGTCGCCGTTGACCGGGTTGCCTCCATGGCCTGCGCGAATGCCTGGGGGGAGAACGTGGGCAGGAAAGCATGACTGCCACCTGCGAGGGTGATCGCGAACAGCGATGCGCAATCCGCGATGTGAAACATCGGTGCGGCGTGCAAATATCGGTCATCTGCGTTATACCGCAGCGACATCTGAATATGGTAAGCGTTCGCCATTAGGCTTCGGTGAGTGTGAATCACCGCGCGCGGCGCCCCGGTGGTTCCGCCGGTGGCAAACAACGCGACCGGGTCGTCTTCCCGGTGCACGCCTGGCCTGCTGATCGGATCCGCAGCGAGCAGGTCTCCAAAGAGGACGATCTCGCCGTCAGGCATTGGGCGCCCCTCATCGGCGACAACAATTGTGGTGCAGTCCTGTCTCGCCGTGTGGCCGGGCATACCACCGGGACCAATGATGAGAGCAGCTGGACTGATCAGATCCAGATAGCGATCCTGCTCCAGAGGTGAAAGCCGCGTATTGAGTGGCGCTATCACCAGGCCGGCCATCGCGCAGGCGTAAAAGCACTCCACATATTCTGGAGAATTCGCGAGCGCAATTGCCACGCGGTCACCGCTTTGCAGCCCCAGCCCGCCTAGTCCTGCCGCCAGAGCTGCGACGCGTTGCCGCACTTCCTGCCATGTGCGTTGGTGTCCGTCAGGACCGATGACCGCCGTCCGGGTTCCGGCGATGGATACGGCCCGCTCGAGCGAGTCAAGGACGGACAATTCAGAGCGTGCGCTAGTAGCCATCAACTGCGTGCTCTCTAGCGATTCGGCTGTCGTGTTCATCAGGTCGTCGTCAGCTCACGATCGAGATGTGTTGGAGGATTCGCGCAGACTCGGCACATGCGCGACTGCGACCTCGTCTAGCAGGTCGGCCGCGCGCCGGACGTCGCCGTCAAGCGGTCGGTCGTATGGAATCGGGGCGACGGTTTCGCAGAGCCGTTCCAGCAGCGCAGCCCCTTGCTCAGATGCGGGCGTTCTGCCGCCAAGATGGACCGCCTGCCGCAGCGCCACGGCTAGGGCTCCGTGCACCCAGCGCAAACGCTCGGCCTGTGCCAGGGCAGTCAGTGCCGCCTGCGTGCCGAATGGCACCACATCCTGATTCAGCTGATTCGTTGACAAACTCTGGAAAGCTGCCGGTACAGCCGCCCGGCGCATTGCCACCACGATGGACGTTGTCGAGAGCTGCACTCCGGTCAACCCATGCTGGCGGCCCGGGTCAGCCGACAGCGAAGGGTTCAATCCAGTGTTGCGGTGCGGGTCCATCAGGAGGTCCAACTGTCGCTCGGCAAGATTTGCCAATTGCGTTAGAGCGCTGGCCAGAAGGTCGGCCGCGAAAGCAACCGGCTGACCGAAGAAGTTTCCGCCATGGACGATCTCTCCCTCCTCCGGGAAGAACACCGGATTGTCACTCACGCCGTTCAGATCGGCGATGGTGACCGTCGTTGCATGTCGCACACTTGTCCATGCAGCACCCACCAACTGGGGCACACAACGTACCGAGTACGGCTCCTGCAGCTGCCGCTTGCCTGACGGCACGCAACCGTCCAACACGTCCCTTAGCAGGCCGCTCACCGCCACGCACCCCGCGTGTCCGGAGGCCACCGCAAGGCTGTCGGAAGCGTATTCAGGCCCAGCCCCGAGTACCTCAGTCATGAGGCCTGTGAGAGTGATCGCAGCCACGACCGACCGTGCCGCCTGAGCGCATGCCAGTCCAGCCGCAGCTGCCGTCAGCGGCGTCCCATTGACAAGGGCCAACCCATCGCGCCCCTCCAACACCAGCTGATCGAGTCCGGCGGTCCGCAGAGCGTCGGCAGCCGGAACCCGTACGCCATCAATCAGCATGTCGCCCCGGCCCATCAGCGCGCTCAAGGCATGGCTCATCGGCACCAGATCGCCACTAGCTCCCACAGAACCGTACTCAGGTACTACAGGCGCCAGCGCCAGTGGACTGGCGAGCACCTCAAGCAATACCTGCAGCGCGCCCCCAGACACGCCCGATTGGCCGCGTGCCAAGGTCCAGGCACGCGCCAGCAACATCGCGCGTACGACCTGGGGCGCCAGCGACGGCCCCTGACCGGCCGCGAGGAAATCCACTAGTCCATGGGTCTGATCCGCCGGGTCCGGCCTGCCGCTATGGCCGACCAACGCGCCAAACCCGGTCGTCGACCCGTACATCGCGCGTCCGGACTCCAAGGATTCCCGCACGAACGAATGACAACGCTCGACATCGCCAATGGTATCCGTCGAAAGCTCTATCAGGATCGGACCAGCCGCAGCCTCAAGATCTTCCGGCATCAGCAAGCTTGGATATTTCAGCGCCAGTCCATCGACTGGAACAGAAGAATTGCGAATGGGCATAGCCACCCTCCGATGTATCGAACACAGGAGTGGGCGGCCCTGACCACCACGGCCGCCCACGAGATTGGCGTCAGATTTCAGACGCCCACAACAACCGTTGCGTCACGGGTGATCCGAACAGTGGATGGTGAAATCTCACTGAAGTAAGGCTGAAACGACAGTTCAACATCCGGCCGCCTGACAAGCCAAAGGCGTGCGTGCGTCAGTTGGCACCGCAGAATTCCCGACGAGTTCGAGCAACTGTCGGAATTCTGTGATTTGCCAACTGATGCGCGACATGTGGGCTAGGAAATTGACGAAGCGCTCCGTGGCCGCTGGCTTTGATGCTATGTGCGCCGAGCGATGGGGGCAGGTGGGCCGATGTGCTACGGATGTTCGGTTTGTGGCCGCGATCTACATACTCGCGCCAGCATTGGAGCCAGGCAGCGAAGTACATGGAGGGGCGACGTTGGCTGACCACGAGCAATCCATCCGCGATTTCCTCTCGCAGGTCGACTCAGGGATTGTCACATCAAGTGGACGCTGGTCTCGCTGAGATGGGTCAGTGGTTTCGGACACGGACACGGACACGGACACGGACACGGTGACGGTTTGGTGTTCGTGGGCGCGGCCGAGGGCGATTTTCTGGCCGCGACCATGATCGCGCCGGAGTTGCTGGCGCGGCGTTGCACCCGGACCGCTTCGAGCGAGGGCCGTGGGGTGGTCCCGCGGGCCGGCTGCCGCGCAGTCGGCGGGCTTGGTACATGGTGAGCGCGTTGGGCCGCACGCGGATTAGTTCGCGGGTGTCGAGGTCGTAGAACATCAGTGCGGCGGGCTCGAACCGGATTCCGACACGGCGACCGCCCAGGGTTTCCGCAGCGACCAGGACATGCCCGCCCACGGGTACGGTGCCTGCGCGGGCTACGATCCGCTCGACCTGGATCGCTTCACTGACCTCGATTTGCGGCAGCGGCGACGGCCCGGCGTTCGTGGAGCCGTCGGCGACCAACCGGTCCAGATCGTTGACGGTCAGGTGCGAGCGGACGGTCTTGATCCGGGCACCGGCAACGAGCAGGTGAATCACGTCGAGATCGGCCCAGAATCGCAGCGTCTGCCCGGCCCTATGCGGGCCGAGCCAGACTGCTTGCCTGCCACCTTGCAGATTCCCCGCTGGGCGGCACGACCCGGTCGAACTCGATCGGCCCACCTGTCCACGATTCCCGCACCGGCAGCATCTCGGGACCACTCTCAGGATGATCGGCCTTATCGGTTAGTGAGTGCGACCCGAGTCGGCGGCTGGTGTCAGTTGCGGCGGCGGCCACAGCCCGACCAGGTCCCGCTCGGCTTGTGAGTTTGGCCGGAGTCACGGGGATCTCGATATCAAGGACTTGGTGCGGCCGGGTGGTGTTAGTCGACGTAGGCGTCGACCGCCGCTTGCGCCAGTTCGATCGAGGTGAACGGGTCGGTGACGGCGAGGAAGTCGGACCGGAAGGTTGCCGTGGAATCGCTCCACCCTTTCCGTCCTGATTCAGTGCCACCGGGGCGGTCGGCCAGTGGGTTATGCCGTTGCGGTGGCAGATATTGTCGAACAGCACCTCGCCGTTGCGGGCGCCGAAGCGTGCGAACCGGTCGGTGAACTGTTGGCCGTTGTCGGTGATGATCTCCTCCGGCACCTCGAACCGCACATAGGACTCCCAAGGGCGTTTGCGAGGATGGGAACGCAACAGGCCTCTGCCCCGCTGCAAGATCCGGTCGATCGTGCGTTCCGACGGCGCCACCAGTTCGTCACTCGACCATGGCCAGGATTGCGAACCCATCTCCCACCGGATCCGCCACGAACCCAACCGCGGATGCTCTCTACACATCTCCGCGACCGCGACCGCGACCTCCACCGCCTCGGCTACCTGAGCGGGCGACAGTGCGGCCGATGAGATCGATCCGCCAGGCCGGCCAGCAACTCGGTCAGATATCGCGCGATCCAGCGATGCAGCGTCGAATGATGCACTCCTGCCCGAGCTCCCACTTCGACGAATCCGCGCCCTCCAGCACCGCACGAACCGCGTCCAGACGTTGCTCGAACACCGATAAGACAACCAGCGCCAATCGCGGGCCTCCCGAGTCCCCGACGCCCCAGGAGACGTCGACCCCAGACTGGCCGAACCAGCCACTGTCGCAGATCCTTTGACGGATGGATGTCGCACATCAGTCGACGGAGGACACGAGTGACGGCGCGCTACTAGTGGCAGGGCTTGGTCTCAGTTGTGTTCATTGTCAGCACTCTCCCCCACAGCAGTGCGCGCAGCCGACCGGCTGAGCCGCGTACGCCGGGGCAGAGCTGCCAGAGGGCGGTTTGACTACCTGAACAATCCTGGAGACCGACGGCACGCCCCGAGAGTCGATCAGGCTTAGCATGTACTTGCCGAGCGGCATCACGCCCCATCGGGACTCGTACCGGAGCCCGATCTTGCCTGTGGTCGACTGCTGAACGACGGTGGCCCGCACTTGGCGTGCGTTCGGGTCCGAGCTATGCGTGGAGCTGGTCAGCCTGGTCAAGGTGGCATCGGTGATCTTGTAGGGACCGGAGTAGCTGACCAGGCTCGTCCCGCCCAGGTAGATGATCGACCCGATGCCTCCGGTAATCGCCGGTCGGGTGGTGTGCATATACCACGGCCTGTAGCGCTCAACGCGAGTCTCGACGTTCGTTCCCACGTTGGACCCGAAGGTGTCCACGGAGCCGTCCACATTGAGCGCACACGAGGAGTGATACTCACGGGCGATCTTCGGGCTCGCGACCGGGGTCCACGTGGTGGCCCCGTATTTCAGCACCGACGCGCGAAGCTGCGGGTTGGTGTTGTGATTGGAGCCTCCGGCAACGAAAACCGAACGGTCTGGCAGGTTGATCGCGCACGAGTACATCGTCGGCCAGCCCAGCCACGGCCCGGGCTTGTACGTCGGCGCAGCGCCGGTCAGGGTCGCGATAGCCGTCGTGCCGGTGGTGCTGGTGGTGCAGCCTCCGCCGATCAGCATGACCTTCTGAGCCTGGGCCGGGTACATCATCACCGAAGCCGACTGATCGCGGCAGTCCGGCGCGGCCAGACCTGGCACCGGCTTGAATGCGTTGTTGGTCCAGTTCCAGATGCCTGGGCTGTGGCCAATCCTGCCGAAAGTATTCTGACCGGAGTAGAAGTAGTAGCCTGAGGCAAGCAAGTGCAGCCCTGCGTACATCGGGAACGCCCGGCGGCCCGGCAGGACAGTGGTGGTGTTGGTCTGTGTCGAGTAACTCTCGTTGACGTCGGTCGCGACTGAGTTCGCGTCCAAGCCGCCGACCACAACCGGCCGGCCAGCCGCGTTCGCGACAGCGTTCGGGTACCAGCGAGCAACCGCCATGTCCGCGCGCGGTTTGAAGCTGTTGGAGTAGACGTCGAACGCGTACACTTTCCTAGTGCCGGTGTAGTACTCCGGGCTCCCCGGAAACGAGGCGGGTGAGCCGTAGCGGCCGGTGCCGCCGAAGAAGATCGGCACGCCATTCTGGTCGTGCATGTGCCCAGAGCAGAACAAGTCGTCCGGCAGATTCGGCACCGGCGTAAGTGCCTTGGTGTTCGGGTCGAAGACCCACGCCCGGAACAGCCGGGCAGCGAAGTTTTCCCGGTTGTAGCCAGAGCCGGCGGTGATCAGCACCTTGCCGGTCGACAGCACCGAGATGTGCACAGCGTTGACCTTGCTCCCGTCCGGCGAGCTCAAGTTGCTGATCGTAGACCAGGACCCGACTTGGGCCGGACTCGCGGCGGTAGCCAGCCTCGCTGTGCTCGCCTGACGTTGCGCGGCTGTTCGCTTGAAGCTCTTCGCATAAGGACTTGTCGGCTCGTTTAGCAGCCGGGTGATACACGCGCCGAGGGTCCGCGGTGTGGCTTTGTCGCAACTCATCCCGGCCGGAGTCACCTCAACCGCCTGTGCGGGCATAGCCGCTACCGAGGCCGCAACGGACTCTGTCCGGTCGCTGTTGACGTGGGCGATGGGTACCAACCCCAGAGCCAATCCGGCGGCCATGAACCGACGTCGGGCGGATGAGAGGTTCAAGTTCGGGTCCTCCACAGGCCGTTGGTGGCTGGCTTGGTAAGTCGGCCAGGAACCCTGCATCCCCAGGCCGCCCATCTGTAACAGCCCTCGTTGACCGACTAGTAGCTCGCTCCCGGTCGCGGTGACGTTCGCGCAACCCCTGACGGGAGTTTGGCTGCATACGCTGGTGTGGTGCTGACGCGAATCTGAAAGGCTTGTATTGGCAGCTAGCCCCCCGGCAACGCTCTGGGCCGGCGGTGGCTGTGCACCCCGGACGTGCGAACAGGCAGCCGTCTCAACCACTCCTCGGGCTACCGCTTACCAGAACGGAATCTGGTCCTCACGAGCCGAAGCCGGCCGGTCGAGCGGATCGCCGCGACCCGATCGTCGACGGTAGTGGTGATGGCGACCGTTTCGGGATCCTCCTCCCCCTCCAGTCCGAGCCACACCGCCTTGTTACTGCCATGCCCATGACTGCTCGCCCGTGCGGCGCCGAGTGAACCGAAAAGCTGGGACTTCACCGCCGCCGTACGGGCGAGCAGTCCGTCGGCCGTCAGGCCGGTCACGAAGGTACGGACGGCTCCCATCGGGTCCACGGTGTGTGAGCTCGACGGGCCGATCCCGATGCTGAGGCTGATCGCCACGGAGGTTCTTCTGGTCGCCTTTGATCGGTCGGTGTGCTCCCCGAGCATGAGTTCTCCAGAGGTGCCTCGCCCGGACGGTGAAGGTGCCTGAGAGATTCTCGGGCAGAGTTGCTCCTTACGGCGCCCGGAACTGGTCCGGGCGCCGGACTCGTGTTCTCCGCCTTGTTGACATTTCGTCTCAGCCGGGACCCAGGACCATTTCAGAGACTTGGCGCACGCTGGAAGAGCGCGCACCGAGGTGCATTCGAGTGGGCGTGCTGGAGGCAGCACATGAGTATGCAGCACACCGCAAAGCAGGACATGGGTCGCACAAGCGGCGCCTTGGCGGGGACCGAATGCCTGATGGTGCTGAGCCCCGACCGGCGAGCTGTGATCGATGGCCGTAGCTATCCATGTCCTAGGGAGGGGTACGCCCGTCGATCGCCGCTTCTGAGGAGTCACCGTGTGCGTGTTCAGGCAGGCCGGCGTCGGGTATTGCTTAGCGAAGGAACAGCTCCAGGTCGCCGATCGCACACTCGATACCGCGCTCACCCTAGTGATTTAGTGGTTTGTCCATGCATGGCGGCTAGGTCTACTTATGACTTCGGGTTGCTGGCGGTCGGATCGTGACCCGCCAAGAACAAGCGCTGGCACTTGCTGGTGGTTTTGTTGGGTTTCTCGCGGTCGGCCTTCCTATTAGTGCGTTGGCAATGCGTAGGTTCATGCGGGTCGAATGGCATGGCCTACCGGCCTTGACGCCGGCTGAGGCGCGCCGGCGCGACGCTTCGCAGCGTGCAGAAATATTGCGAAACCTACGCGTCCAGCGGCGAGGCACAGCTTGAGCCCTTCAGTGTTTGTTCACGCTTGGTGCGAAGGTTGCGCGCCCACCACCACGACGCAACAAGCGAAGCATCCTGATTGGCGAGCTGACGTAGACCAAGCGGTTGCGGACGCGATCCACTCCAGGGACTCATTCGAGATCGCAGGACGCATGCGGTCGGCAGCAGCCTCCGCAATGTGTAGCGCGCCCCCGTACCCGAGGACCCGCCGCCTGCGCTCTCGTGAATTCGCGCAACCGCGACCGGATCGCCACGCTCCTCAGCCGCAATCTTGCTACCTGTCGACTGGTCGAGTCGATGCATCCTCGGTACGGTAGGCGACTGAGGCGCGGTAGTGCTCAGGAAGCGTCCGGAGCAGGGTGTCCGCTCACCGCAAGGGCGCAAGGCGCGAGGGTAAGTTCATGCAAGTATGTTGAGCATCAATCAACTCGCTTCGTTGTGACCGTCAGTCGGTCAGGTGCGCTAGCGACCCCCAACGAGTTGGCAGGCACCTTCGTGATGATCTGTAAGCCGCGGCAAGCAGCCACCATTTCCCGACGCTCCAGCAGAACGTCAGTCGCGGTTCAGCGCGGACCGTACGATGAATGGTGAACCAGATCAGTTCTGCGGATTCGGCACGTGGGTGTAACAAGTAGCCCTACTCTCGTGAGGGCTCAATGGTCGAGCTGGAGACTTCCATGCCAAGCATGCTGGACGGTCGACGCCACTCAGCCGGTAGAGGTACAGGGATGAATCGGCCACAGCGATCGCATTCGTGAACTGAGGTGGTCGCTCTGAGCGTAATGGTGGTAGGTGGTTGTTGCGATGGGGAGTTCTGATGGAGCTGCGGTCGTTTGAGAGTGAGTTCACGGCTCTGGTGGCTGGTTGGGCGAGCTCGGCGCAGGAAGTTGGACTGTTGTCCGGGCGGGAGGAACTCCCGTTCCCGGCCGAGCTGTTGACGAACTGGCGGAAGATAGCCGACGACATCAAGTCGTACTTGTTCTTCGAGGGATCAACACCGGTTGCCTATGGCGAACTGTGGCTCGACGACGAGGAAGACGAAGTTGAACTGGCGCGGATCATCGTCGCCCCGGAGTTCCGGGGCAAGGGGGTCGGGACTGCGTTTGTGCGTGCGCTGCTAGTGCCTGCGCTCGATGCCGGCTATGCGGATGTCTTCCTGCGAGTGCATCCTGACAACGAGCGGGCGATCCGTACCTACCTTCGAGTTGGTTTCAAGCCCGTCGACGAGGCCCTGGCTGCCGAGTGGAACGTGCCCCAGCCCATTAACTACACATGGCTGCAGTACCCAACGACCGCCGAGATTGACAGCGTCGACTGAGTCGCCTGATCCGCCAATGACCCAGTCGAGGTAGGCGAGTAGTGAGCAGAGTGTCGATTCGTATGGCGGCCACGGATGCTGATCATGAGGCCTGGCGTCACGTGCAGATTTCAGTGCTGCCCAACGAGCGGTGCCCGAGCGTGGCAGAGCTTCGGCAACTGGATCGTCCCCATCGTTTGCTCCTGCTGGCGGAGTTAGACGGCAAGGTCGTTGGCAACGGATTGTCGAACGCCTCCGACGAGGCAGGGCGTGCATTCCTCGCGCCTCGAGTTCTGCCCGAGGCACGACGACAGGGAGTCGGCACGACGCTGTTGCTGGCGCTGGCAGAGCATGCCGTTGCCCGGGGCTACGAACAGGGCCGATCCGGCGTTGAGGACGACGGGTCGTTGGCGTTCGCCCAGCAGTTCGGCTTCGCCGAGACGGGGCGCCAAGTCGAGCAACTTCGTCGCATCGGTGCGGAGCCCTGGCCTCCCCCACCGACGGAATACGAGGTGGTCACGGTCGCCCAGCAGCCATGGCTCTGGACCCGGGCCTATGAGCAGGTGGCGCTGCCGACGTTCCCCGACATGGACGTACCAAGCCTGCTGAACGTATCAGCCGACGACTGGAAGAAGGAGTGGATCAACGAACCCCGCGCGATGTTCCTCGCCGTGAGGGGTGGCGAGGTGATCGGCGTCGCCGGACTAATGCTCGACACCGACAAGCCCGAGCGGGCCGAGGTCGCCTACACCGCCGTACGGCCGGAGTGGCGAGGCAAAGCGGTGGCATCAACACTAAAGCGGATGAGTATGGCGTGGGCGGCCGAGCACGGGATCACCGAGATCCACACGTGGACCCAGCAGGGCAATAGCAACATGCGCCGTCTCAACGAACACCTCGGGTTCGTGTACGGCGAAGTCAGCATCAGCGTGCGCGCCGCTCTACCGCTGACATTTCCCTGAACGCCGCCCGCCAAATACACCTCACCCCCATGGACTCGACGGCACTTGATGGAGGCTTAGGTCTGGGTGAGTCGCCCCCGCGTGTCCGGAGGCTTGGTTGGGTGTTAGCCGGCCTCGGCGAGACGGGTTTGGTGAGTGTAGTGAGTGTGTTCGGCTTGGATGGGTGTGAGGTCTTGGACTGATGTGTGGGGGCGGGCGGTGTTGAACTAGTGAACCCAGCCCATAGTGGCGGTTTCGACGTCGTGTAGGCCTTGCCAGGGGCCGTGGGGGTGGATGAGTTCGGACGGAAGCCATCCTGCTTCCCTCTCACGGCCCGAAGACCGGCGGCTCAGAGGCTCATATCGATCAAAATTGGGACATCTCGCAGACTTTCGGCGAGCAGGACATCCCTCGCTCAATGCGGTCTCGAGTCGCGCTGATAAAGTCCTGAACGGCCTGTGGAGCAGGCTCTCATCGATCGCCGCAGGCATGCGATTCCACGTTTCCCGCGAGCCAATGGCGTCGCCGAATCTAGCGAGCGTGGTCGGCTTCGGCGACAACCGAATCGTGATTGCGGCAGGCCTCAACGATGGCGAAGCCGTCGCGATGCTGGCCCACGAACTCGCCCATGTCGTCATGCACACCGCCTACATGACAGGGCCCGGGCCACGCGAACCGGACTTCGACGTCGTAGCTGAATGGGACAGCTCGACAGACTAGCGGGATCGCCTGGGCACAGCAGTGCTCGGGTGATTCCGCGGCCCGTGCGGAGGCAATGGCCGCCATGTCGTTTCGCAGACAATGACACCCGTGTGGGGAAGGCGGCTGATGATTCAGGTTGGCTTCAGTCTTCCTTCAGGCGACTCCCTGAAGATAACGGCTGATGTTGTCCACTCCGTGTTGCGCTGAGCGGCCGGGGTACGAAAGCGATTTTGGTGTCGGATCTTGGTCATCTTTCGAAATCCCCGCACTTGCAGAGCCAGCGGACAAACGCCGAATCTGCCGTCGGGAAGAGCAGGACGGCATGCTAATTGGCTACCACGACCGCGCCTCCGGGACCGGCACGCGCCGAGGTCTCCGGTCCAGGTCGATCTGGCCCGGATGTCGGCCAGCGCCACGCTTTAGACCGACTGGAAGCTAGCTCAGCCGCACGAGTTCTTCACCGGGACGGAAAGCCTAACGATGGGTAACAGATGTACCGGTCATGGTCCGGTCCTCTCGCCGGGCCACATACATCGCCTCTTTTCCGGCCTGCCGCGTCCCCTCCACGCCGCCCCGACCGATACGTGAGGTGTCGAAAGCGTCACCGATGTGAAGGCGGCTGCGAGGCCTGGGTCGAGGTCGGCGACATGCACTACGTCGTCCGAGCGACGGGAGGCCGGCTCTGCGAAACCTGTCATGCCGAAAGGAACCCGACCCGATGACCATCACAAACAGACGGCGGCGCGGAACGCCGCACACATCGATGTCCAGCCTAGTGATGGCCGGCGACCTGTTCGTCACATACGGCCGAGGGGCGCTCGAACTATGACTGACGCAAATGGGCAGGCGGCTTACCTCGAGATGGTGAACGCCGGCATCGAACACATGGTGCCGGTGGCGCACCGCATGGGTATACGGATCATCGAAGTCCTGCCCGGCCGCGTGGTCGGCGAGGTCGGCTTGGAGGGCAACACCAACCACCTCGGAACAATGTACGCCGGAGTGATCTTCAGCGCGGCCGAGATCATCGGCGGCGTGTTGAGCATCGCCACCTTCGACGCCGAGCGCTTTTATCCGATAGTGAAGACGGTTCGGATCCGATACCGCCGCCCAGCTACCGGCACTGTTCGAGCGGCGACCTGGCTAGACACAGCGACGATCGCCTCAGTGCGCGAGGAGGCCACAGCGAATGCAAAGGCGGACTTCGCACTAGACGCCTTGCTGACCGATGAGTCCGGCGAGGTCATAGCGACCACCCAGGCGGACTATCAACTTGTACGTCACGGCTCGTGATGGTTAGTACCTACCACACGTGCTCAGGACCAGCGTGACGTCATCGGAGCTCAACTGCGGAAGCCTGAGGCAGAGGTCGCGCATTCATCGTCACCCGACTACGAGGGCTCCACGATGTGCTACTGGCCATAGTACGAAATCACTCCGGAGGCTCGAGCGACCTACCTCCAATGGCTCGGCAGCGGGCGCAACGATCCAAGCGCGTACGTCGGCTACGTCTTGCTGTTCTTCTACGGTATCGAGCGGCGTGTGCTCATCGGTATGGCCAACGATCCGATGCTTAGGTGCGAGCTACCGCTGCTGCGTGCGGAAGTACAGCGCCTGCACTCGATCTACCACCAACCCGACGCCGAAGCCGTACATGCCCAGTCCGACCGCGTCGTCGACGCCCTGGCCGAAGACTCGCACCGTGACCGATCACCTCGAAGCCACACGCGCCGACGTGCTCGCGTTCACGCCGGGCTCCCCAAAGAAGCCTGGCCCAACATCTTCAACGAGCACCTCAACCGTGAGATCCGACGCCGCTCGGACGTCGTCGGGATCTTCCTGCCCAGCAGTGGGCGACTGCCGACGTCCACACGACGACGGCGCCGTCCCAGGCTCCGTCAGGCCTGACCGACTCCGAGTGATACCGATAATTCACGAACAACTTCAGGTAGCCATCGAGCTATCGGAAAGAGTCGATTGGGTGCCGGACAGGTGCACAGTGTGAAGACCATGTCCGAAGCCACAGCGGAGACGCGTTTCGCAGAGCTGGCCCACATTGTGGGCGAGCCGCTACGTCGCTACGTCGTACGCCGGGCCCCGTCTGCTGACGTCGATGACGTCATGGCCGACGTCTTCCTGGTGCTTTGGCGACGACTCGATGACGTGCCCCACGACACCCCACTCCCCTGGTCGTACGGGGTGGCGCGCGGGTGCCTGGCCAATGCCCGCCGATCCACACAGCGCCAGCTGCGGCTGGTCGAACGGATTGCCCGGTCTGAGCCGCCGCCGTTGGCTGAGCCATCGGCTGACCACGAGGACTTGCTTGCCGCGCTGCGGCGGCTGAAAGAGCTGGACCGTGAGGTCGTCACGCTCTGGGCCTGGGAGGGCCTCGCGCCACGTGAGATCGCCGAGGTAACGGGCCTCACAGCGAACGCGGTGAGTATCCGCCTTCACAAGGCGAGACGGCAACTGGCCAGTTCCCTTGGAAAGAACGACAGCCCAGCCGGACAGAACCAGGGTAAACGGAGGCCCCGATGAATGACGAACAGCGCGATGACCTGCGAGCGCGGCTACGGGCCGCGGATCCTGCGCATACGCCATCAGGGGCTAACTCGTGGATCGACAACCTGGTGGAGGCAACTGTGAGTACCGATGTAGCGAAGCGAACGACAGGCAGGCGATGGATCATCGCAGCGGCGGCCGCCGTGGCCCTGCTAGCGATAGCCGGCTTCGGCGGATTCGCAGTACTGAGCAACAAAGAACCAGTGTTTGTCTCGAAAAGCACCCTGGCACTCACCGTCGCGCCAGCCGATGCTGCAGCGTCTTGCATGGTCCGCGACGTCAACATCCTTGCCCAAGGCGAGCTGGCCCTCGATGCCACAGCAATCGAGGTGGGTGCGAACAAGGTGACCCTGCAAGTAGGTCGTTGGTACAAGGGCGGCAATGCCGATCTCGTTGAGGTCATCAGCGCGACCGGCAGCGAAACCATCAACAACGCCGGAGTGGTGTTCAATCCCGGCGAGCGCTACCTGATCACCGCCTCGGGCGGCGTGGTCAGAAACTGTGACCTGTCCGCGGCATGGACCCCCGAGCTGGCAGCGATGTACGAGCGGGCGTTTTAGCCAGCCGATAGTTGAGCAGATGGCTCGGTACCTGAGTAATGTCCCCGGTCGGCCGAACCCGCGTGTGGCACCGTCGACGGACCCGAGGATCGCGCTGGATCCTCAGAAGGACACCATCGGGTTGACGAAAGCAGTGGCGTCCGCGTTCGGCGCCGCGGAACTCTTCGCCCGGGTGGTCGACTAGCGCGGCCGGATCGGAGACGCCGAAATACTGATCGCGTAACTCGGTCGTGATGATGTTCGACCAGCTGGTCAAGCCGGCCTTCCTCGGTTGCCCGTACCGGACGTCGAGCAGACACTGAAGAACGCCGTCGCGGCGGGTGACACGATCGTGACCGGCCCACATGTTGCGGGGTGTCATCGTAGCTCCAGCGCACGACCCGTTCGGTAGCCTCTACTCGCTGCAAGGCCTGATCGAGCTCCTCGACGAGGAAGAGATCGTCATGATCCGGCTGGGCAGACTAGTGCCTTGCTGAGCCGGTGTATGCCGAGACGGCGGCGGAAGCTGTCGTCCTTCCAGACCGGCGACAGCAGCTCGACTACCGGGTTCGGCGAACGGGGTCACGATGACGCAAAGACCTGACTGCCAGTGCAGGGACGCGGCCCATGCCGTCGACTGCTCCATCGCAGGTAGGACGGACGCGTGATCACTTAGCGTGCTGCTGGACTGAGGCGGCCTGCGGCTATCCACAAGCGCCTTGCATCGTCGACTACGGGCAGGGAGTCTTCGTTCTATGCCCAACACAGCGCACCACTTAACGCACCTCTATCAACGATCAGCGCCCAACACGCATGACAGACGTTGCGCATCCAACTCAACCAAACGTGCACGTCACGACGCATCTCGGCAATTGTTGACAAGCGGTGAGGAGCCCGGGCTGCAAATCAGCGGGTTCGGGGTTCGAGTCCCTGGCGGCGCACAAAAGCCCTGGTCACAAGCGTGACCGGGGCTTTCGCTTGTTCGATCCCCATGGGTTATCCCATTACTTTCCCCTCCGCACGCCGTCGCCCTCCACTGGCCCGGCCACCCACGCGCCACCTCCGTCTGGGCAAGCATCTACGACGTCCTAGAAGCCCACGGCCACTCCGGCGCAACCGAAATCCGCTGGCTAGACGACGGCCAATTCCCTTCCAAGGCGTCCCTAGAGCCGCCCACCCAACCCAAGCGCGACAGCAAAGGTTGGCCGATCTACGACCCCCGCGACTAACCCCCGAACCGGCCAGGGTGGCGGTCGACGCTTCCCTCCCCTGTCCCGCCACCCTGGCCGCACCATCCAATCGCTCCGTCGCCTCAACCGCGCCGCCACGTCCGTGTCAGCACCGTAAGCGCTGACCTACTTCGTCTCTGAGGACTCCTTCTCCACCTTGGTAGCGGGCCCGGACTCGACCTCGATGCGCGCTAACGCCACCTTGAACCCGGCCCGCCTCACAGCCTTTACACAGTGAGCAACTTGCACCTTTGCAAAGAAGAAGAGGCTTTCGCTGAGCGATCCGGGCCTATCTGTGGCGATCGCGAGCACGAACTTGGCGTTCGATCGCGCCGGGGCCGCCTGACCTGGACAGATCTTTCCCCATGCCTCCGCGAGCTTCGCCTGATACAACTCGTCTTCCCAGGCGCGCGCACTATTCTCTACCTGCGCAACCAGATGCGAGAGGCTCGATGAATCAGTAGCCGCCTTCACGCAGAGCAACTCTGCGTCCGGAGTCAGCAAATCGCATATCTCCAAGCGCTCATACTGACTGAATACGACCAGGTTCTTATCGAGAAGCGCATACTTTCGATCTTCGGCGGTGATTATGTTGTAGGACCCTTCTTTAGTCTTGTCCTTCTCGTCTTCCTTGAGGAACTCGCTGACCCACGGCGGCAGATTCAAGTCGTTAGTGATGTCCTCGACATCAGACAGATCGGCATTGATCTTCTTTACGAAGTTCTTTTCAACTTCAAACCACAAGCCAGATGACAGGAGGTAATTGTTTCCCTCGTGACTCACCTCAGCCCTCGCGTAAGCTTTGAGCCTGCTCCCCCGCTGAATCGCCGAACCATCTGCGTCCACAGCGTAGACCATCACGTCTTCAAGCGGGCTCTTTTCGGGGCTGAGCGCATCAATTGCCTCGATAACCGAGGTATGGTCTACGTCTGGAATCGAGTAGCGATCCTTATGGCCAAGTACAAGCTCATAGTGATCCAACGCTTCCATATCAAATGGATCCGGGGGCGCGAAGGAGACATCGGTCGATCCATCGCGCAGCAACTCGCCAACGGCATTATCGAGAACTTCCACGACGGGATTGCTCTTATCGAGTGGAACTATCTGGTCCAGGAAAGAAAAGTGCTCCTTGTAGTCATCCAGACTATAGATCTCTAGAACTTTGTCGATCTTCGACGAAAGCCTTGAGAGATCGAACTTGGGGACGGCTATTCTCAACGAATCTGCACCAGCTATCGTGCTCGCAAAGTCTTGATCCGTCGCCTTCCCGGACATCTGCCTCAACCAGTCCTCGTCGACCTCGATACGTAGATCGGCCAACTCACCATCAACCGGGAGCAGCGTGTATTGATCCCGAGAATTGCTAGCAATCACTCTCGTCTGAACGCCTCGGAGCCTCCTCGCAGATACCCCGTTGGCAACTACCCGAAGACCAAACCCACGCTCGATCCAACTTGGTTCGATAGCAAGAAATCCTGTGCCGAATGTCACGGCAACGACGCGATCTCCACTTTCGACCAGGACCACCGCGCCCAGGCTTGCTCGCTCATACTCGGCGCTCGAAGAGTTAGCAACTACCAGACTTTCAAGGTCTTTCAGCCACTTAGGAACGACCGATTCGCCTTGAAGGAAGAAGGCGTTCCTAATCTTTGGGTCGTCGACCCTGAAGCTTAGATTAGTCACCGTCGCCTTCGAGCGCAGAACACTCTGGTCAGCGACTGCACCATTCCTAAGAAGATAGATCGTAAGCCACATTGGTTCCCCCCAATGCTGAGTGCCAGACGAATCCCCTCCGCCCGATCACTCTGAGTGATACCAGACGTCAGCCCCGATGACCAGGTGTGACGGGCATCTCCATGGAGACAAATCGGCAACGAACCGGGCTTCGTCCCGCGCACATGTGCGGAGACCCTCCTCACAGATGTCTGTGGCTCATTACGCCCCTCGCCTCAACGTTCGGCGGGCAGCGAGCCTGCCGTGCTGGCGCTCGGGCCGAACTCGGGGCTGGATACTGCGCCTCAAGCGGAGGGCGACGTGCCCCCATGGGTTATCCCATGGGAATCAACGAGCAGCGAGGATCACTCGGGGCGCATCAGCTAACAGGATCGACGGATCTCCGCCCAGCTCAGAGGCACGTTCGGGTAGCAATGGGCATCATATCGTTGCCTGAGGCTCCAATCAGCGGGTTCGGGGTTCGAGTCCCTGGCGGCGCACATCAGCCCAGGTCACCCCGGTGCCCTGGGCTTCTTCGTTCCCTCAGCGCTACATTTACGCGACACTTTGCCGTCACCGGTCCCCGATCGAACTCTCCGGCACTCCAGCCATCCGTCCACGCTGGGCATCCGGCAACGTCTCAGACCGCACGACATCCGCGCCTCTCGTCCGTCGTCTTTCGTAGCTGTGCGTTACATCACCTCGTAGCGCCAACCCTCTCGATTGCGGGCTCACCGACAGCCGGGACGTTCAGCGGTCGCCAGCCAGCGACCTCGGAGGCCCAGGATGCCTAGACCACCCCTCCGCATCGGGATATGGGGCAGCATCAGCACTCGACTCGCCAAGCGGAACGCCAAGGCAAGGCCTTAGCCATCGGGCAACCCGCGCGGTATCGACCGACATGACTGCCCGGCCGAGCCGTCGACACTGAACCGAGCTGCTGTCGCACTCCCACCACTAAACCTGACAGCCGATAAGCCGTTGCGGTCTGCAACTTGCTGCAAAGCGCTTTGTCCTAGTGCGTGTGGGCCCGCACCATTGTGCCTTGCCCTACCTATCGGTTGACGAGAGACGACGAGGTCAATTTATGCGCCCGTTCCTGTCAGGCTTCACCAAGACGATGGTCGCGGTTGCCGCGGCCTCGACGCTCTCCGCGGCGGCAGTGGTGCCCGCTGGAGCTGCCGAGACGGCCTATCCCGAAAGGAGTTTCGTCTTGGGTGACTCCTATATAGGAGCCCGCGGCACGATGATCTTCTACAACCGTGTCGTGGGCATAACCGGCCGTATCGATGCCTACGACGAGCGCGAGCTTGGCCTGCGTTCGTGCAAGTACTTCAAGTTCATGTCGTCGACCGGCGACATCGCGTACACCCCAATGGTCTGCGGCAAGAATGAGCCGTTCGAAATCCACTTGCCGGCGAACGTCCCCGGCGGTGCGACCAAAGTAATGGCCTGGATGTATCACCACGACACCGACAAAACCATTGTCGTGGACCAAGACACGATCTACCGCTGACAAAACGCTAGTGTCCTGAGTCGGAAGTTCGTGCTTCAGCTCCGGTGTCCAGGTGCGTGCATCGCAAGGCGGAGAAGCGGTCGCGATGCTCTAGCATCGTGGCCGTTTCTCCAACGCCGCGAGGTGCGTGCCTGGGCGCCGGAGATGTGCACGAACTTCCGACTCAGGACACTAGGTGGACGTCGCCCGCCACCGACCAGCTGGACCGGGTGTCGGTGGTGCGGCGTCCAGTCTGTCTTGGCTCGTCTAGCTCTGCCGATGCGCGGGCAAGGTACCTTCGGGCCTGAACGCGTCGGTTGCGACCGGGACCACGCGTCGGGGAGCGATAGCTACTCGCCGAGCTGGTGTGGTTTGCCGACGATACAGAACGGATCGGGCGGTAGCTCGAAACTCCGAGCGTATAGTGACGCGCTGGTCCGTGGCCGGGAGAAGTGCCCAGTCCCAAACCAGGTGCGAGTACGGCGTTGCGACCCGCCAGACCACTCCGCCGGCGACCTTCGCATCAGTCGGTGCAGTCAGAGCGCCGGGCCTCGCCGCATTCCCGCGAATGCCGTGTCCAGCCAAAGACCACGTCTTGCAGTCCGTTGCCGAAGCCAAGGGCGGCGGCCCTACTGCAAAATGGCCCTGCCGCTTTCTCGACGCGCGCCAGCAAGACCACGTAGATGCAGGGGCGTTTCCGACGGCTGACTATCTGCTCACCCGCCCTCCAACTACGTGGGATCTCCCCGATTGGCTGGACTCCAGGCCGGGCGGGCGCAGGAGGACGGTACGAGGCCACGGAGGGCCAGCGGAGAACATGTGCCACCACTGGCCCGCCTGTCGTTGCCCTACCTCAAAACCGCGCCCTGCGGCTTGTCCATGTTGACACCGGCTGATGGCCGCCAAGTGACCGCGGTTCCCGACGGAGCCAGGTGGATGCGGGCATCTGAGTAACTGGTCGTCGACGGCGGCCCGGGGGCCACCCAGTTCGTTCGGCTCGACCTGGTGTACACAACCAGGCGGTTGTAGCGCCAGTTGACGTCATCGATCTGCGTCCAGGCGATGCGATTTCCGTCGTTGCTGATGCCTCTCACATAGTTCGCCGACCGCACGAAGACGTCGGCCGCGGTCAACGGCCCGGTGCCGATCCGGCGCGCGACTCCCACCTCCCGGTAGTCCGGCGGCAGCAGACCACGTGCCGCGATCCAGGTGCCATCAGCGCTCATCACCGGGGCCGCGAGCTGGAGTCCTTGCCTTAAGTAGGGCATGGGTTTCTCGCCGGTCTGAACGTTGTGGAAGACGATCTTGTTGATGGCGCCCCAGTACGGACTGTTGAGGTTGGCGGTGTCGACCTCGTACATGACCGTGTTTCCGTCCGGGGTCATGCCCAAGGTCCACTCCGACCCCAGGCCACAGGACTGAGAGTCGAAACAATGCATCAACAGTTCCGCGTAGCCCCGCTCTTTGGAGGCCCACCACACCTTGCGATCCTTGCCGAAATCCGTGCCAGTGATGGACGCGACCTTGGTTCCGTCCGCTGACAAGCGGAATGCGGTCACCAGCCCGTATCCCTGGCTTGTGGTCCAGCGAGTGTTCGTCTCCAGGTCCCGCACGATGATGCGGTTCGAGTCGCCTATCGTGCCGTAGGGGATGCGGTAGGCGATGTATCGTCCCTCTCCCGCCGTCGAGTAGGCCGAAAAGCTGAGCTGATTGTTGGACACGACGCTGATCGGCTCGGGAGTCACTCCGTCTGAGCCGCGGGAAACGGTTTGGTAGGAGCCGTCGGCCAGATCGCGGCGGATCAGGTAGTACCGGCCATCCGATTGTTTCGCTGCGAAGAACGCGTACCGTCCGGAGTCCGACAGGACTGCTCCTTCGAGACCGACGTCGGTGCCTGGTACGCCTTCGACGATGTTGGATCCGCCCGGGTTGGCCAGTGTGGTTTCCATCGGTGTGAACGGCTTGGACGATCCGGCCTCGCCTCCGCCGTCCAAACTGATGGCCTGGACGTTCACGACGTAGCTGACGCCTGGCGTGAGGTTCCCGAGTGTTTCGCGGTTGCCGTCGCTGGCGAGCACGATCGATCCGCCGCTGTCAGGCACTGTGGACACGTGGTACTTCGTGATCGGGTTCCCGCCGGAGTTCTCCGGTGTGTCCCACGTGATGAAGGCCGACCGGGTGCCGGGCGTCACAGTCACGTTTCGCGGCGCGGACGGCGGACGCGCGGCCACGTCGATCTTCGCCGTGTTCTTCAGCTCTCCGTGATCGATACCGGGCGGAATGACCGCCTCGATCTCGGTCAGCCCGTCAGCTGTGGCCTCGTACAGGCCGTTGGCGGAAATCGTGCCTGGACCGCTCACGATCCGCCATTTCGCCGGTTCGTCGGCATGACCACTCAACTGGGCGTCGAACTGCTGCGACTGGCCGACCGAAAGTTCAGCGGAGCCCGGATCGATCACTACGCCGAGGAACGGGCCGCCCGAATCCCAAAACGGCCACTCCAGCTTGACGATGTCCGGTTTGACCCAGCGCACTACGTTCTTTTTGACGAAGTCCAGGGTCAGTCCGGCGCCGATCGCGATACCGATCGAAATCTTCCGCGCGGGATCGGCGGCCGTATCGGTTTCGGCTTCGAGGTACGGCGACAACTCGAAGACCGGCCCGCCCTGACCGTAAACGGCCAGCACCATCGCCGGCGACAAACCAACAGAAGCGGTGGCGTTACCGAACAGGTGCGCTATGCCGCCCACCGACGGCTTGTCCGGAATGGCTTCATTGATGCCCGTGGAGACGACCTGATCGCCGTCGCTCTTCAGCGTGGCCCCCAATCGGCGACTGAGGGTGCCCTCGAAGGCTAAACCCGCCCGGCCGTCGGCGGAGAGGACGAGGTCCATCTGCACCTTTGGGCACACGGTCACCGGCACTCGGCCCAGCGGGACGTTGACGCAAGTGCCGACCAGTGACCCGAGCCGCTGCCGATGCTCTCGCTTCTTCCCGATCGCGAGGTCGGCGCGCATACTCACGGTCATGTCCGCGGTCATCTTGAAGTCCGAGCGGAAGTTCGGAATGGCCGCCAGCATCCAGCCTTCGAACTTCGGTGCGATGCTGCCGGTGACCGTGAGCCGGCTACCGCGCTGGAACTCCTTCTCATACTCGACCACAATCGCGCCATCTTTGAGATAGACCTTGGCCTCTTTGCCGCCAGCGGTCTTCACGGTGCGGAATCCACCTTGCTTGTGAGTCTTTCCGCCGGCCGTTGCCGAGCGCAACTTGATGCCTGTCTCAGCCGGTACGAAGGTGGCAACCTCGTCGGCGGTGGTCTTGAACTGAGTGGCCAGGGACATGGCGTCGTACACCTCGCTGAGGGAGGCCTCGACGACGGACAGCACCAGCACCCCGTTCACTACCTGAGTCCGGGTAATCCGCCTGAGGAGCCCTTCCGGCGTGGTCGGGCCGGCTCCGGCGACCACAGTCTGGCCGACCTGCAGTCCCGACAACTGAGCAGTCGGAGACGCCGCGACGACCGCGGTCGAGTTCACCGAGATGATCTTCGCTTGGGATTCAGCAGTCAGTACCACCGGCGCCACCTTCTCGGCCAGCACGGGCTTGACGGCAACAGTCGGCACCGTCGCCGTACCAGTGCCGGCAGCGTTCTTGGCGGAGATAGCGAACTGGTATCCGAGAGCGGGATCGAGACCTGTAATGGTCGCGGCCGAGGTGCTCACGTCGACTGTGCGGCCGCCCGGGGTCACGGTCACGCGGTAGCCGGTCACGGGCGAGGTGCCAACGTCGATCGGCGCCTTCCAGCCGACCTGCACGGAACCGTTCGCCGATGGAGCAGCGTGTACGTCGTCCGGGATCCCTGGCGCGCGCGCAGCCAGCGGAGTACTCGAAGTCGTTGCCGTGTCGCCGTACCCGGCCTTGTTGTGGGCACGGACGGTGATCGTGTATTTCTGACCATTCGTCAATCCGGTCAGCGCCGTGACAGTCGTATCAGCCGGGATGGTCTGCGTGATGCCGCCCGGCTCGGCCGTCACCTGGTAACCGTCGATGTTGGCGCCGCCGTCGGCGGGCCGGACCCATTGCACGTCCACCCGTCCGTTCAGAGACGTGACCGCGTTGATCGGTGGCGCCAGCGGTACCTTCGCCGCCACCGGCGTGGCCGGGCGCGGGTCGGACACCCCCGAGCCGTTGGCGTTGGTGGCTGTCAGCCGGATCGCGTACGTCGTACCGTTGCTGAGGCCCGTGAGTACGGCCTCACGCGCCGAACCGGGAACGGTGACGGTCGCCCCGCCCGGCGTCGCCGTCAGGGTGTAGCCGGCGATGGAGTCGGTCATGCCGGTCGGCGCCGCCCAGTACGCGGTCACCGCGCTGTCGCGGGGTGTGAGTTCGGTGATGAAGGGCTGAGTGGGCGGAGTCGGCGGGGCAGGCGACACCGGCGCGCTGACTTCGGCGGTCGAGCGACCAACCGCGTTGATCGCGACCACCTTGAAGGTGTAGGTCTCGTCATTGCTGAGGCCCGTGATCGCCGTACTCGTAGTGATCACATTGGTGATCTGACCGCCAGGGCTTCGCGTGACCTCATAGCCCTTCAAAGTCAGGTCGCCGGTGTCTTCAGGTGGACTCCAGGAGAGGTTGATCGACTTGTCGCCAGGAACGGCCACGACCGACGTAGGGGCGGCCGGAGCCTTCGGTTTCAGCGCATAGGCCTGGACATCTGCATAGAACCGCAAGCCAGCAGTAGAAAGGTTGGAGATGGTCACCTCGCCAGCGACATTAGGCCGCACGATCACCTGGTTGAACGAGTAGCCGCCGGGAACCGCGATGACGTCGGTCGTGGCGGGCGCTGCCTCGCCCGCGGGGCTGGTGACAATGTCGCCGCTGGTGGCGCTTCCCGCAGTGATGAGGGTGAGAGAGACAGCCGCGAGGTCGGCCGTCGGCAGGCCACCAGCCCCGGAGACCTTGAACGTGTGACTCTTCCCGGCCGCGACAAGGGTCGCGCCGGTGTCGAGGACCCGGGCCGCAACGGGCAGCGTGGTGATCCGGGTTGACGCAACAGCGCTGTTGGTCGATGCGGTGTAGTAACCGACGACATCGGCACGGAAGTCAACGGGGACGCTGGCGGCGTTGTAGAGAATCAGCTTTCCGTCGGCTCCGATGCGGGTCGTGATCGTGTTGCTTTTCGACCGGTCCTTTATCCAGTTGCCATGGGAGACGCCGGGCCTCGCCGCACCTGAGGGGTAGACGATCATGCCACCGATGGCCGTGGGTGACATGGCGGTAAGGGTTACTACCACTGAGGTGATGGAGGCTGCAGCAGGCAGGCCGCCGACTCCGGCCGCTGCGAACGGCACTGTGGCAGTCCGGCCAGGAACGGCCGAGTCGGTGGGAACGCCAATCTTCTTAGTGGTGTCGAGGATGCGGGCTTGTTTCAACGGCACATACCGCGAAGCTGTCGCGGTGGGGTTGTCGTTGCTGGTGTAGTAGCCGGCCACGTCGACGATGATGCGGACCGTGCCCCCGCTGATGTTTCGGAAGCTCGCCTGGCCTGTGGGGCTGAGCCGAAGAATCGACGACCCCGAGGCGTAGGTGTCACCGGCGGAGAACATCACGCCCGACACGGTCGTGGGCTGGGCCTGATCAGTCGGCCACGAGACCAGGCCACCCTTCGCGGTCGCATTGAGTACGACGATGTTGACCGCAAGCGCGGCCACGCCGGTCGCGGGGATACCACCGCGGCCGGTGAACGTTGAAACCACTGGCTCCTGCCCGACCAGGTTTGTTGCACCGGTGTCGAGGAAGCGCCCCGCAGCCGGCAGCGGCACGTACTGCCCGGCACCAGCCGACGCTGGTTGGACCACGGCTGGAGCCGCAGCCGCCGTTGTGGCAGCGGCCGTCACCGGGACCGCGGTGGCCGAGTAGGTGGAGGCTGGAATCAACAAGGAGAGCAGCAAAGGCAAGGAGAGCAAGCGGAATCCGCGACGCACGTTTCCTCCACGAAGAGTGCCGACAAGCGAGCGGATCACGGCGGATCCCCCGAAGGATTATGTGGGCGATTGGCCCGCCGACTGTTGGGTTCTGCAGGAACCTGCAGAACCCAACAACAGATCCTTCCGCCACATCCCGAACTCGTCGGCTGATGCGGAACCGCGCCAGGGCCACGACCAGCACGGCAGGCTGGCCGATCTTCAGCCTGCGACTGAGCGGCTCAGATGCAATAGATCGGAGGAGACCAGCCGAGGTAGTCGGCGAACCACTCGTCTTCGATTGCTCCAACACCGACAAGAGATAGGTAGCCACATGGCCGAGCAGCCGCCCGATGGCAGGTCCGCCGTTGAGACGACGCGGCGGGCCAGGTCGTGATTGCGGCGGTAGCTCGAGCCGTCACTGAAGGCCAAGCGTTGGACGGCCTGGGCCGCCTGCCACGGAGGCATGGCCTGCCAACCGGCGACCGCCGTGAGGGCATCGAAGAAAGAGCCCTGCCGCGCCGGCAGGGCTCATCCTTGTGGCGAGTGGGCCCCACCCGTCGCGCTGCTGGAACAGGCCGCGCGAGTCGGGACCGGCCGCGTCGCCGTACTCGATGTTGCGGAGTGAGGACTTGGTCAGCGCGGCCAACCTGGATCGTCGTACTCCCGGGCCACCCAATCGGTTGAGAGGACCTCATAACAGCCGCAGGTGGACCATTCGGTTCATCATTGGACCGTTGGCGGCGGTTTCGCCGCGCGTAAAGACGAGCAATGAGTCGCTAGCGACAAGGAGGCGACCAGCAAGAGTAGCAGGAACGTGGCATGTGACAATTGGAACTCGAGCAGACCAACTATCGACAGCCCGAGAGCCAACACGGTTGCAATCAAAAGCGCTTGCGCTAATCGCAGCATCGAATCAATGCCCGTGGAACGATTACGCACTGCTGCAACCAGCAGGCTGCCAGACAATCCAACGAAAGCCACCAGAAATGCTTCGGTAGCAATCATCGAGCCTCCCCAATTGATGCGCCCCGCATTGGCGACGACCAGCAGCACGACACTACTGGCGCACGAGATCGCGGACAAAGCGAACGCCTTCAATCGACCTGAGCTGCGTAGCTCCGATTGACCCGAGTCTTGCTCCGCGCACACAATTCCCTCCATCAGAAGAACCGATACCAATTCGCACTTGCCCAGAACCCGTGCCATCCAATCATCAAATAGCCAGCCGATGCCTCTTGCGCCGGCGATAACTGTCGCTATCCACGAAACCGCACCGTTGAGTCGGACAATCATTCGCCAGGGGCCTTTCGTCCAACTCCGTTTGCTGGCAGTGATGGTCGGCGGGCCAGCAGCTGAGTCGAGGCCGCTCGGAGGGTGTCGCTGACCGGCGGATGCGGGCACACTTTCGGCATGTGGCCCGCGCTCTCTCTCGACCAGATCCTGAAACGCGCCCGGCTTGCTGCCGATCCAGCTGATCCACTTGGCGAGCGTCTGATCAGCATGGTGTTCGCGCCGCCGGGACATCCTGTGTGGACGGAACTGCGCTGCACTGTCGCTTACCTCAACGCGCAAAGCGGCGCTGCCTGGGACCTCTTCTTCGTGGGGATGCCTGCCATTGAGCGGCCCGACCTGGTCCAAACATGGCTTCGACGCGAATGGCCGAAACACTTCCGACCTGAGAAGTTCAACGAGGTTGCACGGCAGGTACAGCTCGAGCACCGACGTGCGCTCGAAGTAGCGGGGCAGTCTCGTTCAGACCGTTGGCGGCACACCGGCGGCGCCGACCTCGTAAGCATCATGGCGTACGACGGCGCGCCAGACTGGCTATCGCTCACACACGTCCGCCTTGATCAGCCGGGAAGTCAATCGATGACGCTCGCCGAGGTCACAGCTCGCCTGGCGATCTGGCGCGACGAACCTGCCGACCCGGAACTGTCGCCCGGACGGCTGCGAGAGGTCGACAGCAGTCGTGCGGCACTGGTCGCCGGCCTCGCCGCGACTGCCGCCGCCTTGAGCGCCGATCTGGCGGCCAATGCGGCGTACGACATCCTCAAGAACATCTTCTGACACGTACCGACGTTCAGGACTCCCGGCACGCCAACATCCGTCGGTACCAGCCGGACAACGGGTGTTGAAGGCCCGCCGAACACGCCCACTCCCCCTGTAGAGAGCAGCTGACGCAACGGATACCGGTTGGCTCCCGGCCGACCGCAGGGCAGCTCAGGTCGCCCGGTGGCCACATCGGCACCAGGTCGCGTCCGCGGGCGACCTGGGTCTCGATCGAGGTGTCGACACTAGGCACAAGTTCAGGTTGCAGACGGTCGGCTTGTCGCGGGTATCGATGAACGGATCGCCGGTGACGTGCCCTGGACCATGCTTGAGGCAGCCGTCTCGCGCTTCCGCCCCGGCCGGCGACTGGCCCGCGATCACTGGCGCGTGATGACAACGCTCACTCTCTGCGTACAGCCGCTGCGGCCGGAATCCGCGAGGGGTGGCCTGGTGGGTGTGGCACCGTATGGCCGTGGAATTCGGTCTGCTCGGTCCGTTGCGGGTGCGATCGTCCGGCCACGACATACATATCAGCCCCGGCCGCCAGCGGACGCTCCTTGCGGTACTGGCGTTGAAGGCGAACTCGGTCGTGTCCGCCGACGAGCTGGTCGAGCGGCTGTGGGACACCGCGCCGCCGGCGAAGGCCAAGGCCGCGCTGCACGTTCAGATGGCCCGGTTACGGCGGGCGCTGGGCGAGCCGGATCCGATCAGGACCGTGCCTGCCGGGTACTGTCTGGCGGCTGCTCCGGGTGAGGTGGACGTCCAGCGCTTCGAGTCGCTGGTCCGCGATGCGGGCGGCACGAGCGAACTGGCCGTCCGGTCTCGGTACCTGGCCGAGGCCTTGGCGCTGTGGCGCGGTCCGGCCTTGGTCGACGTTCCGGGTGAATCGCTGCAGCGTGATGTCGTACCGGCTCTGGCAGAGAGCCGGGCGCAGGCATTGGAGCAGCGGGTCGACGTCGATCTGAGCCTCGGCCGGCACGCCGGACTCATCGCCGAGTTGCGGACCTTGACGAGCGAGCATCCGTTGCGCGAGCGGTTCTGGGCTCAGCTGATGATCGCGCTGTACCGCTCGGAGCAGCAGGCCGAGGCTCTGAGCACCTACCGGACGGCCCGGCAACTGCTGATCGACGTGCTGGGGGTCGAACCCGGGCCTGAACTGCGCCGACTCGAGCGGGACGTGCTGGCCGGGGTTCCCGAACTCCGGCAATCTCCTCCGGCGGTTCGCCTCGACAGCTGGGACCCGCAGTATCAGCTTCCGCGGGAGGTCACCGGCGTAGTCGGCTTCGAGACGTTTGCCGATGACCTGGCTGATCACCTCACGAGGGAGGCGTCGGTGCCGATCGTCGCGATCCACGGTGGCGCCGGGGTCGGCAAGTCGACGCTCGCGGTACAGGTCGCCCATCGCACCAGGCAGTCGTTTCCGGATGGTCAGTGGTTCGTGCGGCTCGAAGGCGCGGAACGCGGCGGCCGCCCGCCGGCCGATGTACTCGGTGAGCTGCTGATCGCCTCCGGGCTCTCCGGGCCGATGATCCCGCGCGGCGTCGCGGCCCGCGCCGCGATGTTGCGAGCGCGACTCGCCGGGCGCCGGGTTCTGCTGCTTCTCGACGACGCCGCCGGACCGGAGCAGATCGAAGATCTGATCCCCGGGACGGAGGGCAGTGCTGTCCTGACGACCAGCCGCCGGGACCTGCGTGGTCTGTCGGTGCGGCACGGCAGCTACGGGTTGGAACTGCCGGTGCTCACGGCATCAGCAGGAGCGGCGTTGCTGACCGCGGTGCTCGGCGATGGCCGGACAGCCGCCGAGCCTGCTGCCGTCACGGAGCTCGTCGAACTGTGCGCACGGCTGCCACTGGCCCTCCGCATCGCCGCTGCCAACCTCGGTTTGCACCCTCATCGGTCGATCGCCGACTACGTCGGGGAGCTGCGTGGTGGCGACCGGTTGAGTCGTCTCCAGATCGCAGGCGACGCCGCTGTGCGGGCCGCGTTCGAGGTGTCGTACAGGGGGCTCGATCCGGTGGCGGCGCGGACGTTCCGGCTCCTCGGACTGGTGCCTGGTCCGGATTTCACGGCGGAGACCGCATCAGTGCTGCTCGAAGCATCCGTAGCCGACGCCGGACGTCAACTGGAGGTTCTCGCGGCCACCAGCCTCATCCAGCACTACCGCCCCGGGCGGTACCAGTTCCACGACCTGCTACGGCTCTATGCCGCCGAGCAGGCAAACGCGGCGGAGGGTGCGGCCGAGAGCGCTGCGGCAGTGCGCCGGCTGGTCGCCTATCAGGTCGCGCGGATCGACCGAGCCGCCGCACTTCTGTACCCGAACACGCGGCGCCTCGCCCGCCCGGCCACCGACGTACCGGACTTCGCCGATCACGGCGAGGCGCTGGCGTGGCTCGACGCAGAGCGGGCCGGTCTGGTCGCGATGGCTCGGCACGTGGCGGTCGAGGGACCGACCGAGCAGACCTGGCACCTCGCGGACGCCCTGCGCGGGTACTTCGCCGCCCGCCGCCACAACGACGACTGGGAGGCTCTCGCCTCGACGGGCCTCGCGGCGGCCGAGGCCGCCGGGAGCGTGGACGTCCTGGCCGCCATGCACCTCAGCCTCGGCGTGCTGCACAGCTATCGCGCCGAGCACCCCTCAGCGGAAGCGCACTACCGGCAAGCGATCGCCCTGCGCCAGGCAGCCGGAAAGAACGACGAGAACGGGCCGGTATACAACAACCTGGGAGTCCTCTACACCTCCCAGGCGATGTACGGCGACGCCGTCGAGGCGTTCCACCAGGCCGGCGCTCTTGATCGCGACCTCTGCTCGCCCCGGGGTTTGGCGAACAAGCTGTCCAACCTGGCGACCGTCCTGTTCTACCAAGGCGATCTGGCCGCTGCTGTCGAGCAACTCCGCGAGGCCGAAAGGATCCGGGCAGCCGCTGGGATCCCGTCGACCGCGCAGACGACGTTCACTCTCGGGCAGTGCCTCCATCGGCTCGGGGACACCAGCGCCGCGGCGGAGGAACTCGCACGGTCACTCACCCTCAGCCAGGAAATCGGCGAGGACCTTTCCGTCACCTACGCCCACTACGGTCTGGCCGAGCTGCGCTGTTCCCTCGGCGATCTCGACCAAGCCGCCGATCACGCGACCGCGGCACTCGCTCTCGCCCGGGAGATGCGCAGTTCGGCTGCCGAGATCGATGCCCTCAACGTTTCCGGTACTGTCCAGCGACTGCGCGGGGACCAGTTGCAGGCCATCGCGCTGCACACTCACGCACTTGACTTGTCCCGGCAGACGGGTGAGCGGCGGGCCGGCGTGCAGGCCCAGGCCGGCCAGGCGGCAGCGCTGTACGAGAGCGATCAGACGGCCGCGGCCATGGATCAGGCGAAGGCAGCGCTCGAGACCGCACGCCGATACGGTCTACGGATCGCAGAAGCTACAGTCCTTGCTCTCCTGAGCCGGCTGCACCGTGTGGCCGGCGACCGCCAGGCCGCAGCTTCGGCTGCACGGAAGGCCGCCGAGCTGCACCGCCTGACCGGCTACCGCCCGTCCAGTTGGGAAATCGCGTGGCTGACGGACGCGTAAGCAGCACGTAAGGGGTAGCCCTGACCCTTACCGACGGGCAGATCGCCCTAGGGAGTCGGGTGGTGGCGAAATGACGTTGGGAATGGAAGCCGTGAGATCGGCTGCTTCAGAGGCTGACGAGGAGCTGTGCTGGCGCGTTCTCGGGCCGTGGCAAGCGCGCGCTCCAGAGGGCGAGTTGAGTTTGCCGCCAGGTCAGGCTCGGATCCTTCTCGCGTCGCTACTGCTTGCCGTCAACCAGCCGGTCAGTCCTGATCTTCTCGTCGATCGGCTGTGGCCCGAGCGTCCGCCGGCCCGGCCGTACGGGACCCTGCACACCTACGTGTCACGACTACGCCGGGTGCTTGGAGCCGACCGGATCGAGACCGAGCCGGCCGGCTATCTGCTCCGCGCCCACGAGCGGAACATCGATCTCCATCAGTTCCGCACGCTGCGGAACCAAGCCGCGGCTGCCGGAGTGCCCGCCGAGGAGCTGCGGCTGCTGCGGGCGGCGCTGGCGCTGTGGCGCGGCCGTCCGTTCGGTGACCTGACGTCGACCTGGCTGGATCGCGACGTCGTACCGCAGCTGACCGAGGAGTGGTTCGGCGCGACCGAGCGCCGCATCGACCTCGAGCTGGCGGCCGGCCCGCCAGGCGGCTTGATCGCGGAACTGTCCGAGCTGACGCGCCAGTACCCGACCCGGGAGGCGCTGTGGTTCCGCCTGATCGACGCACTGCGCCGCTGCGGGCGGCGGGCCGAGGCGCTGGATCGGTACCACGAGGTGCGCACGATCCTGCGCGACGAACTCGGCATCGATCCCAGCCCGGAGCTCGACCAGCTGTACCGGTCGATGCTGGGCGGCGAGATCCGGCGTCGTGCCGATCCGATCCGGCAACTGCCGCACGACATCCGTACCTTCGTCGGGCGCGACGCCGAGCTGAACGCGCTGGACAGGTTGGACCACGAGCAGGCATCGGCGACCCGGATCGTCACGATCGACGGCGCTCCCGGGACCGGGAAGACGACGCTGGCGGTGCACTGGGCGCACCGGAAGGCGGCGGACTTCGACGACGCGCAGCTGTACCTGAACCTGCGCGGTTACGGGCCGGGCGATCCGATCGGCCCGGCCGATGCGGCCGCGATGCTGCTGCGGGCCCTCGGCGTCGCCGGGGAGACGATCCCGGACAAGGTCGAGGAACGGTCCGCCTTGTTGCGCAGTACGTTCGCCGGCCGGCGGGTGCTGCTCCTGCTGGACAACGCGCGAGACGCGGATCAGATCCGGCCGTTGCTGCCCGGCTCCGGCAGTCTGGTGATCGTCACCAGCCGCAATCAGCTGCGCAGCCTGGCGATCCGCGACGGCGCCCGCCGCCTGACTCTGCGCTCGATGGAACCCGGCCAGGCGGTCGAGTTGCTCGCGGCAACTATTGGCCGTGATCGGGTGGCCGCCGAGCCGGAGGCCAGTCAGGACCTCGTCGGACTGTGCGACCGCCTACCGCTGGCGCTCGCCATCGTCGCCGAACGGGCTCAGCGGGCCGCGACGTTGGCCGAAGTGGTCGCGGCGCTCGGAGATGCGCAGGCCCGGTTGGCGCACTTCGACGGCGGTGATCCGCAGTCCGATCTGTCCGCGGCGCTCTCTTGGTCGTACCGGGCGCTGCCGCCGGTCGCGGCCGCGATGTTCCGGCTGCTCGGTCTGCACCCGAGCAGCGACATTTCCTTGCCTGCGGCCGCTGCGCTGGCCGGTCTTCCCTTACCGCGGGCGCGGGCCTCACTCGATCAGCTGGTCGCCGTACATCTGGTCGACCAACCACAGGCCGATCGGTACGAGATGCATGATCTGATCCGGCTCTATGCGACCGGGCTCGTGGCTGAGGGATCCGCCTTCGAGCGACAGGCGGCGTACGACCGGCTGGCCGAGGCCTCCAGGTGAGGTGCGGCCCCCGACCAGCGGGAGCCGCACCACCCGTCACCCGTGCACGCGGTTGATCAGATCACCGTTCTCAGCTGCATCTCGGTTACCTTCCGCGACGCGTTGCACATAGGAGTCCCACCGGAAGTAGTACCCGGAGGTGGACTGCCCGTGGCCGGCAGTCACGCTGGACCCACCCAACGCGTTGTTGAGTCCTGGGATCTTGTCGAGACCCTTGATCCGGCCTCCGATACCAGCCGCGGGCCCGGCGGACACACCGTAGCTCCACGCCGGATTTTCCGCCCGCTTCGCGAGGTCCTTGTCGAGGTCACTGCGGCCGACCTCTCCACCGACGGCGACCGGACCGTACTTGAGTTCACCACCGCCGACCGACGTCTCACCGCCCTCCAACTTGTCGACGGATGTAGTCGTCAGCTTCAGGCCGATGGTGGCTGCGATACCCGCCCCGGGACCCGCGAAGGTCTTGTTTCCTTCGGAATGGCCGAGCCCTCGGCCGTCGATGGACCAGCACCCTTCACCCGCGTACCCCACGAAGGCCTGGACGCTGGATCCGAAGCAGAGCGAGAGTGTGAACGTCGACTTCAGCACGAGCGGCTTCTTCGGTGCCTCCCACTTTGCGGCTGGGCCTTGGACGCCGCGACGGCAGTCGCCGAACTTGTTGCAGGACGACTGTTTGGCAGCGCCTTGGCCGCCGCGTTGTCCTACCCTGCAGTCCTGGTCGCACGAGGACCGGTGTTGCTTGATTCGCTTGCCACTTTTGTCGACGTCGGGGGTGACGCCGGGCTGGCCTTGCCATTTGTCGTCTCGGTAGTGGCCGATGTGGTCGTCGGCGGAGCGGGCGAGGCCGGTGGGGTCGCTGGTGTTGACGGGGCTGTTGCCGGCATAGGAGTAGCCGTCCAGCTGTTGCGGGTCGCCGGCGATCATGAGTGGGTCGACGGACAGGAAGCGGCCGTTGTCGGGGTCGTAGGTGCGGGCGCCGAGGTGGGTCAGGCCGGTGGTGGCGTCGAGGGTTCCGCCGACGAAGCCCTTCTGGCCGGGGAAGGTTGTCGGCGCTTCGCCGCGGGGTGCGCCGAAGGGGAGTTCGCGACGGCGGGTGACCGTCTGGGCCGCGGCGTCGATGGCTAGGCGCTGCGTACCGTGGTGGTCGTTGCCCAGCCAGGACAGGCCGGCGCCGGTGCGAACGGCGACCGTGGCGCCGCTGTGTTCGTAGTAGCGGGTTGCGGTGAGTTTGCCGGAGGCCTTGTCCAGCTTGAGTTCTTGGCCGCCCAGATACAGCACCGTGGCACCCGGCTCCCGCTTTAGCAGGCGGACTCCGTCGGCGGCGTACACCGAGGTCGTGTCGGCACCGGCTTCGGTGACGGTGTCGAGACGGCCCTCCGGAGTCCACGTGAGCGACTGGGCTCCCCGGGTGAGCGTGTTGCCCACTGCGTCGTACGTGTAGTTGGTCGTCTGCCCGGCAGTCGTCACCGTGGTAGGCGCGTGCGGCCGGGCCTGACCGGTTGCCGGGTAGGCGTAGGTGCGCGTGGTGTCGCCGGAAGCAGCGTGCTGAACCTCGCTGCGACGGTTGCCGGCCTGATCGTAGCCGTAGCTCGACCAGTACGGCGCCGGCCCCGCAAGAGCTTGTGTGGAAGGCGAATCAGCACAACCTCCGCTCGGGGTCCACGCCTCGGTCAGTCGCTGTACATGGTCGTACCGGAAGCACTGGATGTCATCTGGCAGACCAGGAACGGTCTCCGCGATCGAAGTGATCCCACCAGCAGGGTTGCGGGTGTAGCGAGTGTCGGACTGCATCGGTCGAGGCAGCTCGGCGTCCATGACGGTGCGGTTCACCAGCCGGGTGCTGTCGTCGTAGTACGTCGACACCCATGCACGCTTGCCGGTCTCCCCGTGGTGGATGCGCTGCTGCTCGCCGTACGCCGTGTACTCCGTCTTCTGGACGTACTCGGTGCCACCGCCGTAGGTGCGCAGTGGTCGCCCGAAGTCGTCGTACGTGTGGAAGACCGACTCCTGCGCCAGGTCCCCGGCCCGCGGGTAGGTCTCGCTCTCGAGGCTGCCGTCCGACGTGTAGGTCCGGCTCGCGGTGTAGGTACCGCTCAGAGCACCTTCTCCCTCCGGAACGGTCAGAGTCGTGCGCAGCGGTAGGTAGAGCGCCGAGAACGCGATCACAGAACTGCGGTACGCCTTGCCGCCGGAGTAGCTGGTCGCTGTGGCCGGCATCCCCTTGGCCACCGTGTCGTACGTCCACTCTGCGAGTTTGGGTCCGTCCAGCGACCCGTTGTGCTTCGCCGTCTGCCGGCCGAGGTCGTCGTACGCATAGGAGATCGTCTGCTTGCGGGCATCGGTCTGGCTGATCAGTCGTCCGGCTACGTCGTAGCTGGCCGTGCCGGCTCCCCGGTCGGGGTCCGTTGAGCTGATCCGCCGGCCACGCAGGTCGTAGCCGTACTGCCAGCGGTTGCCGGCCGGGTCCGTCACGGTGGCCAGCTGACCGGCCGGTGTATGCGTGTACTTCGTGACGTCGTGCGCACCAGACGGTGTGGCGCCGTGGTACTGCCGGTACTCCACCGGTCGCCCGCGGCCGTCGCTGATGCTCGTCGTGGCCACCTGACCGTCCGGCGGGTCGACGTGGACTCGGTCACCGCCGTACCGGGTGCTGGTCCGGAACTTCTCGGTCGGACCGCCCTTGAAGATCGACTCGACCGGGCGGCCGGCGCCGTCGTACTCCGTGACGCTCAGACCGGGCGCCTCGTTGTCGTTGGCGACCCAGAGGTCGCTGTCGACCTGCTTGTCGTTGAAGAACGGCTGGGTGGACTTCCACACCCGTCCCTGGGAGTCGTACCGGGTGTCGGTCAGCAGGCGGCCTCCGCCGACGGCCGGCGCCTGGAGCTGGCGTGGCCGGAGCAGCCCGTCGTAGATCGCATTCACCGAGGTGTAGAGGCCTCTGGGACCCATGGTGGTCGTGGTGACGACGTTCGGCTTGTTGTTGCGGACCAGGTAGGCGTACTTGTAGTTGGGCGACGCCGGTCGCGGCCGGCTGGGCAACCAGACCTGAGTCACCCGGCCCAGCGCGTCGTACGCCGTCTCCGTAACCCTGTTGTTCGCATCGCTGACGCTGATCGGGCTTCCGAAGGCAGGGTCGACCGTGACCGTGCTGGTGTGCCCAAGGGCGTTCGTCGTCACGGTCTTCGTCGCCGGACCGCCGGTTGCCGGGGTGTAGGCGACGGTCGTGGCCTTACCGAACGCGTTGCGGCTCTCGAGGACCCGGCCGTGCACATCGGACCGAGCGGTCGTCACGGTCGCGTATTCGGGTCCGGCCGCCGGCCGCTTGGCCAACTGCTCCACCCGGCTCACCGCGCCGCGGATCGGCGGCAGTCCAGCCTCCTGTTCGTCGTACGACGTCCGTACGTCGGCCAGCGCGTGTTGCGGGAAGACCGGAGTGGTCGTGCATTTCACGGCCACTGTCTCGATCCGCGACGGCAGGTTCAGCAGCCACACGCCGGTGTTGCGCTTGTACGTCGTCCGGGTGCAGGTGTCATCGGCCGGGTCGGCGACATCCCCGAGATCGTCGATCTGCGTGGGCAGGCCGCGATCGTCGTACGCCGTCACGGTCTTCGTGGTGCGCCAGCCGCGGCCCTCGTCCAGCGCGACCAGGTCACGCGATGTCCCGGTGCCGACCAAATAGGCACTGTGTTCACCGCGCGATGCGGTCGGGCCCTGCCAGACGGGCTCGCTGATCGACTTGTCCACCGCGGTACCGGCGTCACCGAGGTACGTCGTGGTCTCGAGACCGAACCCACGCAACCAGTCGTGGTCGGGATAGCTGCCACCTTCGGAGTCGGTGGCCGCACTGGTCTTGGTCCCGCCGGTGGTCGCAGCCCGGTCACCGTTCATTCCCCGGAAGAATCGCTGCTCGGTCATCGTCACCGGACCGGCCGGGTCGTTTGCCGCTCCCGTCCGGGTCCGGACTCTGGCGTACCCGCGGTAGTCGTTCCAGGATTTTTTGTCCGGTGGGGTGAACTCGGACTGGTCGTAGTGCCAGGCGGCACCGTCGAGGTACTCGTAGCTGGTCTCCTGCTGCGGGTTGGCGCTGATCCGATCGGACTGCACCACGCGCTGAACGACGTACTTGTGGAAGTAGTCCGTGCGCTCGGCGTGGTCTTTCGTCTTCTTCCAGCGCACCGGGAAGCAGCGTTTGGTGTTGGACTCCGGATTCGTCGGCGGGGCGGCGCAGTCCGGCGGCGCGTAGGTCACCGAGGTGACACCGCCGGCCTCCGATACGATGCCGGTCAGCCGGTACCGCAGGATCGGTGGCAGCGGATCGGCCGGCGGAACCCGGTTGGCGAGCACCGCGCCCTCGAACGTGACCGGCGGCAAGGTGATCGAACCACCGGCCAGTCCGGTGTGGGTGATCGACTTCAGCCACAGGGCGGCCTTGTCACCGTCACCCGGCTGCGGGAACTGCTGGTCCAGGTTCCACCGGTCCACATCGCTGTACGACGATCCGCGCAGTACCTGGGTAGTGACCGAGGCAAGGCGCTTGGTGCTCCAGAACGTCGGAGCGAACTGGTCCTTGCAGGTGGCCGTCTCGCAGCGCGAGGTCAGCGGTACGTCGGGGAAGTTCTCCGTCCGCTCCAGCCGGCAGTCGCTGCCCGGCACACACCGCTCGGAGGTGCCGAAGACGACCCGGCCGGCCGCTGGTCCACTGACGGCGTTGTTCAGGCCGTAGTCGATCCGGTCCAGCCAGCCGCCTCGGTCGTATTTGACCGCGGTGTCCTTGAGATTGCGGCCGTACGAGTTGGTCTCCTTCTGGTATTGCATCAGGACGACGTTGCCGAACCGGTCGACGATCTTGTCCAGGTTCCAGCGCCAGGCCTGGTTGCACGACGAGGTGTCGAAGCTTGCGCCGTGGCACGGCTCGCCCTCGTCGTCGCCGAAGACCGGTACGGTCCAGGTCGAGTTGGCGTCGGTGCGGGACCCGAAGAAGTACTGGGTCCCGTCGACCTTGGTGATCTTCCAGTACTCGCCGTCGTTGTCCTCGCTGCCGGTCCGGGTCAGCCGCTCGATCCGGGAGCCGTCGTCGCGTTTGGCCCGCCAACCGTTCGCGCCGGGGATCAGCATGCCGCCGGCTCCGCTGTACGAGGCCGTCGCGTTGTCGCTGCGCCAGCACAGGTCACCGACCTGCTGGCCCTTGTTGCTGCCTTCCTTGTCGTCGGCGCATCCGCCGTACGTGCGCTCAACGAAGCCAAGGTCGAGGTCCCAGCCCTCGCCGACCCAGGACGGCTGGTTATTGGTCGCACTGGTCCGGCCGTCCACGGTGCCCGACGAGTACGACAACGAGAGATCGGGTTCGAGGCCGCCCGGTGCAGGCGGGACCCGCAGCGGGTAGCTCCAGGTGAAGTCGCCGGTGTGCTCCGACACGTCCCAGGTCGCGGACGCGGCGAGCGGGGTGGCACTCGGGTTGCCGCCGCCTTCCGCGGCCGGGCCACCCGCCGGCTGATCGCCGTGCAGGGCGTCACTGGTCGCCTCGTCGGTGGGGCGGCCGTCGATCGACTGTGCGCTCACTGCTACAGAGGTTGCTGTCGGCAACGGATCTGGCTCGCCGGTGATCGCGGCGGCCCCTTGGGATGGTGCGGCCACACCGGCCGCGAGGACGAGCGAGCTCACCAGAGCAGTCGCCAGGGCATGTCTGCGCATCGAATGCTTCCCTGCGGTCAGCCGGCCAGAGCCGGGTAGGAGTTGAAGAGGGTTTCGACGCGGGCCTTGTCCAAGCGGCCCGCGTAGACCCGGACGTCGTCGACGTCACCAGGCCAGAACTCGGCCGGAGTACCACCGGCCAGACCGCGGCCGAGCTGCAGCCCGCCGGAGCCGGCCCAGGGCGCGTCGAGCGTGCCCTCGCCTTGGCGGTCCGCGTTGACGTACAGCCACAGCTGCTTGGACGGTGCGTCGTACACGCCGACGAGCTGCACCCACTTGCTCAGGTCGCCTTCGACCGCGGAGACCGACGCCTTCGTCACGGACCCGTCGGCCTCGGGCATCTCGAAGATCCAGGCCCCGAACGGATGGCTGTCCCGGTCGGTCAGGTGGCCGAGGCGGAACTTGCTCGTCACGCCGCCGTCCAGGCTGACCGCGGTCAACCGGCAGGAGAACGCCGTACCGGGGTCGCACACCTGACGCAGCCGGACCCAGCTGGACACGGTGAAGCTCTTCGAGGTGTCGATGTCGACTCCCGTGGTCGAGACCGAGTCGTTCTGCCCGTCGAAGCCGAGTGCGTTGCCCACCCGGCCCGGGATGCGGGTCGGGCCGCTGAGCGTGCCGGCCCGGGCGCCGACGGAGTCCGCGGCGTTGGCGCCACTGGTCTCGTCGAGCGTCCAGTTGTGCGCCAGACCGAGGTCACGGCCTGCCATCGTGGCGATCTCGCTGGCCACCAGGACCCGGTTGAAGACGCGGACGTCGTCGACAGCGCCGGGGAAGGACACCTGCCGGGTCCCGTTCCACTTGCTGCCGCCGATCGTGAACCGGCCGCTCGGGTCGTCCCAGGTCTGCGTGTACGACGACGCCGTTCCGCCGAGCACACCGTTGACGTGGATCGCGAGCTGCTTGCGCTGGGCGTCGTAGCCGGCGACCACGTGCTGCCAGACACCGACCTGGGCGAGCGGTCCGATCGCCCGGGCGCCGGAGTTCCCGGCGTCCTTCACATCGGCGCCGGACATCGCGAAGGTCCAGTGCCCCTTGTCGGTGAGCTGCACGTGGAAGGAGCTGACGACCTGACCGTCCTGAGCGAGTGGCACGTACCAGCCGCCGAGGCGATCCGGGCGCAGCCAAGCGCTGACCGAGAAGCTCTGCCTGACGTCCACCGCGTGCGGGGCATCGGCGTACGCATCGGTGCCGTTGAGCTGGAGCGCGCGATCGGTCGCGATCGGCATCGAGGTCTGGCCGGCCGTCCACGTCGCGCCGCCGTGCACCGCGCCGTCGCGGTGGTTGTCCGACGCATCGGTGACGTTGCCGTCCAGCTTCCAGGTCGCCGCGCTGACGTCGGCGCGGGCCATCAGCCCGTGTACCTCTTCGAGCGAGATCGCCCGGTTGTAGGCCCGAACCTCGTCGATCATGCCCGGCCAGGTGTTGGTCGCAACTCCGTTCCACCGACCGCGCCCGATTCGCAGCGGTCCTCCCGCGTCGAAGCCGGAAACCCGCGGAGCGGTACCGGCCGGGGCGCCGTCGACGTAGAGCCTGATCACCTTGGCCGGAGCGTCGTACACCGCGGCCAGATGCGTGAGCCGGTTGACCAGGGCCGGCACCGTCGAGTACACCGCCTCGTCCGCCGGGCGATTCAGCGCATCGGCCGACGGGTGGAGGAACTCCCAGACGCCACGATCCTCAAGCTGGCGATACGAGAGGAAGAAGCCGCTGACGTTCGTGCCGTCCTGAGCCATCACCGACATCGACAAGCCCCGCTGCGGCGCCTGGTCGAGCTTTACCCAGGCCGCGACCGAATAGCTCTGGTCGGTGCGAACCACCGGTCCGTCGGTCGCCACCTGGTCGTCCACTCCGTCGAGCCGGACACCACGGCCTACCGCACCGCCGTCAGCTCCCGTCAACGCCGCACCCCCCTGCAGTGCGGCGGTGGCGCCACCTTCGACCTGGTTGGCGGTCTTGTCGCCCACTGCCTCCTCGAAGGTCCAGTGGGCCGTCTGTACGTCGTCCCGCGCGACCGTCGTCCGGATCTCGTCGTCGGACATCGCCCGGTCGTACACCTTCACTTCGTCGATGCCACCGGACCAGGGGTCACAGGGATCGGCGCCACACTTCTGCCGGCCGACCACCAGCTGTCCGGACGCGTTCCAGGGCACGAAGTCGGCCGGCAGCGCCTGCTCGTCGACGCGAACCCCGTTCACGTACAGCCGCACCTTCTTGGCGGCACGGTCGTACACACCGGTGACGTGCGACCACCGATCGACTTGTGCCGCGGCGCTGCTGACGGCGATGGTGCCCGGCGGGTTGACGGCGGTGCCGTTGTGCACCATCAGCAGCGCCCATTTACTGTCGCGGTACTGCAGATAGAACCCGCTGCTGTTCTGCGCACCGTCCTGACTCGCGATCGCCATCACCTGTCCGGCCCGCGCCGGCTGTGGCTTGACCCAGGCCGACACCGAGAAGCTCGCATCGGTGCGGATGGTGTTGGGGGCGGTCATGTTCGTCGTGGGCTGTGCGCCGTCCAGCTGCAGCCCGAGTCCGATCGCGCCGGGTGCGTACTTCGCGGCGCCGTTCAGCGTGCCGTCCCGGTCGCCCAGGCTGGCCCTGTCTTTGGTGTCCCCTTCGAACGACCACTGGGCGAGCGGACCGTTGCCCGCACGCACGTAGAACCGGTACGTCGTGGTCGGGCTCGGGTTGCCGGCCCGGTCCACGCTGCGGACGAACACCTCCTGCGGCCCGTCGGCCGAGGGAGTCAGCGAGAAGCTCGCCTTGCCGCCGAGCGCGTCCGCGTCGAGCCGGTTCCACTTGGACGGCTCGGCCGGAGTGTTCCACAGGTAGTGGTCGACGTCCGCCGTGCCCGGATCCTCACGGCCGTCGGCCGTTTTCGCACGCTCGACGACGAACTCTCCGGGTACGCCGACTGCACCGTGCCAGCGGTTGTCTTCCTGATAGAGCAAGCCGGTCACCTTCGGGCCCGCTGTCGGCGCCGTCCGGTCGACCACGAACGGGCCCGGGCCGTTCGTCCAGGGACTCGTGTCAAGACGCTTGCCGTCGTTCTCATCGACGTCCCAGCCGCGGACCCGCCAGCTCATCTTCTTGCCGTCGGCAAGTGTCACCTGCGTGTCGTGCATGGATCCGTTGGCCTGCAGCGATCCGAACCTGGACTCGGCCACGCCGTCGGTGGCGATCTCCCACTCGGGCAGAACGGCGTTACCGTCGGGGTCGGACAGCCCCGCGATCAGGCGCGCCGAGCTGCCGCTGAAGTACGACGTACCGGCACACCACTTGCACGGCGCCGGAAGCGGCGGATCCATCCGGACGCTGCCCGGCGCGTTCGGCGCCGCGTTGAAGCGGATCCGCAGCTTGACCCCAGCCGACTCGTACTTGCGCCACTGGTCCGCGTTGCCCTCGTCGGTGGCCTGGATGATGTACGTCGACGGCCTGGTGGTGTTGATGTGGTCCCTCGGCAGCCCGAACGAGAACTCCTTGCGCCCGGCGCACGACCCGGCATAGGCCGCTGGAACCATCGCGTCGGCGATCCACCAGCCCTCCGGCTTGTTCGTCCAGGTGAGCCCCGGGCCGATCTGGCTGGTGCCGAGCACCATGTGCTTCTGCGCGTTGCAACTCGGGCTGCTCGAGACGGCCGCGTCCAGCCAGACGCCCATGATCCGCTTCCCGACCAGGATGCCGCCGGCCTGCGTGTCGAACTGGAAGTAGGACCGCATCACGCCGATGCCGTTGCAGAAGTCGAACCCGCACCTGCCGACCTGGGCCACACCGGCACCGCCCGGGCTGGAGTTCGCCCAGGAGCTGCCCGGTTTGCCCGAGGAGACCGAGGTCCAGAACGACTTGTCGTACGTCGCCCAGTTCGGGTCGACCACGATCGGGAGCTTGGCCTGTGGGTCGAGCATCAGGCGGGTGTCCGGCGTGATCGTCAGCGAGGACTCGGTCAGCGCGACGGCGGCGACCGACCGGCGGGCCGGCGTACCGGAGTCCCACATCGCCGACGGTGGTGCCGCGAAAACGACCGCTCCGTTGGCGTTTCGCGCCTCGAGAGCACCTGACTTCGTCGCCGTCACGCGCAGCCCTTCGGTCTGCAGACCCAGCCGGATCGACGTGAGCTCGCGTGCGGCCTGCCGGGTGTGGACCACCAGGTGCTGGGTGTAGCCCGTGGGCTCGGCCTTCAGCACCAGGTCGATGCCGGGCCGGACACCGCGGTACGTCGCGGTAGCGCCATCGACTTCCGGAACGGGAAGCGTGCCGGGCCAGGTCAAGGTGATCCGGCTACCGCTCTTGCCGTAACGCACCATCGGGCCGGTCCCGCCGCCGGAGAAGGCCAGGTCCTGGGCGATCGCCTTGGGTGTCACCAGGCCGTCGGCCGCGCGGGTGAGCGCCGGATCGAGCCCGACCCAGCGGTTGTTCCGCAGCACGCGGACCGGCCCCGGGGACAACTCCACCATCGAGGTGCCGTCCGGCTCCGCGTAGACCGTGCGGTCTGCCGCGCGAAGGCCGGTGACCTCGACCTTGCTCCCCTGCTTGCGCGCAGTGCGGATCGCCCCGGCCAGGTCGGCCACCTCGGCGACCGGCGGCGACGAACCGGCCACGGCGGTCGACGTACTGGCCGCGGCGGTCGACGTACTGGCCGCGGCAGCGGTCGGGATCGCGGTGATCAGTGGCGTGACGAGAGCCAGCGCCAGGATGGTTCCGAGACGACGCAAGGCGCTCCCGGACGACGAACGTGAAGACAGCACAGAAGAAACCCCCAGGTCGCGGAATCATGCGCGACCTGGGGTGACGCCTGTCCGAGGTGATCCCAGCTCGCTCGCGAACAGGATCGCGGCCGGTACCTTGACCGGTTCTGAACCGGCGGCGGCACCGTGACAGACGCCGTACAGAGGCCTGTCAGGGATTGATGGTCCACGGGCCGCCGTACACGGTGTAGGTCTCGCCGTCGATGGAGAACTCTTGCTGCGCGAAGACCTGGGTGTCCGGCTTGGCGGCAGCGTCCATCGCGTTGTCGCAGTCACCCAGGGTTATGGCGCCGGAGTACGTCGCCGATTGGCCCGGTGCCAGTCCGACGTAATGCGCCGAGCTGAACTGGCCGCCTGCGGCGAAGGCGAACTTAAGGTCCTTTGTCGCGGCGACGGTGTGTGGGCCCCTGCCCGTCGTACCGACCAGGGTTTTGTCGGACTGGTTGGTGACTTTCACCTGGACGACGATGCGCCAAGGGCCGTTGCTGGTCTCGACCCGGGCGCTCACCAGCGTCATGCTCAACGGGATGCGCTGGTCGGTTTCGGTGACGGTGACGGGCTTGCCGCATCCGCCTGACGTTCCGACGGTCGCCGACGGTGTGGTTTGCCGGGGCGTGTCCACCGCAACTGGCAGGTCGGCGCGGCGGTTGTGGAGGCCGGCGGTGGTGGCGACGATGACGGCTGCTGCGACCGCGCCCGTAGTGGCGACGATTGCTGCCGTACGACGATGGCGGTGACGGTGGATGCGCGCAATGGTCGCCGTGGTGTCGACGGGCGGCGGGGGGCCGGCGGCAGCATCGGTCAGATCGAGCAGAGCCTTGAGATCGGTCATGGCCGCGCTCCTTCCTGGGTCAGGTCGAGCCGAGTGGACAATCGCGCGAGTCCGTCGCTGAGATGGCGTTTAACCGTGCCCTCACTGCAGCCGAGAGCGTCGGCGATGCCGGCGACTGGGAGGTCTTCGTAGTACCGCAGGACGACGCACGCGCGCTGGCGTGGCGAGAGATCGGCCAGGGCCTTCCGGACGAGCTCGGCAGTGTCGGAGGCATCCGCCGTACTGGCGGTGATGTCGGCTGTTGCCAGTAGGTGGCGCTTGGACCGCCAGAGACGCTCGCGGCGATGCTCGTCGAGGTAGCGGTTGAGAATGGCTCGACGTACGTAGGCTTCTAGCTTCTCCAGGTCGCCGGTGACGCGCAGACGGCGGAAGACTTGGAGTAGGCCGTCCTGGACGAGGTCGGCCGCGCGAGCGTCGTCTCCACACAGCAGACGGGCATAGCGGACTAACGCTGGGCCCCTGCCGTCGACCAGTTCCGTAAACGCATGCCGCCAATCGGCCATTTTCTCACCTCACCTCTTACAACGAGCGTGTGCGGCCGAACGTTGGGGCGGTGGTAAAGGTTTCCTGGTGTGTTCGTGGGCGCTGATGGCACGCGCCCCGGCTCTTGCGAATCGTCAGGCCGGACTGGGCCGAGCCTTCAGCCCGCCCCCAGGCCATGCCGCGGGCGCCGTGGCTAGCGCGTGATCGGCAGGGTGAGGGTGAAAGTGGTGGCGGTGGGACTTGAGGTGGCGGTAGCGGTGCCGTGGTGGGCTTCGGCTAGGGAGCGGACTATGGCCAGGCCCAAGCCGGATCCGCCGGTGTGGCGATTTCGGGACTGTTCGGCTCGCCAGAAGCGGTCGAACACCTTGGGGAGATCTTCCGGCGAGATGCCGGACCCCGTGTCGGTCACGTCGATCGTGACGGTGTCGGACGATGACAGGTGGCCGGTAATCGTGACCGAACCGCCCGCAGGTGTGAAACGGATCGCGTTCGTGACGAGATTGCCGATGGCCTGACGGAGGCGTACCGGGTCGGCGTCGAACTCCAGGTCGGCCGGGGCCGCCGCGGTGAGCGAGACCGCGGAGCCATCTGCCAAGGCCCGATGTGCGGTAGTCACCTGTTCGAAAAGCGTGGCGAGATGGATGCGCTCCGGGTGGATCCGGAGAGTCCCGGCATCAGCCGTCGCCAAATCCCGCAGATCGTCGATGATGTGCTGCAGCAACGCGGCTTCCTCGCTGAGAGAGGTGATGACGCTCGCATCAGGCTCAGCAACGCCGTCTTCCACGGCCTCCAGCCAGCCGCGGATGTTGCTCAACGGCGTCCGCAGTTCATGTGCGATATCGCTGACCATGTTCCGCCGCAACTGTTCCGTCCGCGCCCGGCTGTCGGCCAGTTCGTTGAACGCCCGCGACAACTGGCCGATCTCGTCCGAACCACGCACGCGCACCCGTACGGTGTCGTCCCCATCCGTCATCTGCCGTGATGCTCGGGTGAGCGCCCGCAACGGCTGCACCAAGCGGATGCCGCCGGCAACGGTGATCAGGACGGTCACAGCGAGTACGGCGGCGGCAGCCCACGCGATCCGTTTCTGGTTGGCCGGCGAAAGGTCGAAGACTGCCGAGGCGCTGCTTTCCGTGGTGACGTACAGCAGAGCGGCCGGTGCGACGTACGTCGAAAGTTGAGTCCGGCGGGCAGCGGCGATGCACGCCTTGGCCGCTTCCCCGATCTGGTTGTCGATCACGGCAGGTGCCGGGCCGGTTCCGGCTACTTGCAGCGTCCACCCGAAGTCGAGATCGAGCTTGATCGGCGGGATCTTCCGTGCCTGCAGGCAACTGTTCGCGAATGCCTGCAGTGCCACCAGCGCGCGGGCCTCGGTCCTCGTCGGCGCTTCGAGTTCGTCGACCACCCGGGAGCAACGCGGCGGCAGCACGTCGCTGTTCCAGACGATGAATGGCCGGCCGTTCGGCTGCCGGTCGATCACGCCGACACCGGTCATACCGCGGACACATGTCAGCGCCTTACCCGCGAGGATGTCCAGCCTCGCGCGGTCCTGTGTCGTCAGTTTGAACGGGCCGACCGCGTTCGGGTCGATTCCGCTGTCACCACCGAGATCCGGGTCCACCGCCAGCGAGTTGACCGAGACGGCCTCGTCCGTCGCTGCCGGCATGCGCGGTCCGGCGATCAGCAGATGGTCGGTGGTGGTGAGGATGATCTGACGTGAGGTCTCCTTGCTGAGCCGGTCCACGGTCGGCCGGACATCACCCCAGTCACGGTGGGTCGAGGCGTAATCGAGCAGCGCGTCGTAGATCTTGTTGCCATCAGCAAGCGCTTGACCTTGCTGTTGCTGGATCGCCACCGTCGTACTGCGGGCAGCGAGCCAAGCCGTCGCGGCCGTCGAGCACAACGCGACCAGGATCGCTCCGGCCAGCAATCGGACCAGCAGACTACGGCGCGTGCCGGGCATCAGCCCTGGCCGTCGCTGAGCTTGTACCCGACCCCGTAAACAGTCAGCAGCCGCGTGGGTTTCCGCGGATCCGGCTCGATCTTCTTCCGCAGGTTCAGTACGTGGGTATCGATCGTGCGGGTGGTGATGTACTGGTCGATGCCATGGAGGTGCTCAAGTAGTTGCGCTCGGGTGAAGACCCGGTGCGGCCGCGCCGCCATCGTCGCGATCAACCTGAATTCCCCTGGCGTACAAGAGATTCGTGTGCCGTCGCTGAACAACTCATGCCGCTCGATATCGACCGAGACGCCACCGACTCGCAGCAACCGGTCGGGCGCCGCCGCGGCCTTGGGCGTCGATCGCCGCAGCAGCGTCCGAACTCGGGCGGCCAACTCCCGCGGGCTGAACGGCTTTGTCATGTAGTCGTCCGCGCCAAGGTCCAGCCCGAGCAGCATGTCGTCCTCTTCGGTCCGCGCGGTCAGCATCAGCACCGGGATATCCGACTCGCGCCGCAGGATCCGGCACACGTCCAGACCGTCCACGCCGGGCAGCATCACGTCCAGCACCAGCAAGTCGGGCCGCAGCCGCCGTACCTCTTCCAGCGCGGACCGCCCATCGTGAACCACCACGACCGAGTGGTTCTCCCGCTCGAGATACCGCCGGACGAGCTCGGCCTGCTTCTCGTCATCCTCGGCGAGCACCACCTGCGCACACATAGTTCCGATCATAAGCAGCTAATCCGTCGCCAAAGCCTCAGTCGGCGTCAGCAGCGAGGCGCGGACCGCTGGATAGACGCCCGCGAGCACGCCGACGGAGACCGACGCGCCGAGGCCGGCGAACAGTGCCACAGCCGGTACGACGACCGGCCAGCCCTGCGAATTCGCGTACCCGATCGTGCCCGCCACGCCGAGCGCCGTACCGACCAGTCCGCCGATCGTGCAGAGCACCACCGACTCGGTCAGGAACTGGCCCCGGATCTGGCCGCGGTTCGCGCCGAGGGCCCGGCGGAGCCCGATCTCCTTGCGACGTTCCAGCACCGAGATGACCATCGTATTGGCGACCCCGATGCCGCCCACGAGCAGCGCCACGCCGGCCAGGCCGAGGAACAAGGTCGAGAAGGCGTTCTCAGTGATCCGTTTGGCCGCGAGCACTTCCGACGGGCGGCTGACCTGGACGAGGCCGGGCTGTTCCGGGTTGAGCGTCCGGGCCAGTACGGCGCGAACGTCCTCGATCGCCGTCTCCGTGGCACGGACGTAGACCACGGTCGGCCTGCCGTCGAAGGCCAACTGGTTCTTCGCGGCCTGCCAGCCGACGATGACCGACTGCTCCACGTCCGTGGCGAGTGGGCTCGGCCCGAGGATGCCGATTACCGTGAACCATTTGTCGTTCAGCTTGATCCGCGGTTTGGGTGCGTTCGGCGGGAGTTCGGTGATGCCGAGCCAGCCGGCCGCCTTGTTGCCGAGGACAACGGTCGGGAAGGCCTGGTTCGCCTCGGTGAGGAAGGTGCCCGAGGCAACCTTGGCGCCGAGGAGGTCCAGCAGGTTCGGCGTACCGGCGAGGACCGCAATGCCGGTGTTGCCCTCGGACGGGTCGACGCGGTCGGAGCGCCGTACCGTCGAGTGCGTATTCGCGACCACGCTCACCTCCTGCACCGGGCCGATCCGCTTGGCCATCGCGGCAGCAGCGGGCGGCATGCCCGGCGGTTTGTCCGTGCCTTGTTCGGCGACGGCCGCGGCGCGAAGCATGTCCGGTCCGAGCGCGGTGAGGTCGTCGAGCACCGCCTGCTGGCTGGACGCGGGAATACCCGTCACGACGACCATCGTGGCGATGCCGATCGAGATGCCGAGGGCGGACAGCGCGGCCCGCATCGGTCGCGTCCGCAGGCGGGTCAACCCGAGGACCAACATATCGGAGAACGCCAGCCGCACCGGCGAGGTCAGCCTCATGCGAGTGCGTCCGCGACTACGCGACCATCGCGCATCTCGACCTGGCGCGGTAATCCGGCCGCGATCTCCCGGTCGTGCGTGATCACCGCGATCGTCGTACCGGCCGAGTGCAGGTTGTGCAGCAACTCGAGTACGGCATGACCGTTCTTCGTATCGAGCGCGCCCGTCGGCTCGTCCGCGAGGACCAGCGCCGGGCTGTTCACCAAGGCGCGCGCGATCGCGACGCGTTGCCGCTCGCCGCCGGACAACTCGTGCGGCCGATGCCCGCGGCGGTGGGACAGCCCGACCTTAACCAATGCCTCCAGCGCGAGCGTACGGCGTTGACGCCGCGGGACGCCGGCGTATAGCAGGCCGGTGGCAACGTTCTCCGTGGCGGTATGGCCGTCGGTGAGATGGAACTGCTGGAAGACAAAGCCGATCGAGCGTCCGCGCAGAGCCGACAGCTCGCGATCGGACAACGTGGCAACGTCTTGACCGCGGAGCGAGATCGTGCCGCGGGTGGGTCGATCGAGTGTTCCGAGCAGGTTGAGCAAGGTGGATTTGCCCGAGCCGGAAGGTCCGACGATGGCGAGTAGTTCACCGGTGTCGACCTTCAGCGACACGTTGTCCAAGGCAACAACACCACCTGGGTATTCCTTACTGGCCGAGCGAACTTCGACTACGGACGGGTTGACTGTCACGACGTGGTCACCACTTTCTGCCCGGCCTTGAGCCCTTTGCCGGTGATCTCGACCAGATCGTCCGCGAACATGCCGGTCTTGACGGCGACCAACTTGATCTGCGTCCCCTCCACCACCTGTACGGCGTACCCGCCTTCGCGCAGTGCGAGCAGCGCCCCGACAGGCACCGCCAGTACGCCGTTCCGTCCGGCGCCGGGCAACGTCACGGTCACCGGGCCGGAGTCGATCCCGGACGCCGCCGATTGGTTGTCGAGGGCAATGGTCGCGATGACCTGCGGCTTCTTCCCGGCATCGGAAACGCCGTCGCCGGGTGGGAGGGCCGCGTCAGTGCTCACGGACAGGACCTCGCCGGTGGTGCGCTTGCCGTTCGGCAGCTCGAGCTTGACCTTCAGCCCGGCCCTCACGCCGTACGTCGCGGCAGCGTCGATCGGCATCGTCACCACTTTCGCGGACGACGTGGCGCCGAGGATCTCGCCCTGCCCCGGATCACCGAGCGATACCTTCAACTGGCCGACACGTATTTGACCGGGCAGGACGACCACGGTCGCGGGATCCAGCGTGCCGGTGGCGGGCAGATCGAGCGACTGCTGCCACTCCTTGATCGCCTTGCCAGTGGCGCTGGTGAACTTGTCCGACTTGGCGGCGGACAGGAATCCGAGTTCGGCCAGGTTCCGCTTCAGCACCTTCACGTCCGGACCGCTGACGGGAGGCGTGTTGGCAGGCGTCGCGGGAGGTGTTGCGGGCGGCGTTCCGGGCGGCGTCTTGGACGGCGTCTTGGGCGGCGGCACCGCGCCAAGGGTGCGGAACAGCGGCGTACCGCCGTACAACAGGATCACCGGTTTGTTGTCCACCCGGAACAGCACCTCGCCGCGCCGGATCGTCGTACCGGGCTTCGGGAGCCAGGTGATCGTCCCCGGCAGCCTGCTCTTCACGGTCCGGGCCGATCCGAAGCCGAGTTCGCCGGGCACCTCGACGTCCTGCGACAGGTTGGTCTTCTTGATCATGACAGTTTCGCCCGGAGGCGGAGTGTCCGAGGCGGCGGCGACCTCGGGCTGCTCGGTGAGGCGGAAGCCGGCCACTCCCGCGGCTGCCAGGACAGCGGCTGCCGTCACGCCAAGGACAAGACGCTTCACTTGCCGGCCACCTCGCGCTGGCATTCGGGCATCAGGTCCAAGCCCTTGGTGATCGACGGCTGGTGGTTGTTCTTACCGCCGAGGGACGGCCCGACGATGCCCGAACCGGTGTCGGGTGCGACCTCGACGTACTTCACGCCCTTCGCCTTCAGGCAGGCCACCACCTTGCGCGCGAACTCGAGCGCGTCCGGGTTGTTGCTGTCGATCTCCCACGCGGGCAGCGGCAGCTTCGACTCGCAGGCCTTACCGGCGGCTTCCTTCTTCTTCCGGTCGATCGCCGGGTTGTCGCCGAGGATGCCGGGTTTCGTCTGCTTGCCGCGGAGCTGGGTCACGCCGTGGTCGTTGAGGCAGTTCAGGTACGGCTCGTACATCCGGGTGCGCTCGGCGTTGGTCATGTCGATGCGCTCGCGCGGCCGCTCGCTCTCGCCCTTCTTCGCCGGGGTCGTCTTGCCGCCGGTGGACTTGCCCGGTGTGGGGGTGTCGAGGGTCGCGATACCGGGCTGGTCGTCCGCGGCGGGCTTGTCGTTGCCGCCGCAGGCCGTTACGAAGACGGCGACTGCGAGCACGGGTACAGCGAGTTTGATCAGTCGGATGGTGGTCATACGCCCCAAGATGGCGGGCGATTGTCAGGAACCTGTCCGCTCCTGATGCCGAAGCTGTCCCGGCAACGGCGGGCCAGCTCGTGCCGAGCCGTCGGGCTAGGTCTTGCTGGGAGAGCGGTTGGCAGGTCGCCGGTCCCGCCGAGTCCCTGTTGGGTCGGCTTACCTATCGGCGGAGTTGACCTCACCAACAGTCAAGTCGATGAATTGCCGTCGCTCCGCTGGGGTGGCCCGACTACGATCTAGACCGTGGGCAGCCGGCTGCCCACGGTCTTCGAGTACAACCGCCGGAGCAGTCCGTGCCGGCGTCGCCACCGACCCGGGCGTCGATCGCACCGGCCACCACCCCATCGACTGCGCCGTCTAGCCGCCACCGGCTTCACGGCCTTGCTCGCAGCGGTGATGATCCCGGCCCTGGCACGGAGTCTGGACACCCGAGCGGGTTGACGATCCCAACCGACATCCCCATCGCCGCCCGAGCTGAGGAACTCACCGATGAATGCTGACAGAGCCATCACCGTCACCCCGATCCTCGTTGCCGACCTGCACGTAGAGGGAGAGGTGATGCCCGTATGCGTGCACGTGATCGACCATCCCGATGGCCGGGTTCTGGTCGACACCGGCATGACAAAGATGCACCCGGCGGTGGTGGCCGCCTTCGATCCCCACCTCTATCCCTTGAGCGAGTCCGACTTCGATGTCGCCGGCATCGACTTCGTCGTCAACACGCACCTTCACGCCGATCATTGCGGCGGCAATCACCTCTTCGCCGGACGGCCGATCTACGTTCAGCGCCGCGAGCTCGACGACGCCCACAGCGAGGAGGACTACACGATTCGCGAGTGGGTCGACGCGCCCGGCCTGCAGTACGTGCCGGTCGACGGAGAACTCGAGTTGCTTCCCGGCATCCGGCTCGTCCCAGCGCCGGGTCATACGCCCGGTTCGCAGATCGTTGTGGTCGAAACCGGGGGACGCCCAGTCGTCATTTGTGGCGACACCGCCGTGTGGTTCGGTGAGTTGGACGAACCGCGCACCGAAGGACAGCGGCAGATCCGTGCGCTCGATCCCGAAAAGGTCTGGCTCGCGCACGTGCACGAGCCGTGGCGACCAGGCGCCACCCGCACCGAGAGCCAAGGCCGAGACGATGCGCGAGATGGTGCTACAGCCGGCTGATCACCAGACCGAGTACGGCGAGCGCCGCCATTCCGCCGAGCCCACCCAAGGGTGCCCACAGCCACGACAGTGCGTGTCGCCGTCGGTGGTCCGACGCCAGCAGACCGAATAGCACCCCCGGCACTCCCCAGACCAGCCACGCCGCGGCGAAGTTGAACCAGCCAGTCGCCGACATGTTGCTGATTCCCTTGTTCAAAGGCTCGATCAGATCGAGCAGGATGGCGGCCTTGACCAGCGTTTCGGCCAGGGGATACGCCAGTTGGCCGATAGCCATTGCCCACAACGCCATCGACAGGATCCGTGCGGGGACCCTGCGTTCCCACCTGGACACGGCCACCAAGGCGACCACGATCGTCATCACACGCAGGCCAGTCGCTCCAAGAGCCACCACCGCATCGCCGTTGGCAGGCTTGCCCTGGACCAGCTGCTCGAACGCCGCTACCGAAACAACCACCAGGCAGAAGAGTCCTACGCCACCAGCAATGGCGTAGGCCGGCCAGCGCCGCACGGTCAGATTCCCAGTTGGTGCCATCGATGTCATCGTCTACTTCCTCTTCGTCCTACTTCCAGTCGACACCAAATGAGTCCTGACAGCATCGGTCTCGGGAGGGACCACTCCCCCAATCGAGTGAGGCCGCCATTCGACCCCGGCCGCCGCATGGACATGCATCGCATTGTGAGCGAGTGCGCATTCTCTTGCTGTCGGCAACGTTGCGCCTCGGCTGGCCAAGCGAAATGCCTGGCCGTGGGCGGTTCCGGCTCAGCGTGCCGACGTCGTCTGTCATGAAGCTGTCCTGGACGACGGCCGCGGCAGGGCGCCGACAGAGCTCGCAGTTACCCTCACCGCGTGACGCAGAATCCACCTCATACAAGACGGGCAAGGTGCTCACCATCGACAGTGGCGCAGGCACACGCTCCACGGGAACCGTGTCTTGACCATCTGCGGACGGTCCTCAGGCAGAAGGCGGACCGTGCCGATCGAGAGTGAGCATCGCGGGTCGGACTCGCCTTACGTGGCACGGGTCTGGCGCGGCCGCAGCTGCGGGGTGGAACGGATGACCTCGATCGCCACGTCGACCTGGGAACTGGTCTTCTGGGAGCAGCAAGGCGTCATGCACGCCGCCGTGCGCGGGCCGGAGACGACGGCGTCGAGTGTCGAGACGGTGGGCGACTCGGAGTCATTCGGGATCACCTTCGCTCATGGCACTTCGATGCCTCATCTTCCGATCGGCCCACTCGTCGACGGCGGCCATGGCAGTCCGCACGTGACCGAACGTACATTCCTCCTTCGCGACGAGGAGTGGCAGACTCCCGAATTCGACGATGCGGAGTTGCTCGTCCAGAAGCTCGTGCGCGCCGGCGTCCTAGTCCGTGACCCGATCGTGGACGAGGTGGTGTGGGGCGGGGCCGCACGGGTCGGATCGCGCACGGTCCAACGCCGCGTGGCCGCGGCGACCGGACTCACTCAGAGCGCGATCCGTCAGATCGAACGGGCGCGGGAGGCCGCGGTGCTGCTCGAAGCAGGGGCCTGCGCGCTGGACGTCGTGCACCGGCTCGGTTACTACGACCAGCCGCACCTAGCCCGTTCCCTGCAGCGCTTTATCGGGCGAACCGCCACGCAACTGCAGCAGCCAGATCCCGCTGCCGATCCACTGTCGCTTCTGTACAAGCCCGAGAGCCCGACCGGCTCATAGTGTCGTGCGCAAGCGGTGACCGTCGCCGCGCACACAACGAAAGGCCACTCCAATGGCAGAAGGCACCGTAATCTCTACCGATGGCACCAGCATCGCCTATACAGCGTGGGGCGCCGGCGACCCGATCGTCATCATCGACGGTGCGACCGCCTATCGCGCAACGAATCCGTTGAACCAGGAGACGGCGGAACTGCTCGCCGACGAGTTCCTGGTCATCAGCTACGACCGGCGCGGTCGCGGCGAGAGCAGTGACACGCCGCCCTACGTCGTCGAGCGCGAGTTCGAGGACCTTGAGGCGATTATCGAGCAGGTCGGCCAGGGGCGCCCGGCGACCGTGCTCGGCTGGTCCTCCGGCGCCAATCTTGCGCTCAACGCCGCCCAAGACGGCGTGCCGATTGCGCGTCTCGCGCTGTTCGAGCCGAACGCGGCCGTCAACGAGGCCCGCCCCCCGCTGCCCGGCGACTACGTCGAGCGCCTCGACGCGGCCATCGCCGACGGACGACCGGGCGATGCGGTCGCCCTGTTCATGACCGCCGCAGCCATGATGCCCGCAGAGGCAGTCGCCGAGATGCGCGAGCTCGACTTCTGGGCTGGACTCGAGGCCGTCGCCCCCACGATCGCCTACGACGCCCGTCAGGTCGGCGACACCCTCTCCGGCAAGCCACTGCGCTCCGAACTGTGGAAGCGCATCGACATCCCGGTCCTGGTGATGCACGGGATCGACACCTGGCCGGCCCTGGCAGCCGGCTCCCGCGCCATCGCCGCGCACCTGCCCACCTCCACCCTCGCGCCTGTGCCTGGTGCGGAGCACTCCACCACCGCGGACGTGCTGGCCGCCGCGCTGCGCACATTCATCAAGGAGAACTGACATGGGGAAAATCGTGCTCACCGAGTTCACCTCCATCGACGGCGTCGTTGAAGCACCCGGCGGAGAGGACTTCAAGTACGAGAACTGGACCTTCGAGTTCGACCGCGGCGACGGCGAGCGGTACAAAGAGGCCGAAGCGCTGCAAGCCTCGGCGCTGCTCCTCGGACGCAAGACCTACGAGGGCTTCGCCGCGAACTGGCCACAATACGAGGGCGAGCTTGCTGACAAGTACAACACCATGCCCAAGTACGTCGTTTCCCGCACTCTCACCGATCCCAAGTGGGCAGGTACGACCGTGCTGAGCGGCGACCTGGAACACGACGTGACCCGGCTCAAGGAAGAGGTCGACGGTGAGATCTCCGTTGCCGGGAGCATTCAGCTCGCCCAGAGTCTCCTCGCCCTCGATCTCATCGATGAGATCCACCTGATGGCTTCACCGCTCATCCTCGGCCACGGCCGCCGGCTCTGGGCCCAAACGCCGGACAAGACCGCATGGACCCTCAGCGAAGCGACGATCTACGGCGATAGCACGCTGCTCACCGTCTACCACCGCCGGACCGCGTCAACCTGAGGCGACCTCTGTCGCCACCGTCCTCGAACCGGCACGACCTGCGGCTCACCCGCCGACTCCAGCCCTGAGTCAGTTGTTCACCAACTGCCCAGGCTCTGAATTCGCTCTCGGCGGGTGAGCCGCAGTGTGCGTTACATGACCGGTTTGCAAGACCGCTGATCCGGTGTCACCTCCAGCTGTCCTGCCGTGGCTGGTCGGCCGGCGTGGACCACCAGTGGTGCCGTGGACTACTTCCAGCCGATGCGAAGGCGTGCAGCTCCGCGTCGAAGCGGAATCCATCCGGATCACCGGTCGGAGTGACCTGCGTGCCCGGCGTGACGGCCGTCAGATCGCTGACCACGGGCCCGCTCTGCGGTATGCGGATCCGGATCAGATGCCGATCGGTGGCCCGGCGCACGAAGATGACCGGATGACCGGCAGCGTCCGGGTAGCCCGCGGCTCCCCCGGTTGCGACCACTCCGGTAGCCGTGGTCAGGTCGGTGCTGGTGGGCCGGTCGCCGTCCAGGTCGAACATCCAGTGCACCACGCGGCCCTCGGGATTGACCACGACAACGTGTTGCCGGGCGGTGAGCAGGTTGCGGCCCTGGAGGTCTTGGCGGGTCCCTGACGTGGTCCAGCCAGCGAGCTTGGCCCCGGCCGCGACCGGGATGCCGAGATCTGCTCGCTGTACGACGCGGGGGTCGCCCGCCTGCCACCACCAGCGGTGCAGGTTGCCGTTGCCGCCGCGGGCGTACACCATCTGAACGCGGCCCCAGACCAAGGCGACGGGCGTACCGGTGATCGTTCCGGGCCAATGGTCACCGTGCACCTTGGCGTCACCCGGAGACCACCAAAGGTGGCCCAACCTGCCGTCGGCAGCCGCGCCGAAGACGTGGCGCTCGGAGCCGAAGCTGAAGCCCGCCGGATCGCCTGCGAACCGGATGGTGCCGAAGCCGTTGGCGGCCGCAGCGGCGGACCAGTCGCTGGTACGCCATCCCGTACCGGGCTTGTACGCCGTCTCCCGAACCGTGCCATTCGTGCCACGGGTGAACACGCTCAGCACGTCACCAGCACTGTTGAAGGCGACGGGCCTCCCGGCAACGGTCCCAGCCGGGAGCAGGTCCTCGGCGACTTGTCCCTGAGTCGCGCTCCAGAACGAGTGATGCAAAGCGCCTGTGGCCGTGGTGGTGAATAGCTGCTGGGAGTTCCCGTACCGCATGGCCGGACCAGCCGGCGCGGCGCCGAGTCCGACATCGCCGAACATCGGAGTCTCGATAACGCCCGGTGCTCGGCCGATCGCGGTAATGGTCGGCAGCGCACCGGCGTAGGTGTTCGAGACCGGAGTGGTGCCCCACCCTTTCTGGGCCACGGGCCGCATCCGGCTGGAGAGATCCCGCTCCAGCCGCCCCGCGTCGTACACCCCGCCCACTGTCCAGACGCAGAACTGGATCCCGGCCAACGCAGGGTCCGCCGATCCACCCGGCAGCCGCAGGCCGCCGCGGAACGTGCCGGGATCGAATTCGTTCCAGATCCGCTCGGCCGGGTTCTGCGCGCTGTTGATGTTGAAATACAGGTAGCTGTCGCTGGAGTTGATCAGCGTGTGGCCCTGCGCCGCGAGTTGGGCCGGGGTGAGTCCGTAGTTGTACCAGTGCATGAGTTCCAGGTTGCTGTCCAGCGTGACCTTGGTGGCGGGCGTGATGTCGTCCGACCACATCCGCGCCGTCTTGCCCTGATCTCGAACCACGGCGTTGGCCTGGTTCATGTAGGCGCGGAAGGCATCCTGCACCGCACCGGCTTCGTTGTACTTCGCCATCGCCTGCCGGTAGAGGTCCGGGTAATTCGTGGTGTTCACCCGATCCGTGCGGACGTCCCACCGCGGGTACTCGTCACCCCCGATGTTGAAGGTGTCCGAAGAGAACCGCCGGGCCTGCTCATCCAGCCGCGAGACCGCCCAGGACGTCGCCTCCGGGTTCATCACATCCAGGTTGATCGGGTCCCGAACCGTCTTGCCGTCGGACAACTGGGTCAGCCGGTACTGCTCGGGGATGTAGCCGGTCCGGAACTTCGGGGCGTTCGACCAGCCGATCAGTTTGACGTGGCGCTGCTTCGCGATTGCTTCCACCGCAGTGATGTCGGCGTCGGTCATGTTGAAGGTGTTGAGGGTCAGCTCGTTCAGCTTCAGGTAGCTCATATCGCGCAGGAAGTTGTCCAGCCACGACACCGGCATCCGCGCGATACTGAGCAGGAACCCGCGAACCCGGAACTGCGGCGAGTCGTCGATCACCCCAGCCGGAAGGACCGGTTGGCGCTTGATCAGCTGCAGCATGGTCCGGGTTCCCCAGTAGACCCCCACCGCGGTTCTCGAAGTGATCGTCGTGACCGGGCCGATCCGTACCTGGTAGGCCTCGTCTGCGGGAATTGTGGGATCCAGCCGGAGTACGACGTCGCCAGGAACGGCGGTGTTCGACGGTCCGACGATCACCTGCGGCGCACTGCCATTGAGGTACGACAGATCCTCGGCGAATGTGTCCGCGTCGGGGCGCAATCCGGCTGCCCCACTATCGACGACCAGCCGTGACGCAGAGGACCAGCTGAAGTCGCCGGACACCGCGGGCTGCCACGATCTGACGGCCGGCAGCACCGAGGGCAACGGACCGGCTGCCCGCGCGACCGTCCCGCCGAACACGAGTGTCGACCCCAGAACCCCCAGCACGATGATCGTGCGCAGTACCGCTGACACTTTCAGGGCACCTGCTGTGCGCATCAGGATCATGCCGTCGTCACCTGGTAGGCGCGGGATACCAGTTCGATCAGTAGGACTCTCGCCGCTGCGAGTGTGCGTTTCAGTTGACGCATTTCCTCATCTCCTTCATTGGACGGGTGTTTCGTGAGGAGCCATCGCGCACTGTTCGAAGCCGTAGCCAAGGAGGAACTGATTCCAGCGCCACCACTAGAGCGCCGATTGCCGGACAGGGGATGGTGGTGCGGCCGTCGCCGAACGCGCGGTTCAGCCAAGCGTCATCGCCTGTCGCGCCCCTGCCACCACGCTTCCGTGACGGTGTGCCGCTGATGAGTTCGTCGTACCGGCCGCCTGGTGCTGCTCGGCGACAACCGATGCCAGCGACAGGCGCGCGACAGCTCCTCGTTCTACTGTCATCCCGCTTCCTCGAATGCCGGGCGCAGAGGCCCTGAGGACCCGCGGCGCCGATCTTCCCCGCTGTGCGGAATGGCCTAGGCGAACGGCAACTGTTTCGACCCGGCCTGCTGACCGCGCTATCCGGAGCGTCCAGGCCGCAGCAGTTGTGTGACAGGTGAACGGCAGTACTTGCCCGCTAAGTTGTCCGGCGTTCACGCTGTCCGACTTCCTCAGGAGGATCACCACCATGAAACGCACTCTCGCTGCCGCAGTCGTCGGCTCTGCAAGTCTGTTGCTTGGGGCCCCTATCGCAGCTGCGACGTCGACTGTCTCGCATTCCCAGACGTCTACTGCGGTGGCTGCGGCACAATGGCGGCTCTACGCCTGCGGCTGGAACTATGACAGTTGCCGCGCCGACCGATCGCTCATGTCGCGCTACGGCATCCCTGTCAAGCCGATCGAGTATCGACGGGCGGATGCGACGTGCCCGGGGGGATGTCCTGTGTACGGTTACTACTTCTACTACTGGGGATAACCGGCGACGTACTTCCAAGGTGCGTTGGGATAAGGCTTCGGCCTAGCGCATGACACCCGCTCGTCCGCGCAGCATCGAGCGAACTGCCGGCTGCTGGCGCTGTAGTTCGCTAGTGCGAAGAAGGTCGGCGCCGGCATCAGTGACGGAGTGCAGCGCCAGCCCGCCCGTGCGGTGTGTTGCCAGCAGACCCGCGGCTCGCAACACCCGAGCGTGCTCGCTGGCCGACGCCATGGAGAGTCCGGTACGCGCGGCAAGTTGTGTGGTGCTCGCGGTCACCACCAGGGACCGCAGCACTGCCGCCCTGGACCGGCCGAGCAAGTCCTCGAGATTGTCGTCCGCGGGTGCGGTCAGATCTGCTTCGAAAGGCGCAGCCGGGTAGATCAGCATCGGCTTTCTGCCCGGTGGATCGAAGATCAGGAACTCGGCCGTGAGAGCCGATGGATAGAGTCGTAGGCCACGACCCTCGAGATGTACGTCGACGGGGTCGCTGACCATCGGGCCGAGCACACTGAGCACACCGGCTTCGGGCAGCCAGCGCGCATCCGGGTGCAGGTCAGCCAGCAGGCCGTCCAGTCCCTGGCTCGTCAGGGTCCGCACCCGAGCGGCGGTGTCCGCGGCCGCGCGACGACGTAACCAGGCCCCCGACGGCGTGATGACGTCGCGATGGAAGCTCCGCACCGCCTGTCCGAGCGCCTCACGAGCGACCCGTCTGCCGGCCAGCAGGTCGGTCAGCCAGGGCTCGGCATCCCCCGTTATCCACGGCTCGAGATCGGCCCGGAGCTGATCGTGGGGAGCGTCGATCACCTGCTCGATCGCCGCGTCGGCGCTGAGGTCGCCGCCGTCAGGGGTGAGGAAGTCGGGGAACGATCCGTTGGCCGAGATGAGCTTGAACAACGGCTGCATCGCCGGATGAAGGCGTGCGCGCGCCTCGTGGCTCCATCGCCGGGCAGCCAACGGCGCGGGGCAGCCACGCAAGACGCAGGCGCTCAGCGCGACCTCCCAGAGGGGGTCCGGTGCGGTGGCGAGGCTCACCCGGCCGAGATCGCCGGCAGCGAAGTGAATGCGGATCAACTGAGCCTCCTTGTGTCTTGTCGGCCGAATGGAGTTCGGACTTACCCAACTCCACCGGATGAGGTTTCGGAAATACCCGAACTCGCTCGCCGTCGGTCCGCGGGGGTCGCGAATCTGAGGTCATGCAAACACTTCGCCTACTCGGTGACAACTGGCAAGGGCAACGGCACCCACTGCCAGACGGCGGGGGCCGTCGGCGATGGCGTACGTCGGCCAGCGCCGCACAGTCGGATTCGCGGTGGGTGCCATGACGGTCGCCGCTCGCTTACCCGGCGCCTCGGCGAGCAGTCCACTTTCGGCAGATTGGCACTTGGCCGATGACCGAGGCCCGTCATGCTGACAGCATGCCCGAACTCGATGTATTGCGAGTCTTCTGCGACGAGCAGGGCCGGTACGGCAACCCGCTCGGAGTTGTGCTCGATGGCCCCGCTGTCCCCGCCACGCGTCGTCAGGAGCTGGCGGCCGAACTCGGCTTCTCCGAGACGGTGTTCGTCGATGACCCGGCCACGGGACACCTGCGCATCTTCACGCCGGCTTGCGAACTTCCGCTGGCGGGTCATCCCCTGGTCGGAACGGCCTGGTTACTCGCCCGGGCCGGGCAGGACCTGTCCGAGCTGAACCCGCCGGCCGGACCGGTCGCCACCTGGGTTCGCGGCGACCAGACCTGGATCCGTGGCCCGCTGTGGGCGGCTCCACCGTGGCGACTGCACGAGATGCCCGATGCGGCGGTCGTGGAAAGCATGCGGAAACCGCCGAAGGCCGGTCAGGACGCCGACCAGTACTGGGCCTGGGTGGACCGGTCCCGCGGCATCGTCAGGGCAAGGGTTTTCGCGGCCCGGTACGACGTACCGGAGGACGAGGCGTGTGGCTCGGCCTCCATGCTGCTCGCCGACCGACTGCAGACCTCTCTCACCGTCTTTCACGGCGAGGGATCAGTTGTCTACGCCAGCCCCGGCCCTGACGGCACCGGTGAGGTCGGCGGCCACGTGGTTCTCGACCATTCACGCGTGGTGCGTTGAGCTGAGCCGCCGCCGGGTGCCTGCTGGTCAACGGCGGAGCCTTGCCAGCAACGACAGGATTTGATCGCGCTGGGTCAGGCTGCCCGCGGTCCCGGTGCGCGGATCGTCGCACGCTCGGAGCGCGGCCCGTAAGGTCTCCCTGGCTTCGTCGACTTGTCCCTTGTCCAGCTGCACTTCGCCGAGATGAGTAAGACTGGTCTCCAAGCCGTGCTGGTTTTCGATCTGCTTGTTGAGCGCTACCGCCTCGGCCAGGTGATGTATTGCGCTGTCCAGGTTCCCCAGCTTGCGGTAGATCTCGCCAAGCGTGTCATGGGCGTAGGCAGCACCGCGGTCGTCACCGCACTGTTCGTGCAGCTTCAACGCCCGGTTCCCCATCTCGGCGGCGTCGTCATACCGCTCCATCGCCAGGTACGTCAACGCCAGGTTGTTCCGAAGCGTCGCCTCGTCCGCCGGCTCCATCCGGGTGTCAACGCTCAGGGCCAGCCGCGACTGCTCGACCGATTCCTCGTGACGCCCGAGCAGACGCAACGCGAGGATGAGGTTGCCGCGGACCAGGCGCTGGCCGTACTGGTTGCCAGCTGCAACGAAGAGGTCGAGCGCCTCCTGGAGCTCCCGCGCGGCGCCGGCGATGTCGCCGGCGAAGCCCAGCGTCGCGCCGAGCTGGTTGAGGGCCAGCGCGAGCAGGACGGGATTGCCTGCGGCGCGGGCGGAGTCGACCGCTATGCGCTGAACCAGCTTGGCATCCTCAACCGCGCTGACGCGTTCGAGGTCTTCCCAGAGGGTGAAGGCGAGCCGGGCAGCCAGTTCGTGCTCTCCCCGGCCCGCGGTGTCGAGCACCAGCGTGATCAGCGCGCGGCGCTCTTGATCGAACCAGGACCGGGCTTCCAAAGTACTGGCGAAGGACATCGGCTCGAGCGTCGCCTCCGTGTCCGGGACCGGGTCCAACAGTGTGCCGACGGGGACGGTGGCCCGAGCCGCCTCGGCCGAGCGGAGATACCAGACGGCGAGCCGGTCTGCCGCCGTTCGCCGCACCGCCGCATCGTCCTCGTCCGACCTGTCGACGGCGTAGGCCCGCAGCACACTGTGCATCCGGACACGGGTTGGTGAAACCTCCTCGACGAGATGCAGGTCGGCCAGCACCCGAAGGGAACGTCGCGCCACCGGCACCGTCACTCCCGCCAGCGCGGCGGCGGCCTGCAACGGCAGCACCTCGGTCGGCGCCTGACCGATCATCCGGAACATGAACGCTGTAGCGGGATCGAGCGCCTGGTAGGACCACGACATGACCGCGCGCAGATCAGTCGTCGCGCTGTCGCCGCCGCTGAGCGCGTCAATCCGGTCGGCCACGTTGCGCAAGGGCTCGAGCAGTTCGGCAGCGTCGACTTCGGGGTAGCGATTCAGCTGTTCGGCCGCGATCGCCAGGGCAAGCGGCAAACGGCTACACAGCTCGATCAGTTCGTCCACCAGGCTGTCCGCCACGATTCGGGCGCGCAACATCCTCCGCAGCAGCTGGCGCGCTTCGCCGGAAGGCATCGGCTCGACACCGATCTGATGGACGTCATCGCGAATCGCGAGACTGCTGAGCCGATGGCGACTGGTGATCAGGACGAAAGCAGACGAGCCTGGCAAGAGTGGGCGAACCTGGTCAGCGTTCCTGGCGTCGTCCAGCACGATCAGCAATCGACGCGACGCCAGCGTGGTCCGGAACAGGGCGCTGCGCGACTCCACCCCTGGCGGTATCCGCTCCGCCGGCACGCCAAGGCTGCGGAGCATCGCGTCGAGTGCCGCGCCGGGTTCCAGCGGTTCGGCCGGCCCGAATCCATGCAGGTCAAGAAAAATCTGCCCGGCCGGAAAGCGATCCTTCAGCCGATGTGCGCCATGAACCGCGAGCGAGGTCTTCCCGACGCCCGCCTCACCATGCAGGACGACGACCCCCGGCTGAGACGCGACCTCCCGCTGGGAATCGAGCACAGCGCGCAACTCCTCGAGCAACTCCGTCCGTCCCGTGAACCGCTGGACATCGGCCGGCAACTGGTGTGGAGTCGTCGGCTGGATCTCCTGAACCGGCGCTTCCTGACCGAGAAGCCGCAGGTGTAACGCTTGTAGCTCGGGCGCCGGGTCCACCCCCAGGTCCTCGACCAGCCGCACTCGAAGGTGCTCGTACTCTTCGAGCGCCTCGGCTCGGCGACCGGCCGCGCTCAACGCCATCATCAGGCGCATTCGAAGCGACTCACGCAAGGGATGCGACGCGGCGATCGTCCTCAGCTCTTCGCAAAGCTCCTGCTGCCGCCCTGCCGCCAGGTCCAAATCGACCCGGCGCTCCAACCCGCGCAGGTAACGCTCGACCAGACGTGGCTGTTCGGTTTCCTGCAGGACCTCGATGAACTCTCCGCTGAACGGCTCCTGCCACCAGGCAAGTGCCTGCCCGAGCAGTTCGCGTTCGCGGACAGGATCCGCTGCCCGATCCGCCTCGTCGAGTTCCTCCACCATCGCGACCGCGTCCACGTCGCTGCCGTCCACCTGCAGTGAGTAGGTGTTTCCACTCCGGATGATCATTGTCGGTCCGAGCAGCCGCCGGAGCCTGGCGATGGCCGAGTACAGCGTCGCGCGGTGGTTGGCGGGTGATCTGTCCGCCCAGATGCGCTCGATCAGGACATCGGCGGCGACGAAGCGGCCGGGCTGAAGCGCGAGCAGGCCGACCAGTGAGCGCGCCACCATCCCGTCGATACGCAACGGCTCGTCGCGCACACGGACCTCGAATCGGCCGAGCAAGCGGATGTCGATGGTGCTCACCGAATCACCGTAACAACGGGCAAGGTCGAGCCGGAGTCAAAGTCCGGCCCTCGGCGAGACGGCGGTCGGGTGGCACCACACCACCCGACCGTCGCGTACCGAACCGTTACCCGCTCAGGCGACCGGTTCTGGTTGCGGTGCTCCGGCCGTCGCGCGTTCATGCCTACGCAGAACGGTCGCCGCACCAGCTGAACAAAGAGCTCCCGGTCCGCTTCGTCGGCCCCATGCAGGTCCTCGCCCGGCCTGCGTCCCAGCCGCTGGCACAGCCGCCGCAGCATGGTGGTGAAGGCCGCGTGAGGCCGATGCCGGCCTCGCCCGAGATCAGGACGGTGGTCGGGTGCCCTGCCCGAGTTTGCTCATACGCGGATCGCAGCGCGGCGAGCTCGTCACCACGACCCACCAACCGCGGGCTGGCGATTGAGCGCGTCACCGTTGTTGCACCCGCCTAGCCGACCGCCCGGAATGCGTTGACCAGACCAGCACCGTAGAAGCCTGCGCCGGTCGAACCGCCCTCGCAAACCGCCCGGAACTGGCCGGTGCCGTCAGGATCGTGTACGCCACCGGCCGGACAGGGCAGCACGTCCGTGGCACGCCGGTAGGCCGCGATGACCAACTGCTGACCGGCGACCGTCGGATAGCGACTCTTGAGAAGAGCCAGTACGCCACTGACGTGCGGCGCGGCCATCGATGTCCCTTGCAGGTAGCCATAGCTGCCACCGATCCAGGTGGACAGGACCTGGCCGTTGGCATCCGGTGTGCCGGGAATCTGGAAGCGCCGGTCTCCGCCAGGGGCGGTCAGGTCGACCACGCCGGTGCCGTAGTTGGAGTTGTAGTAGCGGTCCTTGAAGGCACCGACCGACGAGACGCCGGTGACGCCACTGGCTTCTACCGGCAGCTGCTTGCACGAGCTGTCCGTCGTCCGCGTCACCGGCGTGCCATTGTTCGGGCTGAGGGTGTCCACGACGTCGTGAGCAAGGTCGGCGTTGTTGTTACCCAGTGAGGCGACCAACGCCACCGACTTCGACGTGGCATAGGAGATCGCGCGGTGAATGGCGGTGGAGACCGCCCTCTGGTCGGGATCGGAGTCGCACCAGAAGTACCACGGGTCGATCGAGAAGGACGCGTTCGCGATGTCGACCTGGTGCTCTGCCGCCCAGATATAGCCGCAGATTGCCGATTCCGGATAGATATAGCCATCCGGGTTGCCGACCTTGATCGCAGCGATCCGGACGCCGGGCGCGACCCCAGCGACACCGATGCCGTTCTTCGCCGCCGCCACGATTCCGGCGACGTGGGTGCCGTGCCCGAACGGGTCCTGCCAAGCCGCCTCGGTGGTGTCGGGTACGCCGTCGGTGCCACAGTCCACCGACGCGGACTTGTCCAGGTTGGGAGCCAGGTCCGGATGGCTGGAATCGATGCCGCTGTCCAGGATCCCTACCAGTACGGCGCGATTGCCCAGGCTGATCTCGTTGGCCCGGTCGGCGCCGATCAGGCGCATGTTCCACTGGTTGGCCGCGAGTGGTTCTCCGGCTGTGGTCGCCTTTGCGGCCGGAGTCACCCGTGCGACCGGAGTCGTTGCCTGGTTGAGCTTGCTGAACTGAGGCGGCTTCGAAACGCCATGCTGGGATACGCCGAGCTCAGCCAGGTTGCGGGTCGCACCGGCCGACTCGATCCCAGGCTGCCGACGGACGCTCGCGGCGAAGTCCGCCCGCTGGGAGCGGGCGATCACAACGCCGATCTGAGGCCACCGCTGGACTACTTGGCCCGCATTGGCGGCGACAGCGCGCTCGGCCGCGCCGAGAGCAGCACCCGGCGGTACCAGGACGGCGAAGTGCGCCCCACCGGCCGTGCCGGACAGAGCAGTTGCCGAGTCGACCGGAAAGGTCACGGCATGCGCGGCCGGCGGGACGGCAAGGGAGACCAAGGCGGCTGCCGCTGCCAAACCCAAGCGCCACTTCACATGAAGTAACGACATCTACAAACCCTTCGATCAGGAGTTGATGGTCCGTGCCGCCGGACGCGTTGCGTGAAAGCAGAACCGGCATGAAGGCATCGTCGGCGGCCGAGACCACCCCGTGAGCTTCTTCGTGTTGCACCTCGCGCGACGGGCACCCATGAACCCAAGCAGTCGGCACTGTCGCGCGCCTGTCATGCCCGCGGCTGCGTTCCTCCCGCGACTCCCCACCGAAGCGCCCGCTACGGCGGTCACCGCGCCCGTCGCCGCGACAGCGCGATGACATCGCCACGGCAGGCGCCACCGCCATGATGGAGTGACCGGAGGCAATAGAAGGCGTGCATGTCGTTGCCTTGCACTGCCTGTGGCGGTACCCGATCGCAGGTTCGAGCTGCACGTGGTGACCCCGGCAGCATTCTGAAGAGACGAGTTCATGCGTAAAGTCGTGTTGTATTCATTGCTGTCGTTCGACGGCGTCGCCGAGTCACCCGACAACTTCGTCCACGTGTTCGATGACGCGATGCGCGAAAACCTCGAGCAGGTGGTCGCCAGTCAGGACTGCGTACTGCTCGGCCGGCACACCTACGAAGACTGGGCCGGTTACTGGCCGAAATCGACCGAGGCCCCCTTCGCGCCGTTCATCAACGGCGTCGACAAGTACGTGCTCTGCTCGGAGCCGCCCGAGACCGAGTGGCGGCACTCCACCGCGGTAGACCTTCCGGTCACTGAACTGGTAGCCGAACTCAAATCGCGACCCGGCGGCGATATCGGTGTTCACGGCAGCATCAAACTGGCAGGGTCAATGGTCGCGGCCGGGCTGGTCGACGAAATGCGTCTGGTTGTGACCCCTGCGCTGGCCGGCAGCGGACGTCGGCTGTTCGCTGGTAGTGCCGATCGGCGCCTCGAACTGATCGAGGCAGAGCCCACCCCCTCGGGCGCGCTGCTACTCGGCTACCGGCTCGCCTCGTGACGCTGAGCCAAAGGCCGCTGACCGCAGCCAACATCTCAGCAGTCCGTTCCCGGCGATGAACGAGCGCGACCAGCGAACCGACGTGCTGACCGGCGCCGAGCGAATCGGAATAGCCTGCGCCGGGATGATGGCAGCCCTGCTTTTCGGGGCGTGCGTCGCCGGCTCGATCGCCTTCCTCGGGACCTTGGGCGCGATGGTCATCGGCGTGGCCGTCGGCGGGGTCGCCGCTGGTGCGGGGCTGCACTGGTTCTCGGGCGCGACCGGCCTCGGGCAGCTCTTCGGCATCACCACCGGAATCCTCCTGGCCGCTACCGGCCTCTTCGGCATATTCCCCTCCCTCGACCACACCAACGGCCTGGCCATCCTCGTGGGCGCCCTGCTGCTGGCCGCCGCGGCCATGGCCATGCTCACCGACGTCACACCCGGCAAGGCCCGTCGCGCGGTCGGCGTACTCATGGGCCTGATCGCCCTGGCTCTGCTGCAGCGGATCTTCAGCGTCGAGCACACCTGGTTCGACTCCTGAACCCGACGAAAACGGAGACACCGTTCCGGACCCGTCGGCCGGCATCGCCCACTCTGGCTGCGAAAGTCACGGTCGTCATGGGTGCCCTGGCCGTGGTGCTCTCTGGTGGGCGCTGCCGCTGCGCGATGGCCTCGACAGCATCGAGGCAGGGCGCGGCTAGAGCTTGGTGCGGGACGTGGGGGTTGGGGCGAAGGCCGGGCTGGGCCTGAGCACTTCGGCGAGCTCGGCGGTCTTCTCCAGTGGCAGGAGGTCGCCGCTGACGCCCGAGCCGATGATGACGCCGCCCTCATCGAGCGTGACCACCTGCAGGTCCAGGCCACTCGGCAAGGCCTGTGCCCTGCCCTCGGAGAGGTAGTTCAGATACCCGATGTCCGGCCCCGGCCTCCCCGCAGGTTGCAGCCCGGCCAGAGCATCCCTGAGGGACCTCGAGGTCACATTGCCCCAGTCGGGATCCCAAGCCGCGGCGACCCGGCGAAGGATCGGGTCCGCGAGCGCCTCGGCACCGGCCCACCGCACCACGAACGAGTTGTGCGCGTTCGGGGATTCGGAGTATCGCCCCACGCCCATGCTGATCCGGAACTTGCGGACCCGCTGCCCACTCCCGTCGTACGCCTGATTGATCCCGAGATGGGGAGCATCGGTGTTCGCCCGGAACGCGTCGGCGATCATCCGCCGAGCGTCGTCCGGCCCGGCCAGCGACCGCCCTGACGCCCCGGAAGCCTCGGAAGCCTCGGAAGCCGACCACCGAACACGCTCCCCGACCACCTCGTCCAGCCCTGCGAGAAACGCAAGCAACCTGTCGGCGACCCGATCCGGCGTCTCCTGCCGCGGTCCCCAGAATCCCCGCGCGATGAGCGGCTCGTCCACGGGATCAACCTAACGCGCCCAGGCCGACATCGGCTTCGTCCGCCCACAACCGGACGCCCCAGACCAGGACGCCGGCCCTGATGCACAAAGACCTCACCCCACGAACGCCTGGACGCCCGCGGACAGGCGAGAGTCGGGCCGAAGCTGCTCTCTAGGCTGGCGGCATGTTCGGTGACTTGTTGCGGCGGCATCGGCGGTCGGCGGGGTTGACCCAGGCCGAGCTGTCGGCGCTGTCAGGTGTCGCCACCGACGCCATCTCGTCGCTGGAGGGCGGCCGCCGCTATCCGCGGCCTGAGACGATCACCCGGCTCGCCGCGGCGCTCCGGCTTTCGCCCGAGCAGCGCGACGAGTTGGTGACGGCAGCGGATCGGCGGCAGCGGCGGTCCCACGGCGGAGCCACAGCGGCTCCGGTACGCGAGACATTCGAACTACCCGCAGCGACAGCGGGCTTCAGTGGGCGTACCCAGGAGCTGGATCGGCTGGCTGAGTCGGCGACGGCCGAGCGTGCCGTGGTCGTGATCGACGGGATGCCGGGCGTCGGAAAGACCGCTCTCGCCGTACAGGCCATGCATTTGCAGCGGCGGCACGCGGAGGTTGTGGTCTATCTGGACCTGCGCGGGTACTCGACCGAGCAGGAACCGTTGACGCCCTCGGCGGCATTGGCTGAGCTGTTGCGGATGATCGGCTTCGGGGACTCGGCGATTCCGGCCGGCCTGGCGGAGCGTACTGCGGCGTGGCGGTCCGCACTGGCCGGCCGGCGGTCCCTGGTGGTGCTCGACAACGCTTCCTCGGCCCGTCAGGTGCAGCCGCTGCTACCAGGTGCCGGGTCGTACCTGGTACTTGTCACGAGCCGGCAGCGGTTGCCGGAGCTGGCCGGAGTCGAGGCGCTGACGTTGTGCGTGCCGCCACCCGCGGACGCCGCGACCATGCTGATGTCGTCGGCGGAGTTGGCGGGGCCGGTCGACCACGCCGCTGTCCAGGAGATCGTCGACCTGTGCGGTCGCTTGCCGCTGGCTTTGCGGATCGTGGCTGCCAGGCTGCGGCACCGATCGGCGTGGCAGGTCGCCGACCTGGTCGGCCTGCTCCGGGACGAGACTCGACGGCTGACTGCGCTGACCGCCCAGGAACGTAGCGTCGCGGCGGTCTTCTCGCTGTCGTACCGGCAGTTGGCGCCTGCTCACCGCCGCCTCTTTCGGCTGCTCAGCGCGATACCGGGGCCTGACTTCGACGCCGGCGCGGTTGCGGCGATCACCGAGCTGCCCGTTCGCGACGCTTGGCGGATACTCGAGGATCTGCTGGATGGGAATCTGGTCCAGCAGGCGGTTGCGGATCGGTATCACCTGCACGACCTGGTCCGCGCCTTCGCGGTGGCCGTACGGGCCGACGATCCGGCGGCCGAGATCAGCGAAGCACAGGTCAGGCTGCTCGGCTATTACCGCGCACGAGTGGTGCAGATGATGGACGGCGTCGCGCCGGCACAGCGGTTCAAGTCGCCGGATGCGGCTCCTCGGGAAGAGACAGACCTCGACGCCGGACCGGTGGAGGATACGTCGTACGACCGGACGCAGGCGGCTTCGGCGTTGGCATGGCTGGACGCGGAGCGGGCGAATCTGCTGGCCGCCGTCCGGTTCGCCGTACAGTCCGGGCGGCACGAACTGGCGACCGACCTGGCGATTCTGCTCTGGCCGTATCTGGATCTGCGCGGCCACTACGACGACGCGTTGTCCATGCACGCGCTCGCGATCTCTGCCGCGCAGTCGCTGGGCGATGAGATCCAGCGCGGATACGCCCTCTTTGCGGAAGGTCTCGCGTTCTGGCGGATCGGCCAGTACGTCGATGCCCTGAGCAACCTTCAGGTCGCGCTGGAGTTGTCCCGCCGCCAGCACTGCGAGGATCTCGAAGGACAGGTGCGACACGGTCTTGGCATGGTTTGCTGGCAGATCGGCAGGTCCGGCGAAGCGGCCACGCACTATCGAGAAACCGTCGCCATCGGCCGCCGCCTCGCGAACGAGAACCTGGTCGGGCGTGGTCACTACGGCCTCGGCATGTGCCACTGGCGGGCCGACCGTCTGCACGAGGCGCTGGCCAGTCTGCGGAAAGCCGCCGTGCTACTGGCCGAACCCGCTGACCCTACTATCCAGGGGTACGCCGCCCACGGCCTCGGACTCGTGCTCTGGCGGCTGGACCGAGACGCCGAAGCCCGTGCGCAGCTTGAGCGGTGCCGGAGTCTGGCCAAGACGGCCGGCAACCGCGACCTGGAGGGATACGCCTTACATGCGCTGGCGGCTGTCGAACTCAGGGCCGGCGAGATCACATCGGCGCAGGCCCGGCTGGAAGAAGCCCTGGCAATCTCGGAGATCACCGGTGAGCGGACTTTGGAGGGCAACGCCGTCCACGGTCTCGGTCAGGCCGCCCTCCGGCGCGGAGATGTGGCGGCGGCACGACGCTATGGCGATCGGGCCCTCGCGGTGGCGCGGTCCAACCACAATCGCGATCTCGAATGTGAAGTGCTGAACACCCTCGGTGAAGCTGCCGGCGAACCAGACGAGGCCCGCGCCTACCATCGGCAGGCACGGGCTCTTGCGGTGGAGGTCGGCAACGGCGCGGAACTCGCCCGCGCGGACGCCGCGTTAGCGCTGCTCAGTTAGTACCGACTCGACGTCCCCCTTGGCATAACCCTGCGGCGACCGTACATTCGGGCGATGACTAGCGGTGGTTACGACCCAGAGCACTTCGGGAAGCTTTTCGCGCTGGAGGCGGCAAGTTTCTGGTTCCGGGGCCGTAGCGACCTGATCAACTGGGCCCTCGATCGCAACTTCCCGGCCGCGAAGTCGTTTCTCGAACTCGGCTGCGGGACGGGATACGTCATCAGCCGGATCCGGGAGGTGCACCCGGACTGGCGGCTGGTCGGCACCGAGCTGTTCGAGGAGGGTCTGGCCAAAGCCCGGATCCGGATGCCGTCCGGGGTCGAGCTCCGCCAGCAGGACGCCACCCAGAGCCCGTACGACAGCGAGTTCGACGTGGTCGGTGCGTTCGACGTGATCGAGCACGTCGAGAACGCCCCGGCCGTACTGGCTGGAATGTACAAGGCGGTGAAGCCCGGCGGCGGTCTGCTGATCACCGTGCCGCAGCACAAGTGGTTGTGGAGCGAGGCCGATGTCGCGGCGCACCACGTCAAGCGGTACACCAAGCGCGAGCTGACCGACGAGCTTCGGGCAGCCGGTTTCGAAGTCAGCCGGGTCGCGTCGTTCGTCTCCCTGCTGCTGCCGGCCATGATGGCGTCGCGGCTGCTGAAGAAGGACGCCGGTAACGTCGAGGAAGAGCTCGACATGGCCGCCCCGCTGAACAAGGCCTGCTACGGCGTGATGCGGCTCGAGTCGGCTTTGGTACGCGCCGGGCTGAACTTCCCCGTCGGCGGCTCGCTGCTCGCCATAGCCCGCCGCCCGGCCTAGCCCGGTCCCTACTCTCTCGGAGCGGTACGACGCAACAGCAGCGTCACCACCCTGGTTCTGACCCTTCAGGCGCATCCGGTTCGAGTCCCGCCAGCCCTGTGCCACGCCGCGCGTCGTACTGGAGGCCGAGATCGTCGATCACGTACGGCCGCTGCGGGAGCACCGGGCCGACGTGCTCGCCGTACCCCTGCCTGTCCGTGAGGAAGGCATCGTCGTCGGACCGGTCGTGCTGCGCGAGCGCCTGCTGATGGCGGCGCCCGAGGGTCACCCGATCGCGCACCGGGGATGCCGTGTGGATCTCTGGGGCCAGGTCGGTGATCGCTTTGCCGCTGGTGATGCTGACGGGAACGGAGATTTGATCGTGGGTGATGAGCCAGGCGCCGGCGAGTTTGCGGAAGCAGAAGGTGGCTCGGACCCAGATGCCGTTCGTGGTCGTTCCGTTCTTGAGGCTGCCGCTGAGACGGCCAAAGCCGTGGGCGAAGGCGAGATCGTCGCCGGCGGTGATCTTGAGGTCGCGAATCTCGTAGTTCACGTCCTGGAAGACCGTGAACACCCTGTCCCAGTTCTGCAGTTTGGCGGCGAGGCCGACATGTTGCAGCGGAGGATCGATGTCGAAGGAGACGACATCCGGGGCGTAGACCTGGGCCAGCACGTCGAGGTTCTTGGCGCGCAAGCCCGTGATGATGTGGTCGATCTGGCCGGTGATCGCGGCCTCGTGAGGTGGGGTCATGGTTGTGCTCGCCTTCCCTGGCTGGGGATCGCGGCTCGGAGGGCATCCGCGTTGTCGCGGGCCCACTGGGCGAAGGTGTGTGCCGGCCGGGTGGGGGCCGGCCGGCGTTCGGCTTGATCGCGTTCAGGATTGGAGTGCGGGTTCGGGGGTTGTGTTGGCTGGGGCCGGGGTTTGGGCGAGGTGCCGGCGGCGGGCGGGTTTCAGCATCATCGGGTGGGAGATGCTCCAGGCCGCGGTTTTGCAGACGAGTTCCTTGACCCGTGCGGCCGATTTTCCGGTGAGGACGGAGGGTTTGGGCTGGTCATCGGGGGTGACCCATTGCACCAGGGCGTCGGAGCGGCCGAGGCTGATGCATTGGCCGTTGTAGCCGATGGTGTTTTTCGGAACCGCGCGTCCGGTCAGGCGCGCGGCGATGGCGTCGGCGGCCAGCTGCGCGGCTGGAACGCCTGAGGCGCAAGACATCCGCAGCGGGGTGCCGTTGGCGCCGTGGGCGAAGGCGGCGTCACCGACGGCGTACACGTCGGGGTGTGAGACTGACCGCATGGTGTCGTCGACGACGATCTGTCCTGTCGGGGAAACCTCCAAGGTGGTGGCCTTGGCGATGGGGTGGACGGCGAAACCGGCTGTCCACACGGTTACCTGCGCCGGGATCTGGCGGCCGTCGGTCGTGATGACGCCGGCGGGCTGAACGCGTGCGATGTCGGTGTGTTCGTGCACGGTGATGCCGAGGCGGTCCACCGCCTGCCGCAGGTGCTTTTGGCCTTTGTCGCTCAGCCAGGCGCCGAAGACACCGCGGGCGGCCAGGGACACCTCGAGGTCTGGCCGGGCCTCCGCGATCTCGGTGACCGCTTCGATGCCGGTGAGGCCACCGCCGACGACGAGCACAGTCGCGCCTGCCTGGAGTTCGGCCAGCCGTGCGCGCAGTCGCAGCGCGGACTGCTTGCCGGCGATGTCGGTGGCGTACTCGGCGACTCCGGGCACACCGCAGGCGGCCGCAGCGCTGCCGAGGGCGTAGACGAGGGTGTCGTAGGCGATGTCTGCGGTGTTGGTGGTCACGATCTTGCGTTCGGCGTCGACCGCGGTGACCCGCGCCAGCCGGACCCGCACGCCGGTGCCCGCGAAAACGTCAGTCAGCTTGCGGGGCTTGAGGTTTTGACCGGTCGCCAGCTGGTGCATGCGCACGCGCTCGACGAACTCGGGATCGGCGTTGACGAGGGTGATCTCGGTGTCAGCGGGGTGCAGCCGCTTGGCGAGGCGTCCGGCCGCGTTGGCTCCGGCGTAACCGGCCCCGAGAACGACGATGCGGTGCGTCATGGTTCCACTCCTGTCTGGTTGGTGTCGCATCTTGAACCGGACAGCGATGCGAAACCTGACAGAAGTGGAATGTGACCTGGGTCACCAGCTTTCGACGAGTGGTTCACCGTGGTCGGAGGTGGCCCACGCGCGGGTGGCGCGTTCGAGCTTGGCGGGGTTGGCCTGGCTATGGATGGCCGTGATGCCCTCGGTGGTCACCTCGAAGGAGACGACGATGGCGACCCGGTCGCCGTCCGTCATCACCAGCGCGGGTACGCCGTTGGTGACGCCCGCGAACACCGAGGGACTGCCGCCGACCATCTCCCGCTTGGCCTCGTCGGGCGTGAACAGGGTGCGCAGGAACCTCGCCACTTTCAGCGCGCCGGTGACCGGCTTCGGCAGGGTCACGAACATGCCGCCGGTGTCACCCGCGCTGATCGCGTCGTCGGCGAGCATCTTCACCAGCGAGTCGGTGTTGCCGCTGAGCGCCGCGGCGAGGAACTCCTCGACGATCTTGCGCGCGCCGGCCGCGTCGACCTCCACGCGGGTCCGGCCGGTGGCCAGGTGCTGCTTGGCGCGCCGGTAGATCTGCTGGCAGTTCGCTTCGGTGAGGTCGAGAATCTCGGCGATCTCGCCGTGCGCGTAGCCGAACGCCTCGCGCAGGACGTACACGACCCGTTCGTTGGCCGAAAGCCGCTCCATCAGGGTGAGCATCGCGATCGAGACCGATTCGCGCTGCTCGATGGTCTCGGACGGCCCAAGCATCCGGTCACCGGCCAGGACCGGCTCCGGCAACCACTGGCCCACGTAGGTCTCGCGCTTGGCCCGCGCCGAGGTGAGCCGGTTGAGGCAGATGTTGGTGAGCACCTTCGTCAGCCACGCCTCCGGCGTCTCGACGCGCTCGTGGTCGGCGGCCTGCCAGCGCAGGTACGTGTCCTGTACCGCGTCCTCGGCGTCGGCCGCCGAACCCAGCAACCGGTACGCGATCGCCTCCAGCCGCGGCCGGGACTTCTCGAACAGTACGACCTCACGGGTATCGACCTGCATGGATCGAAGTCAATCACGGATGCAGGCGAAGGCCCTTGAAATTTTTGTCGAGGACTTACCGGGTTCTCGTGACCCAGGTCGACCACGCCCCCGTGCCGTCGAACGAGGCGTTCTGCACCGTCGAGCCGTTCACGATGACGTCTGCCGGTCGGGGGTCGTGCTGCCGTTGGCGAAGCGGACTCCCACTGTCGCGGTACCCGCCGCCGACACGTTCACAGTGAACTGTGCAGCGGCACCGGCTGCGTTGTCCGCGTTGCAGAACCCGCTGCCGGAACCGCGCATCTCGGCCGTCAGGTGACAGAGACCCGGCTCGCGGTCGCCGAGTGGCTTCGGGAGGATTGGCGCATGAACGAGGACAAGGACTTGACGGCTGAACAGGCGCGCCTCATCGAAGCCGCGGCCGAGGCGAACGCGGCCATTGAGGCCGAGCGCGTACTGCGGGAGACCGAAACCGTCACCGCGGATCCGGCAGTTCAAGAGGAATGGATCCGCCAGTCGAACCTGACCTACGGCGGCCTGGTGGGCGCCGGCCTGGTGATGGTGCAGCCGTTCCTGACCGAAACGTCGCTCGATACGTCGGCGACGGTCTGCGTCATCGCGTTCGCCGTCTCGATACCGTTGCTCGCCGCGCTCCTGGTCCTGAACCGGCAGGAGGCGTTTCGCCGTCGGACGACCAAGGCGCCGATGGTGACGGCGGCCCGGGCGATCGCCCAAGCCTCGGCGTTCGTGGGTATCACGGCGGCCTTCTGGCACATCTCGATGATTGCGGGGATCGTGTTCCTGGCCATGGGAATCCTCGCGGTCGCGGTGCACTCTTCGGGATACGTGAGCCTGGAGTACGACGCCAAGTTCCGTTCGCGGTTCCGCCGGCACAGGGCTCCCGAGGCATGATCGCTCTAGCGAGGCCGGCGCGACGGACGTCCATCACGCGCTTGAGCGGGTCAGCACCTGGTTCAAGCCGCGATGGCTACTGGGGTTGCGAGCGTGCGGACTTCCCGGACGACGAACATCGGGAGCGCGGACAGCGCCATACCGATTGTGCCGATCGCGACCGCCGCGGTGGGCCCGAAAGCGCTGCCCAGCACCCCGCCCAGCGCGGCACCGACTGGTAGCACGCCGAAGGTGAAGGTGCGATAGGCGCCGTTGCTCCGGGCCAGGGATGAGCGTGGGATCAGCAATTGGCGGATGGTCACCGACATCACGTTGGCGCCGCCGAGGCCGATTCCGGCTCCGAACTGCACCAGGCCGAGCAGAACGCCGTACTCCAAGCCACGACCGGGCAAAAACGCCAGCGCCAGCGGCACACCCGTCGACAGGGTGATCGATCCGAGCAAGGTGGGCCCATAACCGAATCGCTTCGCGGGGCGTAGCGCGATCATCGCGCCCACGAACGCGCCGACGCCACCCGCGCTCAAAGCAATGCCGTAACCACCTGGGGACAGGCCTCGCTCCTTGACCGCGAGGATCACCAGGTTGACCACCATGATCTGCGCGGCGGCGTTGTAGATCGCAACACCAAGCGTCAACGATCGCAGGAACGGGCTGACCTTGATCTGCCGCACACCTTCCCACAGACCGGGTCGCTCGTCGGTCGAGTGCGGCGCGGCTTCAGCGCGACGCGCGGCAGCGATGCCGACCGCGCTCGCCAGATAGGAGATCGCGTCGACCAGCAACGCGATTGCGGGTCCAAGCAATTGCACCAACAGGCCGGCCAAACCCGGACCACCCACCTGGGCAGCCGTCGAGGATCCCTGCAACGCTCGGTTCGCGGCCGGCAAGTCCTGCTCAGCAACAAAATCCGGCAGATAGGCGAACGACGCGATGTCGAACACCTCTTCTGCTTTGGCCTGCCGCGACGTGGCCCCGACCAAAATTCTGGTCGGGGCCACGAACAACTATCTGGCTCAGGCCTTGTTGCGGGAGGTCAAGGCCTCCGCGGTTCCAACCAGGGCGACGGACGCGATGACGGCCACCACGAAGCCGAGTACGTTCAGTTCGAAGATGTCGCCGGTGCCGAGCAGGTTGGCGATGACGCCACCGATGACGGAGCCGACCAGGCCCAGCAAGAGTGTGGCGATCCAGCCGAGGTTCTGCTTGCCCGGCTTGATCAGGCGCGCGAGCGCACCGATCACCAGTCCAGCAACGATGAAGCCGATCATCAGGCGGTTCTCCAATCAAAGGGCGATGCGTGCTTGCGGCCACTAGTCCTTGTGGCTCATCGGGCCCTTCACCTTGTGCCCAAAGATCTTCCAGCTAACCGCCCAAGCACGCCGTAGGCATTCCTGAAGATGAGCGGCGTACGTAAGGATCACGTTCGGCATACCCTCGATGGCGCCACCGGGTCGAGAACCTGGGCGGGGCGCACGCTGGCAGACTGACTCGGGTGAATACTCCCTTCGAGGCCGCGCTGGAGTTGGTCGTGCGGGATCTCCGGAACACCGGTGGGATCACGTTGCACCTGCTGCCGGAGCCAGTCGACAGCGATCCGTCGTACGAGTCGGTGTGGATGCTGTCGGGCCGTACGGCGCGTACCGGGCTGCTCGCGCCGATCGAGATGGCACCACCCGACCGGATCGTGCATATCGCCGATCAGGTGCAGGAGTTCGTCCTCGAGGAACTTGGCCGCCTCGGCCTCCCGGCCACCTGGCCCGAATGTCCGGAACACCCCGATTCCCATCCGCTCACCCCGACCCAGTCGCCCGGTCGCCCGAGTTGGGTGTGCCCGAAGTCCGGCCACACCATTGCCGCGATCGGCCAGTTGTGACTTGGCCAGCGGGTCCGCCCGCAGGCCCGCCAGTGGCAGGCGGCCGATCGACCGCCTACGAGAACGGGCTCAGCCTCTGGCGACGGTGTAGGTGGCTGAGCCGGCGTCGGCGTGGCGTGGATCAACCACTAGCGAGTAGGTGCCGGCGGTTGGGACGGTGTAGGTGAGGGTGCTGGCCTTGGCTAGCGACATCGAGGTGAGGCGGGTGCCGGCGGCGTTGCGCAGTTCGACGGTGCCGAGGTTGGAGGGGTAGGTCGAGGCGGTGATGGTGGCCTTGATGCGGAGGTTTGCCGTTGCGGTGAAGTTGATCCGCGCGCCTTGGCCTGGCGTGGTTGCCGCACTCGCTGCCGCGCCGCCGACCGTGGCGGTCTTGACTACGTCGGCACCGACCGCGTGAAGGCGGAGAGTGGCGCCGGTGGCGGCATTCAGGCGCGGAGAGATCCGTACGCTCCACGTCCCGGCAACCGGCGCCGCTGTCGTATCGAACAGCTGCCCGCCGTTGCTCGCGTAGCAGTTCGCCGTCTTCTCCCGGGTGCCGTCAGGCCGCAACAACTCGAACGTGACCGCGACATCGTGGCTGGCGTTGGCCAGCGTGCAACCAACGAAGTACCGCTGCCCGGCCGTGAGGGCGAACCGGACGACCGCCTTCTGCCCGATGGCAAGGCTCATCGAGGGACTGGCGCCGAGGCTGGAGTCCACCACGTGGTCGGCTGGTACGGATAGCACGCGCAGAGTCGGCTTACGGATGTACGAGCGTTTCGGGTCGATCTCGACCGACCAGCTGCCGGCGGACATCGCCCGGGTGTCGAAGAGGATGCCGCGATCGAATTCCCCGCAGAAGCCGACCGCCTTGCTTCCGTCCGGGCCGACCAGCAGGAAGGTCTGATCGTTGTCTTCCGCGGCGATTCGTACGCAGGTGATGACGATGCGCTGCCCCTCAGTGGCGGTGAAGGTCATTCGCTGGTTCTGCCCGGGCACAGAGTTACCCACGGCAACGGCCGCGCCGTCTACCACGGCCGGGATGACCGCGTCGGCGGGGATGGTGTTGACCGCGAAGTCGAGTACGCCGGTACGGAAGCTGGTCGGGTCGACGAGCACGCGGTACTCCCCTGTCTGGGGCAGCGTGTATCGGTCTACCTCGTAGTCGAGCCAGGACGCCCACAACATGTCGTCGTACATCAGGGTGCCGTCCGGCGCCCACATCGTCACCGCGCCACTGGTCACCGCGGCTGAATCCAAGTGGAAGTGCACGAACTGGCCGGCGGTTCCCGTGAACCGGACTTCGGCCAGCTGTCCGCGCTTGGCGATTGTCAGCTTTGCGGTCGGCCCATCGATCGTTGCCGAGCCCGTCGCGGGCACGGGCACCGAGTTCACCTGGGCCGTGTAGGTACCCACTCTCGTACCGCCCGGGTCTACGGTGATCGTGTAGGTCCCGGTCGTGGGCAGTACCACCACATCGACGAACCCGCTCGGCAGCAACCCGACGTACGACCCTGCCGTGCCGAGCTGCTCGCCGGCCGGCCCAGTGAGTACGGCGCCGTTCACGAGACTCGTCGGACCATCCGAGCCGAGCGCGGTGAACACCTTCTGCCCGGCCGTACCGCTGAAGGTGAACTTCGCCTTCGACCCGGCCACGGTCGTCGTATTGCTCACCACCGGCCCGTCGACCACTATCGGCTTGACCGGATCGGCCGCCGGCACCGCGACCGCCCCAGGCGCGAACCCGAAGCCGGCGAGAAGGACAGCGACAGCCAGCACGACCCTGCGCATGCGCGACATGAATTCCCCCAGGCGGAGCGGCCGAAAGGCCTTATGAGCAACGGATCCCACTGCCCCGGAACCCTAGAAGCGCACCCTCATCCACAGCAAGCAATCTGCACGTTGCTGCAACCCCATGCAGCACCCAGACCACCCACGGAGCCGCCTCGGCCGCCGGGTTCCAGGAGGGGCTACCGCTGCGCGGGCGGCTCGATACCTAGGTTTTGCAGGGCGTCGGCGTAGCGCTCGATGTTGCGCAGCTTGACCGACTCGTAGCCACGGACCAAGTCGGGCAGGCTCGCGACCTGCACTGCGCGCTCGTACGACGTGAGGTCCAGCTCGGCGGCCAACTTGGCGACGGTCGCGCGGTAGTGGTCCCGCAGTTCGCGCTCGACCCTGCGGAGATGCGCGTAGCCGAACAGGTCGGCGCGAGTCCCGCGCAGCGGCTTGAGCCGCGCGAGGACGCGTAGCGCGCCGTGGGACTTGGGCCCGAAGGACATCTTCTTCGTACGACCCATCGCCCGCAGCACCGGCGGGTGCAGCTTGAAGGACACCACGCCACCGGGGAAGGACTCCCCCGTGCTGTCGAGGAACTCCTGGTCGGTGAGCAGCCGGGCGACCTCGTACTCGTCCTTGTACGCCGTCAGCTTGAACAGGTTGCGGGCGACCGCCTCGGTGAAGCGCGTCTCGGTGGTGACCGCCTGCTCGGCGGCCGCGATGCGCGCGACGAAGTCGACGTACGAGTCGGCGAGCTTCACGTTCTGGTAGGCGACGAGGTCGGCGGCGCGCTGGGAGACGAGGCGGAGTACCTCGCCCTGGAGGCCGGAAGCCGCGACCGAGGCCGGTACGACGCGCTCCGCCGCCGGGGTGGGCACCGTTCCGGCGGCGCGGAACGCGGCGGGGTCGGTGACGGCCGCGCGGCCCCAGCGGAACGCGGCGATGTTCGCGGCGACCGCGGTGCCGTTGATCTCGATGGCTTCCTCGATGGCAGCGGCGGGGAGCCGGAGGGCACCGGTCTGGTAGGCGGCGCCGACCAGCAGGAAGTTCGCGGCAATGGTGTTGCCGAAGATCCGCTCACCCGCCTCAAGGGCGTCGAAGTCGAACATGTCCCGCCCTGCGGTGCGCACCCGCGCCAGCAGGCCTGCCTCCTCCGGATGCTGGACGGACGGGTCGTACACCATCGCGCCGGTCGCGGTACGGCTGGTCGAGACGACGATCCGCGTCGACGCAACGTTGCCATAGGCAAGGTTCCGGTCTTCGGCGAGCGTGAGCAGGTCGAATCCGAGCAGGCAGTCCGCAGAGCCCGGCGTGAGTCGGTTGGCTGGTTCGAGGTCGCCGTCGGCAAACCGCAGGTGGCCGGTGACCGGACCAGCCTTCTGACTCAAACCGGTCTGGTCGAGCGACTCGACGGCATAGCCGGCCCGGAACGCGGCGGTGGCGAGCACCTGGTTCACCGTGACGATGCCGGTGCCGCCGATGCCGGCCATGAATACGTTCTGGGTACCGGCGATCCGGTCCTCGGCGCTGCTCGGCGCAACCGAAGGCGGCGCCGGGAAGGACGCCCGCTTCTTCTTACTGGTGCCCTTACGAGTACGGCGAGGCGCGGTCTCAACCGTCACGAATGACGGGCAGTCGCCGTCGAGACAGCTGAAGTCGGTGTTGCAGGAGGTCTGCTCGATGCGGGTCTTACGGCCGTACTCGGTGTCGACCGGCTGGACCGACAAGCAGTTGCTCTTCACACCACAGTCGCCACAACCCTCGCAGACTGCCTCGTTGATGACGACGCGTTGGGTACGGGCAGGCAGAGTGCCGCGCTTGCGCTGGCGGCGGGCATCGGCGGCGCAGTGCTGGTCGTAGATCAGCACGGTGACGCCAGGGATCTCCCGCAACATGTGCTGCGCCTCGTCGAGGCGGTCGCGGTGCCAGAGCAGGGTGCCGTCGGCAAGGTCGCGGCGGCGGTGCCGTTCCGGTTCGTCGGCGCAGACGATGATCTTCTGCACGCCTTCGGTACGCAACTTGTGCGTCAACTGCGGCACGGTCAACGCGCCTTCGGCGTCCTGGGCGCCGGTCATCGCGACGACGTCGTTGTAGAGCACCTTGTAGGTGATGTTCACGCCGGCGGCGATGCAGGCCTGCACCGCCAGCTGGCCGGAGTGGAAGAAGGTGCCGTCGCCAACATTCTGGAAGATGTGGCCCGCGTCGGTGAACCAGGCCTGGCCGATCCACTGCGCCCCTTCGCCACCCATCTGGGTGACACCGGTGACGGCGCTGTCCTCGCGATCGGAGATGGTGACCATGGCGTGACAGCCGATACCGCCGCCGCCCATCGACCCCTCGGGCAGCGCGGTGGAACGGTTGTGGGGGCAACCACTGCAGAAGTACGCCGACCGGCTGGTCGACAGCAGCGGAAGCTGGATCCGTTTCGCGGCCGGCGGCGTGATCGCGACCAGGTCCGCAAGTACGTGCCGCATCGGGGACAGCAGACGGCCCGAGGTGAGTTCGCCATCAGCGGGGATCAGCGCACGGCCCACGGCGTCACGCTTGCCGAGGATCTGCGGAGCGTTCGGAGTGCCGTAAAGGATCTCGCGGATCTGGGTCTCGACGAACGACGTCTTGTCCTCGACCACCACGATCCGGTCCAGCCCAGCGGCGAACGAGTGAATGGTGCCGGTGGCAACGGGACTCATCAGCCCCAGTCGCAGTACCCGAATGCCCGCCTGGGCAAGCGCTTCGTCGGTGACGCCGAGGTCGGTCATTGCCTGCCGCATCGAGTCGTAACAGCTGCCCGAGGCAACAAACCCGACCTTCGCGTGGGGCGGGTCGATGTCAAGCACGTCGATGCCGTTGGCAACGGCGTACGTGCGAACCAGTTCGGTCCGGGGCCCGACAAGATCCGCTTCGGCGCGCACGATGGCGTCGGGGCGGAGGACCATCGGGCGCTGCTCGTAGCGGTAGGGCTTGCCCTCCCACTCGATCGCGGGCACGACCGGGGCCACGTCGCTCGCGGCGCTGCCGACCGCCCAGGCGCCGTCGGCAACGTCCGCGACGATCTTGATCGCGACGACGCAGCCCGACGTCCGCGACATCTCGATCGCGTGCAGGCCGAGCGTCACGATCTCGGCGGCGTTGCGCGGGAAGAGCACCGGAATGCCCAGCGTGGCCAGCGATCGCTCGCTCACCGCCGGCACGGTCGAGGACTTCGAGGCCGGATCGTCACCGACCAGGAGTACGGCGCCACCGTGCGGATTGACGCCGTACATGTTCGCGTGGCGCAACGCGTCCGTGGCGCGGTCCACGCCCGGGCCCTTGCCGTACCAGAAGCCGGTGACGCCGTCATGAGTGCCGTTACCGAGCGGCAGGTCGATCTGGCTGCCCCATACCGAGGTCGCGGCCAGTTCCTCGTTGAGGCCGGGCACGAACCGGATGTCGTTCTCGTCGAGCACTTCGCGCAGATCCGCCAGCAGCCGGTCGAGCCCGCCGAGCGGACTGCCCTGGTAGCCGGAAACGAAGGACGCGGTACGCATTCCCCGGCGCCGGTCGAGCGCGCGATGTTCGACCAGCAGCCGCGCGATCGCCTGTACGCCGGTCAGCAGCGTCGGCGGACCGGACGGACGGAACCGATCGGCGAGGTCGTACGGCGCCACGGTGCGGCGCTCCACGGTGATCTCGTCGGGGGCGATGGTCGTCATCGGCTCTCCAGGGGTGCGCGGCGGTTCCCCCGAGCCTGAGGTCTACGCGAGCGGCCGACAAGGTTGATCGTTGAGTTTGGCGACGATCCGCAATGTTCGTCACGGCCTGCGGGCGATCTGCGCAAGATAGTGCGCCTACGGAGTAAGGTTTGTTGCGTGACCGATCAAGCGATCCTGGATCAGACCGATCGAAAAATCCTCGATCTCCTCCGGGAAAACGCTCGCCGCCCACTCCGCGAGATCGCGACCGCGGTCGGTCTCACCGTCGCGCCGGTGCAGCGGCGGATCGCGCGACTGGAGAAGCTCGGCGTGATCGAGCGGTACACCGTGAAGATCAACCACGGCCGGATCGCGACCGGCATCGAGGCGATGACCGAACTCCACTTCGCCGACGACCTCGATCTCGCGCAGATCATGGAATTCGTCGCGCAGATCCCCGAGGTCCAGGAGGTGCTCACCCTCGCGGGTGACCCAGACGCCTTGGTTCGAATCCAGGTCGAGGGCGTCGAAGACCTGCGCCGCGTCGTCAGCTCCCTGCGGTCCGCCGAAGCCATCGCCAGCACCAAAACCCTCGTGGTCCTCGAACAATGGACCCGCCGCGGCTGATCACGCCGGCCGGTGGGCGCGTGATCAAGACGGGTCCCGGGCTCGGTATAGCCTCTGCTGGCCGACATGGACGACCTGATCACCAGCAGCTCCAAGTACGACGGTGTGGCCAGCCCGCTGCGACTCGGATCGGTCAGCACCGTGACCTTCGTCAGCTGGCTGTCCCGGCTCGAACGGGAGCTGGAAGGGCGCGAGATCCGGCCCCAGGTCGATCCGTGCGGCGGGTCGCTGACGGACCTGCTCGCCGCCGACGTACTGGACATCGCCATGCTGATGGTCTGCGACGAGGCCCACGCGCCGCCGTGCCCATCGGGCGTCAACGAACGCAAGATGGTCGACCCCGAACCGGCGCTCATCATCATGGCCGCCGACCACCGGCTGGCCGGTCAACCGCGGGTCAGCCTGACCGACCTGGCCGACGAGACCTGGATCGTGCCGCCCGCGGGCAGACGAGACGGCGCGATCGCCGCTCAGCGAGCCGCCTGCGAGGCCGTGGGCTTCACCCCGCACTTCCGGGCCGACGAGCTCGGCCACCACGAGGTCGAACAACTGATCGCCGCCGGCGGGGAATCGCGACCTGCGCACCCACGATCGACCCGCTGCCGGGCACTGTCGTCGTACCGCTGGCCGACCACAGCCTGGACTTCCGCCGGGTCCTGCGCTGGCGCCCCGAACGCATCGCGCCGCACGTCGTGGATGCGGTCCCCCGCGCCTTCCGTACGCCCAAGGTGAGCCGTCGTTCCGTGCGCCCACGGTGAGCCGTCGTTCCGTGCGCCCACGGTGAGCCGTCGTTCCGGGACGCCGCGTATTCCGACCGTCGGCGGTCGGAATGGGGGGTGGACGTGCGAAATCTGACGGGTCCACCCCCTAGTCCGACGGTCGACGGTCGGAATACGGGGACCGGACGCGGCCGGGCGACCCGAATGCGTCTACCACTCACCTGGGCCCGTCGAGCCGACGTGCCTACGAGCCGGCGTGCCTACGAGCCGACGTGGCCTACGAGCCGGCGTGCCGCACGCCGGCAGGAGCGCATTCCCGGACGGGCCGGCGCTGATTGTATGAGTGGATTGTACGGATTGTGCGTGTTCATGTTCCATGGCCGGTACTACCGTCCGAAGAGCCCGAAGTTTTGCTGGCTCTGGGGAATGAGGTACGGATAATGGCCATTTCACGATTACGCCGGGTTGCCGGTGGTGCGGTACTCGCGAGCGCCGTTGTCGCGGCGGGATTGTCGCCGGTCCAGACCGCGGTGGCCGATCCCGTGGCTTCGTCGTACATCTGGAAGTGGGGCTATTACGGCACCGGCGCGCAGTGCCAGATCACCGCGTCGATGGGACGGTATTCGGTCAACGGCAAAGTGAACCTGCGCGGCACCTTCCACGGCTGCGCGGCACCACGGAACGGCGCAGGCTACGGCGTTCTCACCGTGATGGCGACCTCACCAGTGCGAATGGGCGGATCGGTCGGCGCACCGGTCTGCGCCGGGGCGAACTATTGCACCAAGACGGTCGCAATTCCTTTCACCGGCACAAAAACGTACTGCGGTCACGTCTCCTTCCAAGATGACGGGCATTTCCGTCGCCACGGCCGCGACCCCTACCTCTACGCGTGCGCCGAAGTATCCAGGTAACCTCGAGCGGTCGTGGTTGCGCGACAATCGCACAACCACGATCAGCAATTCCACCAAACCACTCGATCTGGGAGGCGTTGTGCAGCTCCTGCTCACTTCCGGAGGCGTGACGAACGACAGCATTCGCGATGCACTGATCGACCTTCTGGGCAAGCCGATCTCCGCGTGCCGTGCGCTCTGCATTCCCACGGCGCAGTGGGGCCATCCGATGCTCGGGCCCGCCTCGGTGCGACGCTTCGTCGCCGGCGAGGCTCCGTGGCACACGATGACGAGCTTGGGCTGGGCGTCCTTGGGGGTCCTGGAGCTCACCGCCCTGCCCAGCATCGGCGAGGAGCGGTGGGTGCCGTGGGTCCGGGAGGCCGACGTCTTGCTGGTGGATGGCGGCGACGCGACGTACCTGTGCCACTGGATGCGGCAATCGGGGCTGTCGGAGGTCATGTCGTCGCTGCCCGACACGGTCTGGGCCGGCATGAGCGCCGGCAGCATGGTGATGACACCGCGGATCGGCGACGACTTCGTCTCCTGGCCGTCTGCCCCCAACGACCGCACGCTCGGAGTCGTCGACTTCTCGATCTTCCCGCACCTGGACCACGAACTCATGCCGCAGAACACCATCGCCGAGGCAGAGAAGTGGGCCGCCGGCATCGCCGGTCCGGCGTACGCCATCGACGACCAGACCGCCATCAAGGTGTACGACGGCACGGTTGAGGTCATCTCCGAAGGACACTGGCAGGCTTTTCCCGGATAGCCACTTTTCCCGGATAGCCACCGAACTGAGCGGGATTCAGCGCGTCCAGGTGGTTACCAGGGCAAGCATCTCTTGCACGGAGCCCTGCGGGTCGGTGATCGGGGCTTGCACGTGCCGTACGACGCCCGCGTGGTCGAGGAGGATCGTGACGCGCTTGAGCCATTCGCCGCCACTGGCACGGAACACCGGCAGCCTGAGCGCTGTTGCGGCGCGGCCATCTTGGTCCGAGGCGAGCAAATAGGGCAGCTTGGCGTGCTCCGCGAAGGCGGCCTGCTGGTCGGGCCGCTGGCTGCTCACACCGACCACCTGGGCGCCTGCGGCCACGAAGTCATCATGGGCCTTCGCGAAGGACAGGCACTCCAACGTGCAGCCACGCGCGCCGGGGATGTCGCCCCATCCTGGCGGATAGCCGTTCGCATGAGGTGGCCAAGCCGCCGGGAAGAAGAACACCACTGTCGGCCGGTCCCCTGGCAGCGCGATGGGTACGCCGTCGTGACCGACCAGTTCCAGGGACGGTAACCGGGTCCCGACAAGTCGCTCGAGGCGCTGGACCTCAGGGCTCGCCGGCGCGGCGCTGGCCGAACCGTCGCCCATCACATGCCGCGTGCCGAAGTCCTGCAGCGCGAGCAGCACCGGCAACAGCCCCTCGCCCATGGACGTCAGGACGTAGTCGTAGCGCGGCGGCCGATCCGAATACGCGCGCCGCTGCAGAATCCCCTGCTCCACAAGGCGTACCAGCTTCTCCGCCAGCGCGCGCCGGCTGATACCGAGCTCGCGTTGCAAGGCGTCGAACCGGGTCACCCCGGCGGCGGTTTCCCGGACCACCAGCAGCGTCTGCCAATCGCCGACCACGCTCAGCGCCTGCGCGATACCGCAGTCGGTCTCCGTCAGGTCCTCGTGGCGCACGGAGTCACCTCCTGGGGAATCGGCGTGGCGTCGACCGCCATTCTCGCATAGGGTTCCAATTCGGAACTCACTCAGACAGGGAGCACGATGAGGCGCGACGCCGGGGCGTTCTGGAACTACTGGGGCGCGAGCACGCTCAGCAGCACGGGTACGGCGGTGACCGCCGTCGCGCTACCGCTCACCGCGGTCACGGTGCTCGACGCGACGCCGTTCCAGCTCGGCCTGGTCGCGGCCGCGTCGTACCTCGCCTGGGCCCTGATCGGCCTGCCCGCCGGCGTCATCACCCAGCGCCTCCCCCTTCGCCGTACGCAGATCGCCTGTGACCTCGTCCGGGCCGCCGCGATCGCGTCGGTTCCGCTCGTGTGGTGGCTCGGATACCTGTCCATCGGCCAGCTCGTCGCGACCGCGCTGGTCATCAACTTCGCCGAGGTCCTGTTCTTCGCCGCCAGCTCGACGTTCATGGTCTCGGTGGTTCCGAAGGACGAGCTCAACGCCCGCAACAGCCTGATGTCGGGCACGCACGCGGTGACCCAGCTGGGCGGACCGTCGCTGGGCGGTTTGCTCGTGCAGCTGATGGGCGCGGTGCCGGCGTTGTTCGTCGACGCCGTGTCGTACGTCGCTTCCGCGGTGCTGCTTCGGCGCCTGCCCGAACGCAATCCGGTGGACTCGGACCAAGCGCGTACGACTATGCGGGCCATGATCGCCGACGGCTGGCGGTTCGTGTCCCGCCATCCGGTGATGGCTCCCGCGACCTGGTGGGCCTGCGTGGTCAACTTCGTCTGCGGCGCGCAGATGGCACTGTTCGCCATCTACCTGGTGCGGGATCTCGAAGCCCCGCCCGGCGTGGTTGGACTGCTGCTGGCGACCGAAGGCGTCGGCGCGCTGATCTTCGCGGCCCTCACTCCGTGGCTGGTCCGGCGGATCGGTTCGGCGCGCGTGCTGCTCGCCGAAGGCCTGCTTGGCGCCGTGGCGGCCATGATCATCCCGTGGGGACACGGCGTGACCGGCTGGATCTTCTTTGCCATCGGCAACTGTCTGTTCGCCGGATCGGTCGTACCGGGCAGCGTCGTCACTCGCACCTACCGTCAGGTGGCCAGCCCGCCGGAGTTGCTCTCGCGGGTGATGGCGACCGTACGGTTCGTGTCGTGGGGGTTGATCCCGGCCGGTGGGTTGGCTGCCGGCGCGCTGGCGGAACTGGTCGGCGTACGGACAACCCTGCTGCTCACCGCACCCTTGATGCTGCTCGGTCCCCTGCTGGTTTGGGCCAGCCCGATCCGCCGCCTACGCAACCTCGAGGACTACGGCACCGACTCAACAGCCGCCGGCCCTGAGCATGCCGGCGCCAAGCGTTCCTGATGGCGTCCTGGCCCGGTAGTTAGCGCCTGCGATCGTGGGGTACCGACGGGCATGCCTACAGCGATTGTGACCGGACCGGTAGCCATCTCCCCAACAGCAACTGGCGCCGGCCGTAATCCTCACGACGGCGCTTCGCGGTAGCCCCAACCACTACCCGGGGCCGTTGCGGAACGCTCTAGCGATGGGTGGTGGACTCGGCTGCCCGGAGGCGGTTGGTTGCGTCGACCTCCACGCTGGCGCGGTACGTCGTACCTGGTGCGGTACCGCTGCCGCCGTGTGCCAAGGCGCCCTTCAGCCGTACGAGCCGGGTACCCGTCAGTACGGCGCCGAGCGCCCGGCCGTTCGCGTAGAACAACCCGTAGGCCAGCGGAACGCCGAGCACCACGCTGCCCGTACTCCACCCGTACTCGGGCGAACCCACGCCCGGCTCTGGAAATGGCCAGCCGGACGGGCGAAGACCGACCACCTGACATCGACGGCGCCGGCAGCGTCCAGGTAGCGCGCTCGGCGGCGTGGCCTCACATCCGGGATCTGAGTACGTCGAACTCGCAGCCGGGCGAGTTCGGGTCGAAGCCGTGCTCGACCAGCCAGCGCGAAGCCCCGAGGCTTCGCAATGACCACCATGCACGGACCACGTCGAGGTCGATGTCACTGCCGTAACCGACGGCCACGTCAGCGAGGCGATCCTCGTGTCCGAGCGTCAGGATGGCCAGGTCGAACATCGCATCTCCCTGGCTCGCCTCGGACCAATCGATGATGCCGGTGACCTCGTCGCCGTCGACAAAAACGTGGCTGATCTGCAGATCCCCGTGCGTGAACACCGGTTTCCACGGCCGGAGCGCGGCCTCGGCGATCTCACGGTTTCGCTTGACCAGGTCGGCGGGAAGTACGCCGGTGGAGATGAGCCAATCGCATTCGCCGTCGAGGTGCGCTGCGATCTCGTCGCGGCTCTTTCGCCCGGGCCACGGTGGTAGCGGCGCGTCGTGCAATCTTCGGATGGCGGCACCCGCCGCGGCCCACGCCGCTGGTGACGCGGGCGACGGCTCACCCAGGCGGCCAAGTGCCGTCCCGGGCACGGCGGCGATCGCGAGCACCGGCGGCTTCCGCCACAGAATCTCCGGAGTCGGGACCGGCGCCAGCGCCATCGCCTCGACCTCAACGTCGATATTCGCCTGGTCGGAGTCGATCTTCAGGAACACGTCGCCAACGCGCAGAGTCACCCGCTCGTTATGGGCAACAACAACCTCGACCTCATCCACGCCGGTCATTATCGCGGCCACTCCCATCAACGTCACCGGAATTTGCCGCCCCCAGCGGTCGGCTGCCCCAGGCCTAGCCGCCGTCTCCTTCGGCGATGAGGACGATCACGTCGGTGTCCTTGGCGAGGTACGCGCGGCAGGCATATCCAGACGTGCCGGATACGACGCGATCCAGGTCCGCGCCGGTCTGCCAGGGACCACTCGGCAGTGCGCTGCGTAAAGCCGCGGTGATGGCGGGTACGGCGGTCGTCACGACGCCACTCTTGCGTAGGGTTCGCGCGGTTTCGGGCTGGAGGGTGACGATGGCGTCGATCCAGTAGGAGGAAGGTCCTGGGACGCGCTGATCGCCCAATACGCCGGCCTGCCACGACGCTCGCACCGGCGTTCCCAGCGCGGTGAAACGTCGCTTGATCGGAGCAAGGTCGGTTCGAACGTCGCCACTTGGTCGAGCGTGCGCGGTCGCGGCAGCCGTCGGCGTACCTTGACTCCGCGCTGCGTCCTCCCCCGTGCCGCACCCGGCTGAAACGACCACTAGACAGGCCGCTGCGAACGATGCTGCTCCCCTGCGCAGCTGGGCTTTCGATCTCATCGGTTTCCCTCGGTTGGTGGTCGGGGTCGATCCTCCCTGATGCAAGGGGCAGCTGCCGGGACCTTCATCGGGATGTGCCCCAACCGCGACCCGATAGCTGACTACCATCGGCGTTTCGCGGACGATCCGCGCCGACGGCTTGAAGGAGTGACACGTGTCGCGTGCACGAGTGGTCGTGTTGCTGGCGGCCGTCGCGGTTGTTGTCGTGGTTTGTGCCGTGACCTGGTGGGACCCGTTCAACCTTCGGTACCAGGGTTTCCTGGTCGCCGCATCGACAGGCCTGGCGGTAGTCTCCGTCGCCACCGTGGCAGCCCTCGTATGGCGCCGCCGCGCGATCCGGATCGCCGCCGTCGTACTCGGCGCTGTGGGGCTCGTCTTTGCCGGTGGTACGGCGTGGTTGGCCGCCGAGCTTTCGCCGCAGGGGCCCGCGAAGGACCGGGTGGCATCGCCGGACGGCCGCTACGAACTCGTACGTGTGAGAGGCGTCGTCGGGTCCGAGGTACGTCTGCGCCGTGATCGCGGTCTGCTATCGCAGGAAACCGTCGTCTGGTACGACGATGGCGGCAGCCGCAACGGTCAGGACAGCGGAACCGTCATTCCGACCTTCCGCTTCGTGGACGCCCATTCGGTCGAGGTAACAACTTCCGACACCTGCATCCACCGATCACCCTTCAACCGCAAAACCCTGCTCCTGCTGGACTCCGCACGCCCGTTCCGTTCAAGCACCTGCTGACCGATCGAGCCCGCCCGGCCGATCGGCGGCGCCCCGGCAGAACCCGCGAGTGGTCACGTCCAAACGCGACCACTCGCGGGGATGGAGGAGTCTCGGCCGGAGGCCGTCCGGCGTGGCTGCTCGCCTCAGGTGTCAGCCGTTGGGGTTGAAGGGGATGCCGGACGGCTTGGCACGGCTCAGTTCGGTTGGGAATCGGCTGTCGCGCAGCGGGAAGTTGGCGTCGCCCCACGAGGCGTTGTTCAGCTTGGTCCGCAGATCGCTGCGGAGATTCGTCCAGCTGAGCAGAGCCGGTTCATCCCAGCGCCCGCCGCCCCAGGCCTCCGGCTGTTCGCCGGATCCCGCGAACCGCATGATGTGCGTAAGGCCGCCGTCCTTGTGGTAAACCGCCCGGACCCGAATACCGCTCTTGTTCGGGACGTTGCTCCACGACCTGGTCTCATACTTGCCGTGCCGGGACACGGATACGAAGCGAGGGGTCGACTGGTGCTCCGGCACCCACACCACGACGCCTTCCCAGTCGTGGCGGTGCGACGTGGCGGTGCAACCGGCGCAGCTCATGTCCTTCTCGAAGTACAGCGCATAGGCGATCGCGCACCAGCCGTTGTTGCATTTGGACCGGGCATAGGTGTTGGCCTTGCCGAGGTGATTGCTTCGGCACTGTCCGGTGACAGGGCCACTGTCATCGAGGCCGCCGTTCAGCCGGCCGTTGCCGTCGATCGCCGCGACCGGAAGGCAACCATCACCGTCATAGTCGAAGAACGGCTGGTACGACCGCTGGAAGCTGGTGGCATTGGCCGGCAGCGGCGTCAGCACCGCGGCGGATGCACTGGTGGTCTGGCCGATGGCCAAAACGGTAGCGATGCCGACAGCCAATAGGACCTTGGCAACACGGGATGGAAGTCCAGCCTTCTCTGCGGGCAACATGCGCGCATACTCCGATCACTCGTTGGGTAATGAATTACGTACAGCCGAGCCGAGACTAACCAGCGGCCACCTGGCCAGGAACGGGCAATTGCATTTTGCACCGGACATTTCACCGCCCGTTCACCTGGAAAGAATTTCACCATTTCCAGCCCATTCGCGGCCGGTATTTCTCCGGATAAAGAGACATTCCGGCCCCCGCCCGGGCATTCACGCCGCAATCCCGAGCAATATCGGCCGCGCCGAGCCACTCGAATCCCAGGCAGGAAAATACGAGACTTTCCTTTCTCGCAATTTTTCGGTGGCCACCGGGTGGGCAGAAGCGCACCGGCACCTTGCCGTCAGGCGAAACCATCAGGCACCTTGCGCAACCGGTTGACAGCTCGGCTGGAACTATGCCGCCGCTGCCATCTTCGGTACCGACGCGTCCGGTGCGAGCGCGCCGGGATGCCTGCTGGACGGCGTGACATCAGGGTCGGTCGCACTGAGCGGCGGCGAGTTCGGACCGGAGGCGAGTCTCGCTGTGGTCGTGGCCGGCATGGCGCTGACCGTGGTGTGGAGGTACTGCCGCTGATCGCGGACGGCCTTTCCAACAGCGAGATCGCCGCCACCTTGGCGACCAGCCACGAGACCGTCAAGACGTACGTGTCGCGCATCGTCGCCAAGCTCGGCCTCCGCGACCGGTCCAGGCAGTCGCCCCGCCGACACGCGTCTATCTGCCCGCCCGCGTATCCCGCCCGCCCGCGTCGCCGCGCGTCTATCTGCCCGCCCGCGTCGCCGCACATCTAGGCCCGCCTGCGCCCTCGCTCGCCTAGCCGCCCCGCCTATCCGGCCGACCGCCTACCCGGCACAGACCGCCGGCTCGACACCTCGTCGCCTTGCTCCTAGTGTCCTGAGTCGGAAGTTCGTGCTTCAGCTCCGGTGTCCAGGTGCGTGCATCGCAAGGCGGAGAAGCGGTCGCGATGCTCTAGCATCGTGGCCGTTTCTCCAACGCCGCGAGGTGCGTGCCTGGGCGCCGGAGATGTGCACGAACTTCCGACTCAGGACACTAGCCGACCGGATGCGCGGGTCACCGCGCGTGGACGGGCGAGAACTTGGTGTGCGAGTACGCACGGCCCCGTCGTACCGGGCTACCTACTCCACCTCTCCGAGGATGTCGATGCCGTCGAGGGTGTACGTGCCCGTGACGACGGTGACCTTCAGGGTGTGGGCCGTCGGCGCCAAGTCGCGGAGCCAGTACGACGTCTGGCGGGTTCCGGCCGTGCCGACCGAGATCCGCTGAGCCGGTGCACCGTCGACCGATACGTCCAGCGTGGCTCGCGCGGTTGCGCCGAAGAGGTTGACCCCGGTTCCCCGGAACGGCACCGTGAACGACGCACCCGGGCTGAGCACGTGCAACGTCCGGTTGTAGTTCGCGAAGCCCACTTGCTGGAACTGCGCGGCGCCGGCGTACGCAACCTCGCGCTCCGTGTCGTCCAGTTTGTCCGAGCGCCAGGCGTGGCCCTCGATCGGTACGACCGAAAGGTTGTCCCAGCTGTTCTCGTAGAAGCCGGACGTCAGCGCGAGGCGACCCGTCATCACCGTGTTCGGCGCCGTGTCGGTCCAGGTCGGGAGCTCGACGCCATCGACCGCCGGGGTGAGCTGGTTCTCCTTCGCCTCCAGCGAGATGCGGTGCCACGCGGCCGGGTCGAATTCCGAAATGGTGCCCGAGGCAACAATTGTGTCGAGTTTGCGCAGTTGCCACTCGCCCGCCGGGGACAGCCGCAGGGAGTAGGCCGCGAGGTTCGCTCCCTGGCTGACCACCTGTCGCACCCCGAGCCCGGCGAAGTTCGGCAGGGCGGGATTACGGACTACCTGGTCGAAGCGCACATCGATCGAGGCGCGGTAGTTCGCCCAGGTGTGATCGCCCAGGATCGTCGCCGGTGTGGCCGTGGAGAGCCGGTTCTGCGATCCGTCGCCCCAGGCGTTCCAGGTGTAACCGCGGTTGTCCGCGTGAATGCGGTGCCGCAGAACGTTGCCGCCGCCGGACTCGACCACCTCGAACGCGCCGTTCTGGTCGGCCGTGTACCGCGGGGTTCCGCCACGCCGCTGCAAATACGACATGTCGACGCCATTGACGTTTTCGCTCGGGTAACCGGCGTACTCGAAATCATCGGAGTACGGCAGCGCGAGCGGCGAGTTCGCGGCCTTTGGTGCGTATTCGCCGCTGACGTATTCCGTGGCCGAACGGTGGATGCCACGGGCATGGGTCGACATCGTGAGAATCGAATACGGCTCGACCTTGAGGCGATAAACGAAGGACTTGCCGCCGTTGTCACCGGTTTCCACGCGCACCGGCGTGACGAATCCGATGTGCTTGAAGTGATTCACGTCGACCGGTTGGGTGGCGGCGTTGTCCGGTCCCTTGGTCTGCCAAAGGTGCAGCGGTGTTGTCGATTTGGTACCGAGGTCGCTCACCTTGACCTCGAAGTACCGCGCCTTGTTCGTGTTGTTGGCGTGGACCTGGGTGAAATCGGTACCCGGGCCGCTGGCGCCCTCGCCAGCTCGCTTGGCCGGCTCCCGCAGCGTCAAGTACGTGCGGGTACTCGAGTCGACCGTGGTGCCGCCGTCGGAGAAGGTTCCGTCTCCGTAGCTGGCCCCCTCGATGTACTCCCAGCCTTCGTCGATGAACTGCATGAAGTGCCGCACCAACGTGATCCCGACGCCGCCCTCGAAGTAGCCGGACCACGGGTCGGAGGCCCGGATCAGGTGCTTGGGCGAGTACGACGATCCCTCGTAGAGAGCGCTCACCGCGGGCTGGAAGAGGAACGACGTCATGTGCGCCGGGTTGTCACCGGAGCCGGACCAGCGATAGGCGTTGATGAACCGGTCCGCGATGTCGACCGCGCCGACCGCGCCACCGATCCCGCCGCGCTCGGGCTGGGCGTTGATGCGGTACTCCGGGTCGATCATCGGCGCGACGCCCTCGGAGTAGATGACCTCCTTGCCGAACTCCTTGTTGAGCCGGGTGAGGTTGGGTCCGCCGCCGATCGTGTAGTGCACGCCGATGGCGTCGACCTGGGCGAGCGCCTCGGGACTGGCCAGCAGAGCAGCGCCAACCGTCTCGCCGTTGCGGTAGGAGTCCATCGCGACGACCTTGATCTTGCTGTAGTCGTAGCGGGCGTCATCGGCTCGCGCGTCCACCTCGAGGCGTTTCGCGAAGTCGACCACCCAGGCGAGTTCGGAGTTGAGCTGGTTCATGTTCAGCTCGTTCTGCGACGGGCTGATGTAGTCGAACTTGACGCCGTACGTGTCGTACGCGGCGTCGATCGTCTCCTTGTACCAGCGGTACCGATCGGCCACGCGGTTACCCGTCCAGGACGGCTCACCCCAGCGCAGCGCCTCGACCTTGACGTGCGGGTTGATCCTCTTCGCGTCCGCGATCAGCCGGAAGCCCGCGCCGCGAAGCACGTTCGCCGGCTCGTCCGCGCTGCGCTTGGTGGCCGGTTCGGCGCCCGAGGAGGTGTCGGTGTCCGAGCCGAGTTCGACCTTGATGTGGTTGAGGCCCGCGCCGGTCCGCTTGTTGAACAGCAGATTGAGGATCCGCCAGTACGCCGCCGGGTTCTCCTCGCGGTAGTCGAGCAACAGCCGCGACGTGTTGTTGCAGGAGACCGAGCCGAATCCGCCGAAGACGTTGTACGCCTTGCCCGTCGGGTCGCGCTGCACGTCGTCACCGTCGACGACGATGTCGCTCCACGCGGTGGCGTCGGTCCCGAAGCTCAGCCCTGGCAGCTTTCCCACTCCGTCGGCGGTGACGTCCTGGGGCAGGTCGGTCACCGATGCCGCGAAGGAGGGCGCGCTGGCCCAGATGCACGTGACCATGAGCGCCACGGACGCCGTCCGCCGCCACCGGTTGCTGGAAAGCATGCTGCTGCCTCCGAGTACTGAGTCGCCAAACCCCTCAGCCGGTACCGGCGAGGCGCAGGGACCACACTCATGCGCCCCTGACACGGCAGCAATACTTCGATCGCAATCGATCAAACACCACCACAACCGCTCACGCTCACCACCGTTCATCCGCGCCACTCAAGCGTGCTCACCGCGCACGAGGGCAAGCGAGAGGCGTTCATCCAGGCGGCCAAGGCGCTGGCGTCGGCGGCACGTGGGCGGTTTGAGGCGTGGCCGTACGATGGCGCGATGAGCTTCGCAGCTGGTCGATCCATCGTTCGCCGCGATGTCCACCACAACGGGATGATCGCCGCGGTGCAGACCGCGCGGGTCCTGCGCGACGACGCGGAGGCGCTGCTCACCTGGACCGCGTCCGGATCGGACTGCATGCTGCGCGGCACGCGGGACGGCGCGTCGATCCGGAAGATGTCGCTGGCAGAGCGGGACCGTACGCCGTCCATGCTCTGGCCTCGGCGCTGGGAGGGCCGGCACGTACTGATCCGCACCGAGCCCGGGGCGGATCATTCGGTGTGGTGGTTCTTCGATCTGGAGCTGCGGTTCGAAGGCTGGTACGTGAACCTGGAATCCCCGGCGCGCCGCTGGTCGGCCGGGATCGACGTGCTCGATCACGCGCTCGACATCCTGGTCGCGCCCGATCGCAGCTGGTCTTGGAAGGACGAGGACGAACTGGCCGAGCGCGTCGACCATCCGGCGTACTGGACGGCAGCCGAGGCGGACCGCATCCGCGCCGCCGGCGAGCGCATCACCGGCGACATCGAGGCCGGCCGGTTCGCGTTCGACGGCCGGTACACGGACTTCCGTCCCGATCCGGCGTGGGAACCGGCCGGCCTGCCTCCGTACTGGGACACCGAAGTGGCGTCCCAGTACGGAGGCAGTGTCAGTCCGTGATCCTGGCGCCGACGGCCGGTCCTTGGCCGTCGGCGCTCGAAGGGTTACTGGACGTCGATGACGGTGAGCCAGCGGTAGGCCGACTTCACGCCCGTGTACGGCGACAGGTAGGCCACGCGCACGTCTACGTCGACGGCGGCGTTCCAGTTGGCGTAGTAGTACCCGCTCGTGCTGGTCTTGGCCTTGACCACCGTGGTGTACGGCGCGGCCGGGTTGGACCTCGGACGGGTCTGGACGTGGATCTCCTGACCGGCGTACGGCCCGGTCTGTCCGTTGGTGTACATCACCTTCAGGTGGCCGAAGGTGGACATCTTCGTGCCGGGTCTGACCACGCCACCCGCGGTCGGACCCGCCGTACCGGTGAGGGTGGTCGGACGGGGCGCCGCCTTGAGGTTGGCCGACCAAGTCCCGTTGACGACCTGGGGGTTGCCGGAAAGGATCCGGACGTTCACGGAGGAGATCCCGGCCGAAGGCTTGAACGTCACGGCGTAGCGCCCCGCGGCGTCCGTACGGCTCGTGCCGAGAACGGTGCCGCCGTTGAGGATGCTGACGGTCTTACCGCCGAGGGCGACGAGCGAACCACTGGCCGTGTACTGCAAGCCGGTGCCCGCAACAGTGACGGACTGGCCGGGCAGGTACGGCGCCGAGGTCTGGGCGGCCGTCACCTTGGTACCGCGCTGCACGGTGAACGCCAGCGGCGTCGGGAGCTGGTGGGTCGAAGTGCCGGAGTGCACGTGCGTGACCTGCCAGGTGCTCGCACCAATGGACAACGGGACCTGGAAGGTGCCGTAGGTACCAGTGAAGTCGGGGTGAATCTCGATATCGGGCAGGGCCACCTTCTGACGGTGCGTACCGTCGGACTTCTGCACGGTGAAGGCCGCGTTGTCGCAGGTCTCGCCCCGGATCGCGAGATTGACCGTGGCCGGTTTGTCGGTCAGGTGGATCGCCGTACGCGCGCTGATCGGTGCTTGCTGTAGGCATCTATTGGTCGCAGTGGCGGACGCGGGAGCGGCCATACCGATGCCGGCAGCCAGTACTGTCCCGGCGGCCAGCAACGTGGTGATGTGTCGAGTCGCTTTCATAGCCATAGAGACGCGGCAACAGCCGGGAAAGTTATGAGGAGATCAAGAAGGTTTCATCGAACAAGGTCGACCCTTCAGATTTTCGCGTCGGCGGGCCTGCCTGGTCCGGCCGGGTCGTTCGCGCGCAGGGCCTGGCCGACGGCACGGCGGGCCTTCCTCAGATGCGGTGTCAAGGCAACGGTCTTCGGCTGATCGGGCCATCGCGGAACAGTTGTTTCAGTTCGCCCGCGACGGTGCGTTGGCGTAGCACCGGTGTTTCGCCGGCGTCCGCAGCGCGCATCCCGGCGAACGTTTCGGCCAGCACGCTGATCGATGATCGCTGCGGGTACCAGTCGAGTTCGTCCCTCGCCCGGGCGCTCGACATCATCGGAGCGCTGACCGCGAGGTCGAACCACCCTGGCGAAACCGGTTGCAAACGCGCGTGCCACGCCGCCGCCATCGCGGCACGCACGACCACGGCGGGCGCCGGCAGCAACCTGGCCCCTAAAGCCGACGCGAGATCCGTCGATGTGACCGGCGAGGGTGCCGCCAAATTGAAAGGCCCGCCGATCCTTCGCTCCAAGACCCGCAGAATCGCGTCGGCCAGATCGTCGGCGTGCACCACAGGTACGGTCAGCCCGCGCGGCAGCGGCAACATCGGTACGGCGCCCAAGGCCTTGGACGGGATGACCGGCGGCAGCCCGTAGCGCAGCAGCGCGCTGCCCGCGGAGCGCTGGCCCACGATTCCTGGGCGCAGCCGGGTGATGACCGGGGCCTCGGCGGTCTCGAAGGAGTCGAGCAGTCGTTCCGCGGCGGACTTGTGCCGGCTGTACGACGAACTCGGAACACCCTCGGTAGGCCAGCTCTCGTCGACCGGAGCGCCATCCCACTTGGGCGAATAAGCGCCAACCGACGACATGTGCACCACGTGCGCCACACCCGCCGCCATCGCCGCGTCCACGACACGACGGGTCCCACCAACGCCTAGTTCCTCGAGGTACCGCAGATCGTGTGACGGCTGGAAGGCCCATGCCAGGTGTACGACGGCATCCGCGCCTTCCATCGCGTCAAGCAGGACCGGCACGCTGTCCGCCGTCGACAAATCGGCCGACACCCACCGGACGTCGCGCCCGCCAACGACCGACGCGGGCAGCCGACGCGCTACGGCGATCACTGAGTGATCGGTCTGCCCCAACCGCCGAAGCAGCGCGGACCCAACGTTGCCACTAGCACCCGTCACAACTACCCGCATCGCATCTCCCACCGTCTACTTACTCCATCCCCCGCAAACACGTACCGCCCGCGTAGCCCGCGCACGCCGTACGGCGCCCGGCCGCGCGCAACCAGCCCGTACGTCGTGACGCCAGGCGCCAACCGCCGTACCCCGCAGACCTCGCGCCTCCCCGCCGTACGGCGCTAACGGCCTCGCGTGGCGTGCCTGGTTGCTCGGGGGCCGGGTGGTTACGCGTCGGGACGGGCTACGTCGCCGCGCCAGGCGCCGGTTTCCTGGCCGCCGCGGGACTCGATGAACTCCTTGAAGCGGGCCATGTCCGCCTTCACCCGGCGCGAGATGACACCGGTCTTGTCGGCCACGTTCTCCGCGAAGCCCTCGGGATCGATGTCCATCTGCGCCGTTACCCGGGTCTCGTTGTCGCCGAGGCGGTGGAAGGTCACCACGCCCGCGTGCGTCGGCCCGTTCTCGGTGGTCCAGGCGACCCGCTCGTCGGGGTGCTGCTCGGTGATGGTGGCGTCGAACTCCCGTTTCACGCCACCGATCGAGGTGACCCAGTGGGTGTGGGTGGCATCGAGCTGGCGAATCTCGTCGACACCGTCCATGAACTGCGGGAACGACTCGAACTGGGTCCACTGGTTATAAGCGGTGGTCACGTCGACGTTCACATCGACCGACTCAGTCGTGTTACCCATCACTACTCCCTGCGATAGCCGGATTGCTTACCGACCGCCAGGTACCCATTCTTGAACTTCGGCAAAACCGATGCATTCCACGGTGTGAGCCCCCGCTCGTCGGCCGGACGACTGGCAGCCGCCGAGACGTGTGCCGGGTCCTCAGCCGGACCAGCTTCCACCCGTCCCAGCTGAGATACCGACGACGTCGCGATCTTCACGCCAAGCTCTTCGTTCAGCTCCCTGGCGAGCGCCTCGAGTTCAGACTCGCCTGTCTCGACCACCCCACCCGGCAGATCCCACACGCCGGGGTAAGCGAGCTTGTTCGGACTTCGGTGGGCGAGCAGTACCCGACGGCCAGTGACGAGCGCTCCGATAACGACCTTGTGCATTCGCCAATCAGAGCAGAGACGTTCGGCAAACGTCCTCTCATGCTGCGAATCGGGCGTTCTCGATCAACGCATACGCACGTACTTGCCCCCCAGCCTGTCCAGTCCCGCCGGGCCGCGAACGTCGGCGGCGCGGTGCGGGTCGGTGACCGGGTTTTGGGCTGACTACCGGGCTTTGGGATGGCCACTGCCGAGTTGTTTGACCGCTACCCGGTTGCAGCCGGGTAGTCGCACCAAAACCAGGTAGTCGTACGAAACCTCGGCAGCTGGTCCCTCCAACACCCTGCCGCCCGGGAAGCTGACGCACTGCCGCGCCCCTCAGACCCCGCCCGAGCCGTCGGGCGGGAGTTGGTGGCTGGTGCGCGCGGGTGATTTCCTGGCGGGTATGCATCTTGAGCAGTTCGCGTTGATCGTGGACGACTACGACACCGCTATCGAGTTCTTCGTTGCGGCCCTGGGGTTCGAGTTGGTGGAGGACTCACCGTCGCTCACCAACGACGGGCGCCCGAAGCGCTGGGTTGTCGTCCGTCCGCCGGGCGCGACCACCGCGATGCTGCTTGCCAAGGCCGACGGGGAGCGACAGGCCCGCGCGGTCGGAGAACAGTTCGCGGGCCGGGTAGGGCTGTTTCTGCGAGTGGACGATTTTCAGGTCAGCTACCACCGCATGCGCGACTGGGGAGTTGAGTTCGTCACCGAGCCGCGGCAGGAGCCGTATGGAGAGGTGGCGGTCTTCGTCGACATCGCCGGCAACCGCTGGGACCTGCTCGGCCCCAAACCACAGCCGTAGAGCCCGTCCGACCCAGCCCAGTGACCCTGGGCTGGGTGGTCGGGCAACAACTTCCTTCTCTGGGGTACCGCCTCTGGCGTACCAGTTGACTCACGGGCGGTCGAGCGCGATGACCTCGCGGACCGCCTCGGCGACGGCGCGGAAGTCCTTGCGCAGGATGGCGCCGTGATTGCTCGGGACCTTCGCGCTCACCTTGATGTACTCGTTGCGGGCGGTTACCTCCGTGAGGCCGGCGCGAATCCGTTCCTGTTCATCGCCCTTACTACCAAGGGAAGTGCCCGAGGCAACGACGTACCGCACGGGCACGGTGATGGCGTCCAGTACCGGACCGAGCTCGGCGACGGTGGCCAGCTTGCCGAGTTCGATATTGCTGTCGGCCATCTCGTCGGGGGTCATCCGCGGCAGCAGACCCGTCGGACGCAGCAGCGGCATGAGCCACCGCATCCGCCGGAACATCTTCCGGATCCGCAGTTCCATGGCGTCGTCGAGCCAGTCGAAGGGCTGCGCGCCGTCAACCAGCACCGCGCCGACGGTACGGTCCGGGTTCCGGTTGGCCCAGTGCGCCGCGACGTTCGCGCCGTACGACCAGCCGACCAGCACCGCCCGGTCCACTCCCCTGGCCGCGAGTACGGCGTCGACGTCTCGCACGGCCGCCTCGAACGAGTAGTCCGCCGAGCGCTTCGACTTCCGGCCGCGGGCCCGTTCGTCGTACGTGATGTGGCGCAGATCGGGGCCTAGTTCACCGATGACCCGTCGCCAGTATCCCTGGGTGGCGAACTGGCCGTTGAGGTAGACAACCGGGAGGCCCGGACCGCCGGTGTCCGTGACGGCGAGGGCGGTGTCGTCGACCTCCACCATGCCGGTCCACTTCGAGTCTGTCGTGGCGGCGTTGTTGTTCGTCATCTGGTCCTCTTCCTGCTGCGCTTGGGATTGCGGGATGGGCGGCGGGCTGCGGTTACAGGCTGCGGGCGGTGATGTCGCCGTACTCCGTGGTGGCGTGGATGGCCAGGGCCGCGTTGGCGCCGTCGGCGTTGTTGAGGCTGTTGCTGATCCGGCCGAAGCTGGTCTTGGCGTCGAGGGTGGCCGAGGCTCCGTGGGCGGCGGTGACGCTGACGTTGCCCAATTGAGTGCGCAGTACGACGCTGCCGGTGGTGGCCTCGGCGATGGTGATGTCGCCCTTCTGGGTGCTGATCTCGGCGGCACCGGCGAGGCGGCCGATCGTGACGTCGCCGGCGTCGGCGCTCAGCCGCACGCTCGCGGCCTCGTCGATCTTGATCTCGCCGTTCGCGCCGTCGCAGACCACTTCACCGAGCCGCCCGACACCACGGAACTCGGCGGCACCAGCCTTGGCCTCGACCTGCGAACCCGCGGGCAGTTGCACCGTGACCTCGATCGAGCCGGACGCGCCGAAGATCTGGTTCTTCTGCGCCGGACCCGTGATCGTCACGACCCCGTCGGTGAACTCGACCGTGGTCTGCTCGGCGGCCTTGGTGTCGCGGTCCTTGGTGAGGTCGGCGGGCCGGACCTCGACCACGGTGTCGGCCCGGTCGGCGGCGATGACCTGAATCCGGCCGGCGGCGATGTTCACGACGGCGGTGACGGCGGCGGGGGTGTCGAACTTCTGCATGATGTGCTCCTGTTTGAGTGTTTGTGGCGTTGGTTTCTGACAACGGAAACGCTACGTTGCGTTCGCACTTCCACGCAACCACTTCATTGCGCTGAACTGACAAATACGCAGGTCAGAGCGCATATTTCATTGCAACGTGCCTGATGCTAACGCAACGCAATAGATCCATCTCGTTGCATTGGAATGGCTGCGAACGCTACGACTGGACGTGAAAGCGGCCAGCCGCGACGACGCTCGGCCGCTGCTGTAGCGGCGACGGCGGGCGTGAGCAAAGGCGGCTTGCTCTACCACTTCGACAAGCAAGTCACCGCCGACCGGGGACGTATGCAGCGGTTGGGAAGGCGCGCAGGTCGGTTACGCAATCCGCGGCGCCTTGCGGCGTCCGGCTGGGCGACGAGCCGTTGCACTGGGGACACCTTGTGGGGGCCGAGCGCCTCAAACGGCGTCCTGGCAGGGTTATAAGCCCTGCCAGGACGCGGTTGCCCCTGCTAGGTGGCGAGACCACCCCTGCCAGGAAGCCGTTGCCCCTGCTAGGTGGCGACTAACCCTGCTAGCAAGCGGCTATCCGAAGGCGGTTGAAGGCCTTGGTAGCGGTCAGTGTGGGGAGGGCATCGGCGATGGACTTGGCGCAGCCTTCGGGGCTGGTGGTTGTGGTGTCTACGGCGATGTCGTGGTCGGCGTGGTCGAAGATCGACACCTGGGAGGTCGCCAGCCCGACCGGACGATCGCCCCGCGCGCGCTCGCGTCGTACCAGCTCGTCGGGTGAGCAATGGACGTGGACCAGCGTCACGTCGTACCCGTCGAGAACGTCGAGCAGATCGCGGAGGCGCCAACGTTCGCTGAGCGGGTAGTCCATGATGACGTCGTTGCCGACCGAGGCCAGTGCCGCGACGGCTCGGTGATACCCCAGCCGGGTCTTGCGCAACATCTCGGCGATCTCGGCATCGGTCAGTACGCGCGTGTGCTCGGTGGATCGCAGCGCACCCAGCGCGTCCACCGGCACGAAGAACCAAGGATCCGCCAGCAGCGGCAGCAACGCCCGTCCGATCGAGCTCTTGCCGGAACTGGACGCACCGTTGAGCAGAATCACCCGGCCGCGCCGTACTGGTTCGGTCATTCGACGACTCTAGCCAAGCCGATGGCGGTGGCCGGTTTTGCCCCGTATTCCGGGATCCGTAGCGATACGTAGTGCCCAGATACCTACCCATCTACGGATTGTTCTGGCAGATGGCGACGCCGACGATAGGGCCCAACCGCTGAGGCGCCCGCCAACTTCCGTCTCAGTGGTCCCGCCCACGACGGCTCAACGCGCGCGGCCGATCCCGACGCCCCTGCAGGGTCGGTCGCGCGCGCCGCCCGCCACTTCGCAGCTCCGGCCGGGCAGCCGTCGACTCCCCACCAGAGAGGCAGCACGATGACGAAGAGGTTCTTCCGGACATCGGCCGTGGTCGCCGTGGCCAGCGCGATCGCGATGTTCGCCGCACCGTCCACCTACGCGGCATACCCGGCGAACGAGGAAGGCCGGGCCGTGGTTCAACTGGCCCAGGTCGGCCATGACGACGACTCGCACGCCACCGAAGCGCATCCGACCGAGGCGATCGGCAAGCGGAAGGCAGCACCGGCGCCGACCCGGCTGGCCGGCTGGGACACGCCCACCGCGCGCAGCTACTACCTGACGTCCTCCTGCCGGAACTGGGCGTCGACGATCCGCCAAGGCGCTGCCGCCTGGAACCGGCTCACCGAAGGCGGTGGCACCCCGGTCGAATGCCGCAACGGCTACATCACCGACTGCGGTGGCGGTACCCGGGTGGTCGGCTGCAACTGGGGCCGTGGCCAGCGCATCGCGTTGTACATGGGTGGTGTCACGGATGGCGCGCTGCTCGCGGCGCACGAGTTCGGCCACGACTGGTACGGCCACTCGACGTACCGCTGCGCCGGCTGGAGCAGTCCCGCCCACGTCATGGCCCCGTCCATCTGCAACTAGCCCAACCGGGCGACCACCAGCAACACGTTGACACCGAAGGCCCTGCCGACCATGGCCGGCAGGGCCTTCGGCGCGTGTGCGTCAGCCCGGCGAGCCGGTGTAAGGGAACCGCGGCCCGGATAGAGTTTTGGGTATGAGAGTGGGTGAGGTGCGGGAGGTTCGGTTTACGACGCAGCCGCAGGCGAAGGCGGCGAAGTTCGCCGGCATTGAGGTGGCGCTGATCAGCCTCGCCCTGATGGCGATGCCGATCTTTGTGCCGATGCCGTGGTGGTCGATCCCGCTGATGATTCTGGGCGGGCTGTTCATGCTCGCGTTCGCCGCGCACCTGCGCTTCGGTGAGCCCGCGAGCGCGGCGGATACGACCCGGCTGGAGACCGAGGGACTTCTCGCGCGGGCCGAGATCACCGACTTCAGCGAGATCCCGGACGAGGGCATTCTCTACTCGATCTCGTACCGCCTGTACGTCGATGGGTTCGAGCCGATCGACGTACGCCACCGGTGCTGCAACGAGGTTTGCGTGCAGGCGGTCGACCGCCACGCCCGGGGCGAATCGGTCGCGCAGACAGCCTTCGTTTCAGCCGTCAACGGCGACTGGATGATCTCCCATCGCCGCTGAGCCTTCGCTGCAGCCGCGTCAAGCGTCTCGTTGCGTGAAGGCCGCCGCCGCTGCCAGGTGCGCGATCGCGAGCCACGCGAACAGTACGGCCGCTCCCCGCAAGAGATCCGGGCTGTCGTCGTACAGCCGCATTCCGGCTCGGCTCGGGAGGTAGTCGGCCCACCGGGTGATCGTGACCAGGACCGGCGGAACGACCATAGCGAGTGCAAGCGTGGCCACCATCGCGGCGATGAGCTGCCGAATGATGGTGGCCAGCGCCGCCGCGAACAACCCGATGAGCACCAGGTACGCCGCGGCGCCAACGAAAGTGCCCAGACCGGCCGGTCCCACCTCGGCCGGTCCCACGTCGGCCGGTTTGGCGCTCCGGGCTGCGACGTACGACGCGGCCACGGTGACCGCTGCCGCTACGGCGGCCACCGCGAGGTAGGTGACCGCCTTGCCCGCAAGCAGAAGAAGGCGGTTCGGCACGCTCACCAGCGAGGTGTGGATCTGGCTGCCGTCGTACTCGCTGGCGACGCTGAGCACGCCCAGCAGCACAAACCCGAGCTGCGCGTACTGGACACTCGCCCGGACCGCCTCCGCCGCGGTGGCATTGCCGGGCGGAGCAATGACCTGGAGCATCGCCACCCCCGCCGTGCCGAGGACGGTCAGTCCGATCGTGAGGGTCACCGCCCGCAGACCGCGCAGCTTGATCAGTTCCGCGGCACAAACGTTGACGACGGTGCTTTCCATCAGGCGTCCCGGCGGTGGAACGTCCAGCCCGCGACGGCGAGGAGTACCGCGGTCCAGCCGGCCATCACCAGACCACCGGCGAGCGGGTCGAGCATGTTCTCGGCGGCATAGTTGTACGCGAATGCCTGGGCGCCCGCGACATCAGGCAGGTATTTCGCCAGCGGTGTGACCTTGGTGAGCAGGTAGGACACGGACACGACCGTCGAGTTGACGATCACGAGGATCAACGGGATCACCCCGCTGCGGGTGACAACCGTGATGGCGAAGGTGATCAGGCCGGTACACACCCCATAGGCGATCGCCCCGGGGATCCGCCAACCGAGGTGGCCCAGCGCCTCGACGTACCCGGTGGCGCGGTCGCCGAGCACGACCTGCGCCACCAGCACCGTCGCCAGCACGACGATCGTCGCGAGGGCTCCGGTCAGGGCCGCGACTACCACGGCCTTGGCCGCGAACAGGCTGCCGCGCTGCGGAACGCTGGTCAGGCTCACGGCGATCTGCCGGCCGGCCCCGGCCTCCTTACTGTTGGGCGTGTACTCGCTGCTCATGATGAACACGGCGAGCACGACGATGCCGACCACGCACGCCGCTGCGACCTCGAAGCCGGCCGTATAGCTGGGCTCCTGACGAGAGGCCGAGTTGGCCGCCATCACGCCGAGACCGGCGATCGCGACGATGCTGAGCCCGATGGTGATGAGCACTGACGGCAGTGTGAGCGCCTTCCGGAACTCCGCCGCGACAGGGTTCACCATTTCCGCGCTCCCGGTTCCTGATTCGCGTCGGTGAGGGCGAAGAACGCGTCCTCCAGTGAGTCATGGCCCGCGGTGATCTGCTCGAGCGGGCCATCCGCGACCACGCGTCCTTCGGTGATGACGACCAGATCCGTAGCCGTACCGGCCATCTCGCTCATCAGGTGGCTCGACAACAGCACGGTACGGCCGTCAGCGGCGTACTCGGTGAGAAAGCGGCGGATCCAGCGAATGCCCTCCGGGTCCAACCCGTTCACCGGTTCGTCCAGTACCAGGAGCTCCGGCTCACCCAGCAAGGCCGTCGCGAGGCCGAGTCGTCGGCCCATGCCCAGCGAGTACTTGCCGATTCGCTTGCCTGCGGCATCGGTCAGTCCAGCCAGTTCAAGCACCTCGTCGATCCGGGACCGGCGAATTCCGTTGCTCTGGGCAACCCAAGACAGATGTGCGCGGGCGGTGCGGGCGCGATGGCCGCCACTTCCGTCCAGCAAGGAACCGACCGTCCGCAAGGGATTTCGCAACGATCGGTACGGACGTCCGTCGATCAGCGCGGTGCCGGCATCGGCCGAGTCGAGGCCGAGCAACACCCGCAAGGTTGAGGATTTCCCCGCGCCGTTGGGCCCGAGGAATCCGGTCACCCGGCCGGGCGCAACGGTGAAGCTGACGTTGTCCACGGCGACCTTCCGGCCGTGGCGCTTGGTCAGCGAGTTGATCTCGATCATGCGCAGTACTGTGCCCGGCCGGAGCCGGCTGCCGCATCGGCCAAAGGTTGACAGTCAGCGGCGAACGAAACCCGACTCGTACGCGAGAATCACCAGCTGGGTGCGATCCCGGACACCCAGCTTCGTGAACAACCGGCTCAGGTACGTCTTGACCGTCGCGCGGCTGAGAAACAACTCGGCGGCGATCTCCTCGTTCGACAGGCCCTGCACGATCGCGCCCACCACGTCGCGTTCCCGCTCGGTGAGTACGTCGAAAACCGCCGGGCCGGTGTCACCGGACTGCGCGGGCGGCAGTGCGAAGTTCGCGATCATTCGCCGGGTCACTTCCGGCGCCAGCATGGCGTTGCCCTCGTGAACGGTATGAATCGCCCGGAGAATTTCCGCGGCCGGCGCGTTCTTGAGCAGGAAGGCCGAGGCGCCACTTCGCAACGCCTCATAAACGTACTCGTCGAGGTCGAAGGTGGTGAGCACGACCACCTTCGTGTCCGGATGCCGCGCGCAGATCAAGCCGGTCGCGACCAGGCCGTCCAGCACCGGCATGCGGATATCCATCAACACCACGGCAGGGCGGAGCCGGTCAACCGCCTCCACGGCCTCGCGACCGTTGCGCGCCTCGCCCACGGCGGACAGCAGCGGGTCATCGTCGATCAACTCGCGCAGCGACGTACGCAGAAAGGTCTGGTCCTCCGCGACCAGCACTCCGATTCTGTCAGTCACCGAGCGACACCTTGCCTTCGATCGGGATCGTTGCCCGCACCCGGAAGCCGCCTTCGGGTCGAGGGCCGGCCTCGAACGTGCCACCGAGCAGGGCGACCCGTTCCTGCAAGCCCACCAGACCATAACCGGGCCCGGTTGCCGGCCCTTCCGGTGGTGGAGTACCGCTGCCGTCGTCGTTGATCTGCACCAGTACGTCGCGATCGCCGCGCGCGACGGAGACCGCGCACCGCGAACCAGGGGTGTGACGGCTGGTGTTGGTCAGGCCTTCCTGCACGATCCGGTAGACCGCCAGGCCGACGGCCGGGGGCAACTCGCCGAGGCCGTCCAGGTCCAGCGTCACCGGCGTTCCCGCGGCCGTCACCCGCTCCGCAAGTCCGGCCAGTTCGGCCACGCCGGGTTGAGGCCGACGCTCAGCGGGCTCGGCGTCGTCCCGGACCGAGCGCAGCGCCGCGTTCAGTTCGCCGAGCGCCTCCCGGCCGGTTCGCTCGATCCACTCCAGCTTCTCGCGCATCCGCGCCGAACCGTCGGCGTCGAGGCGGGCTCCGACCCCAGCGGCGATGGCGATCGTCCCGAGCGAGTGCGAGACGACATCGTGAACCTCCCGAGCCATCCGGAGTCGTTCGGCCGCTACCGCCCGGTCCTTCTCGGCGGAAAGCCTGCGCTCGGCCTCGACCAGCTCCCGCCGGGTGGCGGTGCCGAGGGCCCACGCGCCGGTCAGCACCAGCAAGCTCACGGTCAGGTAGCGAGCAGCGGCCGACCCGTCGGGAGCGCCGAGTACGACGACGGCCACCAGTACGACGCCGAAAGCCGTGGCACCGGCCGACGGGAACCGGTCAGCCGCTCTCTTGACCGCAAGCGGATACAGCGTCCAGGCGGCACCAATGAACGGGTCGTGCGTGATCTGAAGTGCAGCGCCGACGAACGTGACGGTCCCCACCAGGCCGAAGGCGACCTCCGGCGACCACGACCGCAACAACAGGCCGAACGTCACCAGCGCGATCAGGGCCACGTGAACCGGCACGGACCAGCTGGACCGATTGTCCACCGGCAACCAGAACACCACGACGTACACAGCGGTCGCCACCAACGGCAGCCCGCTTACCGCCCGAACCGACTTGAGCACCCCGCCACCTTAAGCATCTGTCCCGGCTGGGCGTCGGGATCTCGTCGAGCACTACTGCGGCGTTCTCTGGCGCCGGCCGGAAGTGGCCATTTGACCGTGTCCTAGGGGCACGGTCTGGAGTGGACTCGTGAACGAACGAGAGAGAGGACCGAAGATGCGTTATCGACGAGTCGCTCGCGCGGGTCTGGCGCTGGTGGTCACGGCTGGACTTGCTGGAACATTGTTTACCGCCGCTCCGGCGATCGCTGAAGAGGCCAGAACCTCCCTTGCCGCTGCCGAGCCCGTGAAGTTGGCCTGGGGCAAGTGCCCGGCGAGCGTGGCACCTGGGACGCCGCAGCTGCAGTGTGCGAAGGTGCCGGTGCCGCTGGACTACGCCGAGCCCAACGGCCGGAAGATCGAGGTCATGATCTCCCGGCTGGCCAGCCCGAAGCCGGCCGAACGGCGCGGTGTTCTGCTGCTCAACCCAGGCGGCCCGGGCGGATCAGGTTTGGCACAGCCCGCTGAACTGGTCGCGTTGGGACTACCGACGATCGTCTCCGCGGCGTACGACCTGATCGGTATGGATCCGCGCGGTGTTGGCCACTCGACCCCCGTGAGCTGCGGCTTCCTGGCCGATGACGAGTACGCCGCCAACATCCCGCCGTACGCCGAGAACTCGGCCGCCGTCGTCAAGCAGGCCAAGATCGCCAAGCGAGTGGCCGAACAGTGCGCGGCAAACGACAAGGACGGGTTACTGCCGCATATTTCGACGGCCAACACCGCCCGCGACATGGACCAGATCCGGATCGCGCTCGGTGAGCAGAAGATCAGCTTCTACGGAGCTTCCTACGGTTCGGCGCTGGGCTCGGCCTATGCCTCGCTGTTCCGCGAGCGGACCGACCGGATCGTGCTGGACAGCAACGCCGGCACCACCTCCTTGGATCGTGCCGCCGTGCGGCGGTTCGGGCTGGGCTTGGAGCTGCGATTCCCGGACTTCGCGAAGTTCGCGGCAAAGCGCCACGCCAGCTACGGCCTCGGCCGGACCACGGCCGAGGTGCGAAGGAACTTCTTCGCCCTTGCCGAACAGCTGAAGCGCAAGCCCGTCGACGGAATCGACGGCGCGACCTTCCGCTTCTACCTGTTCGCCAGCTCCTACGGCGATTCCGCCTTCCCCCTGATGGCCCAGATCTGGCAGTCGCTGGCCAGCTCCGACGACACCGCCGTCCGCCGCCAGCTCGCGGACAACCGGCTCGCGCTGCCTGGGTTGAGCGCAGCCAGTGAAGGCGCGGGGACGTCGCCGTACGACAACACCTTCTCCGCGTTCCTGGCCGTCACCTGCAACGACACGGCCTGGCCCACGGACGTCGCGACGTACCAGCGCGATGTCGCCAAGGATCGCAAGCGCTTCCCGATGTTCGGTGCCGCCAGCGCGAACATCACTCCCTGCGCCTATTGGCCACGGCCGGCCGAACCGCCGGTGCGGATCACGAAGGACGGACCCTCCAACGTCCTGCTCCTGCAGAACCTGCGTGACCCCGCCACCCCGCATCTCGGCGGAGTGCTGCTGCGGGAGGCTTTCGGGGATCGGGCCCGGCTGGTGAGCGTCGAGGAGGGTGGACACGGCGTTTACGTGTACGACGACAACCCCTGCGCGCTCAACCTCACCACGACCTACCTGGTCGACGGCACCATGCCCAGGCGGGACACGTTCTGCTCGGCTTCGAAGCGGTCGGGCCTGAACCTCGACGCGACGGCGCAACGGACGCGAGACGCCGTACTCGCGCGGCTGCATCGATGAACCAGTAGCGTCATCGTTGAGCCAGCAGCGTCATCGTTGAGCCGGTAGCGTCGAAGGCGAACGACGTACGGAAGGGATGAGCCGTGGCGTGGAGTACGCGTCAGGTCGCGGAGCTGGCCGGGACGACCGTGAAGGCTGTGCGGCACTACCACAAGGTCGGCCTGCTTGATGAGCCCGAGCGCGGCACCAACGGGTACAAGCGCTACGGCGTCACCCACCTGGTACGACTGCTGCGGATCCGGCGGCTCTCCGACCTCGGAGTTTCGTTGGCGCAAATCGCGGCGATGGGCGACGCCGACGAGCATCCGCAGGAGGCGTTGCGCCTGCTGGACGCCGAACTCGCCGCCGCGGTCGATCGAATCCAGCGCGTCCGGGCCGAACTGGCCTTGATCCTGCGCCAGAGCCTTCCCACCGATCTACCGGCCGACCTGGCAGCGACAGCGGCCAACTTCTCCGAGGCCGACCGCCAGCTGATGGTGGTGTACAGCCGCGTGGCCGGTCCGGCCGGTCTCGAGGCCTATCGACAGATGCTCGCCGAGTACGAACACGCTGCCGTCGATGCCGAGTTCGACCAGTTGCCGGCCGACGCCGACGAAGAGACCCGGCGCGACCTGACGGAACGGCTCCTCCCGCACATCGTCGACGTACTCGGCAAGCATCCCGACGTACTCAGCACTCAGCAGGAGGCACCCGGCGGGACCCGCCACCTGGCTCATACTCTGGCCACCGCGATGGCCGAGATCTACAACCCGGCACAGCTGGACATCATCATCCGGATCGGAAAGGAATTCGAGCAACGAGACAAGCGATAGCCCTCGTACGGTTCAGGTGGGTGGTTCGCCTGGCGCGCGGTCGTTGAGGATGCGCTGGTAGAGGTTGTTGTCGCCCCAGGATCCGTTGATGTGCAGGTAGTTCCGGGCGAATCCGTACTGCTCGAAGCCGTTCTTGGCGAGGACCCGTTGTGACGCGGTATTGTCGGGTTTTGTGCTTGCCGCGATCCGGTGCAGCAGCAATTCGGTGTCGGCGATCTCGCACACGGCCGCGACGGTGGCGGACGCCAGCCCGCGTCCTACCTCGGCCACGTCGACCCAGTAGCCGAGGTCGCCGCTGCGCCAGGCGCCGCCGACGATGTTCGACAACGTGGCCGTACCGATCACCCGGTCGTCGGCGATCAACACCCACGGCACGAGGTTGTCGCTGGAGCGCAGCTCCCGGAAGCGCGCCGTCTGGAAGTCCGGGTCGTACCACTCCATGTCGCGCTGAGGCTCCCAAGGAGCGCGTTGCTCCCGACTACGCCACTGCGCCTCGCAAAACGACGCGGCGTCACCTGGCTCCACAGGCCTGAGCAGCACGTCAGACGTCAACAACCGAGTCAGATCCACTAATGCATCCTACGATCGCCACCCCCAACAACCTGCCCAGTGTTTACCGGCTCAGGGTCGCGCCGATTGGTCCGGATGCACCCGCTTCCGTTGCCGGTCACCCCTGGCCGCCGTACGGAGGGGCGAGCGAATCCAGACCAATCGACGCAGCGTGGCGGACGTCTGCCGGCGGCGGGGGCCGAGGTCGGGTTTTGCCGTCGAAGTCCGACGTCGAATCGTGCCGCCTGCTCCTGGCGTCGAGTTCCCCCGTCGGGTTCAACATCGGGGTTGCCGCATCTGGTCGCGCCGTATCGGGTCACCACGTCGGGTTGCCGCGTCTGGTCGCGCCGTGTCGGGCTGCTACGTCTGGGTTGCCACATCTGGTCGCGCCGTGTCGGGCTGCTACGTCTGGTCGTGGCGTCGACGTCGAGTGATCGTGTCAGGTTTTGCAGCGTTCTGGCCGGGTGGTTGGCGGCGGACGGGTCGGCTGCCGACTTTTGGTACGACTACCCGGCTGCAACCGGGTAGCGGTCAAACAACTCGGCAGCGGGCACCCCAGAAACCGGTAGTCCGTCCGAAACCCGGTAGCCGCACGAAAACCCGGCATCCGCGCCCATCACACCGCCCCTGCGCGTGGCCAGCCATTGCGCCGGTGGGTTACCACCCCGGAATCCCAGGTGGTAACCCACCGTGCCCGTGGCCAGCCACGTCCCCGATTCCACGTCCAACCATCGCAAACTTCTCCACACCACCCAGGCGCGAGCAGTACCTAACTTTCCCGTGGTCGGACGCAGAATTCTGGGTCCGACCACGGGAAGGTTCTCCACACCCACCCCGGCGCGAGCGGTACCTAAGTTTCCCGTGGTCGGACGCGGAATTCTGCGTCCGACCACGGGAAAGTTTTCCACACCCACCCCGGCGCGAGCGGTACCTAAGTTTTCCGTGGTCGGACGCGGGATTCTGGGTCCGACCACGGGAAGGTTTTCCACGTCTGCTTGGGGGCGGGCGGTGGCTCGGTTTCCCGTGGTCGGGTCGGGGGCGGCGTTCGGTTGTTGGTGTTCTGCGGGGGCGAGGGGGCGGTGCGGGGCGGGTGGTTAGGTGGTGGTGAAGATGGGGTTGGTGTAGAACCAGAGGTCTTGCCAGGGGTCGGCGTTGGCGAGGGTGTCGATGACGGGGCCGTGGGGGTCTATGTGGGCGCCGTACGGGCCGGGGGTGGTGCGGTTGCCGTCGGTACCGCGGAGGCGGAAGTAGCAGGGGCCGTCGATTTTCATTGTGTGGGACAACTTCAGGGTTCCGGTGGTTTGGGTGACGTCCCAGGACTTGATGACGCGGGTGTCCGGTGCGGTCATCGTGTCGCGGTCGGCCACCGGTCCCGTCACCCTGCCCATGATGAGGTCGACCCGGCCGAGGCGTGGGCGCAGTTGCGCGTAGTTGGCGGTTTCGGTGAGCTCGATGTCGACGGACAGCCGGACCGACGAACCACGCCGGACGGTGGCCCGCCCGCCGATCGGGGTACCGGTGAGGTGACCGCCGGTCGGCGTACCGGTGAGGTGACCGCCGGTCGGCGTACCGGTGAGGTGGTCGCCGGTCGGCGTGCCGGTGAGGTGGTCGCCGGTCGGACGGCCCAGGTTGCCGGGGGTGTGCAGGCGGAAGTCGAGGCCGGAGATGAGATCGCCGTGGCAGACCCAGATCCGGCCGGCGCGGATGGCGTCCATGACGTGGCGATGGCCGCGGCCGGTCGTACCGAGCCAGGTCTTGGAGTAGGCGCCGGGCGGCAAGCCGCTGTAGTTGGTGACGGGTCTGCCCGCACCGACCGGATCGGGGAACCGGCCCGTCGTCATGAACGTGCGCCCGGTTTCGTCGTACGGCACCGTGTCGTACGAGCTCTGGTCGAGCTTATCGACCGGGTTGCGCACCCAGTCGCCGCAGGCCTGATGGCCGTCGGAGCTGACGGTGATCCAGAACGGCTTGCCTTCCGCGAGCATGCTGTCCCACACACCGCCCACGGTCGCGGTCATCCAGTCGAACCCGCCGTGCGTGCGGTACGCCTCGGCCGGTAGGCCCGGGAACGAGTACTTGCCCGGCCCTCCGTCGTACAAACCGCGGCCTCGCGCCATGCCGGGCGCGGGGAGACCCGCGGCCTGGTGGCCGGGCGCGCCTTCCATGCCGAGGACGATCTCGGGGGCGGTGTCACGCCAGGCGCGGAGTTCGTGCGGCGAGTCGATTCCCAGCCGGCTGGGGTGATTCGCCAGTACGAGCGCGTCGGGGATTCGCCCGTCACGCACACCGCGTCGCAGGAACCGGATCGCTTCGAGCGCGAGGGCCTCGTTCGCGGGGGTTCCGTCGCGCGTGTTGGTGACCCGGGCGTCGTACCGGCTGACGAACTGCTGCAGGAACGCGGCCTCACCCTTGCCGGGGGCAAGCATCAACGTGGCGTGCTCCGCGCCGGGCACGTTCCACTCCATGCCGAGGAAGACCAGGATGTCGCGGATGTTGGCATTCCGGGCCGCCCGGACGTCGGCGGCCAGCATCGGTACGCCGTACGACGAGAACGCGGTGTTGCCGTGGTCGGTGATCACCATCCAGTCGAGGCCGTGGCCGATCGCCCGCTGGACCTGGTCGTCCACCCGGAACATCGCGTCGTTGCTGTACTGGCTGTGCAGGTGATGATCGCCCGCCAGCCACAAATAGCCGCCCCGCCGCGACCGCCGCTGACCGGCCTCCGCCGTTGCTGACCCGGCTACGGGTGCTGCCGCGGCTGCGGGTGCTGCCGCGGACGCGGGTGCTGCCGCGGCTGCGGGTGCTGCCGCGACGGAAGGCGAACCGAGCACGGCCGCGGCGACGCCCGCGCCGGTCAGGCCCGCACCGCGCAGGAAACTCCGGCGCGGACTGCCGGCCTTGATCGAATTCGTCTGTTCACTCATGGCGTGTAGATCACCCCGAGCTTGTCCACGCCGTCACCCGAACGTCCGGTGAATCCCTTGATCTGCCAGCCCACCGGAGCCGTGAAGGTCACCTTGTCAGCGGTCGGCGTACCGGTCGAAAGGGTTCGGCCCGCGCTGGTGGTGAGCGCCGCCGAGAAGATCCTCGTGCGGCCGTTGTACTGGGCCCGGGTCAAGGTGATCGAGACCAGGCGCTCGTTCGCGTTGAGGATCAGCTCCTGCTCGGTCCCGCCAGTCCCACCGTGTGCCAGGACGGCGCCGTTGGCCAGAGTCAGCCCGATCTGGTCCAGGCGCGCACCGCCGCGCAGGCGAACGGACCGTACGCCGGTGGCGCCGGCCACCTGGTCGACGTCGGTGAACGGATTCCCATGCGGGCCGCCGAACTGGTCGCTCATCCGGATGCCGTCGTTGAGCGTCCAGTTGAACCGGACCAGGTGGGGGTAGTGATCCGACAACGGTTTGCCCGCGCTGTCGAGGAACTTCTGGTTCTCGTTGTTGTACTGGGTCGCGGTGAGGTTGATGAACTTGTTGCCGCGATAAAGCACTTTGTCGACCACCTCGCACGAGTTGGTCACCGCGGCGGGATCGCACACCAGCGCGGGACTGCCGGCGGGCGGCGCCTGGCCACCGCGAATCAGCTGCACCCAGGCGTCGGTCAGACCGGCGCCCGTGATCAGCGTGCGGATGTTGTCCTCGCTGCGCGTGTACCGGGTGTTGGTATCGCCCATGACGATCACGGCATTGCCGGCCGACTTGGTCGCGATGTACTGCGTGAGCTGGCTGATGTTGGCGCGGCGAGCCGCCAGGTCGGCCGTGGCAACGCCTGCGTTCGGGTGCAGGTTGTACATGTCCACGTACACGCCTTCGGCCAGCCGGAGCCGGTTGAGGCTGAACCCCTTGGGCGTAAGGCAGTCCGTGCCGTTGCAGTTCGACCACTTGATCCGGTCGAAGTCGTCGTACGGGAACCGCGACAACGTGTTGAGGCCGTCGCCGAACGCGGCACCACCGCTGGTCGGCGTCCGGTACGGGTGGTTGTCGCCCGCATAGAGAGCGGCGTGATAGTTGAAGTCCTCTTGTACGGCGACCACGTCGTATTCGGCCAACCGGGGACTGATCAGCGGGGTGTTCTTCTCCGGATCGCCAGAGGACAACCCCTCGGGCAGCCCGGCCACGTTGTAGGTCAGGACCGAAAACGAGCTCGCCGCCACCTGGGCCGACGCGGCCGACGCGGCCGGAACCGTTACCGTGCCGGCAGCCAGCAGGACGGCCGACAACCCGGCCAGGAGAATCGATTTATGCATAGGGCATCCCAGTGCTGGAAGGAATGTTAACGCAAACATCCTCACGTTAGCCGTCCTCCCCCGAGCCCACTATGTCTCGCAGGAAAACGCTGGATGTTGTTTCGGTTTCGCCAGGCTGAGCCGGGACGTTTCCCGCGCGGCCTTGCGGTTTGGCATGCTGGCGGTCCGGTCACCGCAGTGAGGGAGAACCGCATGGGTTCGAGCGTCGATGACACCGCCCGCGCCATTGCCGAAGGCAAGCAGCGGCGCGTACGCCGAAGGACTCTCGCGGCACTCACCGTTATGGCGATAGCCATCGTCGTCGCCGTTCTGACGGTCGTTCTCGACTGGGGCTGGGGCGCGTGGATCGCCGCCCTGGTGACCGCCGCGATCGCGCTGCTTGTCGCATCCCTGCGCCACCAGCCCGTACTGCGAGGTGCCGCGGTGGTTGCCGCCGTCGTGCTGGTCGGCGCCGGAGTGCTGGTGGTTCGCATTCCGCCGATCACCTCGGCCGGCTGGGAGCTCGAACCGGCCGCTCGCCTGATCGGGGCCACCGACACGATCGCCGTCACGCTGGCCCCGGCCACCGGCGAGGTGCAAGGCCGGGCGATCACCGATGGCCGCTCGCTGTGGAATACCAGCGTGGGCGGCTCCGGCAGAGTCGAAGCGATGCAGCTCGGAACGGATGCCGTACTGCTCTTCACCGACAGCGGTAGCTCCATGCGAGACAACCTCGCGGCGGTCGTATCGATCACCGACGGCAAGCTGCGCTGGAATCAGCCCGTCGGGCAGCAACGCCCGTTCGCGAACAACGACGGCGTGGTGGTTTTCGCCGGCGACAAAACGACAACTGGGATCGACCTCCAGACCGGCAAGAGCCTTTGGCGGTACGCCGGTGAAGCCACCGCCGGGTCAGGCGGGCGCAGCTCGTACGACCTGGGCCGCTGGATCTCCCGCGCCGACTGGATCGCCGTGAGCGACCCGGCCGGATCGAAGCCGGTCGCGGTGCTCGATGTACGGACTGGCCGGGTGGCCGCCAAGATTGGACCGGCGGGCAACGATTTCGTCATCGCGGGCAAGACCTTCGTCGAGTTCGGCTACCTCAAGAACGGCCGTCGGCTGGCCAAGGGGACTCCGCTCGCAGGCGGTCGATCCTGGCAGGTGGGTTTCGGGCGGTCCGCCAGCCAAGAGGTGCTGGACGTGGTCGACGGCCAGGCGAGAGCGCTGTACGACGCCAGGGCCGTCTACCTCAACGCCGATACCGGCGAGCTGCGGGAGGTTTCCTTCGAGGACCGCTGGTCCGTGAACTGGCGCGACAGCAACGTCGGCGGGCGCCATGTCGCGGTCCTGCAGCGCGACCGCGACAGACAGATCGCGGACCGGGCCGTCGTGGACGCCGCCACCGGCAAGCTGGTGGAGCTTCCCGGCCGCGGCCATCGGACCGCCTTGGAGATCGAGCACTTCTCAGGTGGTACGGCGATTGCGCACGCCACCATCGTTGACGCGGTGGGCGGTGAAAGCCATCGCTACGCGCGGATCACCGACGGCGCCGAACACGGCGAAGTCGCAACCACCGAAGGCAATTTCGCAGTCGCCGGTGACGTCGTTCAGGTAGGCCGGCGGATCGTTGCGCTCGGCAACGACTAACCTTCGGCCAGGCCGGGCAACGACCGTCCTGTTGCCGGTCCGGCGACAGCTCAGCCGGGGTCGTTCGCGTCTTGCCGTCCAGCGCAGGTCTAGTCGTCTTCCCAGGCCATGGCGCTCATCCGCCAGCCGGACGGCGTACGGACGAACTGGGTGGTTTTGCGGCCCGAGCCTTCGAACCATTCACCGGCGCGGGAACCGGACTTGCTGTACTCGCTGGCACGGTGCGCGACCGACCCGAGGATCTCGGTCGCCTCGGCGGTCTCCCATTCGGAGAACTCCGTCAAGGTGCCGTCCGTGAGCATCTTCGCCCGTGGCTCGATGAAGCTGTCGAGGTCGTAGATCACTGGGTTGTTCGCGACGTTGCTGATGATCACGCCGCGCGGAATGAACGTCTCGCGCACCACTTCGACGTTCGGCGTACTGCCGCCGGTGTTGGTGAACGCGCCGAGGAACCTGCGCATCAGCTCGTCGATCTCGGCTTTGGCCTCGAGGTCCTCGGCGAGCCCGGCGTTGGCGTCGTGGGCATCGTTGGCGTGGTTGGCTTCGGGCGGCGATGCGGACACGGGCAGCCTCACCTTCGTCGGTACATAACAAGCGTTCGGTATGTACCGTAGCACCATGGCACCCGCACCCGGAGATCGTGACGCCCGGCGGAAGGACGTCTCCCACGCTGTCTGGCAGGTCCTCGCCGAGAAGGGCTTCGGCGGGCTCACCCTGCGCGCGGTCGCCGCCGCGATGAACGTCTCCACGGGCATGCTCATGCACTACTTCCCGACCAAGCTGGCCTTGATCGCGCACGCGCTCGACCTGCTGGACAAGCGCACGGCGGAACGGCCCCGACGCGTGCGCGCCACCCCGGGCCTGGCGTCCGTACGGGCCATGTTGCTCGACATCCTCCCGCTGACTCCGGACGACACCGCCCGCAACCGGATCTGGGTCAGCTCGTGGGATCTGGCCCTCGCCGATGGTGACCTGGCCGCGGATCAGGCCGAGCGGTACGTTCGGCTGCGCGCGTCGATCCGGCCGCATTTCGAAGACGCGCGCGGTCTTGGCGAAGTGCCCGAAACCGCCGATCCGGTACAGCTCGCCGCCGGCGCGGTCGCGTTCACGCACGGCCTTGTCGTACAGGCGCTCTTCGATCCCGCGCGCTTCCCCAAGCGGGTGCAGACCGCTCTGCTGGACGACTATCTCGGCGCCCTCGCCCGGCCGGCTGATTTGACCGTTCGATCATGATGATCGGTGGGGTGCCGATCGCGGACCGCCTGCGTGCGGCGCGAGCCCTGCCCAAGGAGATGGTGCGGGCGTTTGTGGCCACCATCGATCCGTATCGGACCTTGCCGCCAGAAGAACTCGAAGGCGACATCACACGGATCACCGCGGTCAATATCCGGTTGTTCATCAACCTGCTCGAAACCGGCCAGCTGCCAACGGAACATGACCTGAACGAGATCGCGCTCTCGTCGGTACAGCGCGCCGAAGAAGGCATTCCACTCGATGCGGTGCTGTCGGCGTATCACGTGGGCATCCGTACCGGCTGGGAGGAAGTGACCGAACACGCTGGGCCGGAAGACGTCGCGACTCTTCGGCGTACGACGAGTTTGTTGATGCAGTACCTCCAGTTGATGACCGCGACGGCGACCGCTGCCTACCTGGCGCACCAACAGACCGTCGTCAACGAGCAGCACATCGCCCGGAGCGCTCTGGCCGCCGAACTGCTGCGAGGCGTGGCGTCGGCGGCCACCGCGGAACAGGCCGGTACCAGGCTTGCCGATCGGTACGTTGTGCTCTGCCTGGCGATCGGGCGGCATCCGGACGAGGAGAACGCGGACGTCGATCCAGCGATCGCGGGGCGGCGGAAGGTACGCCGGGTGCTGGCTGAGCTGGAGAAGGCCGCTCCGGCGACACCCCTGTCCGCCTTGCGGCCGGACGGTGGCACCGTGCTGATTCCGGGCTCGGCCGACGGCGCGCAGCTGGAATCGCTACTCACGCGGCTGACTGCGGCGGCGGGGACGGCCATCACTGCGGCGACTCAGCAGACCAGCCGTGACGATATTGCTGCGGCGGCGGAACAGCTGCCGCAGGTGCTCGAACTGGTTCAGGCGACCGGGCGGCCTCCGGGGCTGTACCGGCTGGCCGATGTGCTGCTGGAGTATCAGCTCACGCGTCCCGGTCAGGCCCGTCGTGACCTCGCGGCGTTGCTCGCGCCGCTGGACGATCACACCGAACTGCTGGAGACGTTGAAGCTGCACCTGGGCAACGACCTCAACCGTCGTCGTACGGCTGGTCAGCTGCACATCCACATCAACACCGTCGACTACCGCCTACGCCGCATCGCCGAACTCACCGGCCTCGACCCAGGCAAACGCACCGACCTCCGCTACCTGGAAGCCGCCCTCACCGCCCGCCAGCTCGAACACAACCAAAGCCGCCCCCACGACTAAGGCCGGCCCCACCTCCGGTTGGGCGGAGACCACCCACCCCGCGCCAACTCGAACCCGACGAATGCCGCCCACCTTGCATTCATCGGTCGCTCTTGACGAAATTAGAGATGTCTCTAAATATAGAGGCTCATCTAAGAAGTGGAGAACGCTATGTCGGCGACCACTGATACGGCGCAGCAGGGGTTGCGCGAGCGGCATAAGGTGGCACGGCGGGAGCGGATTCTCGCGGCGGCGCTTGAATTGTTGCGCGAGGCACCGGACGATCCACTGACCGCGGAGCGGATCGCCGAGCGCGCCGAGGTGGCGCCCGCAACCGTTTACAACCTGGTCGGACCACGGGACAAAATCTGGCAGGCCCTCGCCGGGTCCTTCCTCGATGACCTCGACCGGCGCCTCACCGAGGGCCGGTCGCGTGATGCCGTCGGACGCGCACGAGCGGTGGTGACGCACACGGTCGAGCTGTTCATCGAGAACGCCAGCATGTCACGGCGAATCTTGCTCGAATGGGAGCAGAGCGGCCTGATACTCAACCGCGGCCCACTCGGCCATTTGCGCCAGGCCCTAGCCGACGCACAGCGCCGCGGGTCGCTGCGCGACGACGTGGACGTGAACGCGTTGGCCGACGTCGTCGCGAGCGCGTGCGTCGGCGTGACCCATCAATGGATCGCCGGGCTCATCGACGAGAAGCAGTACTCCACCCAGGCTTTGCTCGCGCTCGACGTGGCACTCGCCGCGGGAGCTGTGGAGCAACAGCGCGGCCGGTTCCTGCGCCGGCTGAAGAACCGACGTTCGGCAAGGAGGGAAGCGCCGTGACCACGGATCAGGTACGAACGCCGCGCCGGTTCGAGGGTAGCGGCGGGATCACGCTCGTGGCGGACGAATGGGGCGAAGCCGATGCGCCGCCGATCGTTCTCCTGCACGGCGGCGGCCAGACTCGCGGTACCTGGAAGGTGGCCGGCCGAGTGCTCGCCGCACGCGGATGGCGGGTCATCGCTCCGGATCTGCGCGGGCATGGCGACAGCGACTGGTCGCCCGATGGCGCGTACGACGTCGACCTGTTCGCCGCTGATGTGCGCGCGCTGGTCGCCGTACTGGACGAGCCTCCCGTACTTGTTGGCGCTTCGCTTGGCGGTCTGAGTTCGTTGTTGGCCACGGGCGAGGCGCCGCGAGCCAGCGCCCGGGCCCTCGTACTGGTTGATGTGGCGCATCGCCCGGACCCCGCTGGTACCCGGCGGATCGTCGACTTCATGGCGGGCCGGGCGGACGGGTTCGCGAGTCTCGACGAAGCGGCTGACACCGTGGCGGCCTATCTGCCGCATCGCCCGCGACCGGAGGACCACGACGGTCTTCGCCGGAACCTGCGGAAGAAGGGCGATCGCTGGATCTGGCACTGGGATCCACTCCTGGTCGAACGCTTCGCCAACCGCATCCACACCGCCACCGACCCAGCCCGCTACCTCTCCGCCGCCCGCACCGCCGCCGCGCACACCACCCGCACTGCCGCTGGAGCAGGCCCTGCGGACGCCACCGCCCAGACCGCCGCTGCCACCGTGGGTGTCGGTGTACCGATCCTGCTGGTGCGGGGCGCGATCAGTGATGTCGTGTCCGAGAAGATCGCCGCCGAGTTCTGCGCGGCGGTCCCCGGTGTTCAACGCCTGGACGTCGCGGGCGCGGGCCACATGGTCGCCGGCGACCGCAACGAGCACTTCGTCGAGGCGATTCTCCCGTTCCTGGCTTCTCTCCGGGCAAGCCCCAACGATCGGGCCAGTGGGATCAGCTGATCCGGTTTGACCGTGGACGCCGAGGCCGGGCAGAGCACCAGCAGGCAGCTCTCCACCTTGACGTCATCGATCTTGCCAGTCGGTGGTCAGGGCGACGCCACCCGCCGGCACCGTCCACCCGCCGAACTGTTCACCCACCAGGTAATCACTCTCCGCAATCGCCGCCGGTCAGCGGCGTGGATCCCGGAGCGCCACGCTGGCATCGATCAAGCGCCTGCGGGTGCTCTAACTGGAACGCCGCGGTGACTGCCAGACCACCTTCGGGTTGAGCGGTGGTGGTGAGGCTGGCGTGGTGGGCTTGTGCGACGGCGTTGACGATGGCGAGGCCAAGGCCGTATCCGTCCCGGCGGCTGTGCCGGTCGGGCGCCAGTTTCTGGAAGGGCTGGAAGAGACGCTGGATCTCGTCGCGGGGAATGACCGGTCCGCTATTGACGACCGCGAAAATAGCCTGGGTGCCGGTGGTTCGTGTGCTGATCTCTACGTGTCCGCCCGGGTGGTTGTGGCTGATGGCGTTGTCGATCAGATTGGCGATGAGGCTTTCGATCAGTCGCGGATCGCCGACGATCGGCGCGGGCGCCAGCTGCTGAGTGAGATCGACGCCTGTCTCGATCAGCTGGTCGCGGCGGGAGGAGAGCACCGTCGCGACGACCTGCGCGAGATCGAGCGGCTCGCTGCGGGTGAAACCGCGTTCACTGGTGGCCAGGGCGAGTAGTGCCTGAATGAGCCGTTCCTGATGCCCGCTGAGAGCGAGTGCCTCCTGACAGGTCGAACGCAGCGTGTCAGCGTCGGCATCGGGGTCGGACAGAGCCACCTCGAGCAGAGTTCGCAAGCCCGCGATCGGGGTGCGCAGCTCGTGGGAGGCGTTGGCGACAAAGTGCCGTTGGGCGTCGAAGGAGGCTTCGAGGCGAGCGAAAAGATCATCCAGAACCGCGCCCAGCTCAGTCAGCTCGTCGGTTGGCTTACCGAGATCGAGGCGTTGGTGCAGGTTTCCGGCCGAGATGGCGGTGGCGGTGGCGGTGATGGCGCGCAGGGGCCGGAGGAATCGGCCGGCCACGAACCAGCCGATGGCGAGCGCGATGGGAATGAGAACGACAAGTGCCACGGCCGAGCCGGTAACAAGCTGCCGCGGGCCGATGCCCTGCCCGGTACCGGTGATCGCGCGTGGCGTCGAGCCGTCGACCGGCCCGGCCGATTGAAGGCCGGCAAGAGGGACCATCACGGCGGCAAGGACCACGGCCCCGGCGGCGAAGGTACCTGCGGCGTAGAACAGCGCGAGCCTGGTCCGCAGAGATCGACTGGCCCCTGACCCGGGATTGCTCATGCTGGTCCGATCCGGTAGCCGCCTTCGCGAATGGTCTGGATCACCGGCGGCTCGCCGAGCTTGGCTCGCAACCGGTGCATGGTGTGTTTGACCGCGGCGGTGAAGGGATCGGCGGCTTCGTCCCAGACCCGCTCGAGGAGTTCCTCGGCCGACAGCACCACGCCAGGCGAGGCCAGCAGGCATTCCAGCAGCGCGAACTCCTTCGGGCTGAGGTCGAGACGCCGGCCGGCCCGGCTGGCCACCCGGCGAGCCGGATCCAGGGTGATGTCCCCGCACGAAAGAGTGGGCGGAAGTGGTGGGCCGGCCCTGCGGCCCAGGGCACGGACCCGGGCGACCAACTCGGCGAAGGCGAACGGCTTGGGCAGGTAGTCGTCCGCGCCGAGGCTGAGCCCGTGCACGCGATCTTCGATCGTGCCCGCCGCGGTCAGCATCAGCACTCGGGTATCGCGACGGTCGTTCGCGAGCCGCCGGCAGATCTCGTCCCCGTGCACACCCGGCAGATCGCGATCGAGAACGGCCACGTCGTACCGCGTGCTGGCCAGCCGCTCCAGGGCACTGGTTCCGTCCAGCACGACATCGACGGCCATGCCCTCGCGGCGCAGCCCGGTTCCGATCGAGCGGGCGAGGACCTCGAAGTCCTCGACAACGAGCACCCTCATCGCCGCTCACCACCGATCGCCGTACGGGTGAAGCGGGATCGACAGGCCATGCCTCCACCATCCCAGATCCCCGGTCGCGGCCAGGTCGCAATCACCGCGACCGGGCTGAAACCGGTTGCCCCGTACAACTTTCCGGCATGACTCCATTTGCAGCAACGAGCCCCGCGGGTATCGTCGTCGCCGGCCTGCGCAAGCGGTACGGCGCCACCGCGGCCCTCGACGGCATGTCCTTCACGGTCCGCCCTGGGGTGGTGACCGGCTTCGTGGGACCGAACGGCGCGGGCAAGTCCACCACGATGCGGGTGATCCTGGGCCTGGACGCCGCAGACGAAGGCACCGCGCTTATCGCGGGACAGCCGTACCGGAGCCTGCGCCGCCCGTTGAGCCACGTCGGCTCGCTGCTGGACGCGGCCGCATTGCACCCCACGCGGAGCGGTCGTAACCACTTGCTTTGGCTGGCTCATTCGCAAGGCCTGACCGCTCGGCGGGTGGACCAGGTGATCGAGCAGGTCGGCCTGCCCTCGGCAGCACGGCGCAAAGCCGGCGGCTACTCGTTGGGCATGCGCCAGCGGCTTGGAATCGCCGGGGCACTGCTGGGAGATCCACCGGTGATCATGCTCGATGAGCCGTTCAACGGCATGGACCCCGACGGCATCATCTGGTTGCGTGGCTTCTTGCGGTCGCTGGCGGCCGAGGGCCGTGCCGTGCTGGTGTCCAGCCATCTGATGAGCGAGGTGCAGGACGCCGCGGATCACCTCGTGGTGGCCGGGCGCGGCAAAGTCATCGCCGACGCCGCCGTAACCGACCTGATCGCGGCTGTCTCCGGGGACCGGGTAGCGCTGCGGACCACGGCCGGTACGCAGGCGCTGGAGGTGCTCGGTGCCGCGGGCGCGACCGGCGTGATCACCGGCCCGGACACCATCAACGTCTCCGGCCTGCCCGCGGATCGAATCGTGCGGCTGCTGAGCGCAGGCGCGGTGCCGTTCTCCGAGGTATCGGCACACCGCGCCAGCCTCGAGGACGTCTACCTGGAACTCACCCGCGATGCCGTCGAGTACCGCGCCGCCACGCCCACGGAGGTACGACGGTGACGCCGTATCGCTCAGACCACCCGGCCGGGCCGTACGGCTTTGTCCAGTTGCTGCACGCGGAGTGGACCAAATTCCGGACGGTCGCGGGCTGGCCGGCCGGCATGCTGGCGGCGGCCCTCCTGGTGGTACTGGTCGCCCTGCTCGCCGGGGTCAGCAGCGATCAGAAAGGCTCACCGGCCGTTCCGATCGGACCGGGCGGTGAGCCGGTCACCGACAGCTTCTACTTCGTCCACCAGCCGCTGACCGAGAACGGCCGCATCACTGTCGCCGTTTCCGCGCTCAGAACCAGCATTCCCTCCGGGCCGGCGGCGCTTCGGCCAGGCATCGTCGACTGGTCGAAGGCCGGGCTCATCATCAAGCAGGGCGCCCGCCAGGGTTCGCCGTACGCGGCAATCATGGTGACCGGCGGCCACGGCGTACGAATGCAGAGCAACTACGTCAGCGATCTGGCCGGTCTGCCCGGCCCGGTCTCGCCCAAGTCGCCGCGGTGGCTCCGGCTGGAGCGTGCGGGCGACGCGATCACCGGCTACGCCTCGGCCGACGGCACGCACTGGGTGAAAGTTGGCACTGTGCGGGTGACCGGCCTAGGACCAATCGCTCGCGGCGGGTTGTTCGTCGCATCGCCGCCGGCGGTCGACGGCAAGGGCACGCGCGGCAGTGTCTCCACGGCCGTCTTCGGGCAGCTCCGGATTCAAGGGCAGCAGGCTGGTAGCGCCTGGACAGGTGAGCAGGTCGGAGCCGGATCGCCGACCTTCGCCGGCTACCCGCGGAACTCAGCCGGCTCGTTCCGGGAGGCCGATGGCAACGTCGTGGTGACCGGAGCCGGGGACATAGCGCCCGCCACTCGCGAGACCCTGCCGACCGGCGGCACCCTCGGAAGCATTCTCACCGGCACGTTCGCCGCGCTGATCGCGGTGATCGTCATAGGGACGGCCTACATCACCACGGAATACCGGCAGAACCTGATCCACGTCACCCTGGCTGCCACCCCGGGGCGCGGCGGCGTGCTGCTGGCCAAGGCGATCGTGTTGGGTGCGGTCAGCTTCGTTGCCGGGCTGGCGGGAGCGGCCATCGCGATTCCGCTCGGGGAACACCTCGCCCGGGCGAACGGCGTGTACGTCTTCCCCGTGACGCCTGCCAACGAACTGCGGATGGTGCTTGGTACCGCGGCACTGCTCGCGACGGCATCGGTTCTCGCGCTCGCCGTCGCCACCATCTTCCGGCACAGCGCCGGCGCGGTGACCACCGTCGTCGTGGCGATCGTGCTGCCCTACCTCCTGATCGCCAACCCGTTCATGCCTTCGGCTGTGGCGGACTGGCTGGCCCGGGTGACCCCGGCTGCCGGTTTCGCCGTTCACCAGACGCTGGTGCACTATCCCCAGGTCGCGAGCATCTATACGCCGTACAACGGCTACTACCCGCTGGCGCCGTGGGCCGGGCTGGCCGTCCTGGCCGGCTACGCGCTGGTCGGTCTTGCCGCGGCGGCCTTCCTTCTCCGCCGGAGGGACGCATGAGATCTGCACAGAAGGGGCGCATGAGGCCTGCTCTGCATGCGGAGTGGACGAAGCTACGGACCGTGCCCAGCCCTCACTGGCTGCTTCTCGGCATGATCGCGGCGACCGTCACCTTGAGCGCCGCGGCGATTTCGGTGCTGACTTGCACCCCCGCCGGCTGCGGTGGCGACCTGCCCAAGCTCAGCCTCATGGGTGTCGAACTCGGCCAGGCGGTTGTTGTTGTGCTGGCTGTGATCGTGGTCAGCGGCGAGTACAGCTCGGGCATGATCCGCACAACCCTCACGGCGGTGCCGCGGCGGACCACGGCCTTCGCGGCCAAGGCCATCACTGTGTCCGGCGTTGTGGCCATCGCCGGAACCATCGCGGTACTCGGGTCGCTTGTGGCCGGGCGGTTCATCCTGCCCGTCCACGGGGACGCGGCCCTGAGTGACGGGGCCACGCTGCGTGCGGCCGTCGGGTCGATCCTCTACCTCGTGCTGATCGCCCTGCTCAGTTTCGGGATCGCCGCTGTCGTACGGGACGCAGCGGCCAGCATCGGGACCGTTCTCGCCCTGCTCTACCTGGTCCCGATCCTTTCCCAGGTGATCGGTGATCCGCAGTGGCAGCGCCTGCTCCAGCAGGTCGGGCCGATGAGCGCCGGGCTCACCATCCAGGCCACCACCGATCTCGGCGATCTGCCGCTCAGCCCTTGGGCCGGTCTCGGCATCACCGCCGCTTGGGCCACCGCCGCGCTTGCCGCCGGCTGTCTGGCGCTCGGCAAACGCGATGCCTAGTGCACGAGGAGCGCGTCGGCATTATGGTCTTTCTTTGCGACCGACGGCTGGTTCTTGTTCGGGACCTGGAACGGAGTGACACGATGATCGTTCGGATCTGGCGGGGATGGGTGCATACCGACAAGGCCGAGGAGTACATCCGGTATGTCGAAGAGACCGGTATGGCCGAGTACCGCAAGACGCCGGGCAATCACGACGCGCAATTGCTCAGTCGCGATCTGGGCGACGGCCGTACCGAACTGCTGACGCTCAGCTGGTGGACCGATCTCGACGCGATCCGGGCCTTCGCCGGTGACGACCTCGAACGGGCGAAGTACTACCCCGAAGACGAGGGCTATCTGATCGACCAGGAGCTGACCGTCCAGCACTTCACCGTCGCCCCGCCCGCCCCCTGACCTCGCAAGACCCCACTTGCTACGAGTTGGCCGAGTCGTCCAGGAGGCGGTTGATCTGCTGGGCGACGGCCTGACGTTCGGCGAGAGTCAGGACTTCGCGGAAGCCGTTCGAACCGTGGAAGGCGTCCAGGTAGTTGACCAGGGCATCGAGCAGCGCGAAGCACTCGTGCGCGAACGGCGGTAGGTCCGGATCCGCGCGCCGTTCGTTGGCCCGGGCAACGGCCTCGCGTACCGTCTCGACGGTCCAGCCGGCGTCGGGGTTGCGCTGCCGCAGAATCAGGCCGGTACGGCGTTCGAAGAACTCCTCGACGCGCGCTGGATTGTTGCCGAGGGCATCAACGAAGGCGGCGATCTCGGCACATTCCGCCGGCGTGAGGAACTGGTCGAAGCCGTCCGGCGCGTGCAGCTCCTCGACGTAATTGGCGAGGGCCTCGGTGCATTCGATGATCGCGACGACCTGATCGTCCACGGTGGCCAGTGCCGTGTCGCTCACCCGCGCGGGGGTGTCGATCACCTCGTCGATGTCCAGGTCGAGGCCCGGAATCGTGCGCTGTCGTTCGCTGCCGCTCTGAGTCATCGATGGCCTATCGCTCATAGGTTGGTCCGGTCTGCGTCTTACCGCGATCGAGGTGCGCGGGTCGTTGCCCCTGCCCGGCAGCCGTCACGCCCTGCCCGGCCGACGCACCCCGCCCAGCCGTCGACCCCACCTGCGGGGCTGTCGTACCCAATTGCTTCGGCGCCGTACCCAGCTGCTGGGCCGGGGCGCCGGCCTGCAGGATGTGCGCCACGGATCCGCTGGGCGGACGGTTGGCCATGATCCATGGCGCCGTGCCCGGGTTGTTGAACGCGAGCCCGCCACCGGGGGTCTCGTGCACGATGTCCTTCGCCACCAGGCTGGTCCGAACGGCCTCGAAGTCGTCCCGGTGCCGCGCCGTCATATGCGCCCGTACGGCGGCGGCGTCGACCGGGCCGCGGCCGACCGCGGCGATGGACTGTGTCATCGACTGCTCCGGCGCGGAAAGGGCCTGCCAATTGACCGCGTGGACCTGGCGGTCGAGTTTCTCCGTCGCCCGGCCGATTCCAGCGGTGGCGGCGTCGACCGTGATGGTCTGCTTGTTGGACGGCAGCGCCGTCCACGCTTCGTGGGCCGCGAGCTGGAGCCGGTCGGGATGGCCTTGGGAGAACTTCAGCAACTGTTCGCCGGCCGCAGGCTCGATCACGCCATCGCGAACAGCAGCGGTGTCGATGAGAACCGCGGCCGACTCTTGCGGCGTGAGCGGTTCGATCGTCGCCGCATCGAAGGCGCGGGTACGGTCGACCTTGGTCAGCTCGATCGCGCCCCTGGGCAGACTGGTCGCGATCACGCCGACGGGATGACCGGCTTCGGAGCACGCGTCGAGCCCTTCGCACAAACCACGCAGGTCGTCGGCGGACCAGTCGTGCAGGTCGTCGATGAGAACCACCGCCGGCTGGGAGGTCTCCCGCGCGTGCACACCAGCGTCGGCGATCCGGGCCGCGATGTCCTCCGCACCTTGCGGACGTCCCAGCTCGACGGTGGCGCTCGGGCCTTCGAGCCCGATCGAGATGCTGCCGCCCTTGACGGATCCGCGGAGCCGCTGGAGCTTGTCGCGGACGCGCGATGCCATCCCCCGCATACCGGCCGAGTCCATGGTCTGCCCGAGCGCGCGGCCGGGATCCCGCGGATCGGCTTTACTGATCATGGCAACGCGCCACCCGCGCTCTTGCATCATGACGGCCACGCTGCTCAACAGGGTCGACTTGCCGATACCCGCCGTTCCCGTCAGTAGCAGCCCGTTGGAACTGCTGACCGGCGAATGCGCGACCTGCTGGGCGAAATTCCGCACGATGTCCAGTTCGCGAGCGCGCCCCCGCGGGCAGGCCGGCAGCTGGCCTGGTTTGGGCGAGAACGGACTCCCGTGCGCCATTCCACCTCCTCGCTCACCGGCCCCGGACGCCTAACTCTAGGTCCCGACCCGTCCGGACCCGCCTCAATCCGCCCGCTTTTCACCTTCCTGCAAGAACTCGCCGGTTCGAACCGGACCGCACCTAAGGTGACACCCGTGCGTGTTATCGGGCCGTCGCCGTGAGCTGGTAAAGGCTGCCCTTCTCACTCGGCCCGTCGGTGGGAAGCGGGGGCGTGTGAGAATCGGCGGGTGCAGATCGGGATTCTTGGGCCATTCGAGGTTCGCACGGACGGCGGCGGGTTGGCCGACGTACCGGGCGCCCGGTTGCGGGCACTACTGATCGCATTGGCGCTTGAGCCGGGTCGAGTGGTCTCGAAGTCGGCGCTGGTCGACTGGATCTGGGGTGAGCAGCCGCCGGCGGATGCGGCGAATGCCCTGCAACGCTTGGCCTCCCGGCTTCGCAAGGTACTTCCGCCCGGAGTGGTCGAGGGCCTGACCGGCGGTTACCGGTTGATGGTCGAGCCGGATGCGGTCGACGCCTTGCGGTTCGAGCAGCTCGTCGGTCAGGCCCACAAGGTGGACGGCCCGCGGCGGGTTTCGCTGCTACGCGAGGCCCTGGGGTTGTGGCGTGGTACGGCGTTGCAGGACGTCGGTTTGGAAGACAGCGAGGCGTTCGAAGCCGCGGTGACCCGGCTCGAGCGGTTGCGCCTGACCGCGATGGAGGACCGGTTCGACGCGGAGGTCGCGCTCGGCCAGGGCGTGGAGCTGATCCCGGAACTGACCGACGTGGTGGCCGCCCATCCGGTCCGGGAGCGGCTGGCGGGCGCGTTGATGCGGGCCCTGGTCGCGGCCGGTCGCGGTACCGAGGCGCTGCAGGTGTACGAGCGTACGCGGGAGGCGCTGGCCGAAGCCCTGGGCTCCGATCCGTCGCCGGAGTTGTCGGCTTTGCACGTCGCGTTGTTGCGAGGCGAGGTGGGACAGCGCGAGGAGACCCGGAAGACCAACGTACGGGCCGAGCTGACGAGCTTTGTCGGCCGCGAGGCGGACGTCGCCGCGGTCCGCGACCTCATCACCGCACATCGGCTGACCACCTTGATCGGGCCAGGTGGTTCGGGCAAGACCAGGCTGGCCACGGAGACCGCGCGCACGATCGTTGGCGACCTGCCGGACGGCGTTTGGCTGGTCGAGTTCGCCCCGATCGGCACCGACGGCGACGTCGCGCAAACAGCCTTGGCCGGGTTGGGGCTTCGCGATGCGCTGGTCGGCACTTCACCGAGTGCGGATCCGGTGGACGGCTTGATCGCGGCGGTTCGTGATCGGGAGATGCTGCTGATCCTGGACAACTGCGAGCACGTGATCGAGTCGGTGGCTGAACTGGCCGAGCGCGTACTCGGCGAATGCCGGCGGCTACGCATCCTCGCGACCAGCCGCGAACCGCTCGGCATCACCGGCGAGGCGCTGTGGCAGGTCGAGCCGCTCGCGCTACCAACCGAAGCCGCGACCCCAGGAGCCGCCGGAGCTGGGACCAAAGCTGCCGGGACCACGAGGGCCGGGACTGCCAGGGCTGGGGCCGCTTCGTCGCCAGCGTTGACGTTGCTGCGGGACCGGGCCAGCGCCGTACGCCGGGACCTCGGCACCGACGACCACACCCAGGCGTTGATGGTACGGATCTGCCGGGCGCTCGACGGCATGCCGCTCGCGATCGAACTCGCCGCCGCCCGGTTGCGCACGATGACCATCGAGCAGCTCGCGAACCGCCTCGACGACCGGTTCCGCCTGCTGACCAGTGGCAGCCGTACGGCGCTGCCGCGGCACAAGACGTTGCGCGCGGTGGTCGACTGGAGCTGGGAGTTGCTCACCGATGCCGAACGGGCGGTGCTGCGCAGGCTGTCGGTGTTCTCGGGCGGCGCAGGTCTGGAGGCGGCCGAGCACGTTTGCCTGGGCGCTGAGGTGGCCCAGGACGACGTACTGGAGTTGCTCACTTCGCTGGCCGAGAAGTCGCTGCTGGTCCCCGTGGGCGATGACGCCCCGCGCTACCGGATGCTCACCACGATCAAGGAGTACGCCGCGGACCGGCTCGCCGAAGCGGGCGAGGCCCACCGGACCCGGCAGGCGCATCTCACCTACTTCACCGAGCTGGCCGAAACGGCGGAGCCACATCTGCGCCGGGCCGAGCAACTGGCATGGCTCGCGACACTCGAGGCGGACCACGACAACCTGAGCGCCGCACTGCGAGGGGCGATCGCGGCCGGAGACGCCCAGGCGGCAATGCGGCTCGCATCCGCCACCGGTTGGTACTGGTGGCTCGGCGGGCGCCGGACCGAAGGCCTTGAGCTGCTGCTTGCCGCCGCCAACCTTCCCGGCGAGGTCACCGACAGCATCCGCGCCACGACGTACGGGCTGGTGGTGCTCTACGTGACCTCTGGGCGCGGTGACGAAACCCTTGGCGCGGAATGGATTCACAAGGCCTACCGGTTCAGTCAGCTCAGCGAGCATGACAATCCGATGCTGGCCTTCGCGGCCCCGCTGGAAAGGTTGCTGCAGGCACCGGAGGAAGCCGCGACCGCTTTCGACCCGCTGCTGGACAGCCCTGATCCGTGGGTGCGAGCGATGGGCCGGTGGCAAGGCGCCAAGATGCGCAGCATGTTCGGCCAGGGGGGCCGCGAGGTCCAGGCCCAGGTGGAGCTGGCACTCGCGGAGTTCCGCGCAATCGGCGAACGGTTCGGGATGTTCCTGACTCTGTCCGAGCTGGCCGGCCACCTGGCCCAGCGAGGCGAGCTCACCGGCGCTTGCGAGTACTACGAGCAGGCCGTTGTCGTGTGCAGCGAGATCGGCGCCGTCGAGGATGTCATCGAGGTGCGGACCCAGCAGGCCCTGCTGCACTGGCTGAACGGCAACCACGAGGCCAGCGCGGCCGCGATCGCCGATGCCGAGCGCATGGCCGAAAGCGTCACCTGGCCGTACGCGCTGATCGATCTCGCGCTCGCGAAGTCGAAGCTGGCCCGCCTTGCCGGTGACCCCGCGGAGGCCCGCCGGCAGGTGGGCGTCGCCACCGTGTTGCTGGGCGAGGCCGCGGAACTGCCCACCGTGCGCGCGGAGATCCATGACGTGCTCGGATACCTGGCCGACGATGTTCGCGAATCCCGGACCCATCGCGTGGCCGCGTGGCAGGCGGCGTCCGAGACCGGAGCCCCGATGATGATCGCCCAGATCCTGGTGGGTGTGGCGGATCTGGCTCTTCGACTCGATGAGTACGAGCAGGCGGCGCGGCTACTCGGGGCCAGCGCGGGTGTCCGCGGGCTGGCGGACCAGTCCCATCCCGATGCGAACAGGATCAGGCAGACAGCGCGACGTCACCTCGGCGACGCGCGGTTCGCCGAGGTGACGCAGGAGGGTTCGTTGACGAATTGGACCGAGCTGATCGAGGTCACGCTCGCGTCGTGATCAGCTCGCCGCCCGCTGAATGGTGACGTCGCCGTGCCGGGTGCGGGCGTAGAGCGAGACCCTCGCGTCGGCCGGGCCCGGCTTCGCGTGCGACAAGACGAAGTTGTGTACGGCGCCGCGCTCGCTGTCGGCGTCCACGGAGACCGCCGTACCCTCGCTGATGCCGACCTCGATGTTGCCGGAGGCGTTCTTCAGCTTGGCCTGGCCGTTGGTCATCCGGCCGATCCGGATCGCGCCGCTGGCGGTCGAGGCGTTGACGCTGCCGTCGGCCCGGTCGATGGCGAAGTCACCGCTGGCGCTGTTGAGCTCGAGGTCGCCGCTGGCATGCCCGATCCAGGTCTGCCCGCCCGCGCTGGAGATGCCGACGGTGCCGGCGATCTCGCCGATCCGCATCCCGAACGCCGCGCCGTCGATCTCCGCGTGGCCGGCGATGTGCCCGATCGCGACCTGACCGGAGGCCAGACTCGCCTTCAGGCTGCCGACGTGGTCCAGGTCGACCCGGCCGGACGCCAGGTGCAGCTCACTGGCACCGAGTGAGCCCTCGGTGTGCAACTCGGAGAAGGCCAGGTGCGCGACCAGGCCCGATCCGGTGGGCAGGTCGATCGTGATGGTGACCGAGCCGCTCTTGTCCCCGGCGGTTTTCGTCTTGACCTGGAGCTCGCCGTCGGCGTACTCGATCTTGGTGTTCTCGGCGACCTTGACGTGCTTGCGGTTGGCCGGGTCGATCGGTTCGACCAGCACGCGGGTGTCGGTCCGGTCGGTCGCGGTGACTCGAACCTGAGCTCCGGCGACCTCGACAGCGGCGGCAATGGGCTGGGGAGTGACAAAAGTGGGCATAGCGGGTTCTCCTCCGAATGGTCGATGGCTCAGGTGGGACCGCACGACCCCGGGCGGCGGTGACCGCCGCCCGGGAAGGTCAGGCGCGCTTCTTGAAGGTGGAACCGGCCCAGAGATATCCGGCCACGGCGATACCGACGCACCAGGCGATGGCGACGAGCGCGTCGCTGGAGGAGGGAGTGCCGTTGAGCAGGCCGCGCAAGGTCTCGATGACCGGCGTGAACGGCTGGTACTCGGCGAACTGCTTCAGGCCGGGGCCCATCTTGTCGGCCGGCACGATCGCGCTGCTGAAGAACGGCAGCATGACCAGCGGTACCGCCGCCATACCCGCGGTCTCCGGCGTCTTCGCCGCGAGGCCCAGGGCGATCGTCATCCAGCCGGTCGCGGTACCGAGCAGGACGACCATGCCCACCACGCCCAGCCAGTCGACCAGACCCGCCGCCGGGTCGAAGCCCAGCAGGAAGGCCACGCCGAGCAGGGCCGCGATGGCGATCAGGTTGATCAGCACGCTGGCGACAACGTGGCCGTTGAGCACCGCGCTGCGGGACACGTCCATCACCTTGAACCGGTTGATGATGCCCTTGGTCATGTCGGAGTTGACCGCGATCGCCGTACCGCCGAGGCCGTAGCAGACGGCCAGCAGCAGCAGACCGGGGGTCGCGTAGTCGATGTAGTCGACGCCAACGCTGAAGGCGTCTCCCATCATGTAGACGAACATCAGCATGACGACGATCGGCATCACCACCGCGTTGAACGCCGACGTGGGGTTGCGGGCGAGGTGCTTGAAGTTGCGGCGCAACATCACCATCGAGTGGGACTTGGTGCTCATTTGGCTGCCTCCGTGCTGGTACGGCCGGTGAGGGCCAGGAAAACGTCATCGAGGTCCGGCGTGTGCACGGAGAACTCCTCGACGTCGATGGAGTTGTCGTCAAGCTGGTTCAGCAGGCCGCGGACCGACTTGGCCCCGCCGTCGCTGGGAATCCGCAGCACCAGGTCCTCTTCCTCCCGGGTCGCCCCGGACAGGACCCGCGCCGCCGCGTCGAACTCGTCGCCACCGGCGAAGCGGAGCCGAACGTGGCTGCCGGGGATCTGGCGCTTGAGCTCGGCCGGCGTACCCTGCGCGACCAACCGGCCCTGATCGAGTACGGCGATCTGGTTCGCGAGGCGGTCGGCCTCTTCGAGGTACTGGGTGGTGAGGAAGATCGTGACGCCCTCGGCCACCAGCCCGCGGGTGATGTCCCACATCGTGCGGCGGCTGCGCGGGTCCAGCCCGGTGGTCGGCTCGTCCAGGAAGATGATCTTCGGATTACCGACCAGCGTCATGGCCAGATCCAGCTTCCGGCGCATGCCGCCGGAGTAGGTCGCCACCGGCTTCTGCGCGGCGGCGGTCAGTTCGAACCGCTCGAGCAGGTCCGCGAGCAGCCGCTTGGCCTCGCCGGAACCCAGACCCTTGAGGTCCGCCATCAGCTGGAGGTTCTCCTGGCCGGTCAGCAGCTCGTCCACCGCCGCGAACTGGCCGGTGACACCGATCGCGGCCCGAACCGCCTTCGTCGCGGTCGCCGCGTCGTGCCCAGCCACCCGGATCGTGCCGGCGTCGGGCTTCATCAAGGTGGTGAGCAGGTTCACCGTGGTGGTCTTGCCGGCGCCGTTCGGGCCGAGCAGGGAGAACACGGTTCCGGCGGCGACATCCAAGTCGATGCCGTCGAGAACGATCTTGTCCCCGAACGTCTTTCGCAGCCCCGAGGCCGCAATCGCTGAAGTGGTCATGGGTCAACCATCAAGGCCCCCTCCGCCACCCCCCTGACACCGCCCTGACACGCCCTCTGACACCCCGACGGCATCCCGGCCACGCCGCAGCCAAGGCGCCGTACGCCCCTGGCTGAACCGGACACCCGCGGCGTACAACTCGCCACCGTCCAATGGTACGGCGGGGGATTCGGTCGACCGGGTGGTGTGGTCGGGGAAGGTGGTGGCGTGGAGATCCGGGTTCGGTTTGAGGTTGATGATGTGGAGTTGTCCGCGTTGCACGCGCTGGCGTTCGGCTCGGGCGTACAGGTGCAGCCGTGGGGTGCGCGGCTGGAACGGCATGCGCTCACGTGGATCGGCGCGTTCAGCGACGATCGGCTGGTCGGGTTCGTGCAGGTCTGCTGGGACGGCGGCGCGCACGCGTTTGTGCTCGATACCGCGGTTCATCCCGATCACGGCCGCCAGGGCATCGGCGTACGGCTGGTGCGGGCGGCGACCGATGAGGCGAGGGCGGCGGGCTGCGAGTGGCTGCACGTCGACTTCGAACCGCATCTCGCCGGCTTCTACCTGGACGCCTGCGGCTTCTCCCCCACCGACGCCGGCCTGCTCGAACTCCGCGGCTAGCCCGTGCGCGCCGAGGCCGGACCGCCGGTAGACACTGGCGATCCGGCCCGGCGATCAGCTGACGCCCGTGGGCGCAAGGTTGGATCCACTGGCGGACAAGGTGCCCTCGTGCCGCTTGCACCGCAAGGTGTTGAGGTGCAGGAGATACAAGGTCATCGCCTCGTACTGCTCGACGTACATGGTGTCCGTCGTCGGGAAGCTATGCGTGCCGCTGCCGTCGGTGCCGAGCAGAGGGCGGTCGAACGCCGGACGCCACTTGGTCTTACGAACCACGCGTCGCTTTATTTGGCACACTCGTGCTACATTGTTGTAGTAGCACAGGCGTGTTAGATAAATCAGGAGGGACTATGCGCGTTCTCGGCATCGCATTGGCGTTGGTACTCGGATTTGCCCCGGTCGGCTCGACGGCCACTACAGCAACCTCCGCCGAGGTGTCCGGCGGACCACGGGTGAAGGTCGACGGCGGGGAGGTGGAGGGCGTTCGGACCGGTCGGGTCGAGAGGTACAACGGGATTCCGTTCGCCGCTCCCCCGCTCGGGCCGCGACGATGGCGTGCACCTCAACCCGCGCCGGCCTGGTCCGGCGTACGGTCCGGCCGCGACGCCCGGCCCAACTGCCTGCAGGACCCGCACGACGGCGTGCCCGGGCCGCAGTCGGAGGACTGCCTCTATCTCAATGTCACCACCCCGGCCCGCAAATCGCGCGAGCCGCTGCCGGTGATGGTCTGGCTGTACGGCGGTGGGTTCTTCCAGGGCGCGGGCAACGACTACGACCCGGCGCGACTGGTTGCCGACGGCAACGTCATCGTGGTGACGCCGAACTACCGGCTCGGCACGTTCGGATTTCTGGCCATGCCGGACCTGCCGGACGCCGGTTCGTTCGGCCTGCTCGATCAGCGTGCCGCCCTGCGCTGGGTTCAGCGCAACGCGAAGTCCTTCGGCGGCGATCCGGGCAAGGTCACGCTCTTCGGCGAATCAGCGGGCGGAATGAGCACCTGTGCCCTGCTCACGTCACCGCAGACAAAAGGACTCTTCCACCGGGCGATCATGCAGAGCGGCACCTGCGATACCGAATGGCCCGCGTATCTGCCGAAGGGCCTCGGCCCCTTCCAGCGCGTCGACGAGCTTCGGCGCCAGGGCCTCGCTTTCGCCAAGGAGCTGGGCTGTACGACGATCGCCTGCCTGCGGGCCAAACCGGCGGACCTGCTCCAGACCGGGATGAAGACCTTCGGCCCGGCGTACGGCACCTCGCTGCTGCCGCTCGAGCCGTCCGAGGCACTACGACGTGGCACGTTCCATCGCGTGCCTACCCTCGTGGGTACGACGCGCGACGAGAGCCGGTTGTCGATCGCCTTCGCAGTGCCGAGACCCCTCACTCCACAGGGCTATCGCGATCTCCTTGCCGAGGACTACGGCCCGGACGCGGCGCGGGTGGTGAAGCGGTATCCGCCGGTGCAAGGCGATAACGGCATGAACTACGCCGATCTCAGCACCGACCGGACCTGGGCCTTCACCACTCGCCGGACGCAGGACGCCCTGGCCGGACGCACGCCGCTTTACGCGTACGAGTTCGCCGACCGGAATGCGCCGGCTTTCAAAGGAATGCCCAATCCCGGCTATCCGTACGGCGCCTTCCACGGGTCCGAACTGAACTACCTGTTCGAGATCCTCGGGGAGAAGCCGGCCTTCACTCCGGCCCAACGGGACTTGGCCGCGGCGATGGTCCAGGTCTGGACCACCTTCGCTGCCACCGGAAGGCCCGGCTGGCCGGCGTACGGCGCGACCGGGCGCGTGCAGTCATTTGCCCCGGGCAACATCGGTCCGACGAACTACGTGCGGAACCACCAGCTGGACTTCTGGTCGGACCTCCACGGGCGCTGACTCTGTTCGAGCTCAAGCGGTCAAGGCGTCGAGGTGTTCCCGTAGGGCCGCCCGCGCCTTGTCGGGCTTGAGCCTGCCCGGCGAGCTCACCCCGTGCAGCGCGAGACCATCTATGAGCGCATGCAGGCGGTCGGCCTGAGCTTCGAGCTCGGGCCGATCGCCCAGCAGGTCGCGGAGCAGATCGCGCAACAGGTCGTGCACGGCGGCGTAGCTCTCGTCACCGAGCGCGCGCAGTGCCGGATTGGTGAGCGTGGCCGCGGTGAAGGCCACCCAGACCTCGACCTCAGCGAACCGGTCGGGGTCGAGCGGCAACAGCTCGAGCGCGACAAGCTCCAGTACGCCGCGGGCGTCCGCGGGGTATTCGAGTTGCCGCAGCCGCTCGGTCACCCGCTCCCCCACGGCGCGGAGGGAGAACTGCAGCAGCTCGTCCTGGGTGGTGAAGTAGTGGCGCAGCGAGCCCATCGACAGCCCCGCCTCGGTCGCCACCTTGCGGACCGAGGCGTGCGGCAGGCCCTCGCGCCGAATCACCCGCCAGACCGCCTCGACAAGGTCCTGGCGACGGGCTTCGGCATCAACAACTCGCGGCATGCGTCTTTCATAACACGCGCGTGCTAGACCGACCGCCCACGCGCGTCAGCCCTCACTTGGCTTTCCGGCCGGCTGAAGGCCCGGAGCGATCAGATGGCTTTGACGGCTAGCACCGGGCAGGTTGCGTTCAGGAGGATGCGCTGGGCGGCTGAGCCGAGGATGAGCTTGCCCACCGGAGTCCGGTGGCGAAGGCCGATGACCAGCATCGTGACTTGTTCGGCCTCGGCCAGTTCCACCAGTTGGTCGGCCGCGTCGCCGCCGCCAACCAGCTGGCGTACTTCGAAGTCGAGGCCGAGTTCGCTGAGATCACGCCGGACGATGTCCAGGTCCCGCTGCTGCGCCAGCCGGGGATCGGCGTACGCGTCACCCCGGGAGGTGTTGAGCACCAGCAGCTTCTCGTTCCTGCGGCGCACCTCGGCGACTCCGGCGGCCAATGCGGCCTCACCTTCGCGGGTCGGCACGTATCCCACCAGTACGGTCATACCGCCACCTTCTCCCGGTTCGGCCTGCGAACGAAACGGCGCAGCAACGGCCACACCATCACACCGATGATCAGCAGGTAGATCAGGTACGAAACGGGACCGCCGATCAGGCCCGACACCTCACCACCGGACAGCTGCAGCGACATCCTGGCCTGGCGCTCCGCGATCGGCCCGAGGATCACGCCGATGATCAACGGCAGCACCGGAAGCCCGAACCGGCGCATCGCGAATCCGATCAGCCCGAGTACTAGCAGCAGGACCAGGTCGACCGGCTGAGCGTTCACCACGTAGGCGCCCATCGACGCGAAGAACAGGATCCCGGCGTACAGGTATGGCCTGGGGATCTGCAACAGCTTCGCCCACGCCGGCGCCAGCGGCAGGTTCAGAACCAGCAGGAGCAGGTTCCCGATGAAGAGGCTGGCGATCAACGTCCAGACCAGCGACGACTCCCGCTCGAACAGCAACGGCCCAGGCTGGATGCCGTACGAAACGAACGCCGCCAGCATCACTGCGGCCGTGGCATTGGTCGGTAGGCCGAGCGCCAGCATCGGGACAAGCGTGCCGGCCGCGGACGCGTTGTTCGCTGCCTCCGGCCCGGCGACTCCCTCGATCGCGCCCTTGCCGAACTCCTCCGGGTGTTTCGACAGCTTCTTCTCCGTCGCGTACGACAGGAAGGTCGGGATCTCCGCTCCGCCCGCGGGCATCGCGCCGAACGGGAATCCCAGGGCCGTACCACGCAGCCACGGTTTCCAGGAGCGCCGGAAGTCGGACTTGCTCATCCACGGACGCCCGACCGGAATCACCTCACCGGCCTTCCGCCGCAGATGCGCCGCCACCCAGAGGGCCTCGCCGACCGCGAAAATGGCGACGGCCACGATCACCACGTCGATACCGTCGGCCAGCTGCGGAATACCGAAGGTCAGGCGCTGCTGGCCGGTCACCTTGTCGATGCCGACCAGACCGATCACCAGGCCGAGCAGCAAGGCGGCGACCCCCCGGATCCGCGAGGCCCCGAGCACGGCGGTCGCGCCGACAAACGCCAGCAACATGATCGCGAGGTAGTCCGGCGCCCCAAGGCTGATCGCGAAGCGCACCACCTGCGGCGCGACCAGTACCAGCGCGATCGTGCCGAGCAGTCCGGCCACGAACGAGCCGATCGCAGCCGTCGCGAGAGCCTGGGCGGCCCGGCCGGATCGGGCCATCTTGTTGCCCTCGATCGCCGTCACCACCGAGGCGGACTCGCCTGGCGTGTTCAGCAGGATCGAGGTGGTCGAGCCGCCGTACATGCCGCCATAGAAGATGCCGGCGAACATGATGAACGCCTGGGTGGCCTCCATGCCGTAGGTGATCGGCAGCAGCATTGCGATCGTCATCGCCGGGCCGATCCCCGGCAGCACGCCGACCGCCGTTCCGACGATGACGCCGAGCAGCGCCACCAGCAGGTTGATCGGCGTCAGCACGTCGCCGAAACCGGTGATCAGATTGCCGAAGTTCTCCATTACAGAATCCCCTGCAGTACGCCGGCCGGCAGGTTGACGCCGAGACCGATCGCGAACCCGTAGAACGTTGCCAACGACAACCCGATGGCGATCGCCAGGTTGCGCACATAGTGACGGTTGCCCAGGGCAAAGGCCGAACCCCAGAACAGCAAGGTTCCACTGATCACCCAGCCGAGCCGCTCGATCAGTACGACGTTCACCAGGAACGCCGCGAGCAGCAGGCCGACCGTGCGCCAGTCGATCGGTGAGGTCGGATCAACGTCCTCACCGGCCTCGGCCTCTCCCTCGCCACCGCGCGCGACGTCAACTGCGTAGAACACGGCAACAACCAGCAACAGCGCGCCCAGCAGAACCGGCACGGCCTTCGGCCCGATCGGGTCGTTCGTCACCGTCGTCTCGCCGAGCCGCAAGGCGTCCACGATGACGAGAATGCCAAGCAGCGCAAGGAATCCGCAGACTCCGTACTGCGCCCGATCGCCCGTGCGGGCTTCGCCTTGCTGGCTCACGCCGGCCTGCTGACTCACGTGGCCAGCCCGAGTTCCTTGAGCAGGTCGGCAACGGCCTTGTCCTGCTCGGTGAGGAACGCGCCGAAGTCGTCACCGGTCATGAAGGCGTCGGTCCAGCCGCGCTTGGCCAGCTCGGCCTTCCAGCCCTCCGAGTCGTGCATCTTCGTCAGCGCGTCGATCCAGACCAACTTGTCCGCGTCGCTGATTTCGGGCGGCGCCACGATGCCGCGCCAGTTCGTGAAGACCAGGTCGATACCGGCCGACTTCAGCGTGGGAACATCCTTCAGCGCCTCGACCGGCTTCTCGCTGGTCACCGCGAGGACGCGCACCGACTTGTTCTCGACCTGGTCGCTGAACTCGCCGAATCCGCTGGCACCAAAGGCGATCTTGCTGCCGAGCAAGGCCGGAAGCAGCTCGCCACCACCGTCGTACGACACGTAGTTGACCTGCTTCGGCTCGATGCCGACGGCCTGCGCGAGCCGCATCGGCAGCAGGTGGTCCGGCCCGCCGGGGGAAGAACCGCCACCGACCGCAAGGGCCTTCGGGTCGGCCTTCCAGGCGGCGACAAGATCACCGATCGTCTTGTACGGCGAGTCCTTGGGCACAACGATCGCGCCGGCCTCTTCGATCATCTTGGCCAGCGGTGTGGTCTGGGTCAGCGTGGCCTTCGACTTCGAGGTGTACGACGCGCCCACCACGCCGAGGCCCATCTGCATGGCGAGCTTGCCATTGCCCTTCTCGTTCACCGTGCGCTGGAGGCCGATCGTGCCGCCCGCGCCGGGCAGGTTGAACACCTGAATACCGGCGGCGATCTTCGCGTCCTCCATCACCTTGGCCGCCGTGCGCGCGGTGGTGTCGTAACCACCACCAGCGGCGTTCGGCACCATGATCCGCAGGCCGGTGACGGGCTTGCCGTCCGCGGCGGGCGCATCGCTCGCGCCCTTTTCGGCCGTCGCGCCACAGGCGCTCAGCGCCACCATCGACAGCGCCACACCGGCGCTGAGAAGTGCTTTGGTCCGCGATCTCATGGTGGGACTCTCTTTCGCTTTACGGGCTTTCGCTTTGCGGGACACGGCGCGATGATCTTGACTGAACGGCAGGCGTCTCGTCTGCCTTGTGTCAGCAGCGAAGGTTGAGTTCATTGTGGTCATGAAGGCTTCCCGCCGGGTCACGCTCGCGGGCCAGCTCCTGGTACTCCAGCTTGCGGTGATCGTGCTGGTGTTGCTGGCTGTAGCCGCGGTGTCACTGGCGCAGTCGGCGGCCACGTTCAACCGGGTCGAAGGCCGTCGCGTCACCGCGCTGGCCGAACAGCTCGCGGGCAGCGCCCTGCTACGCCAGCAGATCCTCGCGCCCGCGGCGGACCAAGTACTTGCCCCACACCTGCAATCCACCATCACCGAAGCCGAGGACACCGCCGTAGTAGTTGCCGACATCAACGGTCGCGTACTGGCCGCCACCGACCCGAGGGAGATCGACTCCCGCCTGGTGTACGGCGATCCGGGCGTCGCGCGCGGCCGGAGCTGGACCGGCGATCAGGAGCCGGCCGGCCGGGAACGGCTGGTCGCGCAGGTGCCGGTTTTCGGAGGCGAGCGAACCGACCCGAACACCGGGCAGATCACCACACCCGCCCGGTTGATCGGCACGGTGGCGGTGAGCCAGCCGGTACCGTCCACCTGGCAACGGTTGCGCGGTGCGTCGTACCTGCTGACGTATCTCGGTATCGCCTGCGCGATCGGATTGATCGGGTCGTGGTTGCTGGCAAGGCGGATCAAGCGGCAGACGTTCGGGCTGGAACCGCGCGAGATCGCCGGACTGGCCGAACACCGGGAGGCGATGCTGTCCGGCCTGGCCGAAGGCGTCATCGCGCTCGACCCGCAGCAGCGGATCACCCTGGTGAACGACGTCGGCCGCCGATTGCTGGATCTGCCCGAGCACAGCGTCGGCATGAGCCTGGCCGACCTGCGGATCGAGGGGCGCCTGTACGACGTACTCGCGGGCGTCGCCGGTCGTCCGGACGACTCGACTCGGGTGGATGATGCGCGGGACGCGGTCGTCGTACGGCGTGGGCGGGTGCTGGTGATGAACCGGATGGACGTCACCAAGGACGGCCGGCGGCTCGGTTCGGTGACCACGTTGCGGGATCGAACGGAACTGGCGGAGCTCGAACGCGAACTGGGCTCGTTCCGCAGTTCGACCGACCTGCTGCGGGCGCAGGCACACGAGTTCGCGAACCAGCTGCATACGATCTCCGGGCTGATCCAGATCGGCGACCACCAGGAGGTCGTGCGGTATGTCGAAGGACTGAGCCGGCGTCGCGCCTCGCTCGATCTCACGTTGACCAGCCGGGTCCACGACACCGCCGTCGCCGCCCTGCTGATGGCGAAGTCCGCGTTCGCGGCCGAGCGCCGGGTCGAACTGCGGATCTCCGAACGCACTTCGCTGGACAGGCTCGAACCCGAGGACTCCGCCGACGTCGCCACCGTGGTCGGCAACCTGGTCGACAACGCGATCGACGCCGCGGCCGGCTCCGGCACCCCGCTGGCTCCGGCCTGGGTCGAGGTGGAGATCCAGCAAGACGCCACCAGCATCGAGATCGTGGTCCGCGACTCGGGACCAGGCGTGGCCCCCGAGCTGGCGCAGGAGGTGTTCGCCAATGGGTTCACCACCAAGGCGGCCAAGGAAGGCGAGCGCGGCATCGGCCTCGCCCTCACCCGGCTAGTCTGCAACGGCCGGGGCGGGGAGATCGCGGTGACCAACACCCCCGAAGGCGCCATGTTCACCGCCAGCCTCTCCGTCAGCCCTTCCACCGGGTCGTCGGGCGGTCCGTCGGGCGGTCCGTCGGGCGGTCCGTCGGGCGGTCCGTCGGGGGCGGGCGTCGGCTTGTCAGGTAGTGCCGTTCGGTGGGAGTCCCTGTGATCGAGGTACTGATCGTGGACGACGACTTTCATGTGGCACGGATCCACTCCGGCTTCGTCGGCAACGTGCCGGGCTTCGAAGTTGTCGGCGTCGCGCACACCGGCGCCGATGCGCTCGCCCAGGTCGAGGCGCTCGCACCGGATTTGGTCTTGCTGGATCTGTATCTGCCGGACATGTTCGGGCTGGAGGTCGTGACGCAGCTACGAGCGGCCGGCCACGATTGCGACGTACTCGTCATCACTGCTTCACGCGAGGCCGAGGCGGTGCGGGCCGCCGTACGGCACGGAGTGGTCAACTACCTGCTCAAACCGTTCAGCTTCGACGATCTACGCGTCCGCCTCGATACGTACGCCGCGCAGCGCCGGGAACTACCCGAAGAGTCCGTGACCGGCCAAGCCGACATCGACCGCGTTCTCAACCGCGGTACGACGCCCGCGACCGCCACGCGGTTACCGAAAGGCCTCGGCCAGGAAACCGCAACGCTGGTGGAACGCGCGCTCCGCGAAACCGAAACCACCCTGTCCGCGGCCGAATGCGCCGAACGCGTCGGCATCTCCCGCGTCAGCGCGCGCCGCTATCTCGAACACTTCTGCAAAACCGGCCAAGCCGACGTCTCCCTCCGCTACGGCACCACCGGCCGCCCCGAACGCCGCTACCGCTGGACCTGACCCACCGCCTCACCCAAGTGGCCCGAGTCCTCACGGCCCTGCCCGAGTGGTCCTGACGCTGCCTCGGGGCCCGAGGGCGGCTGCTTCTTTGCCTGCCCGCTGCGGGTACCGCGAGTTACCGAAATATTTCGGAATTACTCCGCCAACATTGGCGATCATGACGACCTTCGAAAAGTATCGGACTCCCTACTGGATAAAGGGATGGCTGACCACGGCGGCCCGAAAATGTTTCGAGAATAATTCGGGAATTCGCTCTTGATTTATCGGTTTCGCATGCCCACGATCACTGCGTGACGTCACTCGCTATCTGACCGCCCCAGAAAAGGTGAGCTGCATGATCAGAAGAAGTCTGGCGGCCTTGGCCGCCGGTGCCCTGGCCGCGACCGGCCTGTCCGTACTCGTCCCGGCCTCCGCGGAAGCCGCCACCACTCTCGGTGCGTCGGCGGCCCAGACCGGCCGGTACTTCGGTACCGCGATCAGCGCCGGCAAGCTCGGCGACTCGACCTATACGACCATCGCCAACCGTGAATTCGACATGGTGACCGCCGAGAACGAGATGAAACTCGACGCCACCGAGCCCAACCAGAACCAGTTCAACTACACCGCCGGTGACCGGGTCGCGAACTGGGCGACCAGCAACGGCAAACGCCTGCGGGGCCACACTCTCGCGTGGCACTCTCAGCAGCCGGGCTGGATGCAGAACATGAGCGGCACCGCGTTGCGCAACGCGATGCTGAACCACGTCACCCAGGTCGCCACCCACTACCGCGGCAAGATCTACGCCTGGGACGTGGTCAACGAGGCCTTCGAGGACGGCGGTTCGGGCGCCCGGCGTGACTCGAACCTGCAGCGCACCGGCAACGACTGGATCGAGGCCGCCTTCCGGGCGGCCCGGGCCGCCGATCCGGGCGCCAAGCTCTGCTACAACGACTACAACATCGACAACCCCGACCACGCGAAGACCAAGGCCGTCGTGGCGATGGTCCGTGACTTCAAGAACCGCGGCGTCCCGATCGACTGCGTCGGCCTGCAGGCACACTTCAACAGTGGCAATCCGGTGCCGAGCAACTTCCAGACCACGCTGTCGACCTTCGCCGGGCTGGGTGTCGACGTACAGATCACTGAGCTCGACATCCAGGGCTCCGGCACCGACCAGGCGAACAAGTACCGCCTGGTGACGAACGCCTGCCTGGCGATCTCCCGCTGCAACGGCATCACCGTGTGGGGCGTGCGGGATACCGACTCCTGGCGGCCCGGTGACACACCCCTGCTGTTCGACGGCAACGGCAACAAGAAGCCGGCGTACACGGCAACGCTGGACGCTCTCAATGCAGGATCTCCACCGTCCGATTGCCGCAACGGGTACGTCGCGCTGACGTTCGACGACGGGCCGAACCCCGGTAACACCCCTGCCTTGCTCAACGCGCTGCGGACGGCCGGAGTGCGGGCGACATTGTTCAACACCGGGCAGAACGCTGCGGCCAACCCGTCTCTGGTCGCTGCTCAGGCAAGTGCGGGGATGTGGATCGCCAACCACAGCTACACCCATCCGCACATGCTCACCCTGAGCACGACCGCGATGTCATCCGAGCTGTCCCGCACCCAGACGGCCATCCAGAACGCCGGCGGCGGTACGCCGAAACTGTTCCGGCCACCGTACGGCGAAACGAACGCCACCCTCGAGTCGGTCGCGTCCGGTCTCGGGCTGAAGACGATCACCTGGGACGTCGACTCCCGGGACTGGGACGGCGCCACCACCGCGCAGATCGTCCAAGCCGCCGAACGGCTCACGAGCGGCCAGATCATCCTCATGCACGACCAGTACGCGGCCACCGTCGCCGCAGTACCGCAGATCGTCTCGGGTCTGCGCAGCCGTGGCTTGTGCGCCGGGATGATCTCCCCGACGACCGGCCGCGCCGTCGCCCCGGACGCCATCGACCCGCCGCCCGGCGGCGGTTGCACCGCGACGTACTCCGACGGCCAGTCCTGGCCCGACCGCTTCAACGGCCAGGTCGCGGTGACCGGCTCCAGCAACTGGACCGTCACCGTCACCGTCCGCGCCCCGCAGAGGATCATCGCCACCTGGAACGCCGCTGTCAGTTGGGACAGCAGCGGAAACGTCATGACCGCCCGGCCCAACGGCAGCGGTAACACCTTCGGATTCACCGTGCTCCACGGCGGCAACCAAACCCGTCCGGCCGTGACCTGCACCGCCACCTGATCCGCTTACTCCCTCCCAGGTGGCGGGTCGTCGCCCCGGTCGCTACCGACCGGGGCGACTGCAGCATCTTGTTGATCCGGCGACGTTGCCCCGTGGGCTGAGAGTATTCGTGGAGATCAATCCGGAGCTTTCCTGTACCCGAGCCTTTCTGTACGTGAGCTGCTGAACCTGAATCGCCGCCGAGAGCACGACGGAGCCGCGCATGACCGACAACACGGTCAACCCCGACATCGATCCCGACCTGGCCACTCGGCGGCTGGCGAACCAGTCCGTGCACGACGACGATCCGACCGGGTGGTTCGAACGGCTCTACGCGGCGGCCGACGAGGGCCTTGCGGTGGTGCCCTGGGATCGCGGTACGGCGCATGGGTTGTTGACCGAATGGGTGGACACGGCTCAGCCGGACGGTACTGGGCGACGGGCCATCGTGGTTGGCGCTGGTACCGGGTGGGACGCTGAGTTGGTTGCGAATCTCGGGTACCGGACGATCGCGTTCGACATTTCGCCTTCGGCGGTTGAGGCGGCACGGCGTACGCATCCGGGTTCGGAGGTCGAGTACGTGACGGCGGATCTGCTCGATCCGCCCGCGGAGTGGAACCGGGCGTTTGAGCTGGTGGTGGAGATCTACACCGTGCAGGCCTTGCCGGCGCCGCTGCAGGAGACCGCGACCAAGCAGATCAGCGAACTGGTCGGCCCGGGCGGCACCCTGGTGGTCATCGCGATGGTCCGCCAGGACGGCCAATCGGTGGAAGGCCCGCCATGGCCCCTCAGCAAATCCGCCATGCAAGCCTTCGCCACGGACGGCTTGCAACTAATCCAACTCGACCACCTCACCACCACCCCCACTCCCCACTGGCGCGCCGAATACCTCCGCACCGCCTAACAGTGATGAGGCGAGTCCATCGCCACCACTCGGTCAGCGGCGGGAAGAGGACCGAAATGGTAGAGTGTTAGCGCTAACATCATCCATCGCAAGGCCCCGAGGTGCGGCGTTGGTGGGGGTGTGGGTGGTGGGGTGGCAGAATTCGGGGCGAGTCGATGATGGGAGACATGGGCGTGTCCACTGGGTCCGAAGCCAAGTCCCTGTCCGAGGCGGCGAATGTGGTCGCTAGGCGGCATCCGAGCTTGGCCGATGTTGCCGCGGCAGCAGGCGTTTCGCATATGACGGTGTCGCGGGTCATCAACGACACCGGAATTGTCCGGCCGGCCACGCGGGATCGGGTGCTGGCCGCGATCGAGGATCTCGGGTACCGGCCGAACGCCGCCGCTCGCGCCCTTGCCACCGGCCGTACCGCCACGCTCGGCGTGGTCACGCTGGACTCCACGCTGTACGGCCCGGCCAGCACGTTGTACGGCATCGAGCGCGCGGCCCGGGCGGCCGGATTCTCGATCAGCGTCTCCAGCGTGGGCCGGCCCGATCGCGCCTCGATCGAGGAGGCCATCGAAACGCTCAAGGGTCAGGCCGTCGAAGGCATCGTCGTGATCGCGCCGCATGTCGCGACGACCGAGGCGCTGAACTACGCGCCCCACGACATCCCGCTCGTCGCCGTCAGTGGCGCGGCAACGGCTGTGCCCGTGGTCGCCGTACACCAGGCCGAGGGTGCCCGCCTCGCGACGGAACACCTCTTGTCACTCGGCCACGAAACCGTGTGGCACGTCGCCGGTCCGCTGGACTGGCTCGAAGCGGGCGAGCGCGAGCGAGGCTGGCGCGAAACTCTCGAGAAGCACGGGATCAGACCACCCCGGGTGACGCGCGGCGATTGGAGTCCCCAGTCGGGGTACGACGCGGGCAAGTCGCTTGCGCGCGAGGCGAACCTCAGCGCGGTGTTCGTCGCAAACGACCAGATGGCGCTCGGGTTGCTCCGGGCATTCGCCGAGGCCGGGATCAACGTGCCAGGCGACGTCCACGTGGTCGGGTTCGACGACGTGCCCGAGGCCGAGTTCTTCAGCCCGCCGCTGACCACCGTTCGGCAGGACTTCGCCGCCACGGGCCGTCATACGTTCGCATTGCTGGCCGAGTTGATGAACGGCGCGAGCAAAGTGCAGAGCCAGCTGATCCCGCCGACCCTGGTGGTCCGCGAAAGCACACTGAACGGTCAACCCAAGGCACCGGCCAAGAAGGCGGCAACTCGCACCCGCAAAAGCCCCCGCAGCTGAACGAAGCAGCAGAAAAACGGCCAACCGCCCTGGAGCCCGGATGTTCCAGGGCGGTTGGCCCGTTTCAGGCCTGGCGGCGGGTGAGGAACCGCTGGATCAGCACGAAGACCAGCAGCAATACGCCGATGGAGATCTTGGTCCACCAGGAGCTCAGCGTGCCGTCGAACGAGATGAAGGTCTGGATGGTGCCGAGCAGCAGAACGCCCAGCATCGTGCCGAGTACGAGGCCGCGGCCGCCGGTGAGCAGCGTGCCGCCGATGACCACCGCGGCGATGGCGTCCAGCTCCATGCCGACCGCATGCAGGCTGTACCCCGACAGCATGTAGACCGAGAACAGCAGTCCGGCGAGCGCCGAGCAGAGCCCACTGATCGCGTACACCCCGACCTTGACCATGGCGACGCGCAGACCCATCAGGTGGGCCGAGCTCTCGCTGCCGCCGACGGCGTACACCGTGCGGCCGAAGCGGGTCATGTGCAGCACCCACGCCGCGACGCCGACGATCACCAGCGCCAGTACGACGCTCGGGGTGATCCGGTAACCGCCGGGCAGGGTGATCGTGCCCTGCGCGAAGGAGGAGAAGGTGGTATTGCGGATCGGGATCGACTCGACGCTGATCAGGTAGCAAAGACCGCGGGCGAGGAACATGCCGGCGAGCGTGGCTATGAAGGGCTGCACGTCGAAGTAGTGAATGACCAGGCCCATCAACGTACCGAGCAGGGTCCCGCAGATCAGCACCGTGATAACACTGGCGAACGCGGGCCAGCCGGCCTCAAGAGTCGAAGCGGCGATCATCGTGGACAACGCGACCACCGAACCGACGCTCAGGTCGATACCGCCGGTGAGAATCACAAACGTCATACCGACGCCGAGCACCAGCAGGAACGCGTTGTCGACGAACAGGTTCAGGATCACCTGCGGATCGGCGAATCCCTCGTACCGCAGAGAACCCGCGCCGAACATGCTGATCAGCAGCACAAACGTCGCGATGACCGGCAGGTACTTGGCCGGCGGGCTGTAACTGCGCGCCCGGGTGGACCAGTTGGTCACCATCGTGGAGGTGCTCATACCGCATCGGCCTTCGCGCTCGGGTGGACGGGAATCGGTGCGGTCCGGCGTCGCCTCAGCGCGGCGCGCGCCTTGGGCGACTGCAGCAGGCAGACCGCGACCACCACAACGGCTTTGAACAGGTAATTCGCCTCGGCCGGAATTCCGATGGTCGGAATCGTGGTGGCCAGCGTCTGGATGAACATTGCCCCGAGCAACGTTCCGGTCAGCGAGAACTTGCCGCCGGCAAGTGACGTACCACCGATCACGACGGCCAGGATGGCGTCCAGCTCGATCCAGAGCCCGGCGTTGTTGGCGTCGGCGGCGCTGGTGTTCGACGCGATCATCAGCCCGGCGATCCCCGCACAGAAAGCGGCGAACGCGTACGCCGTCCAGGTGATCGTGCGCGCGCGGACACCGGCCAGGCGGCTCGCCTCCGGGTTGATGCCGACCGACTCGATCAGCATGCCCAGCGCCGTACGACGGGCGAGCACGGCGGTGATCGCGAACACGGCGAGCGCGATCAGGATCGCGAGCGGCAAAGTGCCGACAAAGCCCGCGCCGAGCATCTTGAAGGTCGGGTTGACCACGGTGGTGATCTGGCCATCCGTGACCAGCATGGCCAGGCCGCGGCCCGCGGTCATCAGGACCAGCGTCGCGATGATCGGCTGAATACCCATCACGGAAACCAGGAAGCCGTTCCACAAACCGAGCAGCAGGCAACAACCCAGCGCCAGGAAGATCGCGGTGATCGCGGTGGCGGCGGTGCCCTGCTCGGGCGAACCCGCGATGTAGACACAGGCCACCGCACCGGCGATCGCCGCGACCGCGCCGACCGAAAGGTCGATGCCTCGCGTGGCGATCACCAGGGTCATGCCCAGGGCCACCAGCAGTACGGGCGCGCCGTTGCGCAGGATGTCGATCAGGCTGCCGAACAAGTGGCCGTCCTGCATCCGGATGGCGAGGAAGGACGGCGTGATGGCCGTGTTCAACGCGATCAGCAGCAGTAACGCCAGCGCGGGCCAGAACAAGGGCTTACGCAGGACCTCACGCATGGTGCTTTTCCTCCACTGCGGCGGGTGCATCGGCGGTGGATCCACCGGCGGCGATGGTTTCGAGAATGGTGGCCACGCTGACGCTCTCGTCGTTGACCCGGTCCGCGATCTTGGCGCGGTCCCGCATCACGACCACGCGGTCGCTGAGCCGGAGGACTTCTTCCAGTTCGGCCGAGATGAACACGACGGACATGCCCTCGCCCGCCAGCTTCGAGACGAGCTGCTGGATCTGGGTCTTGGCGCCGATGTCGATACCGCGCGTCGGCTCGTCGAGAATCAGCAGCCGCGGCTGGGTGATCAGCCACCTGGCCAGCAACACCTTCTGCTGGTTGCCGCCCGACAGGTTCCGCATCAGGGCTTCGGGATTGGCCGGGCGAATGCCCAGCGCGTCGATGTACTGCTTGACGAGCTTCTCCCGCACGCGTGGCGCGATGGGCCGGAGCCAGCCGCGCGACGCCTGCAGGGTGAGCAGCATATTGTCCGCGACCGAGAGATCTTCGATCACGCCTTCGCTGCGGCGGTTCTCGCTCGAGAAGGCCACCTTCGCGGCGATGGCCTGCCGCGGCGAACGGAGCTTGCGTCGTACGCCCTGGATCTCGATCGTGCCGGTGTCGGCCGTATCGGCGCCGAACAACAGACGCGCCAGCTCGGTCCGGCCGGAGCCGAGCAGGCCGGCGATACCGATCACTTCGCCTTGATAGACGTCGAGATCGACCGCCTCGAGCGTTCCCTTGCGGCCGAGGCCGAGCACCTGCAGCACGCGCTCGCCGCGTTCGTCGACCGAATCGGGGGCGACGTGGTGTTCGAGCTTGACCAGCGTTTCCAGCTCGCGGCCGATCATGGCCTCGACGATCTGGAGCTGGGTAACGTCCTCGGTGCGGTATTCGCCGACCAGCTTGCCGTTGCGCAGGACGGTCATCCGGTCGGAGATGTCGAAGACCTGGTCCAGGAAGTGCGAGACGAACAACAGCGCCACGCCTTCGTCCCGCAGGGTCTTCATCACGACGAACAGCTTGGCCACCTCTTCGGCGTCCAGACTCGAAGTCGGCTCGTCGAGAATGAGCACCTTCGCGTCGACGGCCACGGCCCGGCCGATCGCGACCAGCTGCTGGATCGCGATCGGGTGGTCACCCAGCAACGAACCCGGATCGATGCATACGCCGAGCCGGTCCAGCACCTCGGCGGCCCGGTCCTTCATCGCCCGTACGTCGATGCGCCCGAACCGGCGTGGTTCCCGGCCGAGCAACATGTTCTCGGCGACGGTGAGGTTCGGGCAGAGGTTGACCTCTTGGTAAACGGTGCTGATCCCGGCCGCCTGCGAATCGGCCGGGGAGTCGAACCGCTGGGCGCGCCCCTCGACCGTGACCGAGCCACTGTCGATCGTATAAACGCCGGTGAGTGCCTTGATCAGCGTCGACTTGCCGGCGCCGTTCTCACCCATCAGGGCGTGCACTTCACCGGGATGAAGCCGAAAGTCCACGTCCTCCAGGGCTTTCACGCCCGGGAAGCTGATGCAGATACCCCGCATCTCGACGACCGCCGCCGCTGTTCGGGACAGCGAGCCGGAAGTGGTCACCTGGGTCATCGGAGATTCCTTTGAGTGGAATGTGCCGGAGGGTTCGCGGAAAGCAGCGTTCCCTCCGGCACAGAACGGGGTGGATCCGGATCAGTACTGGCGGGTGGGCAGCGCTTCCTTGGCCGCGGCCTGGTCGAAGGCCGTCTCCTCGGTCACGACCCGGGCCGGCACCTCTTCGCCGGCCACAACCTTCTTGGCCAGATCCATCAGTTGCGGGCCGAGCAGCGGGTTGCACTCGACGATGTAGTCGATCTTGCCGGCGGCCAGCGCGGTCATACCGTCCTTCACCGCGTCGATCGTGATGATCTTGATGTCCTTGCCCGGCTTGCGCCCGGCGGCCTCGATCGCCTCGATCGCGCCCAGCCCCATGTCGTCGTTGTGCGCGTACACGACGTCGATGTCCTTCTGGGCGTTCAGGAACGACTCCATCACCTTCTTGCCACCGTCGCGGGTGAAGTCACCGGTCTGCGAGGCGGCCACGGAGATCTTCGGGTTCGCGGCGATCGCGTCCTCGAAGCCCTTCTTCCGGTCGATCGCCGGTGCGGCACCGGTGGTGCCCTGCAGCTCGACGACCTTGATCGCGCCGTCACCGTTCACGTCGGCGGTGGCGGCCTGCTTGACCAGCCAGTCCCCGGCCTTCTTGCCTTCCTCAACGAAGTCCGAGCCGAGGAACGTCTTGTACAGCGAGGTGTCCTTCGAGTCGACCGCGCGGTCGGTCAGGATCACCGGGATGTTCGCGCGCTTGGCCTCCAGCAGCACCGTGTCCCAGCCGGTCTGCACGACCGGGCTGAACGCGATCACGTCCACCTTCTGCTGGATATAGGAGCGGATCGCCTTGATCTGGTTCTCCTGCTTCTGCTGCGCGTCGGAGAACTTCAGCTCGACCCCGGCCGTTTTCGCGGTCTCCTGGATCGACTTGGTGTTCGCCGTGCGCCAGCCGCTCTCGGCGCCGACCTGGGCGAAGCCCATCACGATCTTGTCGTCGCCCCCACCGCCGCCACCGGCCGCGGGCGCCTCGTTCTCCCCGCAAGCGGTAAGCGCAGCGACCGTCACCAGGCCGGTCGTGACCGCCATCAGTTTCTTCAACACAGCAGTTCCTCCATCTTCGGATCTTTCTCGGCCGACGGCCCAGTTGCGGCCACCCCCGGAATGCCTCGAGCCGGCGATACCGGCGAGCGACGGGCCGGAGCTGCGCACGGCAAAAATGTTAGCGCTAACTTTTCGCACGTCAACCCCCAAACGACAACGCTTTTGTTATCCGCCAGCTGCGCCGCTCAAGTTGCTTTCTGCCCGATCTGGCCGGATCCCCGTTGCGCGGCGCGACACCCGCTCGCCGTTCTCATCTCCTCAAGACCCCGCCCGGTCCCGTGCGGCATGCTGGGATCTCGATTTCCCGCGCCTGGCAGGCCCGATGATCAACACAACGATGGGCTCGGCAAGCGTCGTACCAGAGCTGGTGTACGACGACGTCGGCGCCGTGGTGGACTGGCTTCGGCTTCACCGAGAGGTGGCGGGCCGGCAACCACCGCGCGCGGATCCGGCTGCGCAACGGGATCGTCGTCGTCGTGGCGGACGGCGACCCGGCGAACGGCTGGAAGTCGCCCGATCCCGGCGACGACGCGCAGGCCTGGCCCCAGCGGACGGGGCGGCGTCGGGATGGCTGGCCATCGGAGAGGTGGGTTACCACCTCGGAATCCCAGGTGGTAACCCACCTTGCGGGTGGCCAGCCACTGCCAGGCGCCAGACCGATCACCCACTGCCGCTCGCTGGACGTTGGACCGCATAGCCGCGGCTCGCGGTGGGGCCGGACCGGTTGGGGGATAGCGTGGGACGGGCGCGTTCACTCGCGGCGGGGAAGCAATTGGTAGGGCGGGTTTGCCGCGGCGGTACGGCGTTGGAGAGGGCAGGTAATGGGCGAGGTGGACGCGGACCTCGGTAACCCCGGGCACGCCGGCAGACGACGCGGCAAACGGGTGTCGATGGCGGACGTCGCCGAGCTCGCCGGAGTCTCCTCGCAAACGGTGTCACGGGTTTCGAACGGCCAGCCCGGTGTCATCGACAGCACCCGCCAGCAGGTGCTGAACGCGATGCGCGAACTCGGGTACCGGCCGAACAGCGCGGCGCGTGCGCTCAAGCGCGGCGAGTTCCGCGCGATCGGGGTGATCCTGTTCTCGTTGTCGAGTACGGGCAACAGCCGCACGCTCGAGGCGATCGCGAACCACGCCCGGACCAAGGGCTACGCGATCACGTTGATCCCGGTGGCGATGCCGACCGAGGGCGCGGTGATCGGCGCGTTCAGCCGGCTGGAGGAACTCGCCGTCGACGCGATCATCGTGATCATGGAGGTCCACCTGCTCGACGCGGCCGTGGTCACGCTGCCGCCGGGAGTGCACGTGGTCGTGGTCGACTCGGACGCGGGCGATCGCTACAGCGTGGTCGATACCGATCAGGCCGACGGCGCACGGCAGGCCGTTCGCCATCTGCTCGACCTCGGGCACGAAACGGTTTGGCACTTGGCCGGACCAGAGGACTCCTTCGCCAGCCAGCGTCGCACCTGGGCCTGGCGAACCACGCTGGCAGAAGCGGGCTGCCCAGTGCCGGAGTTGCTGCGCGGCGACTGGTCCGCGATCTCGGGGTACGACGCGGGGCTGAGGTTGGCCGATGAGCCCTGTACGGCGGTGTTCGCGGCGAACGACCAGATGGCGCTCGGCCTGCTGCGGGCGTTCTCGGAGCAGGGCCGGGCTGTTCCCGGGGACGTGAGTGTGGTCGGGTTCGACGACATTCCCGAGGCGGCGTCGTTCATTCCGCCGCTGACCACGATCCACCAGGACTTCGCCGAGGTCGGCCGTCGTTGTGTGGAGGGCGTTCTTCGCCAGTTGCACGAGACCGGCGCCCAGGCCGGCACGGACCTCGTACCGACGCGACTCGTCGTACGGCAGAGCACGGGCCGGCCACCGCGCCGCTGACGCGCTGGGTGGCCGGGCGCATCGCTGACCGGTCGTGGATCTCCGAGCAGCTGCGGGCCTCACTCTTGACGGATCAAAGGGCCGATGAGAGCCTCACCGGAACCCGATGTTTACGTTAACAAGTGAGGTGCGTCGAGATGATGTTTACGCAACCATCGTCCGTATACCAGAGAAAACGGCTCGCTGACAGGGCCGGGGCGATCGTTCGGCGCCTCACGCTGGCGGCGGTCGCGCTGGTGACCGTTTCGGCCACCCTGGCGGTACCGGCCGACGGTGCTTCGACGGCGGTTTCCGGCTCCGACGCGGCCGGATCCGCGTCCGCCAGCCCGGCCAACACCCGCGAGTTCCGCGGCGTGAACTGGGCCGATCCGCGCGACAACTACGCGGCCGATGCCGTCGTACCGTCGGGTCTCAGCACCGCCGACAACTACGCGACCACCTTCCGCAAGTCGACCGGCATCCTGCTGGAGTTCCGCCACGAACTGAAGGCCAACACCGTTCGCCTGCCGATCAACCCGTCGAGCGTCGGAACCGACTGGTGGAAGTCGTACCAGGCCGCCATCGACGCGTCGATCGCCACCGGTTTCAAGGTGATCCTCAGCTACTGGGAGGCGAACAACGCCAAGGATGGCAAGGTCGACGACCCCGCGGCGTACGCCGCCATGTGGGACACCGTGATCAAGCGGTACGGCAAGAACCCGCGGGTCTACTTCGAGCCGATGAACGAGCCGTTCGGCTACACCCTGCCCGAGTGGGTTTCGCTGACTTCCGGCTGGCTGGCCCGGCACAGCCACGTTCCGCGCAAGCAGGTGGTCATCTCCGGCACCGGCTACAACGACAACGTGACCGGCGTCGGCGCCGCGCCCGAACTGAAGGGCACGCTGCTTTCCCTGCACTTCTACGGTTTCTGGGCCGCGCACACCACCGAGGCGCAGTGGCTGGCGAACCTGCTGCCGCGCATCGGCGAGTACGGCTGGCGCACGATCATCGACGAAGCCGGATCACCGATGACCACGGGGCTGAACTACGGCAATCACGAGGGCAACGTCTACACGTCGTACCTGGGCGCGTTGACCGAGACCGCGCGTGCGCAGGGCATGGGCATCGTCTACTGGCCGGGCCTGCGCAACGGTGACGCGTACTCGATGACCACGTTGGTCGGCGATGGTGACCTCGAAGTCAACAGCGAAAGCGGTCTCGCCCAGTTGCAGTGGGGCTGGGGCCTGCTCAAGAAGGAGCCGGTGAACGACCTTCCGCCGGCACCGCCCGGTGAGGTACTGCGCGGCGTGGCCAGCGGCCGCTGCGTCGACGTACCTGGCTTCTCCACAAGCAACGGCACCGCCTTGGACTTGTGGGATTGCAACGGCGGCGGCAACCAGGAGTGGAACTGGACGGCCAGCAAGCAGTTGACGGTCTACGGCAACAAGTGCATGACGGTCAACGGCACCACCGCGGGCAGCCCGGTCATCATCACCGACTGCACCGGCGCGGCCAACCAGGCTTGGGAACTCAAGCCCGACCTCTCGATCACCAGCGTCGGCCACCCCGGCCTCTGCCTCGCCGCGGCCGGCGGCGGCACCGGCAACGGAACAGCCGTCGACGTCTCGCAGTGCAACGGCGCCACGAACCAGCAATGGACCAGGTCCTGAGCGAATAAGGCACTACCCGGCGAAGTGGTCGTTTCTCTCGCGGAGACGGCCACTTCGCCGCTGTCGATAATCCGAACCGCCCGTAAGGAGATCACCGCCATGATCGATCGACGCAAGTTCCTGCTCGGCGCCGGCGCCGCCATCGCCGGCGCCGCCGCTGCGGCTCCCCCGGCCCACGCCCGCGCGCAGGCCTGGGAGACCGCCATCCCCACGACCACCTTTGGCAGCTACTCGGCTCTCGAATCCACTTGGAATTACCTTTATCCGTGGGGTTCTGACCACAACGGAACCGCCCGGATGTACGCGAGCCGGACCGACCACAATCACGTTTACCCTGAGTCCGGTGGCGTCTTGGTGTTGAAGGCGTCGCGGATCAGCTGGAATGAAGGCAACAGCAGCAAAGATCCGTTCTTGCCGATTCAGTACCACTCGGGAGCGATTCACTCGAAACTGCAGCTGACGGTCAACGACCGATACCCGAGCTGGGAGGTTCGTGGGGAATTCCAGGCGCCATCGGTACGTGGCACCTGGCCCGCGTTCTGGTTGACCGGGGCGAACAGCTGGCCGCCGGAGAGCGACATCCTGGAGTTCAAGGGTGACGCGCGGAACTGGTTCAACACCTACGACGGCGGCTGGGACAACACCATCGTCCCGGTGTCGAATCCCGGTGGCTGGCATGGATACCGCGCGTGGATCACGAAGGTGAACGCGACGGACGTTGATATCCACTACTACCTGGATGGCAAGTGGGTCGGCCAGCATCGCGGGTCGAACTTTGTGGGCAAGCCGATGCACCTGATCCTCAACCTGCAAATGGGCGGCGCGTCCGGAAGCCCGGGCCCATCCGGCGATACCTTCTACAAGGCCCGCAACGTCTACGTAGGCCGCACCAACAACGGCTGATCCATTACCCCGGGCTGGCCGTTCGTGAAGGTGGCTAGCCACGGGCACGGTGGGTTACCACCTCGGAATCCGGGGTGGTAACCCACCATCGCGTGGGCTAGCCCCTCGCAGGGCGAGTGAGTGGTCGGTTAGTTGCTGCGGGCTACCAGGAGCCAGCTGATTTGAATGTCGGGGGAACGGGTCGGGGCGATGGTGACGGTGATTTTGCCGTCGGCGCCGGCGGTGATGCCGGGGTACGAGGCGGCGGTGTTGGTGCCGGTGAAGAGGCGTTGCTGGTCGACTACCGAGCCGTTGACGGAGACCTGGGCGGCGCGGTTCGCCCAGGGCCAGGGGTCGAAGTAGCCCGCGTGCACGGTGTACGTGCCGGGTTCGAGGCCTTCGAAGGTGTAGACGAGCGGCTCGTGGTTCTTCGCGTAGCGCAGCGTGCTGTAGAGGTCGCCGGTCGCCGTACCGGCTGGAGCGCTTGCGCCGGTGTAGCCCCAGGTTTTGCCGGTCACGGGGTCGGTGCCCAGCGGTTGTTCCGGGCTGGAGTTGAGCAACGGACCTTCGGTTGCGGCCGCTTCGGCCATTCGCTTCCAGTCGGGCGTATTCGCGCCGCCCGCGTTGACGACGTACCGCAGGCCGTGCGGCACCACGACAACGGAGCGCGTGAAGGTGCGGCCGTCCGAGAGCGAGCCGCGGAGGTTCGCGGGTCCGGGCTGGGCGATCGTCGAGGCGTCCCACGTGACGTTCAGGCGGGTCGAACCCGTTGCTGTCTTGACGGATACCTGGCCCGGCAGAGTGCTGGTGTCGGCCAGCCATACGTGATCCGGCAGCACCGTGTCGACGGTCCAGCGCTGGTAGGGCTGGAGATCGCCGAGCTTCCACTCCTGGTCCGGCCCGATCGAGAGGGTTCCGCCTTCACCGAAGCGCAGCGGCAGCCACACGTACGGCGAACTCGCCAGGTCGTTCGGGGTCCAGCGGTCGCCCATGTAGATGAACTTGCCGGCCTTCGCGTCGTACGGGATCACCGAGGTGCTTTGCGAGCGGTAGGTGTTCGCCGCGCCGTCACCGCTGATCGGGTTCCCTCGGTCGGTCCACTGGCTGAGGATGCTCTGCGCGGTGGCGTACCGGGCCGGGTTCGGGTCCCAGCCGGTCGCGCCGGAGGTGATCAGGTAGTACGTGCCCTCGGTCTTGAACATCGCGGGCGCTTCGCGCTGGTTGCACGGCAGCGTACGGACGAAGTCCTTGCCCTGTACGGCGTCCTCGGGCTTCGCGGAAAGGTAGAGGTAGTCCGGCCGGAGCTTGGAGATGTACATCGTCCGGTTCTCCTCGGACGAGTAGATGATGTATCCCGAGCCGTCGTCGTCGACGAACAGGTTCATGTCGCGGGCCATCCCCCCGGCCGGGTCGAACGCCGAGGAAGTACCGCACCAGGGCACGGAATCACTCGGCACCCGGTTCAGCCGGTACGAGTCGATCCAGCGGAACGGGCCCTTCGGCGAGTTCGACACGGCCACGCCCGCTTCGGCTCGTGCGTAGGTGGAAGTGCTCGTCGGCGATGACGGACCGTCGGAGTGGACCCACATGACCCACTTGCCGGTTGCCTTGTTGTAGATCACCTTCGGACGCTCGAGGATGGACGGCTTCGCCCAGCCGTCGGTGCGCACGGCGTTCGTCGACAAGTCCCGCCAGACGATTTCCTTCTGCGCGGCGCTGTACCCCTTGTAGAGCTTGGCGAAGTACTTGTCCTGCTCGAACTGGTCCGGCGAGCTCATCGCCCGCAGCGCGAGGCCTTCGTCCTTCCAGTTGTAGAGGTCGTACGACGCGTACACATGCACGCCAGGGCTGTCGTAGTACCCCTTGCTGCGGTCTTCGCCGTACCAGTACCAGATCCGCCGGCCCTGGTCGTCGGTCGCCGGCACGAGCTGACCGCCGTGAGCCTGGATCAGCTTGCCGCTCGTATCGCGCCATTCCGCGCCGGGACGGAACGAGCTGTACGGCGCCTTGGTCTCCAAGCCGTCCGCGGCGTCACTCCCGGCCGGAGCGCCCGGCACGGCTACCTCGGGAGTCGCGACGGCGGGGGTTGTCGAGGGTGGCAGGGCGGAGGCGGTCAGCGCCGCGAGCAGTACGGCACCGCCCGCGACGAATTTTCTGAGCGGATGAGATCGGGTCGTAGGCATCTGGAGGTCCTCACGTTGCTGAACACGAGTCCGGCGATGATTACGTAAACATCGCCCGTGGTCCACAGCTCATGTTTGCGTGAACATTGATGTGACACAGGTCTCACTCAGGCGCGGCTGACCCGTCACCGCCCATAGGCCAGGCGGATCCGGTCGATCTGCGCACTGCCGTAGTTCGAGCTGTTCGCATAGAACGCGATCCCCGCGACAGCCGGCATCGCCGTGCGGAACTGCTGGTCATCCCCCACTTGAGCACCATCGATGAACAGGTCGTACCGCTGGTTCACGGTGTCCACCACCAGCCGTACGTCGTACCACCGGCCGAGTTCGTACGTCGCCACCGTGCGGGAGGAACCGCCTTCGGACGCGATGATGTTGCCCTTGTCGAAGGCGAGGCTGATCCCGGCGACCCCGGCTTCGTTGTAGAGGTACGGCAGCCCGAACCAGTTGCTTCCGGACACGTAGGGCTGGTCCCGCATCACGCGCGCCTCGATCGTCACCAGCCCGCGCAGCGGAGCCGCGAACACCTGCGCGATCCCGGTTCCGGCGGTACCTCCGGTGTTCGCCGAACGAGCGATCCGGACACTGCGATCCGCGGCCGAGGGAACTTCCACCACCTCCACGGCATTACCGAGGGCGTTGACCGTCCAGCCACCAGCGCCGTTCGGAAGCGCCCCCACGGGCTGGTCGTCGAACTCGTGCGCCTGCAACACCTCGCGTGGCCCGGCCAGCAGGAAGGCGCCCGCACTGCCAACACCCGCGGGCGGTACGACCAGGCCGGTCCGCTCGACCGGCTCACGGCCTTCGAGCCGCGCGACAACGGCGTACCCCGGTCCCATCGGTAGCCCCGGGACCCGGAAGCCACCATCCGCGCCAGACTCGGCCGTCGCCACGATCTGGCCATCGCGAAGTACGGAGACGGTGGCCCCAACCAGGGGCGCGGCCCGTTCGTTCAGCACTTGGCCGGCGAGGGACCCGTCAGTGTTCCGCAGTACGACGGTGAGGTCCCGGCGAGTGGTGTCGCCGTACCGGATCTGGACGGTGGAACCAGCCGAGTCGTATCCGCTCTTGGCCGCCGCCACCACTCCCGAACCGAACGGCACCTGCGAGATCCGGTAGAAGCCATCGGCTTGCGTCGTGGCTTGGTAGGTCCGGCCGCGCATCGTGAGAACGACGCTCACCCCTTCGACCGGATGGCCGAACTGGTTACGTACGAAGCCGTTCACCGACTCCCACGGCTGCTGCACCGGCGTTCGGTACTCGAAGGCGCCCACGTCGGGAAGGCCTCGGTAGAGCGTCGTACCGGCGTAGTCGCGACCGCCGTTGCCTTCGATCGCGAGGCCCGTTCCCACCGCGGCCGAGCCCGAACCCGGCCGGAGCGCGAGAGCTCGATCCAGCTGCGGCCCGGTGGTTTCGGTGCCGTACGGACCGGAGATGGCGCCGGCGAACAAGGGATCACCCCGGAGCGGATGCGTGTCCGGGATGGCCAATTCCGCACCGGCGTACAAGTTGTTGCTGTAGGCAATGGTTGGACTGGTGGTCAGCGAAGCGCCTGCCCGGGTGGAATAGAAGATGTTGTTCCGCAACTCGTACCGCGCTTGCAGAGAACTGCCGTAGCCGTAAACGAGGTGGTCGCTTCGATCGCTGTAGATGGTGTTGTTGTAGATCTGGGCGTTCGCCGCGCGATCCGAATGCAGGTAGATCTGATAGCGAGTGTTGGACGCGATGGTGTTGTAGCGAATCACCACATCACCGAAGGAGAACTGGCAGATCAGAATGCCGTCCCCGTTGTGATGTACGAAGTTGTACTGAACAACGATTCGCGTGGTGGCCTTGTCCGGGTCGATCGCGTTGGAGTCGGCACCACCGGCCTTCTGCTGTGTTTCGTAGACCTCGTTGTGCTGAATCACCACATCGTCGGCGTAATAGGCCTCGATTCCCGAGGTGCCCGCGCGGTACACCACGTTGCCCTCGACAAGCGCACCGCGTACGTCGGTGAGGTACATGCCGTTGCAGGCGTAGTCGCTGCCGTCCTGCTGGATGAAGTTGTTCCGGATCACCACGTTCGTGTGCGGCGTGAAGCGGACATCGCTCGCGTTGGCCCGCTCACCCCAGCCGGTCGGAACCGAGCCCGGGGTGGAGCCGGTGTGCTGCTTGATCGTGATACCGGCGAACGAGGTCCTCTTGACGGTGGAGTTCTCGATCACGATGTCGTTCAGCACGGTCGCCGCGCCAGGTGCCGCCGGATCGGCCACCGTGCCCCGGAAGACGATGCCACCGGTGTTCTTCGAACGGTCCCAGCCGGTTTTGAAGGTGACACCCGGCGCGTTGCCCGCGGGATCACCGCCGATCCAGTTCACCTCGCCGGTGACGTCATGCACGTCGACCCCGGAGATCCGGAAGTGATCCAGCCGCCCGCCCTGATCGCCGCTGACCTCGATCCCGCGCAGATCGCGCAGATTCGTTCCCGGTCCACCGGTGAGTGGATTGGCGTTGCTGATCTCGAGGTTGCGGATCTCCCAGTGCTGCTGGTTGAACAGGCGAACCGCCTCCGCCACCTGGCCACGTCCGTGCACCGCGGGTTTGGCGCCGGGCCCGTACCGATCCACAACGATCGGCCGGCCGGGCGCTCCCGAGCCCTTGGGCCACAGTTGCCCCGTCCAGGTTCGGCCCGACCGGAGCAGAATGCGGTCGCCGGGGCTGAACGTTGTCGCGTTCACCTTTTCCAGCGTGCGCCACGGCCGCGTCGGCGAGGTACCGGCGGCTTCGTCGGAACCGCGCTCGGCGTCGACGTAGTAGCTCAGCCCGGTCGTCACCGGTACCGCGACGGCCGTCGGCGCGACGAGATTGAGTGCGATCAGCGCCAGCATCAGCGCGATACCGCAGGATTTGATCCGCATCCGCCACCCCTTTTGGAAAGCCTTTTCCGTCTGGGTGGGAATCCTGCAACCGGCCCGCCCCGATGGCAATGGCCGAGGCAGAGCTGACCGGATGCGGTCAGCTCTCCGGGTCAGCGGGCGGCGGGGCGGTGCTGCTGCGGATGACGAGTTCGGTGCCGACGCTGACTGGGTCGTGGTGGTGTTCGCCGGCCTGGATCTCGTTGATCAGGGAGTCGACGCTGAGCCGGCCGACCTCCGCGAACTTCTGCCGGATCGTCGTCAGCGGTGGCCAGAAGTGGGCGGCCTCCTCGACGTCGTCGAAGCCGACCACGCTGATGTCCCCCGGCACCGCCCGCCCGGCTTCGTGCAGCGCGCGCAGCAACCCGAGCGCCATCTGGTCGTTGGCGGCGAACACCGCGGTCACTTCGGCGTCGGTGGCCAGCTTCCGCCCAGCGTCGTACCCGGAGCCCGCCGACCAGTCGCCGACCAGCGGCGGCGGCACCACACAGCCGCGATCGACGAGCGTCTGCTCCCAGGACTTGCGGCGCCGGGTCGCGGCGAAGGAGAACGGCGGACCACCGAGGTGCCACACCGTCTTATGGCCGAGGTCCAACAGGTGTTCCGTGGCAAGCCGAGCACCCTGCGCCTGATCGGTATCAACGACGGGATAGTCATAAAGCGCGCTCGAGTCGACGACCACGACCGGTAGACCCTCCGGCAACAGCACTTCGGCCTCGTCGAGCTTGTACGCCTCGATCAAGATGATGACGCCATCCACCGCTTGCTGGCCCAACCGGCTGAAGGCGTTCGAGACCGCACCCTGGGTGGCGTCGAGCACGGGCAGCAGGTTGACCGCGTAGCCCCTGATCGTGGCCGCCGCGGCAATGGCGTCGAGCGTGCGGGTGGTGCCGATGCTGGAGAGCTCGAAGACGATCACGCCGATGCTGCGGGACTGGCCGTTGCGCAGGGCCCGGGCGGCGCTGTTCGGCCGGTAACCGACCGAGCGCATCGCCGCGAGCACGCGGTCCCGGGTCGCCGCGTCCACGTTGCTGCGGTCGTTCGCGACCCGCGAAACCGTTTGACCGGACACCCCGGCCAGCCGCGCGACGTCGGCCATCGACGGGCCGCGGCGCCGTACCGGTCGCGGGATTTCGTCGCTTGCCATCGGAACTCCCCTGCACATCTTCGGACTGTGGACATGTTGACGTAAACACGCTACCGTCACCGGCGGGATGTTGACGTAAACATCGACGCGTCGCCCCGAACAGAAGGAGGTCGGCGGACCCCATGACCGAGTCCGTTGCGCTGCGCCGGCGGCGCGCGCGGTTCCGCACCGACGGCAAAGGGTGGATCTTTGTCGGTCCGTTCCTGGCCGTCTTCGCGCTGACCTTCCTGGCACCGATCGCCTATGCGATCTACCTGAGCCTCTTCCGCGATCAGGCCTTCTTCGGCGGCACGGTTTTTGTCGGCCTCGACAACTACGCCGACGTGCTCCGCGACGCGAAGTTCTGGGAGTCGTTCCTGCGGGTGCTGGCCTTCCTGGTCGTCCAGGTGCCGGTGATGCTGGTGCTGGCCCTGCTCGCCGCGCTCGCCATCGACAGCGCCCGGCTGCACGGTTCGAGCTTCTTCCGGATCGTGATCTTCCTGCCGTACGCCGTTCCCGGCGTGGTCGCCGTACTGATGTGGGGCTTCATCTACGGCAACAACTTCGGCCTGGCCGCGGACCTGAACGAACTGCTGGGCACAACCGCCGTGCAGCCGCTGAGCCAGCGCTGGATGTTGCCCTCGATCGCGAACATCGTGACCTGGGAGTTCGTCGGCTACAACATGCTGATCTTCTACTCGGCACTGCGCACCGTGCCCGGGGAGTTGTACGAGGCCGCGGCCATCGACGGCGCGGGCACGTTCCGCACCATCCGGGCGGTCAAGCTGCCCGCGCTGCGCGGCGCGATCGTGATCGCGACCATCTTCTCGATCATCGGCAGCTTCCAGCTCTTCAACGAGCCCAACATTCTTCGCACGCTGGCGCCGAACGTGATCACCACGTACTACACGCCGAACATGTACGCGTACAACCTGTCCTTCGCCGGACAGCAGTTCAACTACTCGGCCACCGTCGCCATCGTGATGGGCCTGATCACCGCGGTGATCGCCTACATCGTTCAGCTGCGCGGTTCGCGGGAGGCACTGTGAGCACGACCTCGCCCTTGACGCCCCGGCGTTCACCGCTGCTGACCGGGCTGATGGTGCTTTATCTCGTCTACACCCTGGTGCCGCTGATCTGGTTGTTGCTGAGCGCAACGAAGTCGCAGGAGGACCTGTTCTCCAGCCCGGGTCTGTGGTTCGGTGCCGAGTTCTCACTGTTCAGCAACATCCGGGACACGCTGACCTACGACAACGGCATTTTCGTGCGCTGGCTCGGCAACACCCTGCTGTACGTCGTGGTGGGTGCGGGTGGAGCCACCCTGCTCGCCACGGCGGCTGGTTACGGCCTGGCGAAGTACAAGTTCTACGGGCGGCGCGCGGTGTTCGCCGTACTGCTGGGCGCGGTCGCGATTCCCGGTACGGCGCTGGCGGTTCCGACGTTCCTGATGTTCTCGAACCTCGGGCTGACCAACACCATCTGGGCGATCATCATCCCGTCATTGATCAGCCCGTTCGGCCTCTACCTGATGTGGGTCTACGCCGCGGAGTCCGTACCGGCGGAACTGCTCGAGGCCGCGCGCATCGACGGCGCCAGCGAAGTCCGGATCTTCTTCACCGTCGCACTGCGATTGCTTGCCCCTGGCATCGTCACGGTGCTGCTGTTCGCGGTGGTGTCGACCTGGAACAACTACTTCCTGCCGCTGATCATGCTCAGCAAGCCGAATCTCTACCCGCTCACCGTCGGCCTCACCCAGTGGAGCAACCAGGCGACCGGCGTGGGCGCTCGCCCGATCTACAACCTGGTGATCACGGGGTCGTTGCTGACCATCGTTCCGCTGGTCATCGCCTTCCTTCTTCTTCAGCGGTTCTGGCAGTCGGGCCTCACCGCCGGCAGCGTCAAGTGACAGCAGTCAGTTCATGCGCTGCCAAATCAATGCAAGTGTCATTCAGTTAAAGGGGAACACGCCATGAAAAGCACTTCCCGGCGGGGCATCCGGCGTTTCGCCGTCACCGCCGCCGTCGTCACGGCCGCTTCGCTCGTGCTGGCCGCTTGCGGCGGCTCGGACGAACCCGGTGCCGGTGACCAGCCGCAGGGCTCGCCCGACGCCGTGAACGCCGCCCTGGAGAAGGGCGGCACGATCACCTATTGGAGCTGGACCCCGTCCGCGGAGGCTCAGGTCAAGGCGTTCCAGGCCGAATACCCGAACGTCAAGGTGAACTACGTCAACGCCGGTACCGGCAACGACCACTACACCAAGCTGCAGAACGCCATCAAGGCCGGTTCCGGTGCCCCCGATGTCGCGCAGATCGAGTACCAGGCGCTGCCGCAGTTCGCGCTGCCCGGTTCGCTGGTCGACCTTCGTCAGTATGGTTTCGACTCGCTCGAGTCCGCCTACACGCCGTCCACCTGGACCGCGGTGCACGCGGGCGAGGGCCTGTACGGCCTGCCGCAGGACTCGGGCCCCATGGCGCTGTTCTACAACAAGGAGGTCTTCGACAAGTACGGCCTGACCGTGCCGAAGACCTGGGACGAGTACGTTGCCGCAGGCAAGAAGCTGCACGCGGCCGACCCGAAGAAGTTCATCACCAACGATACCGGTGACGCCGGTTTCGCCACCTCGATGATCTGGCAGGCGGGCGGCAAGCCGTTCAAGACCGATGGCAAGAACATCACCATCGACCTGCAGGACGCCGGTACGCAGAAGTGGACCGGGGCCTGGAACCAGCTGGTTTCCGGTGGCCTGGTGGCGAGCATTCCCGGCTGGACCGACGAGTGGTTCAAGGCGCTCGGCGACGGCACCATCGCCACCCTGCCCACCGGTGCGTGGATGCCCGGCGTGATGGAGGCCTCGGTCAAGCCCGGCGCCGGTAAGTGGCGGGTCGCCCCGATGCCGACCTACGACGGCACCCCGGCGACGGCCGAGAACGGCGGCAGCACGCAGTCGGTGCTGAAGCAGAGCGCGAACCCGGCGCTGGCGGCGGCGTTCGTGCGCTGGCTGAACCACGACGGTGGCGTCAAGCCGTTCCTGGCCAGCGGCGGTTTCCCGTCCACCACCAAGGACCTGCAGGACCCGGCGTTCGTCGACAAGAAGAGCGCGTACTTCGGCGGCCAGCAGATCAACCAGGTCCTCACCGCGGCGGCCGGCCAGGTCGTCAAGGACTGGAGCTACCTGCCGTTCCAGCTGTACGCGAACAACATCTTCGGTGACAGCGTTGGCAAGTCCTACCAGGCCAAGTCCGATCTGAACGCCGGACTCAAGACGTGGCAGGAAGCACTGGTGGGCTACGGCAACCAGCAGGGCTTCCAGGTCAACGGCTGACGCCGGTTCCGGCAGAAAGAGACGCATGTCCGACTTCGTGATCGGTGAGTCCGATTTCCTTCTCGACGGCCGGCCGTTCCGGATCCTGTCCGGGGCCCTGCACTACTTCCGGGTGCACCCGGGGTCCTGGGCGGACCGGATCGAGAAGGCCCGGTTGATGGGGCTCAACACCATCGAGACCTACGTGCCGTGGAACGCGCACAGCCCACGCCGTGGCGTCTTCGATACCGAGGGCATGCTCGACCTGCAGGAGTTCCTGCGCCTGGTGGCGGAGGCCGGGCTGTACGCGATCGTGCGGCCCGGCCCCTACATCTGCGCCGAGTGGGACAACGGCGGCCTGCCGGCCTGGTTGTTCAGCCAGCCGGGCGTCGGCGTTCGGCGATACGAGAAGCAGTTCATGACGGCGGTCGAGGAATACCTGCACAACGTGCTGAGCATCGTGCGGCCGCTCCAGATCGATCAGGGTGGTCCCGTACTGCTCGTCCAGGTCGAGAACGAGTACGGCGCGTTCGGCGACGACCAGGTCTATCTGAAGTCGGTGGCCGAGATCATCCGGGCCGCCGGTATCACCGTGCCGCTGGTGACAGTGGACCAGCCGGTCGGCAACATGCTGGCCGCGGGCGGCCTGGACGGCGTACTGCGCACGGGCTCGTTCGGATCGCGGGCCACCGAGCGGTTCGCCACGCTGCGCGCCCACCAGCCAACCGGGCCCCTGATGTGCATGGAGTTCTGGGACGGCTGGTTCGACCATTGGGGCGGACCGCATCACACCACCAGCGTCGAAGAGGCCGCGGCGGAACTGGACGCGTTGCTCGCGTCCGGCGCCTCGGTCAACATCTACATGTTCCACGGCGGTACGAACTTCGGCCTCACGAGCGGCGCCAACGACAAGGGCGTCTATCGTCCGACGATCACGTCGTACGACTACGACGCGCCTTTGGACGAGGCTGGCAACCCGACGCCGAAGTACGACGCGTTCCGCGAGGTGATCGCCCGGTACGCGCCTGTGCCGGACGAGCGCCCTGCCCCGGCGGCACCGGCCCCGACGTACTCCGTCACGCTGGAGGAACCGATCCGCCTGCTGGCGAATCCCGGCCATTGGGGTGCCTGGAGCGACCACGCCTCGATGCCGACACTCGACGAACTCGACGCCCGGCTGGTGCTCTTCCGCACCGACATCGACGTCGAGGGACCGGCCCTGCTCACCGTCGGGGACGTTCGCGACCGGGCGATGGTGTTCCTGGACGGCCATCCGGTCGGCGTTCTCGATCGGGAGCAGCACGACAACGCGATCATGCTGCCGCGCGGACGAGGCCGGCTCGAACTCGTGGTGGAAGACCAGGGCCGGGTGAACTACGGCCCGCGGATCGGTGAGCCCAAGGGCTTGATCGGCTCGGTCCGGCTCGGTTCGCAGGTGTTGTCGAACTGGTCGGCGTGCACGATCGACCTGGACGCCGTACCGGGCTTGTGGGCAGCGGGATCAACCGATGCGCTCGGCGTGGGACCGACGGCCTGGCGCGCCTCGCTCGAGGTGGAACGGTCGGCGGATCTCTTCCTGCACACGGAAACGTGGGGCAAGGGCATCGCCTGGTTCAACGGGTTCTGCCTCGGGCGTTACTGGCGCCGGGGGCCGCAGGCGACGCTGTTCGTGCCCGGGCCGCTCGTACGGCCTGGGCTTAACGAGCTGGTCGTACTCGAGCTCGACGTGTTGGCGGATCCGACCGCCCGCTTCGGTCCTCGCCTGTCCTTGGGACCTGTTGAGCTTTAGTCCTGCTCGTGCTTTAGCCCTGCTCGTGCTTTAGTCCTGCTCGTGCTTTAGCCCTGCTCGTGCGGGTGCAGGAGAAGGCGGAGGAGTTCCACGGCGTCGCCGCGCTGGTTGCGATCGAGCGGCGCCAGGAACTGCTCATCCGCCGACAAGACCGCTTTCAGCGCCTTGTCGGCGATGTCGTTACCGGCCTTGGTCAGCGAGACTCGCACCCCGCGCCGGTCATGTTCGGCCGCCACGCGATCGACCAGGCCCGCCTCGACCAATCGGTCCAGGCGGGCGGTCATCGCCCCTGAAGTGACCAGTGATGCCGCGGCCAGTTCGGTCGGATTCGCCGGCACGGCCATCCGGCGCAACGTGTTCAGCACGTCGAAGTCGCCGAACGAAAGACCGAGCGGCTTCAGCGCGGCGACCAGGGCCCGCTCCAGGTGGCGCGCGCACAGCAGCAGCCGCCCGACCACCTCCAGCGGACTCACCTCCAACTCCGGATGGCTGCGCCGCCAGGCCTCGATCATTCGATCTACTGAATCCATGATTCGAGTGTACCTTGGTATTGAATAGTTCAACGCCAAGGGAGTTTGACGATGTTCCGCAATCTGTTCCTGGTACTGGTTCCCGACACCGACCCGGCCGCTCGCGTGGTGCATGCGGACGAGCTGTCCCATACGACGATCGTGCCGGTGTCGTCGGTGGATGAGGCGGTGGCCGTGCTGTCGTCGATCGGCCCGGTGGACCTGGTCGAGCTGTACGGCGGCCTTGGCATCGATGCGGCGGCCGCCTTGGCCAAGGCCGGCTCGGGCGCCGCGATCGGATTCGCCGGCGACGTACGGCCGGAGGTGGCGTCGGCCGTCCTGTTCGAGGACCCGAACGCCGATCCCGCCGTACATCGCTGGACCTTCGGCGGTACGACGGTGGTCGCCATCCCCTCCACGTCCGACGCATCCGCGGTGGCTGCGTCGCTGGTGGAGGCGGGCGCGAAGCGGATCGAGCTGTGCGGCGGGATGGGTCCGGTCCCGGCGGCGGCGGTTCGCGCCGCGGTCGACGTACCGGTCACCACCGTCCTGTTCGGCTTCGAGTCCATTCCGGCCGCGGCGGCCTATCGCGCGGCCTTCGAGCAGGCGGTGTCGGTCGGCGAGTAAGCCTTGAGCCACCGACGAGGTGGCCGGCCACGCACAGGACACCGCGACAGGGATCCGGCGCGGACGCCGACGGGACGCCGGTCGGAGCACTCGCGGCCGCAGGGCGGGGTGTCGAGACATGCCCCCTGCCGGGCTACCGCGCGAACAGCGGGTTGTTGCGCGGATGCCAGGTTTTAGCCCGGCCGCTGCCGGGTTGTTGGCCCACTACCCGGTTGCAGCCAGGTAGCCGTACGAAAACCCGGCAGCCGCACCGAGACCCAGCACCGCCCCGCGACAACCACCGCATTCCGCGTCCGACCGTGAGAAAGGATCCACCCGCACCACCCACCAACGACGCCACCCACCAACAAAGCCGGCCACCCAGTCGACCGACACGACGGCACGGCGGCATCGCGGCACGACGGCACGACGGCATGAAGCGCACACGTTGCCGTAAGGCGTGCGGACCACCCGCGCACCGGCATGCGGAACATCCGCGGGCCGGTCGGACCTCACCCGTCCACCTGCTGACCCACCGCACTTGGCCGGTTCGGCCGGTCGGGACAAGGTCACTCGTTTGACCGACTTTGATCGGATCAGTTCAGCCTCCGCGATCGGCTGCCTAGCGTGGTGCGTCCGAGGAACACCTGGACAGAGAGTGAACCGATGAGACTTCGACCGGCCCGGGCCGCCACCATCGCGTTGACGGCCTGCGCGGCGCTGACCCTGACCGCCCTGCAGGCCACGCCGGCCGGCGCGCGTGACCTCGCCGACACGACCACCTCGGCCGCGACGACCGAGACCAGCGCTACGAGCCGTACGGCCGGGACCACCACGACGAGCCGTACGGCGAACGCGGCGGGCAGCGGCGCGGCGGGGATGACGAGCGCGGCGGCGTACAGCTTTCTCAATCTGAGCTTCAACATCTGTGGCAACAAGTGCAACAACGGCAGGCTCGGGGTGGCCGATCACGTGGCGAACGCGATTCTGGACCGGCCGACCAGGCCCAGAACGGCCACCCTGCAGGAGATCTGCGCCGGCCAGGCCAACCGGATCGGCAACCGCCTGGCCGCCGCCGGATACGACGTGATCCACGTGCCGACCGCGCACCGCTGCGACGATGGTTCGGCGTACGGCATCGCGCTGGTGCATCGCGGTGAGCGCAGCTGGTACCGCGTCTGGGACCTGCCGAACCCGGGTGGTCACGAACCGCGCAAGATGATCTGCGCGAGGCTAGCGAACCCGGGCTTCGTGGCCTGCTCGACGCATATCGACTTCCACGGCGACGGTACGCGCGGCGCCCAGATCCGGCGGGTGGCCGGCATCCTGGCGGACTACGACGCGGCGGGTCATGCGGCGTTCGTGGCGGGCGACTTCAACGCGGAGGCCGGCGACGACCAGATGGACGTGATGTACCGGCCGGCCTATGGCGGTGGCGCGACCGGCACCCACACCGAGGGCAACGGCTGCTGCCGGCGCAGTGGTCCCGCGACCGCGGATGGTGGTCGCCAGATCGACTTCACCTTCATGCGGGCATCCCACTTCACGGCCAACTGGTCCGAGGCGGTCGCGACCTCCGTTTCGGACCACCACAAGTTGTGGGCCGGCATCACCCTGAACTGAGCTCCCCCGGCATCAGTTCAGCGCGACCCGGCGGCCGCGGTTCCCCAGACCGCGGCCGCCGGCTCTCCCCTTCCGGCCGGACCACGGGGCTGACCGGACCACGGGGCAGGTCAGACCACGGGGCAGGTCAGAATGCGGGGCAGGTCAGAATGCGGGTCAGCCGCGGGTGCGCTTGACCGTCTTGGGGTCGCCGGCGATCGTGTCGGCGACCTGCTGGGCACCCGCGCAGAACTCGTCGGCGGTGAGCCGGCCCGCGACGAGTTCGCCGATCCGGTCCGACAACGGCTTTTCCATCGTCGAGTACCAGCTGGTGAAGTAGGCGGTCCAGTTGGCATCGCCACCGGCCTTCACCAGCGCGGCGGACGAGGCCGCGCCCGGGGTCAGCTTCAACCCGTCGGCAGCACCCGGTACGACGGTCTGGGAGCCGGTGATCTCGGTGAACTTCGCGGCGGCTTCCTTCGACAACATGATCCGCAGGTATTCCAGGCCACCGGCCCGGTTCTTCGCGTTCCGCGGCACGATGAAGCCTTCGCTGGCGCTGATCTGGGTGCACTCGGCCGGCAACTTGGCGCCATCCAGCAACGGCGTGAAGGTGGCGGTCGCCTTGAAGTCCGCGGGCGCCACGGATTTCTGCTCGTTCTCCAGCCAGGATCCGCTCGGAATGAACGCCGCCTTGCGATGGCTCCAGGCCGTCTGCGACTGGATGTGGTCCAGGCCTTCAGTGCCTTGCATGATGTAGCCCTTGCCCTTGAGTTCGAGCAGGGCTTCGGCTGCCAGCTTGATCGACGGGTGTTTCCACGCGTTCGGCTCCAGGCCGTCGATCGCCTTGATGACTTCCGGACCACCGTGCTTCACCGCGAGATCGAGCAGGAACCAGCCGATGTACATCGGGAACTTGCCCTGGTGGGCCAACGGCGCGATGCCCGCCCGCTTGATCTGCTCGCACAAGGTGAGGAACTCCGGCCAGGTCTTCGCCGGTTTCCAGCCGTGCTTGTCGAACAACGTCTGGTCGTACCAGGTCGCCGTCACCGTCAGCACGTAGTTGAGAACCAGTGGTTTGCCCGAAAGCGCGGCCGCTTCGATGGCGATCGGCGCCACCAGATCCCGGACCTTCTTCGCCGGATCGTCGATGGCGGGCGCGTCGAACAACTCGGTCAGATCGGTCAGCTGGTCGTTCGCGGCCAGCGTTGAGGCGGGCATCGACTTCGCGCCGGAGTTGTCGATCACGTCCGGCGGATTACCGCCGTTGAACCGCGGCTGCAGTTGCGGCGAGATGTCGGTGATCCCGGCGTGCTGGATCTTTGCCTCGGCGAACTTCCGCTGGTAGAGCTGCTCGTGGAACTTGGCATAGTCGTCGCCGTAGCCGCCGCGGAAGATGACCACGTCGAGCGGGTCCGATGCCTTGACGCCAAAGGGATTCTCGGCCGTCTTCTCGCCACCTCCGCCCCCGCTGGACGGAGAATCACCGCCGCTGGCGCAGCCGGGCAGGATGGCGCTCGCGCCGAGGCCGAGAGCCGCGGCCATCGCAGCACGCTGCATGAACACCCTACGGGAAGTGGTCATGGGACTCCCTTTCTCGGGATCAGCGGTCGAGGCGGCCGACGAGAACTTCCCGTGACCAGTCATCGCCGGTGTGGCCGACGGCGTTCTCCCAGCCATGCAGGAGATGGCCGTACGACGCGGTGGCGAAGTACGTCTGCGTACCACTGATGTCCAGCACCGGGACCGGCGTACCGGCGATGTTGTTCCACAGCTCGTCGCGATGCCACGGCCCGTTGCCCGCGGAGTCCTGCCAACCGTGGATCAGCTCGCCGTTCACGCCGGTGACGAAGTACGTCAGCTTGAGCGCGGCGTCCTCGGACAATGCCGGATCACCCGCGACACGGTCGGCCAGTACGGCGGAGTGCCAGGGGCCCCGGCCGGGATCTCGCTGCCATCCGTGCAGCAGTTCGCCGCTGCCGAGCCGGACGAAGTACGTCATGCGGTCGTTGAGATCCTCGATCGCCTTCGGATTCCCGCTGACGCCGTCGGCCAGGTGGACCGGAGCCGACCAGCCGGTGCTCGTTTCCGTGCCGTGTTCGAGTCCGCCAGTGGCCGTTCGGGCGAAGTACGACAAGGCGCCGTTGGCGGCCCGGATCAACGCGGGATCACCGGCCACACCCGTCAGTACCGTGCTGGTCCGCCACCCCGTGGACGTCTGCCGCGCGATCAGCAGTCCACCGGCGGAGGTCCGGGCCGCGATGGCGAGCCGCCCGCCGGTGTCCACCGCCGTGGCCGGAACCGAAACGATGCCGTTGGCCACCACCGTCGAGGTCCAGCCGGTGGCGGTTCGCCGCCCGTGGTGCAAGGCGCCACCCGCCTTCAGCACGACGTACGACGATCCGTCGGCTGAGGTCACCGGATCGCTGACCGCCCCGGCGCCGATGGTGGTCGGCGTGGTGAAGGACCCAGGCCCGACTTGATCGGCCGCGATCAAGTCGCCGTTCGTCTTGCGGGCGATGTAGGTGAGGGCTTCGCCTTGAGTGAGTACCGCCGGTTTCCCTTCGATGCCGGAGGCAAGGATCGCCTGCTCGGTCCAGTCGCCACCAGGCTGGTGCTGCCAGCCGTGCCGCAGTTGACCCGAGGCAGTTCGGGCGAACCAGGTCAGGCGGCCTGACTTGTCCCGCAGCGCGACGGGATCACCGGTCACGTCACCACCCGTGGACTGCCAACCAGGCGCGCGGCCGAGAGCTCTGACCAGCGGTTCGAACCCCTGGTAGTTCGCGGCGGATTTCGGCGTACCCCAGACGACCTGGGCGAGCGAACGCAACGGCGCGAACAGGTTCGCCGCGATCTCCTCGTTGCTCTCGACCAGGCCGTCGTTCCAGACCGCGAAGCGCGCGCCTTGCAGCTTGGCCTTGGCCGGTCCGGTGACGTACACGTCGTCGCCGGCGAAATGGTCGACGGTGAACTCGTTGTAGACGATCGCCGGATCGATGTGCCGCCAGCCGTTGTCGTAGTACAGGTACTCGCTGTTGAAGTTGTAGACCTGATGTCCGGCTTCAGCGAACTGCTGCGGCGTGACCGGCGTTCGCCCGCCTGGTGTCACCCAGTGCTCGATGACGATGTCCGTGTTCAGCTGTACGACGTTGGTGGCCTCGAGTCCGTCGTTCCAGACCCGGGTGATTTTGCCGTGTGCCTTGACGATGTCGTTGACCCAGTTGATGAACCACTTGTACGCGTCTGGACCGGTCGCGCCGGGATTGCCGGTCTTCGCGCGCGCGAATGCGGCGAACTGGGGATAGCGGTTCCAGGCCGTCACGTCGCCCGGATAGCCGAGGAACTCGTCCGCGCCGGTGTGCCAGTAGGGGCCGTCGAACTTGTCGATGTACCGCTCGATCCACTGCTTGGCGTAGTCCAGCGCACCCGGCTTGGTGAAGTCGAACGCGGCATTGACCGGCGTCGGCCCACCTAGGTCCAGCGCGAGGTCGGGCCGCTCGGCGATCAACGTTTCCTCGGTCCACGACGGCATACCCAGCAGCGGGGTGATGTGGACGTGGTAAGCCCGGGCGACCTGATTGAGCTGGCTGATCTCGGCGTCGGTGAGCTTCCAGCCGAACAACATCAATTCGTTCAGCTTGAGGTAGGACAGGTCTTTGATCAGGTTCGTGAACCAGGCGACCGAAAAGTGCCGGGGCTTGTTGTCGATCAGAATGCCGCGCTCGGGATGTGCCGGCCAGTCGCGACCTGTGCCGGCTGGAATGGTGGTTGCCTGGCGCAACAGTTGCAGCACGCTGCGGGTGCCGTGGAAGACTCCGGTTTCCGTCCGTGCCGCAACTGTCAGCGCGGGGCCGCTGGTCAGCCGATAGCCCTGCGTTGCCAAAGCGGCGTCCGGGTCGCCCAAAATCAGCTGGATGTCGCCCGCGGCGGGTGCGCCAACGAGGACCTGCGGGCGCGTGCCAAGCAGCGCCTGGAGGTCGGTGGCGAGAGTACCGGCCGCGGTGCTGAGCGCGCTGGAACCGATCGCGATCCGGCTCGCGGGTCCGAACTCGTAGCTGCCGGATGCCGCGGTCCACTCGCGCAAGGCGGGCACTACGCTCGCCCGCACATCTACGATTCGCGCTTCGGTTCGGGCTTGGGCACTTTCTGCGTTGGCCGCTTGTGCTCCGGCCGCCGAAGGGCCGGTGGGCAGGGCCACGGCACAGAGGGCTAGAACCAGCGCGGTCATCGTTCGTCGTACAGCTGACATTGCCAACCTCCATGCGCTCAACTGCTCAGAGAATGGGCAGTACGAGCACTGAAGGTCAACCTTTACCGGGACCTATTCGACCACCGTGCAGTGGTCCCATCACTTCCAACGATGGACACCGTGCGGCGAGCACGACCTGCGCGGATAGGGTCAGAGGTCTATGGACGCTGAAGCGGGACCCGCGATGCTCGCTGTTCCGCCCGGTGTGGTGCTGTTGGCGGATCGGCGGACGCAACGCCGCTGGCCCGTCGGCCTCGCGCCGTACGAGCTAGCCGCGGTCCCGGTCACCCAGGCCTTCTATGCCGAGCTAACCGGGCAACGACCAAGTACGGCGACGGGCGATCGCCTACCGGTCGAGGGGATTTCCTGGCTCGACGCGGTTCGGTTCTGCAACACGTTGTCCGAGCGCTCGGGCCTCACGCCCGCGTATCACCTCGACGGCGAATCAGCCGAGTGGAACGAAACCTCCGACGGCTATCGCCTTCCCACCGAGGCCGAGTGGGAACACGCCTGCCGCGCCGGCACGACCGGTCCGCGGTACGGCGCCCTCGACGAGATCGCCTGGTATCGCGGCAATTCGCAGGAGCGGCTCCACGAGGTCGGCGGCAAGGAACCGAACGCCTGGGGCCTTTACGACATGCTCGGCAACGTCTGGGAATGGTGCTGGGACCTCTACGATCCCGTGGCCTACGGCAACTACCGGGTGCTGCGAGGCGGCGGCTGGTTCGACGAGCACTGGAGCTGCCGCGCCTCGGTACGCCGCCGCAGCCACCCGACCTACCGCATCGACGACGTAGGCCTACGCCTCGCCCGCACCCTCCGCTGACCTGCCGGGTCTTACGACTCGTCGTCAGGGCCTTCGGCCAACTGGGTGCGGACTGGTCACGGAGGTCTTCGCAACCGTACTGGACGTGGCATTGGGCACGGCGCGACCCGCTCGGGGGCTTCTTGCCGGTGAGGCGTGCCGCCGTGACCAGGGGCTCCGCAGTACCCGGCGAAGGCGGTGATGGCACCGGCCTATCCGGCCAAGGGACGCTCGGGCGCGTACGCCCGGCTTTCGCGATGTGCTGCTTGCCGAAGCCGCTCAGCGAGCGGGTCCGCACTCCGGGTAGTGGCGATCTTGGTAACCCTCGGCGAGGTGGTCAAACCTGGGCTTACGGCGGTTTGAAGTGGGTACTTGAACCGGACGAATCTGTCCGGTGGGTTAGGAATACAGCCCGGCGCCGGTCAGGACCACGAAGGCGATCCGCAGCCATGACAATCCAGGTTTCCAGACCCGATGTGATGTTCGGGCCGGCCACCGGCGTGCTGATGGAGTGGTTCGATCTCTCCCTCGAGCAAGCCGCGGCGGTACTGGCTCAGTGGGGCGAGCGACTCCAGGTCTCGGAGAGCGAACTCTCCACCGCCCTGCTGCACATCCACGCAGGCCATCAAGCCGGCTGCGAGGAGTCGCTCGTCCGCCGCTTGGAAGAACTGCTCCGCCACCTACCGGCCGAAACGTCCCCCAACCAGGTCTCCCGCGGCCTGTAGGCAGCCCAGGGCCGACGGCTAGCCGGCCCCGGACTGCTTGGTTTGAGGCTGTTATGTACCGGACCCGCTGCGGATGGCAGTGATGATGCCCTGCTGGGTCACGGTGTTGGAGCCGCGGTTGAAGAGGCCGAAGCCGTACTGGCCGTTGACGCCGTTGTCCCAGTAGACGGTTGCCGCGCCGTACTTCTTGGCGGTGGCGGTGACGGCCCGCGCGAAGTCGGCGCGGTACCGGTTGTTCGACGAATCGGCGAAGGTCTTGTCGATCGAGCCGTATTCGCCGACGACCACCGGGTAGCCCTGGACAACAAACCGGTCATACATCAGCTTCAGCTGCGAATCCAGGTAGTCCTCCTGGCCCCAGGTCGACTTCTTCGCCGGGTTGGTTGCCCCGCGCCCCCACTGCGTGATGTTGCCGTTCTCCTCGCCGGCGAAGTCCCACGGGCTGTAGTAGTGAACGGAGATCATGATGCGGCGCTCATTACTGGGAATGCTGGGCGATCGGTACTGGTCCGTCGGCACCACGAAGCCGTAGTTCCCGGCGGTGTAGTCGATGTTCGTGTTCCAGCCGGGAACGAGGAGCCAGCGCGAACTGTTCTGCCCACCGGCCCTCCGGACGGTGTCCACGAAGATCTGGTTGTAGGCGTTGATGTTCGAGTAGCACGGCTGGGTCGGGCGGCCGTACTGTCCGTCGAAGTTCTCGTTCATCGACTCGAGAATCAGGCGCTGGTCGTAGTTCTGGAACCGGGTGGCGATCTGCTGCCAGACCTTCTGGTACTTGGCCTTGATCGTGTTCTGATCTGCCGCGTCACAGATCAGCCAGGCGTAGGGAATGGACTTGTAGCCGTCGCCGTGCATGTTGATCATCACGTACAGACCGCGATGGTACGCATAGTCGACGACCTGCTGAATCCGGTTCAACCAGGCGGAATTGATCGTGTAGTTCGGCCCGGCGCCGATATGACGCAAATAGGAGACCGGGATCCGGATCGATTTGAATCCGGACGCTTTCACCTTGTCAATGAGCGCTTGCGTGACGGTCGGGTTGTTCCAGGCGGTTTCGCTGGGATATCCGTTCGAGTTGGCCTCGAGGGAGTTGCCGAGGTTCCAGCCGGCGCCCAAGTTGGCCACGATCTGCGCGGCGTTCGCCGCTGCCGTGGGGGCGGCCGACGCCTGATTCGCCATACCAGGCACGGCTACGGCGATTGTCAGCGCGGCGGCCGACAGCAGTGCCCTGATCTTTCCTGATTTCGCAGCCATATCTCTTGGCTCACTTCCTGCTCATGGGGGCGGAAACGCACGAGCCCAGGCAGAAGAACAGCCTGGGCCCGATTGTCGAATATCGATCGAAGCGCTTCGACGATGGGCGGTGAAACGGAATGGGTAATTCCGGGGCTTTGCGGGATCATAGACGCGCACCCGGTGACTAACAAGAGTGAAGATCACCTTCTCGCCAATTCGCCCGGCGCCACTTGCTTCCGGCAACTGAACCGCAACGCGAGCCACTGTCGGCCAGCACGACGGGCGCGACTGCGTGCCTGCAGGCAGGGGCGAGCAGCGCGGGGGTGCGCGCGGGCTGGTGACGCTCCTATGGAGGCCCACCGGCGACAACCGGGAGGGTGGTCAGACGTGATCGGCCGGCCCGCACGACGGCGCCGTGCATATTCGCGCACCAAGTCCCCGCCCGCCCACGCGCGGTAGCCCGTACGCGCCCGCCCACGCCCGTCCACGCGCCGTAGCCCGTCGACGCCGGTTCGTGCGCGATAGGCCGTCGACGGCGGTTCGTGCGCGGTAGGCCGTCGACGGCGGTGTGCGTGAGTGGTCGCGTGTGCACGCGGCTACTCGCGGGAGACGGGCAGGTCGGGATCGGATGTACTGCGCCGCCTTGCGGCGTTCCGGCTGGTGCGACGGGCCGCTGGACTGGGGACACGTTGTGAGGGCCGAGCGCCTCAAACGGTGTCTGAGCAGGGGTTACATCCCCTGCCAGGAAGCGGTTACCCCTGCTAGGCCTTGGTTTCCCCTTGCCCGGACCGCGAACCTAGGCCGCGGCGGCTAGGCGCGGCGACCCGCGCATCCGGCCTGCTGGATCGTCTTGGTGAGTCTGCTGGACATTTTTTCGGTCGCAGAAGTGTCCAGCAGGCTCACCAAGAAGGGCTAGTGTCCTGAGTCGGAAGTTCGTGCTTCAGCTCCGGTGTCCAGGTGCGTGCATCGCAAGGCGGAGAAGCGGTCGCGATGCTCTAGCATCGTGGCCGTTTCTCCAACGCCGCGAGGTGCGTGCCTGGGCGCCGGAGATGTGCACGAACTTCCGACTCAGGACACTAGGTACAAGGCAACGACGCGCCGAGCCAGCGGTCTGCGCCGGGTAGGCGGACGTCCGGGATAGGCGGGGCGGATAGGCGGGGCGGCCAGGCGAGCGAGGCGCAGGCGGGCATAAAGACGTGCGACGGCGCGGGCGGTGGATGGACGAGCAGGGGTGTGGGTGGGGAGACTCGGGCAAGTGGGGGAGATGCACTCGCCTCACCACTGTTAGTCGGCGTCGGGGCGAGGCTGGCCGGGGCGACGGCCCGGACGGGGGGAGTTTCGCGGCGACGCGATCGTGCGGCGGCTGGCGGCGACGCGACGCCCGCCGTGACCGGTCTCGCCGGTGGAGGTCACCGGCCGGGGCTCGACCGGATAGACGTCACGCACCGGGGTCGCGTCCTTGGCGGCCGGCGCCACCGGATCTGCCGCCTCCTTGGAAGACACAGCCCGCCAGCGGGTGGAGTCGAGCACGGCAAGAGTCGACTCGGCCTCGATCGGCGCGGGCGCGCTTTCCTTTACCTGCTGGGGCCGGTCGCGCTTGACCGCCCTCTCCCCCGGCAACTGTTCGTACAGTCCGGGCTTCCGCGGCGCAGCCTCAACTGGAGGCTTGCGCGGCTTCGGAGCCGGGAGTTTCGTGCGCAGGGTGAGACCGAGGGTGTGCGCGAGTTCGCGGATCACCGCGAGGTTCAGCGCGATGACCGGCACGCTGACCGCACTCATCAGCACGGCCTGACCACCAGCGGCCCAATCACCCGGGCCGGTTCGCCACATCGCGCCCAGCATCATCACCAGACTGATGTTGGTCAGACCGCCGGCCAACGTGGTGGCGACCGTCCACCACAGCACCGGCCCACTCAGGTCCATGTCGTCGGCGCCCGCGATCAGGCAGCCGATCAGGCCCGCCAGCAAGGGCAGGGTGTAGAGCGCGGCCAGGCCGAGCCCGGTTCCGCCCAGCACGTAGAGCGCGTCGAAGACGAGCGCCGTACCGGCCAGCGCTCCGGCGAAGCACACCACCATCGGGTGGAACGCCCGGATCAGGCTCAGCGCGTCCGCGCCGAGATTGCCAAGGGTCCGGACGATGTTGCTGGGCAAGAGGTCCTTTCCAAGAGGTCGAGGCAAAACCTGTGCACCTCAATACTGCCCCGTCCCAGCGTCGCATGGGCACATCGGCTCGGCACTCAGCGCCCGATTCATGTTACATTCTTGATGTCACATGACGAGTGGCGGATATCCGGTCAAGGAGGCAGGTATGTCCAGCACTGAGCAGGCGGTGGCCCGGCGATTGCTCGACTCGGCCGCCCAACTGTCGTACGACCCGCTGGTGGAGGTCGACTGGGACACCCCGGTGGATCCAGATCACTTCGGCATGAGTCCCGAGTGGTCCACCCTCTACGGCACTGCCTACTGGGCCGAGATGTCGCCTGCGCAACAGCGCGAGCTGACCCGGCACGAGTCTGCCTCGGTCGCCAGTACGGGCATCTGGTTCGAGATGATCCTGCAGCAGATGCTGTTGCGCGACATCTACCGGACTCCCCCGGCGGAGGCGGATTTCCAGTGGGCGCTGACCGAGATCGCCGACGAATGCCGGCACTCGATCATGTTCGCCCGGACCTGCGCGAAGCTCGGCACGCCGCCGTACCGGCCGACCCGGACCGTGCTCGAACTGGGCCGCGCCTTCAAGACACTCGCGTACGGCGAATCGGCGTACGCCTCGATCCTGGTCGCGGAGGAGGTGCTCGACGTGATGCAGCGCGACTGGATGCGTGACGAACGGGTGGCACCGTTCATCCGCACGGTCAACAACATCCACGTCGTGGAGGAATCCCGGCATATGAAGTTCGCCCGTGACGAGGCTCGCGAGCGGTTGCAGACGGCCAGCCCGTCGCGACGTCGCGCCAGCGCCTTCGTGGTGGCCGCCGCCTCATACTTCATCGTCACCAGCATGGTCAGCGACCAGGTCTACGCGAACGTCGGTCTCGACGCCCGCCGGGCGATCCGCGAGGCCCGGGCGAACGAACACCACAAGGCCTTGATGCGATCGAGTTGCGCCGGGCTGATGGACTTCCTCGGCTCGGTCGGCCTGCTCACGCGGCCCGCCATCCGGATCTACCAGCGCGCGAACCTGATCTAGATGACTTTCGCGATCACTCAGACGTGCTGCAGCGATGCCGCCTGCGTCTCGGTCTGCCCGGTCAACTGCATCCACCCAACGCCGGACGAACCGGACTTCGGCAAGACCGATCTGCTGTACGTCGATCCACGGGCTTGTATCGACTGTGGAGCCTGTGCGGACGCTTGCCCGGTTGACGCGATCTTCCCGGTGGAAGAACTTCCCGCGGCTCAAGCGTCGTACGCGGAGATCAACGCGTCGTACTACGAGGACAAGCCGGTGGTACCTGCAGCGCCTGGGCCTACCTTCCACACGTGGGGCCCGCCGTCGTTCGACCGGAACTTGCCGGCGGATTTCGCGCCCTTGCGGGTGGCGGTTGTTGGTACCGGTCCAGCGGGGATGTACGCGGCTGAAGACCTGCTGTTGCGTACGAATGCCCGGGTGACGCTGGTAGACCGCTTGCCACTTGGTGGCGGGTTGATCCGCTATGGGGTGGCGCCGGATCACCTGTCTACCAAGAGGATCGGTGAGACCTTCGAGAGGTTGTACCGGCACCCGCGGGCTCGGCTCATGCTGAACACGGAAGTCGGCAAGGACGTTAGTCACGCACAGCTGGCCTCTGACCACGATGCAGTCGTTTACGCCGTCGGGGCTACCACCGATCGCCGGTTAGGCATTCCGGGCGAAGAACTGCCCGGAAGTGTTGGGGCCAGCGAGATGGTGGCCTGGTACAACGATCATCCCGAGGCCGTCCCGATCACCTGCGACAGCGAGCGCGTTCTGGTGGTTGGCACGGGCAACGTCGCGTTGGACATCGCCCGAATCCTCCTGAGCGATCCAGCCGCCCTTGCCGGTACGAGCATCGCGCCGGCCGCCTTGCAGGCTCTAGGCGCGCTAGGCGCCGTACGCGAGGTTGCACTGCTGGGACGGCGTGGACCCGAGCATGCGGCGTACACCCCGTCTGAGTTGCTGGCGATGCGTCAACTCGCTGGAGTGGACCTAGTGGTCGACGATCACCACCCGTCTATCGGTACGGCGATCGAGGCCGGCGCGGGTAAGGCCGGACTACTGCGCGGAGTGGTTCGCGACGAGATCGACTGGTCGCAACCGCCCGAGCCGGGTCGACGGCTGGTACTGCGCTTCGGGTCCGTGCCGGAACGAGTCCTGGGGACGAACGCCGTTCAGGGCTTGGCCTTGGCCGATGGCGCGGAGATTCCGGCCGGCCTGCTGGTGCGGGCGATCGGATTCCGCGGTCGGCCGATCGCGGGACTGCCCTTCGACGATGCCACCGCGACGGTCCCGAACGAGGCGGGCCGGGTGACCGGCGTGCCAGGCACGTACGTCGCGGGCTGGATCAAGCGCGGGCCCACCGGCGGCATCGGCACCAACCGAACCTGCGCGAGCGAGACCGTCAGCACCTTGCTGGCCGACGCCATCGCCAAAGGTCAGCCCTCCGTCGCGAGGACCAAGCGCCGGAGCAAGTTGTTCAGCTGGTCCTGATCTTTGGCCGGCAGTTGGCGGATGAGGTCCTGCTCGATCTGCTGCTGGTCCTCGATGGTGCGTTCCCAGATGGCATGGCCTTCCTTGGTGAGCGTGACGAGCACCCGGCGGCGGTCGTCCCGATCGTGCTCGCGGCGTAGGTAACCCGCCCGCTCCATCGCGTCGAGCCGGGTCGTCAGCGTCGCCGGGGACAACCCGAGATGCCTGGCCAGCTCACCCGGAGTCGCCCGGTACGGCGAGCCGCCACGGCGCAGCATGTGCAGGGTCTTGAACCCCCAGTGCGGCAGCTCGTGGGCTTTGAGCGCCTCCTCGCGCCGCCGGTCGAGGTGGCGGACCAGCACCTGCATCCGGACCGCGATGCCTTCGACCCGTGGATCGATACCGGCCTGCTCATCGCGCCACAGCTCGATGTGATCGTCCACGAAGTCCTTCATAGACCGTACTTTTTACCACCTGAAGGTTAGTTGTCAAATATTTCGAGATCGAAATAACCTCAAGCCCTCGTTCACTGGCACGTCGCGAAGAGAGGCACTGAGATGGCGAAGCTCGGCATGGAGACGGTCACGACGGCGGCGGAGGGTTTGCTGCGCGGTGGCCAGTGGGAGGCGGCCCGACACCTTCTGGCGACTGCTGTGCCCGAAAACTCCGCGGAACGCCTGAAGCTCGCAAAAGCGCAGGCGGAACTCGCTGTCGACCAGGACTTCTTCCAGGGCACAGACACCGCTCCGGCCAAACTCGACGTACTAGCCGGTTTTGTCGATGCGGAGGACCAGTGGGACTTCGACCTGCTCCAACTCCGGTATGACTACTTCGACGCGCTGTTCCACCCCGACGAGCGCACGCCGGACACGGGCGACCTGCTGGCCGCAAGGGCGGCTGAGCTGCGCCAGACCGCCGTAGACGATCGACGTGCCGGAACGGTCTCGTTCTACTGCGGGCTCATTGAGGACAACCTGCGGGGTGATTCACCCAAGGCCTTCCCCTACTACAGCGAGGCCCTGGCGCTTGGGGAGAAGGCTGGAGACGATCTACTGGTTGGCTTCGCGCTTCGGCACCTTGGGGACCACGCGCACATGTCGGGAGACCTGGAGCTGGCTCGGACGCAATGGGAGCGGTCGACCGAAGTACGGCAGGCCGCCGGACACGTACTCGGCGTACTGGCCCAGCAGATCCTACTGGCGCGGCTGACCGTGGACGAGGGCGATCCAGCCGCTGCACGCGGCATTGCCACGGAGGTACGCCGGTGGGGCGCCGTACTGGAGATCGACTGGTTGGTCCGCCAGGCCGACGAACTGCTGGCCTAGGCCGCTTCTAGTGTTGGCAGTCGACACTAGGAGGACGTATGACCCCGCCGCCCCGCGATCTGAAGCAGCGCGTCCAGGACACGCTCGAGAGGCTGCAGCAAGAGGTGGATGCTTGGGTCGCGACAGCGTCGGCCGGGGACGACGTGCCCTACCTGACTCCACTGTCGTACCTGTGGGAAGACGGCACGCTGCTGCTCTCGACCGCCGGATCCACTCCGGCCGGGCGGAACCTCCTGGCCAACGGCAAGGTCCGCCTAGCGATCGGGCAGACCCGGGACGTCGTGCTGGTCCATGGGAGCACCGAGGCGATTCCGGCGGCGGAACTCGACGCCGCAACTGGGGACGCCTTCGCGGCGCGCACCGGGTTCGACCCGCGGACGCTGAGTACGCCGTACTTCTACTTCCGGGTCCGGCCGGATCGCATCCTCGCGTGGCGCGAGGAGAACGAACTGGCCGGACGGGTCGTCTTCCGCGACGGCGCCTGGCTCGCCGCCTGAGCCGTTGGCAGGGGTTGCCGGCCGGCGAGGTTGAGCCGGGCGGGAATTAGTTTGGGCTGTCGAGAAGGATCCGCGCCGCTGCGGGCAAGTGTGCATCGATCCGTCCGGTAGCGCCGCTGCCGCGGGACCCTCGGGCCCCGTCGACGGCTGAGGTAGGAGCTCGATGACCACCCTGATCGACGATCCCCCGGTCACCGGCACCGCCAGCGCCGAGGAGGCCGCCGCGGACGCCGAGGCGATCACGGCTTCGGTGCGGGACCCGGACCGCTTCACCCCGATCTTCGACCGGCACTTCGCGGCGATTCACGCGTACGTCGCACGGCGGCTGGGCGTGCAGGCCGCCGACGACCTCGCGGCCGAGACATTCCTGATCGCGTTCCGCCAGCGGCACCGGTTCGACCGGCGGCACGGCATCGCCCGCGGCTGGCTGTTCGGTATCGCCACCAACTTGATCCGGCGCTACCAGCGCGACCAGATCCGCGGCCGTCGCGCCGTCGCCCGGGTCGGGCCGCCGCCCACCGACGGCGCCCACGATGATCCCGTCGCCGCGAACGTGACCGCGCATCTGACCAGCGAACCCCTGAGCGACGCGCTCGCCCGGGTCAAACCCAAGGACCTCGAAGTCCTGCTGCTGGTCGCGTTCGCCGAACTGACCTACGAGGAGACCGCGGCCGCACTCGGTATCGCCTACGGCACCGTCTGTTCCCGCCTCTCCCGCGCCCGCCGCGTGATCCGCGACTCCCTCGGCCACGACGCCGACTCTGCTCCCGGCCCTGATGCCGACTCTGCTCAGAAGGACCTGTGATGACTGAACTGAACGATCTGCTCGCCGCCTCCCCCACGCCTGAGCCCGCCTCTCCGGACGTGGTTCGCGGCGCCCGCGGTGATCTCCAGAACCTGGTTCGCGAGGCCCGCGTCACCCCTCGCCGTACCTGGCTGACCGCGCACCGCCGCGGTCTGCTCACCGCCGGCGCCGCCACGGTCGCGATCGGCGCACTCGGCGGTTCCCTGCTGCTGTCCGGCGGGAACCCGGCCGACTCGGAACCGCCCACTCAGGCCGGACCGGCACCGGTGATCACGACGGATCGGGTTGAAACCAGCGGCCAACTGCTGCTCGCCGCGGCAACGCACGCCGAGATGCAGGCCACCTCGGGCAAGTACTTCCGGAACCGCCAGCTGAGCATCTTCCGCTCCCAGCGGGTCGGCCCCGACAAGGCGTCGTACCGGTTGGAGCAGCAAACCCTGATCGAGGACTGGACCGGCGCACCCGGCCAGAAGTCGTACTACTCCAACCGCCACCTCGGCGCGAAGCCCGCCACGGCCGCGGACCGCCAGAAGTGGCTCGCCGACGGCGCCCCGAAGCAGTGGAACCTCGGTCCGGCCGACACCGCCGAAGCGCGCGACGTGATCATCACGATGGGCCCGGGCAAGCCGCGATTCGGTGTGGCCGACGGCTCCGGCCGCTACTACCTGCTCGGCGACAAGGGCCAGACCGCCGAGGAGATCGCCCAACTGCCGACCGATCCGGCCGCCCTGCGCGCGCTCTTCCTCAAGACCAAGCCGGCCGGAGTGTCCGACGCCGGCTGGCTCGTGGGCATGACCCAGAACCTGCTGTTCTCCACGCCCGCGCCGCCCGCCGTTCGCGCCGCCGCCTTCCGCATGCTCGCGAACGTGCCCGGCCTCAAGGTCGAACCCGGCCTCCACGACCGCCTCGGCCGCGCCGGCACCGGCATCACCGTCAACGAGAACGGCGACCTCCGCCAACTCATCATCGAACCCACCACCGGCCGCCTCCTTTCCAGCCGCGCGAACAGCCAGAACCTCAAATTCGGCGAATCCCTCGCCCTCGAATCCGGCTGGACCAACGCCACCCCCAAGCCCTTGAGCACCACCGTCAAGTAGGACCTTCGGGTGCCCGAAGGCCGATCAGGCCTTCGGGCATTCACCTGCATCTGCCGCTTTAGGCGGGGCGGCGGGTTTCAGGGATGGTTGGGCGGCTTGGGTGGCCTCGGCGGCGGCCGTTGAGGAAGCGTTCGCCGGCAGCGGTGCCGGTGAAAGCGGTTTGGCGGGCCCAGTCGCGGCACTGGTCGAGCACCGGGCACTGGGTCAAGCAGATCTCGCGGGCCTTGCGCTGCTGCCGGGCGCTGGCGGTCTCGTCGTACGCGGGGGCTTGGCCGATACAGGCCGCCTGGGTCATCCAGCGGTCGGCGGGGTCGGCGATCACGGTCAGCATCGGTCTCACTGGGCAATAATCTCAACTGGATTACTGTACTTTGGCGTGCGTCTCAGCTCGCGGACTCTCGCAGCGGGCCGAAGCGGGTTATCCCGCGTGGGAATCAGGCTGAGCGGAGAGCGGTTGCCCCCTGCTGTACGTCCGTCTTTGTCTGAACAGCAGACTGGTGATCGTTTGGTTCGTCGTTCAGCCCTCACCCGCAGGAGACCTTGATGAGCTCAGCCGCTCCAGCCCAGATCGCCGTCACCGGCCTGGCCACGATGGGCCGCAACCTGGCCCGGAACCTCGCCCGCAACGGGTTCCGCGTGGCCGTGCACAACCGCAGCCAGGCCAAGACCGACGCGCTGATCGCGGAGTTCGCCGACGAGGGCGACTTCACGCCCGCGGCCGATCTGCCCGCACTGGTCGCCGCGCTGGAGTCGCCGCGCAAGGTCATCATCATGGTCAAGGCCGGGGCGCCGACCGACGCTGTCATCGACGAGCTGGTGCCGCTGCTGGACGAGGGTGACATCGTCGTCGACGCCGGCAATGCGCACTTCGCCGACACCCGCCGCCGGGAGAACGCGCTGCGCGAGAAGGGCCTGCACTTCGTCGGCGCCGGCGTTTCCGGTGGCGAAGAGGGCGCGCTGCTCGGGCCGAGCATCATGCCGGGTGGTTCGCCCGAGGCGTACGCGGCGCTCGAGCCGATGCTGACCAAGATCGCCGCCCACGTCGGCGACGAGGCCTGCTGCTCTCACGTCGGCCCCGACGGCGCGGGCCACTTCGTGAAGATGCTGCACAACGGCATCGAGTACGCCGACATGCAGCTGATCGCCGAGGCGTACGACCTGCTCCGCCGGGTCCTCGGTCTCAAGCCCGCCGAACTGGCCGAGGTCTTCCGCACCTGGAACTCTGGCGACCTGGAGTCGTTCCTGATCGAGATCACCGCCGAGGTACTGGACCAGGTCGACGAATCGAGCGGCGGTCCGTTCGTGGACGTCGTACTGGATCAGGCCGAGCAGAAGGGCACCGGCCGCTGGACCGTGCAGAGCGCCCTCGACCTCGGTATTCCCGTCAGCGGCATGGCCGAGGCCGTGTTCGCCCGTTCGCTGTCGGGAGACGTTCAGCGCCGCACGGCGGCCAGTGGTGTGCTCCCCGGGCCGGAGGACGTTCCGAGCGACGTCGACCGGGACAAGTTCATCGACGACGTACGGCACGCCTTGTACGCCTCGAAGCTCGTGGCCTACGCACAGGGCTTCGACGCGATCCGCGCGGCCAGCGACGAGTACGAGTGGAACATCGACCTGGGCGAGGTCTCCAAGCTCTGGCGAGCCGGCTGCATCATCCGCGCAAGCTTCCTCGATCGCATCAAGGAGGCCTACGACCGCGATGCGGACCTGCCATCGCTACTGGTCGACGACTACTTCAAGAACGCCGTCGGCGAGGCGCAGGACTCCTGGCGCCGCGTCGTCGCTACGGCGGCCACGGTCGGCGTACCGGCTCCGGGCTTCTCTGCCGCGTTGTCGTACTACGACGGCCTGCGCGCCGAGCGCCTGCCGGCCTCGCTGATCCAGGGCCTGCGCGATCTCTTCGGCGCGCACACGTACCGGCGAATCGACCGCGACGGCAGCTTCCACCTGGAGTGGGCCGGGGATCGCAAGGAGCACCAGACGGACTGAAGTGCTTTGAGCCGGCCGGATCCGTTCGGCCGGCATTGATTCAGCCGGCCAGGTGGCAGCTCGGGTTGAACGGGTGTTTCCAGGCGGCGGAGGCGTTGATTTCGCTTTTAGTCGAACGTGTGTTCTACTGTGAGCACAGCGCCTTCGTCGCTCCCCGTGCGGCGAAGCAGGTATGAGGAGTTCGCCGCAACCATGACTGTAGACACTCTCACCGCAGAGCCCGGTATCACCGACAGCGACACGCAGGTCACTCCGGAGTCCCAGGAGAGCGCGCCCGTGTCCGAAGCCGGTGCGTCCCAGCCCGCTGAGCCGAAGCCCGCTGCCTCCGAGGCGACCGCCGAGGTCGTGGAGAAGCCGAAGAAGCGCGCGACCGCCGGCAAGAAGACCAAGACCATGGAGCTCACGCTCACCGTCACCGGCACCGCCGATGGCGAGTGGACCGCCGAGCTGAAGCAGGGCAGCAGCTACCTGGCCCGTGGTCTCGCCGTCGCCGCCGCGGCCGTTTCGCGTGCGGCCAAGGAACTGCACGAGGACCTGTCCGGCCCGATCGACGAGGTCATCGACGCCGCCCGCGAGCAGCAGGCCGCCCGCGTGGCAGCACTGGAGGCCGAGCTCGAGGCCGCGCGCAGGACGCTCGCCGACCTCGCCGAGTAGTAGGCGGTGAGCTTGTTCGCCCGGTGATGTGGTGACGACACTCACAGTCACCGGGCGAGCCGCCTCCGCACGTCGTACGGTGTTTTCCCGGACGTCATTCGGTGTTTGCCCGGGCGGATCGCGGAGGCAGCAAATGACCACTGTCGAAGACCTTGACGGCTTGCTATTAGTGCGCGGCGCCGATGACCTCGAGCATGCCGGCGGCACTTTGTTCGTGCACCTTCACCGCGTCGCGCGGCGCTTGTCCGGCCTCGGCGCCTCCCAGGATCTTGTGCTGGCGGCGCTGGCCCATGCGGCCTACGGGACCGACGGATTCCCGTCGAGCCTGTTCGACTGGCAGACCGAGCGCGGGGTGCTGAGTTCGGTGATCGGTGCCGAGGCGGAACAACTCGTCTATCGCTATGGATGCTGCGCCCGCGAGGCCAGTTGGCCAGGGCTGGCCGAGCATCGAACCGTGCAGGACCGGTTCACCGGCGCCAGCTACGAGCTGACCGATGACGAGCTGCGGGACTTCGCGGACCTGAGCATCGTGAACGAGCTGGACGTGCTCGACCACGCGCCCGATCTCGAACCGCAATTGCACGGCTACCTCGCCGACCTGGTGCCGCGCTGGACCCACATCCTCTCGCCGGCCGTCCGCGACCACGCCCAGGAACGCCTCGGCATCCGCGCCGGCCTTACCCCCGAACCCAGCTAGCACCCTCTCCGCATTCGTCGGCCCGTCTCGGCTCTCCCCTGCCCACCAAAAGGGCGCAGGGATGAGTGCGCACTCCCGACGCCGCGACTGACGCCCAGAGGCAGCGGTGGGCACACCGGCCGCCCGAAGTGACCAACAGCCGTGTGGGAAGTGACGACCGGCCGCGCGTGCGGAGGTGGCGGCGGGCGGGTGAAGCGACGGATGGCTGGGTGGGCTGGGCAGCGGGTGGGGTGGGCGGTTAGCCGTGGGCGAAGCCGCGGGTGGCGCCTAGCCAGAGGGCGATCAGGGCGCCGCCGAGGCCTACGGCGGCACAGACCCAGATGGGCAGTGGGGTGGTGACGATCGGTACGGCGAAGGCGAGTGGGCCGCAGTAGATGCCGGCCAGTTGCGGGTTTTGCTTCGACCAGCGCAGTAGCGCGGACACGGGTGCGCCGAGCGGCGCGAGCAGGACCGCGACCACGATCGCGATTATCCAGCCGCGGCGCTCGTAGGCCAGCGCCGACAGCAACAGCCAGATCAGTGGACCGAAAACGCGCAGCCACCATGGCGGCTGCCAATCGGCGTTCCCAGTGTCAACCTGCACCACGAGCGGCGCCTCCTCCGCGCGAACCTGACCCGTCAGGAAAGAGTCTTGCAGGTGATCGGCGAAAACCTGGAAAACAGCCCCTCGCCGACAGATGATCGATACATGGCCCGCTACGAAGTCATCGCTCGCGCACAGGTCGGCCGGCAGTTGTCCCGGACCGACGCCATCGACCTCACCCTCAAGGGCCGCACGCTGCAGGAGGGAATGCGCTTCGAGCGCGTCGAGCCCCTGCCGAACGGCGAGATCGCCGTAGTGCTCAAGCGCAGCCTCAACGCCCGCAAGTCCGACCGCGCCCACGAACTCACCCAGCGCTCGTTGGCGGTCCTGGGTATTCCGGCGAGCCAGGTCAGCCGGATCGACGTACATCGACTCAGCCGGAAGAACGGCCGTGCCCTCGTTCGTTCCTGGTCAGGCCCTTCCGGCCCGACCGACCCCGGCACGGCAGGTGATCGCGAGCCACGCAACCCGCTGCCGTCCCCGCCGTATCTGCAAGCACGTCTCGACCTCCCCCGGGAGGCGTGACACCCGCTCCAACGACGGAAGCGGTTGGCGCTGACGTCTGGACGTCGGACAGGCCGGGCCGGATCATCGGAAGATGGCGCGGTACGACGTCGTCGTGCGGGTACGAACCGGCTGGCCTGTTTCAGCCTCCGGCCTTGCCCACGTGCGCCGGGTCGGCCGCCAACTGCCAGGCCGATGCCGTCTGCGCGGGATTCTCGTTTTCACCGAGGGGTTCGTCGAACTGACCTTCCGCATGCAGAGTCCGGGCCCGCAGGAGGCGATCCAGCAGGCCCGGCTACTGCTGCCCCGGTTCGACCTGCCGCGTCACACGTTGCGCCGCGTCGAGATCCGCCGCCCGCACCCTCTCCCCAGCCACCGGGCCCTCCTGGCGATCTGGCACCCGCGGCCAACTCCCACCACCCCAGGCCCACCAACCGGCACCCGAGCCGCCGCCTAAGCCCACGGGCGGCTAGTGTCCTGAGTCGGAAGTTCACTAGGACCAGCTGAGGTTGTAGAGCTCGAAGGGCGCGGCGAAGGTTGTGCCCAGCGCCGTACCGGTCTGGCGCGAGAGGCCTTCGAGGAACTCGGCCGGGTCGAAGTGTTCCCAGCCCAGGCCGTCGATGTAGGCCTTGTGCGCCTTGAGCGAGTCCACTCCGGCTTGGAAGGTGTCAGTGGTGTCGACGGCGTGACGGGCTTCGGGTGAGCCCGCGGCCCAGACCTGGCGTACGCCGCCCCAAGGCTCGCCACCTTCGCCCGGGAAGATCCAGCGGTTACCGGCATCGCGAACGGCATCCAGTACGGCGCGGCCGGTCGCGATGTGGTCCGCCTGGTTGAGGAATCCGCCCGGAAAGGTGTCGCGGAAGTTCCCGGTGATGACGATCTCCGGACGGTGCCGCCGGACCACGCCCGCGAGGATGCGCCGCAGGTCGACGCCGTACTCCAGAATGCCGTCGGGCAGACCGAGGAACTCGACCACGTCCACGCCGACGATCCGGGCCGACTCGATCTGCTCGGCCTCGCGAACCACCCGGGCCTCGTCCGGCGCGAGACCGTCGATACCGGCCTCGCCGGAGGTCACCATGCAGTAGGCGATCTCCTTGCCCTGACCGGTCCAGCGGGCGATCGCGGCGGCCGCGCCGAACTCCATATCGTCGGGATGGGCGACGATCGCAAGCGCGCGTTCCCAGTTCTCGTCCAGCGGTTCGAGCGGCTGCAGTGTCATGCCCGCAGGTTAGTCGCCGAAGACCTGCCGGGTGTAGGCGTTAGCGAACACCCGCTGCGGGTCTACCCGTTCGCGCACCGCCAGGAAGTCCCCGAACCGCGGGTAGCTGCGAGCGAGGTCGTCCGCCTTGAGCGTGTGCAGCTTGCCCCAGTGCGGACGCCCACCGACGGCCCGGGCGATCGCTTCGAAGGCGGCGAAGTACCGCTCGTGCGGCAGCCGGTGGTACTGGTGGATCGCGACGTACGCCGTCTCGCGGCCGTAGGCGGTCGACAGCCAGACGTCATCCGGCGCGGCCACCCGCACCTCGATCGGAAACGGGATGTGCTCGCCGGAGGCGTCGATCCACGCCCGCAGTTCGCGTACCACCCCGGGGAGTTCTGCCCGCGGTACGGCGTACTCGGACTCCTTGAAGCGCACGTTCCGTTCGGTGCAGAAAACCCGGTACGACGCGTCGACGTACTCGCGGGCGGTCAGGGCCCGGGAGGCGATCGCGTTGATCCGCGGTACGACGCTGGGTCGTAGCGCGCCGAGGCGGTTCGTCAGTTCGAAGACGCGGTTCGACAGCAGATCGTCGTCGAGCCAGCCGCGGAACCGCCCCACCGGCTTGGCGGCCACCTCAGGCCCGACCCGGTTGTTCCGTTTCGTCAGCGCGAGCGCGGTGTGCGGGAACCAGTAGAACTCGAAGTGGTCGTTGCCCTCGGCAAGTTCATCGAATCGGTCCAGCACGGCCGCCAGCGGCATGGGGCCTTCCTGCGCGCGCAGCAGGTACGCCGGTACACATTGCAAGGTGAGTGAGGCCAGTACGCCGAGTGCGCCAACCGAGATCCGGGCCGCGTGGAAGAGGTCCGGGTCCTCCGTAGCCGAGCACGACACCACCTCGCCGGTCGCGGTGACCAGGTTGAGGCCGACAACCTGCGTGGCGAGACCACCGAGGCGTGCGCCCGTACCGTGCGTGCCGGTGGAGATCGCGCCCGCAAGAGTCTGCTGATCGATATCGCCGAGGTTGGCCATGGCCAGGTCGAGCCCAGCGAGGCCCTGGTTGAGCTTGTGCAAGGGCGTTCCCGCGCCGACGACGACCCGGCCCGTTGCGCGGTCGGCCGCCTCGATCGACGCCAGACCGTCCAGCCGGACCATCACCTCGGCCGGTACGGCGCACCCGGTGAAGGAATGACCGGAGCCGACGGCCTTCAACCGCTTGCCCGAGGCGGCAGCGGCCCGCACGGCAGAGGCCAGTTCATCGACCGAGCCGGGCGTCAGCACCTCGGCCGGGGTGGCGGTCTCGGTCCCGGCCCAGTTGCTCCAGCGCGTCACCCGAAGTTCTTCCCTTCACCCCGGTAGGTCGGCAGCGGAGTCAGTTCGCCGTCCTCGATCGCGTACAACGTGTTGAACCGCTCGCACATCTCGCCGGCCTTGGCGTGACGCATCCAGACCCGATCGCCGATGCGCAGGCGGTCGGCCGCCTCACCGCGGAGCGGCGTCTGCACTTCACCCGCGCCTTCGGTGTTGACGAGCTTGAGACCGAGCGGCCAGCTGGGCGTGGGCAGCCGGTTCTTGCCGGCGGCGCCGCTGGCGATGTATCCGCCGCCGAACATGGTCGCGAACCCACGCCCCGGCCGACGTACGACGCTGAGGGCGAAGGCGACGGCGGGCTCGGGTTTGAAGACGTCGTACCGGTCGAAGAGGGTCGGGCCGAACAGGCCGGAACCAGCGGTGACCTCGGTGACCACCGGGTCCGCACTGCTGACCTCGAGGCTGCCACTGCCGCCGCTGTTGACCAGCGTGACGGAACCGATCTGCTTGACGGCGTCCACGACCGCGCCGCGCCGATCGGCCAGTTCCGCGACGGACCGGCGCTTCACCCAGCGCACCGCCGGGGAGGTGTCGGGCAGGCCGGCGATCTGGGCCTCGTAGAACATCACCCCGACCAGCTCGAATCGGTTGTCCTGGGCAACAAGCCGGGCGAGGGCCTGGACCTGCGCCGGCGTGCGCAACGGAGATCGCCGCACGCCGAGGTGCTGCCCGAGCAGTCGCAGCGAGGCATCCACGTCGAGGCATACCCGGATCCGGGCACCATCGGGAGCCGCCGAGCGGATCAGGTCGAGCTGCTCCTGGTCATCGACCATCAGGGTGATCCGGGCCGCGACCTCGGGATCGGCCGCCAGCTCGCGCAGCGCGGCCCGGTGCACGGTCGGATAGCCCATCAGGATGTCGTCGATACCGTTGCGGGCGAGCCAGATCGCCTCCGGCAGCGCATACGTCATCACGCCCTGGAAGCCCGGCCGGGCCAGCGCCTCGGCCAGCAGGGAACGGCAGCGCACCGATTTGGCGGCCACCCGGATCGGCGTACCTGCGGCGCGCCGGACCAGATCGTCCGCGTTCCGGCGAAAGGCCGCCATATCGACCACCGCGAACGGCGGATCGAGCTGGGCGGTCAGTGGTCCGTAGCTGCTGAAATCGGCCATGTTCGCAGTGTAGGCAGCAAGAACTGAAAGTTAATACAACTTCGACTACTTCTCCATCACAGCAGCTAATTCCTTGGCCGCTCGACGGCTCCACGCGAGGTCTGCCGCGGCCTCCCCGGTCGCACTCGCCAAGAGGCCGACGGACGAGCCCTGGACGACGGAGACCTCCATGAACGACTCGCCCCCGGCATACCGACGGATGGCAGCTGCGGCCGACTGCTCTTCCCACTGCGGCTGGACCGTGAGTTGGCCCTTGCCGCACGCGCGCATCCGCAGGCCGTAGCCCTGGAAGTACGCGGCGGCCTGTTCAGGCTTCCCGAACCGCAGCAGCAACGCGGTCGCCGGGGCACCTTTGGCGTTGCGATAGCTGCCTTGCAGGGCATGAGCGGGTACAGGCATCGCCGTGTCCGGGAGCGGCTGAGAACACCCAATAGGCAGCGCCTCGAATGCCGCCTGGTGCGGGTCTCTCCGCCGGGTCCAGGTCTTGTTGCCCTGGAATCCGACTTCCGCGCCGCCCGGGTCGTCGTACGTCTTCCAGCCACTACCAAGCGCCGTGGGCTTCGGGAGGTTCCCAGGCTTGACCGGACCCGCCGAAGCCGGTGGAGGTGCCGTGGCCTGCTCAGGCTTGTCCGGAGGCGTCGCCGCGTTAGTGGGAGTTGCCGAGGGTGCGGCGCTAGGAGTTGCCGAGGGCGAAGGCGATACCGCCGGCTCCTCAGAACAACCAGTGACAACAACTGCCAGCAGTACGGCGACAGCGCCCGCGGCCTTCATCATGGCTGGAAGTGCTGGTAGTCGGGATTACGCCACAGTGCGCCCCACACGTACGACTGAGCCAGCAGCGCCTTGGTGGGCGTACTCCCCCGGAAGAGCATGCCGGGACGGGCCGTACCGCGGTTGCGATAAGTGAGGCCGTTCTGCGGATACCAGACGCCGTTGGACGCGAGGTACGGGTTCTCGACCGTGTTGATGTCGATGGCATAGCCGTAGCTGTGCGGCGACAACGCATAGGGATTGCCCGTCACCTGGCGGCAGTTGAAGACCGAGGTGTTGTCGGCCTCCATCGCCTTGATGTCGCTACCGCCGAACACGTCGACCCGCTGCATGCGGCGAATCGGGAAGTGCGCGAGCAGACCGGCGTTCCATACCGTGATCATCTTCTGCACGGCGGCATCCCGCAGGATCAACTCGCCGCGATGCAGGCGGCCGTCGAATCCCCAGTGCGTGAGCACCAGCCGTCGCAGCTTCGACGGGCCCACCGGACAACCGGCACGGTAGGTCGACGGGATGTCCGCCGCGGTGATGGTCGAAACACGCGGGTTCAGGTAGGCGCGCACGTCGAAACTGGCCGCGCCCGAGTACTCGGCGGCGGACTCGACCGTCCGGGCCCGCACGGTCCACCGGCGCGGGTAGTTGTCCGGCACGGCGGCCCGGAAGTTGCCCTTGGCATCGATACTGACGGTGCGCAGCGCCCGCCAGGTACTACCGGCCGAGTAGTCGAGCACCACCTTGCGCCCAGCCTCGGCCGGAGTGACCTTGCCGGTGACGGCGACCCCGGTGAGGGCGACGTACGCCGGAGAAGGTCGGACCAATGCGATCGAGCGGTTGCTGATCGTGCCATAGCGAACGGGTGACAACGCGAGCGCGCCGGACCGGGACGCGCCGACGGCCGCCTGGAGCGTCGGCCGTCCGGGCGTTGGCCAGCTTCGGGTGATGCTGTACGCGCCGCCGGTGGTGGTACGGGTACTACCGCGCAAAACCCAACCGGAGCTGGTGTTCTGCCAGAGCGAGATGAACCAGCCGGACGCACCGCTGGACAACCGTCCGCGCAGCGTCACCGCCCGGTCCTCCCACTGGGCCGCGGGCTGGTCGAGCGTCAGCCCGAGCGCGACCGGCTCGACCGTCGGCTCGGGGTCCACCGGCTCGACAGGCTCAACCGGCGACGGCTCAGGCGTCGGCGAAGGCGTCGGCGAAGGCGTCGGCGATGGTCTCGGCTCCGGTGTTGGCGAGGTTGTCGGCGAGGGCGACACGACAGGCGTGGACGCAGGCGTTGAGCCAGCCGTTGATGAAGGCGTCACCGATGGTGCCGGCTCGTCCGTCAATGGTCCGGCGGCAGCCGGCGCTCCCCCGAGCAACACGATGAGCACGGTGGCAACACCGGCCGTTTTCCTGAGCATGCTCAGACCCTTCTCCCCCGGAGCCATGCGGCTCCACGCCTGTCACCTACACAGACGTTCCCCCGGCATCAAGATGTCACACGCGTTCGCGACATTTCGAAACCCCGCCTACTCCATAGACGCACGCCAGGGCCCAGAGGTTGGATCAACCGGCCAAACGTTTTGCCGCCGCGTCCACGCGCTCGTCGGTCCCGGTCAGCGCCACCCGCACGTGCCGCTCTCCCGCGGCACCGTAGAAGACGCCCGGCGCGACCAAAATCCCCAGTTCCGCCAGGGCCGCGACCGACCCGTAGGCGTCGTACGACGGGTGCGTGGCCCACAGGTACAGCCCGCCTTGCGACAGGCTGATCACCCAGCCTGCGGCGGTGAGCGCCTCGCGCAGCACCTCGCGGCGACGCAGGTATCGCCCGCGCTGCTCCTCGACATGCTCGTCATCGGCGAACGCGACGGCCATCGCGGCCTGAATCGGCGCGGGCACCATCAAACCGGCGTGCTTACGAACCGCCAGCAGTTCCGTGACCACCTGCTCGTCCCCGGCGACAAAGCCCGCGCGGTAGCCTGCCAGGTTCGAGCGCTTCGAGAGCGAGTGGACCGCCAGCAGGTTCGCGTGGCTGCCGCCGCAGATGTCCGGGTGCAGGACCGACGCGGGCTTCGCGTCCCACCCGAACTCGGCGTAGCACTCGTCGCTCACCAGTAGGACGTCGTTCGCCCGGGCCCACTCCACCGCCTGGCGGAGTTCCTCGGCGGAGGTGATCTCCCCACTCGGGTTGCGCGGCGAATTGAGGTACGCGATCCGCACGGGCCCCGCGTCGTACCCGATCGGCGTAGTCACCGGGAGGCTCGTCGCCCGGGCAAGCGCGGCACCGGCCTCGTACGTCGGGTAGGCCAGGTCAGGGATCAGAACGGTGTCACCCGCGCCAACGCCGAGCAGCGTCGGCAGCAACATGATCAGCTCCTTGGTACCGATCACGGGCAGTACGCCGCGCTGCGGGTCCACCCCGGGTACGCCGAGGCGCCGGGTCATCCAGTCCACCGCCGCCTGCCGCGCCACCGACGTCCCGAGAGTGGTCGGGTACGCCGGGGCGTCGGCCGCCTCAGCCAGCGCTGTCCGGATCAGTGGCGGGACCGGGTCCACCGGACTGCCGATGGAGAGGTCCACGATGCCGTCGGGATGAGCGGCCGCCTTCTCCTTGTAGGGGACGAGCTTGTCCCACGGGAAGTCGGGCAACCGGCTGGAGGTCTTTTCCGTCACCCCGGCATTGTCTCCCGGGCCGGCTCCGCCGCCGCCGCGACCGCCTGATCCGTGGACAGGAAGTCCGTCACCGACAGGACGACGAGCGGGTCGCGCAGGATCCGGTTGTGCCCGAGCCCTGCCGTGAGCTCGAGCCGGGCGCCCGGCCAGACCTTGGCGATCTGCTCGGAGCCCGTGTACGGCGTTTCGGCATCACCGCGGTCATGAATGGCCAGCAGCGACGGCAGATCCCGCTCCTCCACCAGCTCGTCGATGATGCGGACCACCTCGAACGTCTCCAGCGGCCGCCCGATCCGCCGGATGAACCGCCGCCTGAACCGCCGCTCGATCCGCGGGCCGAACCCGAGCATGCGCCGGAAGTGGCCGAGCGCGGTCGCGAAGTCCGTCGCGGCCGAAAGGTAGACGACCCGCCGCGCGCTCAACCCCTCCGCGAGCGCCAACGTGGTGGCCGCCGCGCCGAAGGAGTGCGCCACCACGCCGTACGCCGGACCGTGCGCGGCGATCATCGCGCGCAGGGCGTCGGCGAACTCCGGCATCGTCGAGGTACCAGGCCCGAACTCGCCGGGATCGGACGCGCCATGGCTCGGTACGTCGAACGCGATGACGCGGAATCCCGACTCGAGCAGCGGCGGAACGAACGCGGCCAGCTGCAAGGCCCAGCCACCCCAGCCGTGGAAGAGGTAGACCGTCGGCCCGGAGCCCCACGCCGTACCGCGAACGGTCCGGCCGTTCAGCGCGGCCTCGACCGGCGTCCCAGGTGGTAGCTCGACGCGAAGCCGCTGCACGTGTTCCGGCACCACCGGCAGGCGGAACCAGGCCCGGTCCAGCATTCGCGCGCCGACGCTGGGCGCGGCGTACTCCAGGGCGCGGAAGGTGGCTCGCAGGAGAATAAACCGACCGTTCGTGCTTTTCTTTGAACTCACGTCCGCGCTCCTCAGGATGGGGATCTTCAGGGGATGAGAGAGTGACAGGGGGTCAGGGCCGGCGGGCCTGGAGCAGTGCCTCGAAGGCGGCGCGGGCCCGGTCCTCGGCCTTGGGATCGGCCAGCAATCGGCTGGCCCGATGGTGGGCGAGCAGTACCCCCTCCAGATCGAAGGCGAACTGCTCGGGATCGGCGTCCGCAGCGAAGTGCCCCTCGCTGACCCCGGTGCGGAAAACCGCCGCCAGCGTGTCGATGTAGTCACGCTCGGTCTCGACCAGCCGGTCCCGGACCGCACTGGGTGTGTCGTCATCGAGCTCGGCGGAGGTCTTCATGAACAAACAGCCGCCCGGCAGGGAGAGATCTCCGGTGTCCCACCGCAGCAGCCGATCGAACAACGCGCGCAGGCGGGGCTCACCGCGCGGCACCTTGACGGCCGGCCGGACCACCACGTCGGCGAAGTAGTGGGCGCCGGCATCGAGCACGGCGACCTGGAGTTGCTCCTTGGAGCGGAAGTGCGCGAACAGGCCGCTCTTGGACATCCCGGTGCGATCCGCCAGCGTGCCGATGGTCAGGCCGCGAAAACCGACCGTGCTGGCCATCGCCATGGCCTCGCGCAGCACCGCCGTCCGGGTGGCCTCGCCTTTACTCACCCGCCCATAAAAGCACGACCGGTCGGTCGGCCGCTACCCCTTTGGCACGGTCGGGCAACTCTCCGCCGGGTCGACGCGCTCGAGAATCGCCTCGCCGATCTCCCGCAACTGGCTGATCTGCTCGGGCGTGAGGGCGTCGATCACGTATCCGCGGGCCGCCTCGACATGACCAGGCGCGCTCGCCGCGAGCTTGGCGAATCCCTCGTCGGTCAGCTCGGCCATGGTGATCCGGCCATCCTGGGCCGACGGTTTGCGCCGGATCCAGCCTCGCGTCTCCAACCGCTTCACCACGTGGGACAACCGGGACAGCGATCCGTTCGCGAACAAGGCGAGCCTGCTCATCGGCAGCATTCGCTCCGGCGCGTCGGAGAGCCCGGCAAGAACCAGATACTCGAAATGACTGAGGCCGGCGTCTCGCTGCAGCTGCACGTCAAGCGCGGACGGCAGCTTGATCAGCACCGCGGTCAGCGTCATCCACGCGCGCAGCTCATCGGGCGACAGCCAGTTCGGCGCGGCGATCTCGGATGACTCGGACATGCAGCCATCATAGCTGTCATGGTTGACGCTTCAAGTCAATCGCTCTACGCTCTGACTTGAAGCGTCAATTAATTCTCTCGCAGAAGCGGAAACGCCATGAATGTCGTGCTCTGGATCGCCGCCGGCCTGCTCGCCGCCATCTTCCTCATGGGGGGCTTGGTCAAGGCGACCCAGTCCAAGGAAAAGCTGGTCACCGACCCGAGAATGGGCTGGACCGTCGACTTCCCGGCCGGCCTGATCAAAACCATCGGGATACTCGAGGTGCTCGCAGCGATCGGCCTGATCCTGCCCGCCGTACTGGACATCGCGCCGATCCTGGTGCCGCTGGCCGCGACCGGGCTGGTGATCGTGATGATCGGCGCGATCGTCGTGCACGCGCGCCGCAAGGAATACCAGCCGGTGGTGATGAACGTGGTCCTGCTCGTACTGGCAGCCTTCGTCGCGATCTTCCGCTTCGGCCCGAACGCGTTCTGATCGCTCGGACCACCACGCCCGGGCTGCGTTGGTCAGCCCGGGTTCTCGGCGGCCTGGCGATGCCGGGCCTCCAGGTGGTCAGAGGTAGAGGCCGGTCTGGCCGTCTTCGAGGCGGCCGGCCGCGACCGCGTGCAGATCGCGTTCGCGCAGCAGCACGTAGTCGTCACCGCGGACCTCGACCTCAGCCCGGTCCTCCGGGTCGAACAGCACCCGGTCGTCGACCTCCACCGTGCGCACGTTGGCGCCGACCGCGACGACCTTGGCCCAGGCCAGCCGACGGCCCATCTGAGCGGTCGCCGGGATCAGAATGCCGGCGGAGGACTTTCGCTCGCCGCCTTCGGGATCGAGCGCGACCAGGACGCGGTCGTGCAGCATCCGGATCGGCAGCTTGTCGTCGTTCGCGCGCTTGCGAGTCGTCACCGGCGGCTCACCAGCTTGCGGATCAGCAGCAGGATGCCGATGACGCCCAGGGCGGCACCGCCCACCGCGACCAGCTTCTGGGTACGGAGATTGCCGTCGACGTCGAAGACCTGCGCCTTGGCCTGCTCGACCTGGCGCTTCGCGACGTTCTTGGGGTGGGCCTTGTCCATCAACTCGTCGACGGTCGCGGCCAGCCGGGCACGGGTGGCCGCGATGTCCGCCTCGATCTGCTCAGGGGTCCGAGCCGCTGTTGGTCTCGTGTCGCTGCTCATACCGTCATCCTCGCAGGTCGTTCCAGCACAGGTTCAATGAGCCGGGTCATGTCGGCTATGACTTCGGTCGCGATTCGCCGCTCAGGTCCACGACCACCTTGATGTCGTCCGGGCCCTTCTCCAGCGCCTCGGTCCACCGCTCCAGCGAAACCGTCCGGGTGATCAGCCTGCCGAGCCACTGCGGATCCGCCGCGGCCAGTACGTCGACGGCCTGGGCGTAGTGCCGCTTGCCCGCGTTGACCGATCCGACGATGGCGGCGTTCCGTACGACCAGTTGCCTGGTCAACGGGTCCATGGCCGCGTCGATCGTGTCGGTGCCGGGCGAGATGCCCGTGAGGCACATGATCCCGCCGGGGCCGAGCAGTCCCGCGCAGTCGAGGACCAGCTTGCCGTTGCCGGTGGCTTCGATCACGACATCCGGTACGACCTTCAGATCGCTCAAGTCGTTCAGGTACTCCCCGCCGAGGTCCTTGACCAGTTGCGGCTTGGGACCGTCGGTAGCCCGGTCGAGCACGTGGACGTAGTACCCGCGCTGCTGGGCGATCAGGGCCGCCATGAGGCCGATAGGCCCTGCGCCGGTGACAAGCACGTGCTCCGGCTCAAACCAGGAACGGGCGCCCACCTGGTCCACCTGCTCCCAGGCCTTCGTCAAGATGCTGGCGGGCTCCGTAAGTACGCCTAGGCGGCCCAGCTCGGGTGGGACCTTCACGGCGAAGTACGGATCCACCCGCCACTGCTGTGCGCCGTACCCGTCGGCCTCTTTGATCCCGCGCTCGGTGTACCGCCCGTTCCGGCAGAAATCCCAGTCGCCCCGGGCACACGCCGGGCACGGTTCCGGGTCAGGCCGCCGTACAACGCCGGCGACGAGATCACCCGCCGCGAAGCCTGAACCGGGTGGAGCCGACACCACCCGTCCAAGCGACTCGTGGCCGAGCACCATCCAGTCGGAGCCGCCTCGGCCGCTACCGAAGTCCCCGGCGGCTATCTCGACGTCCGTGCCGCAGATGCCGAGGAGGAGGCCGTCGACCAGTACGGACCCGTCAGCCGGATCTGGCTCGTCCACGTCCGTCACGGCGGCGGAATCCGGCGTCTTCGGTACTACGGTCATTGCCCGCATGAACCCACTCCACCCCCGTACGGCAGACTGTGCAAGTCACCTCGCCTGTCCCACCTGTCACATCTTGAGGGAGTCAGTCATGTCCGACCGTCTGTCCGTTGGCGATGCCGCACCGGAGTTCACGCTGCCCGACGCGGACGGCAATGAGGTCTCCCTGACCGATCTGCGCGGCAAGAACGTGATCATCTACTTCTACCCGGCCGCGATGACGCCGGGCTGCACGAAGCAGGCCTGCGACTTCCGCGACTCGCTCGACTCCCTGCAGGCCGCCGGGTACGCCGTACTCGGCATCTCGCCGGACAAGCCGGAGAAGCTGGCGAAGTTCCGCGACCGCGACGGTGTCACCTTTCCGCTGCTGAGCGACACGGAGAAGGCCGTTCTGCTCGCGTACGGCGCGTTCGGCGAGAAGACGATGTACGGCAAGAAGGTCACCGGGGTGATCCGGTCCACCTTCGTGGTCGACGCCGACGGCAAGATCGCGGTCGCGCAGTACAACGTGAAGGCCACCGGGCACGTCGCGAAACTGCGCCGGGATCTCGGCCTCTGAGTTCGGCCTCTGAGCCGCCTGGAAGTTCGGGCACCGAGTTCGGCCCGTGACTTCGGTAGCAGCGAGTAGGCATACAAACGTTTGAAGAGGAAAACCGGCTACCGTTTCATGATCGCCGGGTTACCGAACGGCCGAAATGCCGGTTCGGTACTGTGATTCGCGTCACACCGCATCTCACCGCGTGCCCACCGGGGAATTACGCAGGGTGATATATTTTGTCGAATTAGGCACTCAGTCCCTCGCATAGCCATTCATTGGTCCTGGCAAAGTCCGGATGTGGACGATTGACGCATTTGCCGACCTTGGCCGTGACCAGTGCAAACCGGGTAATCTGCGCCCGCAGTCTGCTCCGGGAGGGAGGTACTCGTCCGCATGGGACGACACAGCGCTTCGGTGACATCGGGTAACCGGAATCGTCGCACGATGGTGATCACCATCGTCGGCGCCATGGTTCTTTCGCTGGGCGCCGTCTTCATGATCAAGTCCTTCGGCACGGAGAACGCCGCCGGCGAAGGACCACTGGCCAGTACCGACTGCGAGACCCCGGTAACGGTGTCGCTGAGCACCACCCCAGAACTGAAGCCGCAGCTGGAGTCCGCCGCCAAGGCGCTGACCAGCCGCGACGACAGCCGCACGCCGTGCACCAGCTTCAACATCGACGCCGCCCACCCGGCCGCCGTCGCGCAGGCCGTCGCGGCCGGTGACGAGCAGATCCCGGACCTGTGGGTGCCGGACTCGTCCCTGTGGGTCTCCCGCGCCGACGACGGTCAGTCCTTGCCGATCGTGGCCGTGCCCTCGCTGGCGACGTCCCCGCTGGTGGTGGTCGGATCCTCGAGCACCTTCGCGGACACCTCGTCCTGGCTCGGCATCTTCTCCAAGGCGCCGCCCGCGCTGCTCGACCCGCTGAGTACGTCGACCGGCGCCGCCGCCCTGCTCGCGGTCAAGTCCGAGGTCGCCAAGACGTCGTCCTCCGAAGACCAGGTGGCCCAGGTTCTGGTTCCGCTGGCGCAGCGGCACGGTTCGATGGCCAAGGCCTACACCGATCTCAACGGCCTCTTCACCCGGGCAGCGCAGTCGGACAACCTCGTCGTACCGTCGTCCGAGCAGGCCTTCGTGAACTTCCAGGAGGCCCACCCGGACAGCGGGCTGAAGGCGATCGTGCCCGGTACCGGCACGCTGACGCTGGACTACCCGCTGGTGGTGACCGCCAAGGACGACGTGGAACGCGTCACCGAGACGGCCAAGCTGCTCGGCCAGCAACTGCGTTCCGCGGGCGCCGTCGAGGGCAACGACAAGGCCGGTTTCCGCGGCAGCACGCTCGAGCCGCTGACCGGCGGGCGAGGTGTCGGCGCGGTCGAACTGCTCGGCAAGCCGCAGCCCCAGGTGGTGGAGAAGACCCTGCAGCAGTGGGCCACGCTCGCCCTGTCGGCGCACTCGATCGCGGTGATCGACACCTCCGGCTCGATGAACGAGAAGGTCGGCAACGGTAAGCGCCGCATCGACCTGACCATCGCGGCCGCCGAGAAGGGCCTGGCCCTGTTCCCGAACAGCGCCGCGCTCGGCCTGTGGTCGTTCTCGACCAAGCAGCCGCCGGCCAAGCCACTCGACTGGCAGCCGCTGGTCCCGATCCGCAAGCTGACCCAGGCGCAGCGGATCCAGATGGTCACGGAACTGCGCAAGCTGGGCACCAAGGCCGAAGGCGGCACAGGCCTCTACGACACCGCCATCGCGGCGTACCGCACGGTCCAGGACAGCTTCGACCCGAAGGCCGTCAACGCCGTCATGATCTTCACCGACGGCAAGAACGACGACCCGGGCAGCATCAGCCTCGACGAGGCCGTCAAGACCCTGCAGAGCCTGCGCGACCCGGCCCGCCCGGTCCGCATCATCGCCCTCGGTATGGGCCCCGACGCCGACCAGTCCGAACTCGACAAACTGGCCCGAGCCACCGGCGGCCGCAGCTACGTAGCCCGCAACCCCGCCGACCTCGAAGCCGTCTTCATCGACGCCCTCCAAAACCGCTGACCCACCGCACCCCCGAACGGCCCGCCGCCCCGCGCGCGGGCCGTTCCCCATTCCCAAGCCTCCCCGGTCCCTCCGGCCCTCCGGCCCTGCCGAATGCGGCGAGCGGGTCCCTGCCGCTGCGGCGAGTGGTCGCGTACCAGCACCCGCGCCTCCCCCCTCGTCAATCCCACGAGTGGACGCGTCTGAACACCCACCCAACCGGTTCTCCGACACACCAGGCCAACCACTAGGATGTGGAGGCCAGCCAGAGTGGTGGAACGGCAGACACGCCGGCTTTAGGTGCCGGTGCCTTCGGGCGTGAGGGTTCAAATCCCTTCTCTGGCACACCAGTCCTTCGCACTGGTTACTCACTGCCTCCTTCAGCGAGTCAACCGCCTAGGAGCCTTGTTAACCGGCAGGTCGCAGGTAGTCCATCGCACCACCTGCTCGTTCCAGCAGCCATTCCGACGGCTTGCACCGCGGCAGCCTGTCCGGCCCCACATTCCGACAACGTCGGCAGAGGAAGTTAAGGCCGGATCAACGACGCAGGGTTCTATCGGAGAAGCAAGTCCACATTGAACTCTCGTAGCGTCTCGACGAGAGGATCAATAATCTTGCCGCCCAAGCGCTCCTGAGCGGTGATGAAGTCCTGCCAGACCAATCTGATCGGCGCACCTGGCCTCTGGGACGAGATAAGGCAGTCCACCAGCCCATCAAGCGTCGCACCGAAGTATCCACCAGGGCCATTGATCGCTTCGCCAAGTTCGCAGTAGAAGCTGCTCTCATTTCGAAGGTGGCTGGAATTGATGACACCCACCTCATCGGCGCCGTATCGCATCGCTTTGCGCCCCGTCTCGAACCAAGCCGTCGCCGCGACATGCAACCAACTGCCATGAGCGCCGGCCGGCAGAGCCGCCCATTCTGCCCGTTGCACAGGAATGCCAGAGGCCCAGCGACGCCAGATTTCACCGGCCGCCGGATAGGGAAAAGCATAGCCACCAAACGAAGCAGAGATCTGCGCTATCTCGCCAGCATTCCCGGGCACAGACTCGGACTTCAGTTGAACGTGTCCGATGTAGTACGACCCTATGACCGCTCCCGCGACGTTAATCACCTGCAGCTCCGCGTCAGCAAGCTCATCGCCCCGACCGGCGCGACCGCGCACGGCAGCGCGAAATAGCACCTCCGCAGGCACACTCTCGTCGGGCGCAACGAAGAACCCGCGAATGTCGTGCGCCTCGACATACACCGCCCCTGTCCCCTCTTCGACCAGTCGATAGAGCGGAACGGACACGCCTTCTTCAGTACTTCGCATTTTTATCGGCCACCTATAATAAGGGCTGCCCTTCGCCGTGGGCGAGTCGCGCTTGACTCCCCCCACGGCGACTGACGCGGTTCAGAAGCTGCTACCACCCAGCGTCAGGGAAGTGCGGGGCAGTAAATGGCTTTATGGTTCGATAGTGATCATTAGTCCACCCCATGACCGTGCGACCATCGGGCAGAGTCTTCATCAAGATCCGAGTCTGATCTCCCTTACTGCCCGGCACCCGGAATTCCAAAGCACCCGCCCAACGTTTCTCATGAACCGCTCTACCCTGGAATACGTTTTGTCGACCAGTAAGTGGGTTCGTCTGCGGAACACCATTACCAGCCCTGATATCATCGTACGCATTTACGATGCTTTTTGACATTCCGGGCGGTAGCGGGTCCGACAGGCGCCCTTCGGGGCAGTTGCTGTTGTGAACTAGGACCGGAGTCTGTCCAGCCAGCACATAGTACGTGTGGATATCGTCGACGTTCAGGTTGTACGCGGTGGTGTCTCTTGGAGCGCTAGTGATGGCCGCTCGCACGCGGACGTTGTTCCCGTCGCTGGATAGGAGGTTGTCGCCGGGGTCCAGCTGGTCGGCGCGCTGGAAGGCACCGTCGGTGGCGTTCCAGAAGGGATGGTCTTCCGTCGTGACCAGGGTCCCGCTCTCGATACGAAGGTCGAACACTGTGTCTTCGTGTACGAACACCTCGAGGACCGCACGGCCGCCTGACTCGCCGGTCTCAGGATCAGTGGCTTTGACCTGATCCCCCATCTTGATCTGGGACAGTGGCTTCGTCGTTCCGTCTGCCATCAGGACTTCGGTTTCGCCGGAGAAGCTGCACTTCTTTCCGGCTTGCTTTCCACCATCCACTGCATCGTCGGCCCACTTGAGCACGTCGTCGCCGTATTTGGCGCCCCATTTGACTCCCTTGGCAGCGGGGTTGAGATAGAAGACGCCGAGGCCGCACGTTTTGAATCCGAAGTTGTTTACGCAGTTGTACGCGTCGTTGAAGGGCGTCACCTCACCGGCGACCTTGCCGGCGGTAATTACCCAGCCCGGTGGGCGCTGGAAATTGGCACGGATGATCTCGTTGACGACGATCAGTTCGTGGCGCACGCCGAGCTGGGACGATTTGCGGGCGATCTCAGAATCGTTGGCATTCCAGGACAAGCCGATGCTCTTCGCCACGATGTACCTGAGCCGTGGCGGCCGGGATGCTGCCTTCTTGCCGAAGTTGGGATGCGTCGGGTCGCTGGTGCCTCCGTGCGAGTTGCTCTCAAACTCGGGGTCGTTGTTCCACATCAGGCCACTGGGATCGCTGAATGTGTTCGGGTTGTTGTTGCCATACGCGTACGCGTTCATAGCTTGCGGCTCATCAACGTCGATGAGCGGATCAGGCGAAATGAACCGGCCGAGCTTCGAGTCGTACTCGCGCGCGCCGAGGTGGGTGAGTCGAGTCGCTTCGTCCAGGACGCCATTCACGAACCCACGAGTGGACAGGCCCCAAGGGCCACCCACCTGCCGAACGTTGCCGAAGAGATCAACGCGTCTGCGGGAGTACGCGCCGGTGTACGCCTCCACGTTGATCTGGCCGGTGCCGTGGTGGTCGGCAAAGACCAGATCGGCCTCGGTCGCACTGGTTCGCTGGGCGAGCGTCTTGCCACCGAACTGGTAGAACCTTGTGCTCGAAACCGAGTTGCTGGCCTTGTCCCACCGGATCTCGGTCGACCCGACATAGAGGGTCGCCCCCTTCGGATCCCGTCGTACCAGGCGATCACCGTCAGCTGTGTAAACGAAAGTCGTCTCTCCTACAGAGCCCGCGACCTTCTCCAGGTGGCCTTCCTTGTCCCAGGCGAAGGTGTCAGCTGCACCGTTCTCGGACCGACTCGCCAAGTTCCCGGCAACGTCGTATCCATATGTATTGACCGTCGGGGTCGCAGTTCCGACAGCACTGGTTACCCGCGTAACCCCGTGCGGCCGCGGATCAGACGCAACCGGGTAGGTGTAGGTGCGGGTGATGTTGCCACCAGTCGTTCGGTGCTCCACCTGGCTTGTTCGGTCGCCGGCAGCGCTGTACCGATAGGAATGCCAGTACGGCGCCGGCCCGCCGAGCTTGGTGATATCGGGAGTGGCGCAAGTCTCGTCTGCCGAAGTCCACGCTTCCGCCACCCGTCGCAGGAAGTCCGTTGTGAAGCATTGGCGATCGACAGCTCCGTAGCCTGTCTGAGTCAGCGACCTCACGTTACCGGCGTTGTCGTAGGTGTAGGCGAAAAGCTCTTCACCACCGAGGTTCTCCCGGTTCACCTTCCACGTCGCCAGTCGATCTGTCCCCGTTTCGTAGGTGAACGTCTGCCAAGCCGCCCGACCGACCGTCGGACCGACGTCGTACTGCACGGGCCGACCATCGGCCATGTACGTCGTACCGGCGACGTAGGCCCCGTATCCACCGAGCTGGTAGGGCATACCCGATGCGTTGTACCGGTGTTCGAGCGTCTCCGCAGGCAGACCTGGAGCGACCGGGAGCTGATGCGTGTTGATGCTGCCATCCGTCAGATAGCTCATCGACTCGGCATAGGAGCCAGCCAGCTTGCCCTCCACAGCTGGAATCACCACCGAGCTCCCCTTGGGCCGGTACATCGTGTCGTATCCGGTGACCGCCGTCTTGTAGGCCGCGCCGTTGGCGTGGCGGGTAGAGGAAGTCAGGTGGCCCTTAGCCAAGGTGTCGTAGATCCAGGTCGCCCGCAGTGGACCTGTCGAGGACGTCTCACGCACCGCGATCGCGCGGTTCAGTCCGTCGTAGCTCGTATGGAGAACGACACCTCGTGCATCCCGAGTCGACACGACCCGGTCCGCATCGTCATAGATGGTTTCGCTGATCCCGGTGTCTGGGTCAGTTGTTTTCGTCTTGCGACCTAGAAGGTCGTACTCATAGCGCCAGACGCTGCCGCGCGCGTCTGTGATCGTTTGGAGTTCGCTGCCATTGGTATACGAATACTTGGTCGCGTTGAACGAATCGCTGAGTACCGGACCGTTGTACTGACGAAGCTCGACCTTGCGATCACGAGCGTCAAAGATGGTCGCCGTCGGAGTGCCACCACCTGGCGGCGTCACGGCGATGAAACTGCCACCGTAGTAGGTGCTCGTGCGCCATTTCTCGACGTTCCGCAGCTGGAAGGCTTCTGCGGTTGGGCGGCTGGCCCCGTCGTAGGCGAACACCGTCTCCGCAGGGATGTCCGCCTCGTTCACATAGAACACCGAATCGGTCGCGCCGTTCACACTGGAGTCGTAGTACGGACGTGACTGCGCATACTTCTCGCCGCGGTTGTTGTAGCGCGTGTCTGCCAGGATCCGGCCAACCCCGGTCGCCGAGGTCGTCTGAGTCTGGCGCTCGCGGAGGAAGCCGTCGAACAAGGTCTTCGACGTCTTGTACCCTCCGCTGGGCAGCAAAGTCTTTGTGGTGACGACGTTCGGCGAGCTCTGGGAGAGCTTGTAACCGAATGCCATCGAAGCGTTATGACCGCTGCTCCTAGAGCGATCAGGCAGCCAGACGGCCGTCAGCCGCCCCAGCGGGTCGTAGCTCATGTCCGTACGGCGCCCATTGGCGTCGATCGAGGTTCTCGCTTGCCCCCAGGCGGGATCCAGCGTCTGCGAAGTCGTGTGCCCTGCGGCGTTCGTAGTTACCGTGGCCGTGACCAAGCTGCCGCTGGCAGGCGTGTAGTCCACTCCACTGATCAGGCGGTTCAGGCCGTCGTACGTGTCCTTCACGCGACCCAGTTCGTCGTGGGTGACCCGGCTCCGTTGTTTCATCACCGGTGCCCCGCCAACCCATTCACTGGCGGCGTCGATTTTGGTGACCAGGCCGCGGGTGGGTTCAGCGTTGAGATCACTCTGGCCGTCGTAATAGGTACGCACGTCGGAAACAAGATCGTTGGCGCGGTCGGGCGTAATCTCACAGCCGACGGAGACCACCTCCTCCCGACGGACCGGCGAGAAGATCGCCAAGGCATCATTGCGTGCATAGACAATCCGCTTGCATCGGTTGTCGGTCGGATTTGCCACGTCTCCTCGGTCGTCGATCTCGACCGGCAGACCCATATTGTCGAATTCGGTGTTCGTTTCGGTGGTCCGGTAGAGGTTTTCACCGAGCCGCGTCCGCGTGACTGTCTTCTTCGTGCCGAGCAGCGTGGCACTGCTCTTGCCGTCGCTGCCGGTGGACGCACTTATCCATGGGGTGCTGATCGTCCCTGTGACTTCCTCACCGCCAGCGCCGTTGTACTTGATCTCTTCACGCACGAAGCCGTTGAGCCGCTCGAGGTCCAGGTGTTCCGTCGCCGTCGAGTCGGCCACAACAACCGTCTTCGCCCCGCCGTCCATCGTGCGGTCCGCGTGCATACCGCGGAAGTAGGTGTATCTCGTATGGGTTTGCGCCCCCGGCAGACCCACCTTGACGTTGACGGTCTGGTACCCGCGCCAGTCGCCCCAGGTGCGATCTGACATCTCTGCCAGGTCATTGCGATCGAAGCGCCAGGCCGCCGCGCCGACATACTCGTACGTTGTCCGCTTGATAGGTGCATCGGTCACGTCGTCAGTCTCATTGACCTGACTGACTGGATACTTGTGGAAGTAGTCAAGACTTTTGACATTCGTCAGCGGCTTTACCCAAATCACCGGCATGCAGCGCATACCATTGCTTGAAGGGTGAATCGGCTTTGAAGTGGGAGTGCAGTGAGCAGGTAGATAGTTGACAGTAATCAGCGAACCCGTCTCGCTTTGAATCGAGTTCACCCGGTACTTCTTCATCTCTGCCGCGCCGTCACGGATGTTGTCGACGCGGTTGTCCATCTCCACGCCCCGGAAGATGACGGGTGGGTTCGATACCGGAGGTTCGCCGACGTTTCCCTTGTGAGTGATCGTGGATAGCCACAGGGATCGCGCTGTTCCGTCACCCGTGGCAGGGAACGTGTGCGAGAAGGACCAGGTGTCAACCGCGCGAATCGCGCCTTGCCACACATTCGTGGTGAGCGAGATCAGCCGCTTGCGGGTGAAGAACGAAGGCGACTTGTTGTCGGGGCAAGTTGTGGCTGACGAGCAGATCTGATCCGCAGGCACGTCCGGCCAGTGCGATGCGGTGGATGCGTTCAGCGGTCCGGTGCAGACAGTCTCACTCGTTGTGCATCGCTCGTAGGTATTGAACGAGACCCAGACCGGAGGCACCCCTTCGGTCTCTTCGCCGCGGCGCTCACCGTACTCGATCGAAGACAAGTACGAGGCGCGTTGATACTGCGAGACCGCATCATTGTTGTTGCGCCCGTAGTAGTTGTTCTCGAGAATGTAGCGGTAGGTCATGATATTGCCGCTCAGGTCGACCACTTGATCAACATTCCAGCGGTACTGCTGCTGGCAGAACGATGCGGCGAACGTCGGTGCATGACACGGCTCCCCATCGTGATTACCGAAGACCGGAACCGTCAGAACCGAGTTGGTGCGTGCGGGTGCGTAAGCTACTGGATTGAGTCCGAAGAAGTACTTCGTACCTTCCGATGTGGTGAGCACCCAGTGCTCACCATCGAGCACGCCGTTCTCGGAGGTAGGCACCCGCGTGAGCGACGAGCCGTCGTCATCGCGCAGCTTCCACTTTTCCGGCTGGCCGGCCGGAACGCTCACCTTGATGATCTCGCTGGACCGCCCACCTAGGGACAGCACCAGCCCTTCGACCAATTTTCCGTTTGCGCCGGTCTTCCAGCACAGATCACCGGTCTTCTCGCTGTTGTTGCCGCCATCCATGTCGTCGATACAGGAGACGAACTTTCGCTCGATGAAGCCGGGCTCGAGTTGATGCCCCTGCCCCAGCCACGACGTCTGATTGTTGGTGGAGGCAACCTGTCCGTCGACCGAGCCAGACGAATAGCCGATGGACAACTCCGGCGTCGGACCAGCCGAGATGGGAGGAACTCTGAGCGGGTAACTCCAGTTGAATTCGCCGGTCTGGGGACTTACCTGCCACGTTGCCGATGGCACCAACGAGGTCGCTTTGTAGGTCCCATTGGGCCCGGAGGCCTCCGCCGTGACAGCGAAGAGACTCTCCTGGGAAACAGCTGACGAGTCTGCCTGCTGCAGGTCCAGTTCTCCTTCGATCTGTCCTGCCTTGACGTTGTTGTTCGCATCCCTCGCGATCCCAGCCGGCGAACAACCCTTCACCGAGCACGAGAGACTGACCAACTGCAGCCTTGACCCCCAGTCACCTCCGTAAGCGTGCGCGAAAGCCGAGTAGTCGACGCGTACTTTGGTCTTCAAGGAATCGGCGCCGCCTCCCGTCGGCCGAGGTGCAGTCATCGCGAAAACCAAGCCGGCGACGCCCAGGCGCTGCGACTCCTCCTGTGGCAGGATTCTGACGGTGAGCGGCCTTGCCTCTGCCGCCCGTGAGGCGGGAGCCAGCCCGACCGACACGGGCGAGACACCAACTTTTTGAACCACGCCTCTGGACAGCGAGGCTGCGGCTATCGTCGCCTTGGCCGCCCCTGGCCACCTCGGTGCACGCACCGGACCATCAGCCAGCGCCGGCCTGGGCAACTGGTTGCCAACCGGACGCTCAGTGCTACCTGGAGTGCTTTCCATCTCCTGCGTGGGCGGGCCGGTCGGACGGACCGGATCTGCGGCCGCGTCCGGAATAGCCTGACCGTTGATGCTCAGCACCAGGCTCGCCGCTACCGCGATGGCCAGCGCGGACACCAGCCCTCTCGTCTTCCTTTTCATATATGGCTCCGATCGGTGCACGCGCCCGGTCACTTTTCTTTGTAGAGACGAAAGATGGTGTGATTGTTGACATAGCCGTTGAAGACGTTGACATCGTCGATATAGCCGCGCATGTAGTTCTTCGCCGTACTCGCGACGACCGATCGCCCGATCCTGAAGCTTCCGTCTCCGTCGATCGCCGGCTTCGTGGTCCAGTTGATAACTCGGGTGCCGATCAGAACACCGTCGAGATAGAGCTCGAGACGCCTGCTCGCACCGCTGTAGACACCAGCCAGATGGGTCCAGTCGCCGTCGTAGCCCCGGCGCCCATAGGCGCAGAATTCGCTCGTTGGACTGGATGGGTCGGCCATGCAGAATTGCCACAGCACCGTTCGGTCACCGTCGTCAGCGGTTTGGCTATGGATGCCCAGGGTGAACCCGCTGACACTCGCGCGATCCTCACTCACGGCGACCTGACGGGTCAGATAGGCAGAGCTCAGCTTGAGGCGGGTCGACACCGCGAAACTCTGCGACGTGTTGACGATGTCCTTCGCGGTCGTCACCGACGTGCTACCTGTTCCATCGGTCGCGCCGTTCATGATCACGGCACGATCGGTCGGCACAACCGCCGCGTTGTCGCCCGATCCCCACGTCACACTCGGAACGTTGATCAGCGGGGTATTCGGGCTGGAGCCGAGGGTGTCATTGAGAGTTGAGCCTTGGCCTTCGTCGATTCTCCATCCGCCGGTACGAGTGGAGTCGATGATGTAGAGGCTGACATAGCTGTACGGGCTCCAGTGCCCGGCCTTGTCCTTGGCCCACACGTAGATCCTGGTCGGACCGAAGTTCGTCAGCGCAGTGGTCACCCTCGCACGTTCGCCTCCGTCCAAAGGCGCGGCCACCGAGGCTATTTCTGGCGTGTTGACGCTCCAAGCGAACTGGCTGGCCAGTTCCACTCTGGCAATGATGTCAAAGGTGATGCTTTGCCCGATTCGGTAGCACGGACCCACGATCTTCGGTTCGTCGTCCGGCACCTCCGGGCAGTCTTCTGCTGGGGTAATCAGCTTCGGGATAGGACCTGGTGGCACCGAGTTGTCGACCCTGAAGTAGCAGGGCGGCGACCATGCACTGACTGACGTGTCATCGGTGACGCGGGCATGCCACCAGTAGACGCCGTCCAGCAGATGGACCTCGTTGATCGGCGAGAAGTCGCGGCCCGGTGGGAGTTTCTCACTGAAACCGGCGAATTTCCGTGCACCGCCCGGCTCCCAGACTTCGAAGATGCCGGTGACGAGGTCACCACTGGGACCATCTTTATCCGTCAGGTACGCCTTCAGCGGTGTTGGCTTCGCCCCCGTGGTGGGGTAGTTGGTTCCCGAGGTAACACAAGGCAGCTCGGTGTTTCCCATCCCGATCGTGAGGTCGTTCGCAGTCGGCTGATCCGGAGGGGTGTTGTATTCGATGCCGAGGGTGGCGTTCGCAGTGAACCGCTTCCACACCATGGGGTTCGATTCATCGGCAGCGCGTAAGCCCAAGTAAGCGTAGTTCGCGCGGAGACCAACGCGCTCGTTCAGCAGGTTGGTAACACTGAACTCCGTTACACGGCCCGACTCGCATCCTGAACGACCGCTGCCTGGGGTGACCGCGCTCGCGACCTTGCGCAGCCACATACCGGAGCCGCTCGCGTTGCTCCAGGTTGCCGTTGAAGTGAATCGGCTCGTCTCCCATGCCTGGATCTCGCTTGAGGTGCAGCTCGCCGAATAGACCTGATTAGCGCGGAAGACCGCGCGAGTGACGTCCGTCCCGGCGATCTTCGCGATGTAGAACGAGTACATCAGGCGCTTGTGGCTCCAGGCGTCGAAGTTCTGATAACCCACGCTTTGATCGTCTGCCCAGTTCCAGTACGACGATGACGGATACGCCCTATCGATCATCGCGTGGCCGGCTGGCACGCCCGTGAAACCAGGATCGACGTGCAGCGGATAGACAGCGGCCGGGTCGTTGATCAGCATCTCTGACGGCTTGACTGAGAGGTGCCCTGCTTTGAGTTCCACGGCCATCTTGGCGACCTTGTCACCCGTGACAGGACTTTCGGTTCGGTCGTCTCCGCCCGGCCCGTCTGCCGCACCATTGCCCCGGGAGTCCCACATGATCGGCGTCGGCGCCTCGAAGACCGTGTTACCGAATTCGTCGACAGCGTTGATTCCGCCGTTCGCGGTGCGCTTCAGATCTAGATCCGGCGCGTCGACTGCCATTGATACCTGGTCGAGTCCCTCTTGCTTCGCTGCCGCTGGGGTATGCACGACCAGAACCTGCGTGAAGTGATTCGGAAACACCGAGATCTTGAGGTCAACGTCCGGCAGCACGGAGTGATACGTGAGGCTGTCGTCTTCGACCACCGGCGCGGGAAGCGCCGTCGGCCAGCGCAAGCTGAGGGTCTTACCCTCCTCGGTGAGCGTCACCAGAGGGGGATGTCCCTCCGCCCGAGAAAACCATGCCGACGGCCGTCGCCTTTGGCCGGACGAGTCCGTCCGAGCCACGCGCAAGGGTTGGATCCAGATCTCGCCAACCTTCGGCGGTTTCAACGCGCATCGGTAGAGTCGACTGCTCGAGAGTGAACGTGCCGCTGGGATTGGCGAACAGCTGCGACCGCTCTGTACGCCGGGCCATGATCTCCACCGGCTGACCGGTGGCCGCTGCACGCTCGGAGGCTTGCATCTCGGTCGTGACCACCGAGGCGCCGGTAGCTTTCGGTGCCGCTACCGCTTGCCCTTCCGGAACGCCTGCCACCAACACCGCGAGGGCCGCCGTCACGGCCCATGCTTTGGGTCGCCTCCCCCACTGCGCAAAGACGGCATCAGATCGCCATACGCTCATTCCCCACCCACCCCACCGTCAGAAGGTCAGTACATCGCTGACCAACTGTGTCGGAGCTGTGACGGGATCGGAACATACAACGGCCCATACAATGAATGTATGAGTAGCGCAGAGTAGTCGCTTTTCAGGCTCAGCCGCGCCCACGTCCGTAACGCCTGGTAATCAAAGTCGATCTACATCGGTTGCACGTGGTCCTGCCATGTCAAGTCGTGCTAGATAGATGGGAGCCCACCAGACCGGCGTGCGCCGACGGGCTCCCTCCAGATTCCCGATGCCCAACGCGCCTCCTGCTCGGCGACTGCAAGTTCGACGAGGCCTCCGATGGTGCACCGCTTCGGAGTACTACACGCTGACCAGATGTCGCCGATCTGTACTGCTGGCGTGACGAGGAGCCGCGAATGCCTTCTGCTCAAGGTGTCGGTCCTGCCCATTGCTGTATGTCGTCGGTGGACAGCACGATTTTGAATTCCGGGTAGGCGCGCGTTTTCGCCTAGCGCCATTTCGTTGGCGAATTTCTGTGAGACGAAGGTGACGTATCCGGTGTAGGTATCAGGATCCATCAGCACCGGTGCCGACGAAATGCGCGCGAGGAGCGGCGGGGCCCATGGCAGCGCGCTGGCCGCTTCGAGCGCGTCCCGGGCGAATGCGATTCCTCTCCGCATGAGAACCTCCACCTGCTCGGTAGCTGCGCCAAGCAAGGTCGAGATCGGGGATCCCGCGTCCGTTGACTGCGGATTCGTAGATGCCGATGCCAACGAAGCACGCCCTGTAGCCGAAGTACGACTCGCGAAAGGTCACCCAAGAGGCTGGCGCCTTCATCAAGCACCCAACCCGCCTCCACCACCTCGCGCAGCGGGGGATACCGGTCGGACGCTGTGACAGTACTCAGGAAGTCTTGCCCTAAGACCTCCTGAGCTTCGGCACTAACTCTTACCACGCGCATTCGCCGCTTCACCGGTCAATTGGATTGGCTAAATGTGTCCAATCGCCGTCAGTAGAGGTGGAGGTTTAGCTCAGGGTTTTGAGGTAGGACTCGGCTCGGGGGGTCAGGGTGTAGCCCTTTTCCAGGCTGAAGGTCAGGCCAAGGTTTTTTAGTTTGCGGATGTCGGATTTGAAGGGCTGGACTTCGCGGCCTACTTCTTCGGCTAGGACGGACGCCTTGACGTTGGGCTTGGCCTCGATCAGGCGGAGGTAAGCCAGGGTCCAGGGGCCGTGGGCGCTTCGGGCGTCGAGGCCGTCGAGGCTGGCCTGGAGGTCGGTCAGGTCCTCGGGCGAGAAGGTTGTGGTGTTGGCGAGTTCTTCGCGGGGGTCAGGGCCTTCGACCAGGTGGAAGACGATGCGCCAGGTCGGCAGGGACTCGTCGCCGCGGAGGCGGCGGCGGATGTCGCGGGCGTTCTCGCGGCCGGTGCCGGTGATGTCGGCGTCGACGATCAGGTCGGGATTGACCTGGCTGATGGCCTCGATCTCGATCCGGCCGGCGTTGGTGCGGTAGACGCGGCCCGGTACGACGCGGGGCTCGGCCCAGCGCCGGTAGGCGACGGTGATCTCGCCGGATTCGACGCCCAGGACGTCGGTGCCTTGGAACAACATGTCAGCTCAGCGCCTTCGCGATCAGCGGGGCGATCTCCCGCAGGGACTTACCGCGATGCGAGATCGCGTCCTTCTCTTCGACCGAGAGCTCGGCCGTGGTCCGGTCATAGCCCTCGGGCACGAACAGTACGTCGTACCCGAAGCCGCCGGATCCGCGCAGCTCGCGAATCACCGACCCACGGGCCTCGCCGCGAACGACGTGCTCCTCGCCATTGGGCTGTACGAACGCGACGGCCGCAACGAAGGCGGCACCACGCCGCTCGTCCGGAACGTCTTCCAGCTGCCCCAACAGCAGCAGGTTGTTCGCGTGGTTGTCCTTCGCGGGACCACTCCAGCGCGCGGAAAGCACGCCGGGCATCCCGTTCAGCGCGTCGACGCAGATGCCGGAGTCGTCGGCCAGTGCCGGCAGGCCCGTCTTGGCGACGGCCACGCGGGCCTTCAGCAACGCGTTGCCCTCGAACGTCGGTTCGGTCTCGGCCGGCTCCTCGTACGGGTCGACGTCGCCCAGGCCGAGGACCTCGATGCCCGGCACGATCGGCTCGAGGATGCGACGCAGTTCGGCGAGCTTCTTCGCGTTGTTCGAGGCGAGCAGGATCTTGCTCACGCCAGGGCCTCCTGCTGGATCTTGGTCAGGTCGGCCACTCCGGCGGCACCGAGCTCCAGCAGGCCGTCGAGCAGCTTGCGGTCGAACGGCTCACCCTCGGCCGTGCCCTGCACCTCGACGAACTTGCCGTCCCCGGTCAGCACCAGGTTCATGTCGGTCTCGGCCCGCACGTCCTCCTCGTAGCACAGGTCGAGCATCGGAGCGCCGTCGATGATGCCGACGGAAACCGCCGCCACCGAGCCCTTCAGCGGCTCACCCTTCAGCGCCTTGCGATCACGCAGGTACGAGACGGCGTCCGCGAGCGCGACGTACGCGCCGGTGATCGCGGCGGTCCGGGTACCACCATCGGCCTGCAGAACGTCGCAGTCCAGCACGATCGTGTTCTCACCGAGGGCCTTGTAGTCGATCACCGCGCGCAGCGAACGCCCGATCAGCCGGGAGATCTCCTGCGTACGGCCGCCGACCTTGCCCTTCACGGACTCCCGGTCCGACCGGGTGTTGGTTGCACGCGGCAACATCGCGTACTCGGCGGAAACCCAGCCGAGGCCGGAACCCTTGCGCCAGCGCGGTACGCCTTCGGTCACGCTGGCCGCGCAGAGCACCCGGGTCCGGCCGAACTCCACCAGGACCGAGCCCTCGGCGTGATCCAGCCATCGTCGGGTCAAGGTCACGGGCCGGAGCTGCTCCGGCGTACGTCCATCGATACGGGCCATGCGGAAACCCTATGCCCAACCATCATGCGCGCGGCCCAGGGCATCAGGTCTCCGGCTCTTCGGCCTACCCAGGGGATGCCTTCGCGGACCATCCAGACGGCGTCGGACCACCTGGAAGGCGCATACCCGGCGTCGCTTTCCAACCCCGGGAGTACGTCGATGGGCAGGCCTCGCGCGACCAGCTCGTCCGCGAACGAACGGGCCAGCCGGCGGTGCCCGCGCTCCCCCGGGTGGAGCCGGTCGACGCTCCAGAAGTCGCGCTGGTAGACCTCGGGCCGTTCCGCCAGGTCGATCCGGATACCGCCGTACGACGCGACCAGATCGTCGTACAGGAAGTTCACCTGCTCGATCCGGCGCCACAGCGGACGGCGGAGCCAGGCCGGCAACCCGAAGACCTGGCCGTGATCGTGGAAGCGCACCGTCAGCAGTAACGCGCCACGGGCGGTCAGGCGCTCGGCGCATTCCTGCAGGCTGTCGCGGATCTCGATCGGGTCGAAGCTGGAGCGCATGGTGTCGTTGACGCCGACGATGAGCGAGGCCAGGTCGATCCGCCCGGTCCCCGTCGTCGGCAGTTGCTCGCGGGCCACGTACGGCGCCGTGGCCCCGCTGGTGGCGACATTGGAAAACGTCACACGGTGGGAGCTGCCCAGGGATTCGGCCAGCAGCGAGGCCCAGCCTCGCCAGCCTTGCCCGGGTACCGCTCCGGCACCGGAAAGTCGAACCGCACAACCCGCCAGGGGATCTCCCACACCCACGGTGGTGGAGTCACCCAGTGCCACATAGTGGAGGTTCACATTCAGCCACGGTGACACCGTCGCCCGCCACGGCGCCGAAGCGCGGATGACGGCTGGGACAACGTCCGGCCAACGATCCCGATTGCCGACCACAACTGCGCAGACATAGGCTGGATGAACACAAACAAGCATTTCGGAGGGCCGGATGAGGCTAGGTGTGGTCGGGCTCGGTGCCCGTAGCAAGATCGCTCAGTACGCCGACCGCCCGGGCGAGAACGTTCAGGTGGTGGCGGTCTGTGACCCGGTCGAGTCCTGCCGGGAGACCGGGCTGAAGCAGTTCCCGGCCGCCAAGGCGTACGCCGATCACCGGGAGCTGCTCGAACTGGGCCTGGACGCGGTCTTCCTCACCACACCGGACCACCTCCATGAAGAGCCGGCGATCGACTTCCTCGAAGCCGGTGTCGCGGTCTTCGTGGAGAAGCCGCTGGCGATCACCACCGAGGGCTGCGACCGGGTGCTCGAGGCGGCCCGTCGTACCGGCGCCCGGCTGTACGTCGGTCACAACATGCGGCACATGCCGGTCGTGCAGATCATGCGCGAGCAGATCCTGGCCGGTGCGATCGGTGAGGTGAAAGCGATCTGGTGCCGCCACTTCGTCGGGCACGGTGGCGACTTCTACTTCAAGGACTGGCACGCCGACCGTTCGAAGACGACCAGCCTGCTGCTGCAGAAGGGCGCGCACGACATCGACGTGATGCACTGGCTGGCCGGCGGCTACACCACGCGGGCGAGCGCCTTCGGCGAACTGGTCGTGTACGGCGGGATTTCCGACCGGATGGACCGGACCGGCCAGAGGTTCGACGAATTCGTCGACGAGGCGAACTGGCCGCCGCTGGAGCAGAAGGGCCTCGCGCCGGTGATGGACGTCGAGGACCTCAGCATGGCCAACCTGCAACTCGACAACGGCGCCTACCTGACCTACCAGCAGTGCCACTTCACACCGGACTACTGGCGCAACTACACCGTCATCGGTACGGCGGGCCGGCTGGAGAACTTCGGCGACGGCCCGGGCGGTGTGGTGAAGGTCTGGAACTCTCGCCGCTCGGGTTATCGCGAGGACGCTGACGAGGTGATCGAGATCCCGACGGCCGACGGCGGCCACGCGGGCGCGGACCCCCGACTGGTGAACGAGTTCCTCACGTTCGTCCGCGACGGCTCTCCCACCCTCACCTCGCCGATCGCCGCCCGGACCGCCGTGGCCGCGGGACATGCCGCGACGGTCTCACTGCGCGACAACGGCAACCCGGTCGACGTACCGGCTCTCGATCCTGAGCTGGTCGCGTACTTCGAACGAGGTCAGACCGCCTAGATGTCGTAGACGGCATCGGGTGCGGCTGTGAGGATCTCCCCCGCGAAGGTCTTCGCAGCCGCCCTGGCCTGCGCCCGCCGGTCGAACCACGGCGGTACGTGCGTCACGATCAACCGGCCCACTCCAGCCCGCTGCGCGTGCTCTCCCGCCTCTGAGGCCGTCAGGTGCAGCTCTGGCGGGTTGGCCGGGTCCTCGTCGCGTAGAGCCGCCTCACACAGCAGTACGTCGGCCCCGCGGGCTAGCTCGACTAGAGCCGCGGCAGGACCGGTATCGCCCGAGTAGACGAGCGAACGGCCTTCATGTTCGACGCGGATCGCGTACGCCGGGACCGGGTGGATTACGGCGGCGGTACGGACTACGAACGGCCCAACCTCCTGCACCGGGCTCCACGTCGTAAACGCGAGTTGCTCGGTCATCCCCGGGTCTTCCGGCAGGTCGTACGCCTGGGCCATCCGAGCCGCCGTACCCGCTGGGCCGTAGACCGGGATCTTGGGCAGCGGCGCGGCCGGGGAGTACTTGGTGGCGACGTACAGCCCGCAGAGGTCCATGCAGTGGTCCGGGTGTAGGTGGGACAGCCCGATGGCTCCGATCCCGCTGACCGGGATATGCCGCTGCAGCGCCCCGAACGCGCCCAGGCCGAGATCCAGCACCAGGTTGAACCCGTCCGCGCTGAGCAGGTACGACGACGCGGGCGAGTCCGGACCGGGCACCGAGCCCGAGCATCCGATCACGGTGAGCTGCACATTCGCCACATTACCGACGGGTCGCCCCGTGCGTACGAACACCACGTCGAGGCCGACATCACATCGACACCGCCCCAGACCTGTGCCAACCGGCCAAACGACCAGCCGCCAAGCGGATGGACGGCTAGCGGATAGACGGCTAGCGGATAGACGGCTAGCGGATGGACGGCTAGCGGATCCAGGCGAACTGGTCGGCGCCGGTGATGACCGGGCCGAGGAAGCGCGCGCCGATCGCGGTGAACTCCGCCGGGTCACCCGTGGTGACGAACCGGTGCTTCGGCTCGGGCAGGCCTGGATCGCGGAGCAGGCCGTGCCGGGTGAGCACGGCATAAACGTCCTTGGCGCACTCCTCCGCGCTGCTGACCAGCGTGACGTTGTCGCCGATCACGTACGAGATGACACCCGTGAGCAGCGGGTAGTGCGTGCAGCCGAGGATCAACGTGTCCACGCCCGCCTCGACCAGCGGATCCAGGTACTCGTGGGCGGCCGCGAGCAGTTCCGGCCCGGATGTCACCCCGGCCTCGACGAACGGCACGAACTTCGGGCAGGCCTCGGTGATCAGGTCGATCTGCGGCGCCGCGGCGAACGCGTCATCGTAGGCCATCGAAGTGGCCGTGGCCTGGGTGCAGATGACGGCGACCCGGCTGTTGCGGGTGGCGGCGACCGCGCGGCGGGCCGCGGGCAGGATCACCTCGACCACGGGTACGTCGTACCGCTCGCGGGCGTCGCGCAACATGGCCGCGGAGGCCGAGTTGCAGGCGATCACCAGGGCCTTGACGCCGGATTCGACCAGATGGTCAAGACATTCCAGGGCGTATTCGCGGACTTCGGCGATGGGCTTGGGACCGTACGGCTGGCGGGCGGTGTCGCCGAGATACAGGATCGGCTCGTGTGGCAGCTGGTCCAGTACGGCGCGGGCCACGGTGAGGCCGCCGAAGCCTGAATCGAAGATGCCGATCGGCGCGTCAGTCACGGCCGTAACCCTACAAGCAGTCGGCCAGTTAGCTCCTCTGTAGCCAACTCAGGCCACAACACGCCGAACTTATCCACATCTTTAAATAAAACACTGGCCAACTCGGCGTGACGCACGCCACCCTGAACGGATGTGTTTCTTGCCGCCCACTACTACCGAATTCTTGATGCCATGAGCGTGGCAGTTCTCCTTGCGGTGGCTCTGAGCAGCACCGCGGCACCAACGCCACGCCCCAGTAACGCCGCAGCAGCCGCTGGTCAGGCCTCCGGACAGAGCGCCGCCGCCAATGCCGGTGACGCCGTCGGCAGTGTCGGCGCGACCGGGATGCTGGTCCTGTTCGCCCTCGGCCTGCTGGTCGTCTACATCGGCTCGCTCGCCCTGCACCCGAACGCGAAATGCAATCGCTGCAAGGGCGCCGGCCGCCACAAAGGTTCGATCTTCAGCTACGCGACCAGGCCTTGCACCAGTTGCAAGGGCCGGGGCACGCATCCGCGGATCGGCCGTCGCATCTTCTTCCGGGGAGCGAGCTGACGTGACCTGAGCAGCCGCTGACGCGGGGGAATCGCACGCACCGGGTGACCCGGTGCGGCGCTGAGCACAAACACGGAGACGGCCGGTCGCGGGCCGGCTGCTGCTGACGCATGCCCCGGGGCACCAGGAAGGTATGGCGATCCTGGTTGGTACCTCTGGCTGGGTCTACCGCGACTGGCGTGGCGACTTCTACCCGTCGGACGTGCCCCAGCGACTTTGGCTGGAGCACTACGCGAGCATCTTTCCCACGGTCGAGCTGAACAACGCCTTCTACCGCCTGCCCTCGTACGACGACTTCGCGGGCTGGCGTGCGCGACTGCCCGCGGGCCATACCGTCGCGGTGAAGGCCAGCCGCTTCCTTACACACGTGAAGCGCCTCGCCGAGCCCGAAGAGCCGGTCCAGCGAATGATGAAGGCTGCCGCGGGTCTGGGCGACATGCTCGGGCCGATCCTGCTGCAACTGCCTCCGACGATGAAACGCGACGTAGCCAGGCTGAATGCCTGCCTGGCCGAATTCCCGCGTGGAACGCGTGTAGCCGTCGAGCCCCGGCACGACTCCTGGTGGGTCGACGAGGTCCGTGAGGTGCTGCAGGCCCACGGAGCCGCCTTGTCCTGGGCCGACCGTAAATCCCGGCCGGTCGCTCCACTGTGGCGTACGGCCGACTGGGGATACCTTCGCCTGCATGAGGGAGGCGCGTCGCCCTGGCCGACGTACGGCCGCACGGCGCTGAAGACGTGGGCCGAACGGGTTACCGACGCTTGGGACGACGCGTACGTCTACTTCAACAACGACCAGCACGCCACGGCTCCCCGGAACGCGTTGAGCTTCGCCAAGCTGGTCGAGCGATCCCACGCCGACCACTGAGCCTGAGCCGCTAACGCTCAGGCCCAGAGCTACCACAGCTCAGGCCCAGAGCTGGCCGTCGAGGCGGTCCTCGGCCTCGTCGATCGTGCCCTCGTAGGCACCGGTCGACAGGTACTTCCAGCCGCCGTCCGCGACTACGAACGCGATATCGGCGGTTTCACCGTCGCGCACGCACTTGGCCGCCTGGGCCAGCGCCGCGTGCAGAATGGCCCCGGTCGAGATCCCGGCGAAGATGCCCTCGTTCTCCAGCAGCTCGCGCACCCGGCGAACGGCATCTCGCGGGCCGACCGAGAAGCGCCCGTCGATCAAGGACGGGTCGTACAGCTCCGGCACGAATCCCTCGTCGAGGTTGCGCAGGCCGTAGACCAGTTCGCCGTACCGCGGTTCGGCGGCGACGATCCGGACCTCGGGCTTGTTCTCCCGGAAGAACCGGCCAACGCCCATCAACGTGCCGGTGGTACCCAGGCCGGCGACGAAGTGCGTCACCGAGGGAAGGTCCTCGAGGATCTCCCGGGCGGTGCCGTCGTAGTGCGCGGCGGCGTTCGACGGGTTGCCGTACTGGTAGAGCATCACCCAGTCGGGGTGTTCCTCGGCGATCTGCTTGGCCACCCGGACCGCCTCGTTCGAGCCACCCGCCGCCGGGGACGACACGATCTCGACACCCCACATGCGCAGCAGCTGCCGGCGCTCTGCGGAGGTGTTCTCCGGCATCACGCAGACCATCCGGTAGCCGCGCAGTTTGGCCGCCATCGCCAGCGAGATGCCGGTGTTGCCGGAGGTCGGCTCGAGAATGGTGTTGCCCGGGCGCAGCCGGCCGTCCTTCTCGGCGTCCAGCATCATCCGCAGCGCGGCCCGGTCCTTGATCGAACCGGTCGGGTTCTGGTCCTCCAGCTTGGCCCACAACCGGACATCGGCCGACGGCGACAGCCGCGGCAGCCCGACCAGCGGCGTACCACCGACGGAGTCGAGCAGGCTGTCGAAGCGCACGTCAGCCGCCGGCGACCGCGGGCAGTACGACGACCACGTCGCCGTCCTTGACACCGGTCTCCAGCCCACCGGTGAAGCGCACGTCCTCGTCGTTCACGTAGACGTTCACGAACCGGCGCAGTTCCTCCGGCTCGCCCTCGACGATGCGCTCCTTCAGGCCCGGGTGGTTGCCCTCGACGTCGTCGATGAACTCGGCCAGCGTGCTGCCCGCACCGTTCACCGCCTTCGCGCCGCCGGTGTAGGTGCGCAGGATGGTCGGCACCCGCAACTCGATCGCCATGTCCGTCTCTCTCCTCGTGGTCGGTTCTGCCGGGTTCAACATCGGCCCTGAACCGGTCATTCCGCTAACTGGCCGTACGTGAACGCGCTGTGTGCCAAGTCGTCATTGCGCCGGCTGGTCGTACGCCGGCACGATCCGGACTTCCTCTTCGGTCACCACGCCGTCGACGATCCGGTACGAGCGGAACTCGACCTCACCGTCGTACGTGGGCGAGTCGGCGCCGTTCCGGGTGGAGACCAGCACGTAGTGCGCGTCGGGCTCCTGCGCGAGCTTGACGTCGGTCCGGGACGGATAGGCCTCGGTCGCGGTGTGCGAGTGGTAGATCACCACGGGCACCTCGTCCCGCTCATCCATCTCCTTGTACAACCGGAACAGGTCGCCGGAGTCGAACTCGTAGAACGTCGGCGACATCGCCGCGTTCAGCATCGGAATGAACCGCACGGGCCGATCCGAACCCTCCGGCCCGGCCACCACCCCACAAGCCTCGTCCGGATGGTCCCGCCGCGCATGGGCCACGATCTGCTCGTACGTCGCGGAATCGATGGTCAGCACACCCCCAACGGTAGTGGCGCCCCCGGGCACCCCTTCCGCCGTCCACATACTGGGACGCGGCTTCCTTCTGTCCGCGCGTGACGGGGTTACCAGCGGTCGTGGACCTGGGGGCGGATCAGCTCGTCGTAGACGGCGCGGACCTGGGCCAGATCGGCCGAGGTGAGCGGGGTCAGGGCCGCCGCGGCGGCGTTGCCGGTGACCTGGGCAGCGTTGCGCGCGCCGGGAATGACCACGCTGACGCCGGACTGGTCCAGGATCCAGCGCAGGGCGAACTGCGCCAGCGTCGCTCCGGCCGGAACCAGCGGGCGCAGCCGCTCGACCGCCTCGAGACCGGTCTCGAAGTCGACGCCGGAGAAGGTCTCGCCGACGTCGAAGGCGTCGCCCTTGCGGTTGTAGTTGCGGTGGTCGTCCGCGCCGAAGGTGGTGTTCGCGTCGTACTTGCCCGAGAGCAGGCCGCTGGCGAGCGGGACGCGGGCGATGATGCCGACGCCGGCCTGCTTGGCGGCGGGCAGGACCTCGTCGAGCGGCTTGAGGCGGAACGCGTTCAGGATGATCTGCACGCTGGCCACGTTCGGCCGGGCGATCGCGGTGAGGGCCTCGGCGCAGGTTTCCACGCTCACGCCGTACGCCGCGATGCGCTTCTCGTCCACCAGGGTGTCCAGGGAGTCGAACACCGCGTCGGTCGAGTAGACCTCGGTGGGCGGGCAGTGCAGCTGGACCAGGTCGAGCGTCTCGACGCCGAGGTTCTCGCGGGAGCGGTCGTTCCAGGCGCGGAAGGCGTCCAGGTTGTACGCCTCCGGGGTCTGCTCGACGCGGCGGCCCATCTTCGTGGCCACGGTCAGGCCCGCGTCCGGGCGCTCGGCCAGCAGGCGGCCGACCACTCGCTCGCTGCGGCCGTCGCCGTACACGTCGGCGGTGTCGATGAAGGTGATGCCCTCGTCGACGGCGGCGTTCAGCACGTCCATGGCGGCGCCTTCGTCGACCTCGCCCCAGTCAGCACCCAACTGCCACGCTCCGAGCCCGACCACTGCGACGTCGCGACCCGTACGGCCAAGCTTCCTAGTCTCCATGCGCACACCTTATGCACGCGGCCGGGAAGAACCTCAGCGCATGTTGTGCAGCAACGCGCCCTGGAGGTAGCCGAGCCAGTCGTAGAGGTCGTACGTCAGCCGGCGCGGATCGTCCTCGGGGAGCTTCTCCCAGAAGTCGTAGTTGTCGTCCTCGATACCGAGCCTGGCCCCGATGGCCAGGCGGAGGTCGTTCAGCGCGCGCAACCAGGAGACCTGATCCTCGGGAGCGACCGGGATGCCGTCCGCGGGCGACTCGCTCTCCTCGATCGCGGTCAGCACCCGCTTCGCGTCGGTGATCTTGCCGTCGCGCAGTCCCCGCTCGGTGAAGCGGCGGAATTCGGACGAGGCCATGTCGTCGGACTTGTAGGCGTCCGGCAACAGCCGTTGCAGCACCTCGTCCTCGGGCGGCGCGGTCGGCCCGTCGAGATCGAACATCGCGGCCAGCGGATCATCCGTGACGGCCGTCACGCGCGGCGGCATGCCGTCGTACAGCAGCTCGACCAGGTTGCGCAGCAGGTTCGACAGGATCTCCGCCTCATGATCGGCGAAGGAGACGACCACCAGGCCCTTGCGCTTGCGAAAGCGCGTCACGACTTCTCGCAGGTGGCCCACAGGCCGTAGGAGTGCATTGCCTCGACATCGCGTTCCATCGCCTCGCGATTGCCGCTGGAAACCGCGGATTTACCCTCGTTGTGCACCTGCCACATCAACTTCTCGGACTTCTCCTTCGAATAGCCGAAGTACGTCTGGAAGACAAACGTCACGTAGTCCATCAGGTTCACCGGATCGTTCCACACGATGGTCACCCAAGGTGGGCTCAGCTCGATCGCCTCGTCGGTCGACGGGCTGTCCAGCTCGCTCGGTGCAGTGGTCACTCAGCCATTCTCTCCACTAGTCCGTGGCGGCTCGCAATAGGCTGCCCTTTGTGAACGATACGACCGCGCTCCTGACGGACCACTACGAGCTCACCATGCTCCAGGCGAGCCTCGCCGACGGTACGGCGCATCGCCGCTCCGTCTTCGAGCTGTTCGCCCGCCGCCTGCCCGACGGCCGCCGCTACGGCGTGGTGGCGGGCATCAACCGGCTGCTGGACGCGCTGGAGGCGTTCCGCTTCGACGAGCAGACCATCGCCTTCCTGGCCGATCGCGGGGTGGTGGACCAGCCGACCTGCGACTGGCTGAGCGACTACCGCTTCAGCGGGGACATCGCCGGATACGCCGACGGCGAGATCTTTTTCCCCGGTTCGCCGGTGCTCGTGGTCGAGTCCACCTTCGCCGAGGCCGTGCTGCTCGAGACGGTGTTCCTGTCGATCCTGAACCACGATTCGGCCGTCGCCTCCGCCGCCTCGCGAATGACCTGGTGGGCCGGCGGTCGCCCGTGCATCGAGATGGGCTCCCGTCGTACGCACGAGGGGGCCGCGGTCTCATCGGCGCTGGCGGCCTACATCTCGGGCTTCGCGGCGACCTCGAACCTGGAGGCGGCCCGGCGTTACGGCATTCCCAGCACCGGTACGGCGGCGCATTCGTTCACGCTGCTGCACGACACCGAGCGGGACGCCTTCGTCTCCCAGGTCGATGCCCTCGGCAAGGGAACCACCCTGCTGGTCGACACGTACGACCTGACCGAGGCGGTTCGGACCGCGGTCGAGATCACCGGGCCGGAGCTGGGCGCGGTCCGGCTGGATTCCGGCGACCTGCCGTCGCTGGCCGGGCAGGTCCGGGAGCAACTCGACGCCCTCGGCGCGACCAAGACCCGCATCATCGTGACCAGCGATCTCGACGAGTACCAGATCGCAGCGCTGGCCCCGGCGGCCGTCGACGGGTACGGCGTGGGCACGTCGCTGGTGACGGGTAGCGGACATCCCACCTGCGGATTCGTCTACAAGCTGGTCGCGCGGGCCGATCGGGACGGCACCCTGCAGCCCGTCGCGAAGAAGAGCCCGGACAAGATCTCGATCGGCGGCCGGAAGTACGCGTTGCGGCGGCGGAACGCGGAAGGTGTCGCGGAGGTCGAGCTGGTCGGCGTGGGCGAGACCCCGACCGACGACGGCGATGACCGCCTGCTGCTGAAGCCGCTGGTCGAAGGCGGCAAGGTGGTCGGCCGTACGACGCCGGACGAGGCGCGGGCGCACCACCTGACGGTCCGCGACGAACTCCCCCGCAGCGCGAGCCAGCTCAGCCGCGGCGAACCGGCGATCCCGACGGAGTACATCGGCGACATCCAGGCCCGCAACCCGTACGCACCCCGGCCCCGGGCATGACCCCTCCCGATCCAGCTGGTGGGTCGGCGGACGCGGCAGCTGGTTGGCCGGCCGATGCGCCGGCAACGCCGGTGGACGTGCTGATCGCGTTGCGGCTGGCCGGACGGGCGTCGCGCAAGGCGATGGCCGAGGAACTGGCCGGCAACGGCGTACATGTCGGCCAGGAGCTGGTCCTGGTCAAGCTGGCCCACCTCGGTTCCCTGCCGGTGGCCCAACTGGCGAAAGTGCTCGACGTCGAGGTCCCGACCGCCAGCCGGACGGCGCAACGCATGGAGGCGGCCGGCCTGGTTCACCGGGTCAAGGCCACCAAAGGAGACGCCCGGCTGGTCAGCATCGAGCTGACCAGCAAGGGCGTCGAAGCGGCCGAGGCCGTCCGCGCCATGCACGAACGCGCCGGCGTACGCCTCACCCGCGGCCTGGACGAACCCGAGCGCAGACAGTTGCGCGACCTACTCTGGCGCCTGGCCACCAACGGCGACGCGATCCCAAGCTGACCTCCGCCCAAGTCAGCGCGGGGCCAGTTCGACTGTGCTGAAGGAGTCTTGGGTGGTCGGGGCGGCCGGGATGAGCGTTGAGAGCTGCAGGTTGATCGACCTGAGGCGCTCGTACTGCTCGGTGCGAATGGCCTCCTCGCCGTCGCGGATGAGCCGGCTGGCCGTCGCTGGATTGGTCATCTGGTACTGCTGGCGGCTGAGGTCCTCGAACAGGTTGATCTGGCCCACCGGAGTCCGATCCAGGACTCGCCAGCAGAAGATCTGCAGCTCCTGCAGGCGTTGCCGCAGCAGGTCCGCGTCACGGGACTCGATCGCCTCCGCGACGGTCCGCTCGTAGACCGGCAGTTCGGACCGGTCGCTCGGACTGCCGTGGCTGAGGATGAAGTCGTGGGCCTCGGCGACCACCGTCTCGGCCTGCTGGACCAGCGTCGGCCAGGTGAGTTCGTCCTCGACGGCGTCGATCGCAACCCGCAGATCCAGCACGTACTGATTGGCTTCGACCGCGACCGCGGGATCACCCGCCGAGCGCAGGGCGTTCTCCATCTTCTCGACCAGTTGTTCGTCGACGATGCGCTGCAACATCACGTCGGCGAGCGGGCTGCCAACGGACTCCTGCTCGCGCCGCACCGCGTCCAGCCGATCGCGCTCGACCTGCGCCGCGGACTCCAGCTCGTCCGTCACCGGCGCGCTCTCGGTATCGAGGCGAATGCTGTCCTCGAACTCGGCGTCGAGGATCGGCAGGTACACAGTGGTCCGAACCAGCCGGGAGATGTCGATCTCGATCGTCAGCCGCAGCTCGCTGCCGGTTGGAACCGCCCGGGAGACCTGATCACCGCGCACCTCGAGCCGCCCGATCCGGCGATTCCGGTCCGCGCGTTGATGCACGCCCTCCAGGATCGGGATGCGGATCACGCCGTTGCCCGGCCGGACCTCCTCCGTCGTACGCAGCGTGATCGAACGCCGCGCGGGCAGTCCGGCGTTGCGCTCGGCGAGCTTGTGCAGCTTGTTGTCCGCCGTACCGATACCGATGGCGTGGGTCAGCATCGGCTGGGTCTCGACCGAGCCGACGGTGTACCGCAGCTCGTCCGGACTCAACGGCAATCGCGCGCCGGTCGCGTCGGTCAGCTCGACCTGGTACTTGTTCAGGCGACCCCGCTCTGCCCGCAGTACGACAACAAAAGCGCCTTCCGCGGAGAGCTGGATCTTGCCGCTGCGCCAAGGCGGACGCGCCTCGGCGTTGACCACCTCGACGGACAACCCGGTCAGGCCGGGCCCGTCGATCCGGCCGATCACCTGCGGGTCCTCGTCCGGTCCCATTCGCGGATACTCGAAGCGGGCCGTGTACGACCCCGCGGCCGGCGCCACGGTAGGGGCCTCGGGCAACGGTTGGGCGCCCGCGAAGATCGCCGCGCCGCGCGCCACCACGGTCATCGGATCCTGGTCATACTCCAGCGGTACGCCGAGGCCCGAGGCCACCAGGTCGCGCACGAACGGCATCATCGTCTGGCCGCCGACCATCAGCACCTTGCCGATATCGGCCGGGCCCACGCCACAGTCGGCCAGCGCCTGCCGGCACAGCTCGATCGAACGGCGCACGAACGGCTCGGCCAGTCGCTCGACGTCCTCACGGCGCAGCTCGTACTCCAGCTCGAAGAGCTCACCACCCGTGCTCAGGTCCACCAGCACGTCGGTCGCGTCGGACCGGGACAGCCGGACCTTCGCCACCTCGGCCGCGCGCTTGAGCTTGCTGACCGCGACCTGCCAGCGCGGGTTGCCGCGGGACAGCCCGGCCAGTCCCGGTTCCTGCTCGATCGCGGCCGGGATCAGCAGTTGCTCGACGATCTGCCAGTCGATCAGCTTGCCGCCGAGGAAGTTGTCGCCGGCGTGCCCGACAACGGAGAACTCGCCGTCGCGCAGCTGGATCACCGCCGCGTCGAAGGTGCCACCGCCGAAGTCGTAGACCAGCCACATCGCGTTGTCGTCGGTCGCCTGGAACCCGTACGCGTGGGCGGCGGCGGTCGGTTCCTGCAGCAGCACGGGATAGCGCAGCCCGGCCAGTTCGGCGGCCCTGCGGGTGGCGTCGCAGGCGTTCAGGTCGAAGGCGGCCGGAACGGTGATGACCGCGGCCTGGATCTCCTCGCCGGTCCGGGTCCGGACGTCCGCGCGCAGCGACTTGAGCACCTCCGCGGACAGTTCCTCCGGGCTCAGCTCGCGCCCGCTGGCCGGGAACCGCTGCAGCTGCCCCGCCGTACCCATCCGGAGCTTGAACTCGGCGCAGGTGTTCTCCGGGTCGGCCTCGGAGCGGTCCCGGGCCGCGCGGCCGACGTACAACCGGTCGCGACGGTCGATCCAGATCGCCGACGGGGTGGTGTCGTCACCGTCGTTGTTCTTGATCACCTCGGTCTGTACGCCGTGCAGCATCGCGACCGCGCTGTTCGTCGTACCCAGGTCGATTCCGAAGTCGATAGTGGTCCTGCTCACGCGCTCTCCTCCTCCGCCGGTACGCCGACGATCACCTCGGCCAGCGTCAGGATGGCACCTCGCACCGACACTGCCGGGCGGACCGTTTCGAGAATGCGTTCCTGCCGCAGGCCGGCCGTCGGCTGAAAGGCCAGCACCCGGATCGCGAGACCTGGATCGAAGTCCACCCCGTCGTACGCCTGGGTCTCCACGCCCGCGTCGGTGAGCGCGTCGCGCACCGCCTGGGCCTGCCGCCGTCCGGGCGCGTCCCCGGCCAGCTTGGCGTCGAGCCGCCAGACCGCCACCGCGAGATCCGCGATGGCGCCCGCGGGCAGATCGACCGTACGGTCCGGGGGCGACGCGTCCAGGGCGCCGGGCGGGCGTGGTGGCAGCGGGGACATCGGATTCCTCACGGTCGAAGGAGTTCGGATCGATTGCTCTTCAGGGCCATCACGGTCAGGCCCCGGTTCAGATGGGCCAGCACGTCCGGATGTTCCCGGGTCCGCAGTACGGCGGCGGTGTACTGACTGCGCTTGAACCTGCGGTCGATCGAGTAATTGATCACGGCCATCGCGGCGCTGATGTAGCCGTTCAGCGCGGTACCTCCGGGCGGCTCCCAGATACTCAGCAGACCGAGCAGGAAGAAGATCAGCGTCACCGCGCCGATCAGGCCGAAGACCACGAACAGGCAGCCGAACGCGTTGTGTGGAGCAGTGTCGATTTTGTTCCGGGCGCAGTCCACACAACTGGGCAGGTACTCGGTGGGCGCATTGGAAACGTGTGTCTGCGGAGGCGGCGAGATCGCGACCGTGACCGTGACCGGGGCGTCGGCACGTCCACACCACCAGCAATCGGTGTCGTCGGCCCGGCTCGACATCCGGAACGGTGCGGGCTGAAGGGTCTCGCGCCGGAATGGCTCGGTCTGCGGCGGCTCGTCTTCCAGGTACTGCAAGGTGAACCGCAGATACTGATCGGCGTCCTCCCCGAAGGTCGTGCGCAGATTGGCCGACTGGTAGATCCGCTCGGCCGCGAGCTTCGCCTGTGCGAGCTTCAGCGGCGAGTCACCGTGGGCCAGCAGGATCGAGGCCAGGTCCTCGATGAAGTCCTGCTCGACCCCGGACACCGCCGCGGCGTCGCGCTGGAACTGCCGATGGCGCCGAAGCACCGGCTGGGCGGCGGCGATCAGGCGATCCGCGATGACCAGGGCCCGGGCCGGTTCGGCGGCCACCTTGACGAGGGCCTCGTCGGCGAGCCACCGGATCACGTTGTCCGCGACCACCGCGGTGTCGTCCTCGATCCGCGTCCTGATCTGGTCGGCCGGATCGGACATCCACGCCAGTTCGAGATAGCGCAGTACGCGCTTGCCCTGATCGCCTCGATCGGGCACCTCGTTGGCGAGCAGGTAGTTGGCGATCTTGACCGCGCACGTCCGCATCAGGCCGGCCAGCTCGTCCCGCAGGCCCATCACCAGCGTCGAGTCGTACCCGAGCATCGCGCCCAGATAGTCGAACTCCGCGTCCATGCAGGTCAGCAGTTCGTCGGCCCGTTCGTGCAGAACAGCCGGATCGTCAGCCGGCATCCGGGCCTGCTCGCAACGGGCCCGAACTCGCGCGGCCATCGGCCGGGTCACCTCTTCGAGAACCATCCGAAGCGCGACCGGGTCCGGACATGCGAGCGCCATGTGGTCGAGATGCGGATCGGACTCGCCGTAGAAGTCCTCGTTCCTTTGCAGCTCCAGCATGACGAGCTCGGCGTGCAACCGCACCAACGCGACCGGTACCTCTTTTGCGAGGCGCGCCGCCATCGCCGGGGACAGCCGGGGATCGTCCAGCGCCTTGATCCGGCGCTCGATCCAGCGCTCGAACCCGCCTTCGTTGAGCGCCTTCTTCCACCACTCGTACGTCACTAGCCAGCGGTCGAGGTCGAGCGGCGGTTCCAGCGCGAGAGCGAGTTCGAGTACGGCCAGGTTGTGCTTGGCGGCGACTCGTACGTCAGCGTCCCCGGATCCGTCGTGGGCGAGCGCCAACCACGTCCGGCGGGCCTCGTCGGTGTCCTGTCCATCGGACGGCGAAGGCCAGAACCAGAACAGCTCCTCGACCAACCGCTGGACGGGATCCCGCAATCGCAGGATCGCCGCGCGCACAGCCTCCGCGTCGGGAGGTGGATCGAGCGGCAACACCCCGGCGGTCGTCTGCACGGGAAGGCCGAGCCGTTCCGCGGCTTGCACCTCATCGCCGCGCCGGCGCATCTGCCGGGCCGTGGCGTCCACGGGCAGTCCGCTCAGGCGGAACGCGTTCCGGCGGCACAGATCGGCCGAGATTACCTCCCCCAGACCGAACAGGTCAGACCGATCCTCAGTCACCCACGTCCCCACTCCTCAACCAAGGTGAGCAGCCACGGTAACCGCCAGAAGGTCCGCCCGCAGGACAAGTCGTGTCGTTCCCCACCACAGGCAGGCACCCCAGCGAGCCGCCACCATCCTCCTCCATCTCCCCGCGAGTAGTCGCGTCTGAACGCGGCGCGCGGGCGTAGCGTGGTTCAGAGCAACCACTCACGAAGAGGGTGGGACGATTGCGCGTCAGGGCGTGGTGCAGCTGGTGGCGCCGTTGCGCCATTGGTGGTCGTAGCGGCCTGCGACCTTGGTGATGAACTGCTCGACGGCTTGGTCGTCAACCTTGTCGAGCCGTTGCAGCCGCTGCCAGCCGGTCATCGCGATCCCCCGGCCCAGCGCGGGATAGGGCGCTACGACGACGTCCCGAGGGTGTTTCCGGCCGAGGCGTTCGAGGCGGTCAATCTCGCTCGCGGGCAGGTCCGGGCCGTACTGCAGGATGACGTGCCCGTGCTCCAGGACGTGGACCTGCAACTCCTCGACGATCGGCTTGCGGTAGATGCCGGGGATGACCACTCGCGGCGAATGTGGACCCGAGGTGGGCGGATTACTGCGGTACGGATCGTGCGGCGCGCTTTCGTACGCGATGTGGCGGTCGCCTTCGAACGGCTGCGGCGTACCCGGGACCTGGTCGCACGGCAGCGCGGCCCGGTCGGTGAACTGGCCGACGAGTACGCCGACCGCGAGGCCCGACATGGTCAGCACGCTCAGGCTTGTCACCACGACACCAACCAACAGGCCCAGCCAACGACGCCTCATCGCGCAACCTTCCTGGCCTGGTAGCGATTCCGCACGATCACGCCGATCGGCAGCAACACGTTGAGCGAGGCGAAGAGCACCAACGCGATGCCCTCCCACCAGTACGCGCTGGCGAACGGCGCTCCGATCAGCACCCCGCCGGCCCAGCCGAACGTGACCTTGGCGCTGGGCCAGAGGAAGTGCCAGGCGAACCAGACCATCCAGACCAGGCCTGCCAGGTAGAGCAGGCGATACCACCGGGAGACCCGCAGATCCTTGGCGTGGGCGTTGCCCAGAATCGTGGCCTCGGCCGGATTCAGCTTGCGAATAAGGCGTTTCAGCGACAGCCGGGTCACCTGGTGGAGATTGCCGCAGCCGGTGGCCGTGGCCATCACCAGATACATGTCGGTACGCAGATAGGCCAAAGTCTGGAACGCCAGTTTCACCACCTGGCTGAACACGACCATCGCCAGGAACCGGATCAGCTCCGGCGGCAGGTCGATCCAGCCACGCGACCAGGCGAAGCGCGGCGCGACGGCCGCGAACAGCACCACGCTGTCGATCGCCATCCCCGCGAGGAACGGCCCGTAGCGGCGCTCGGGCGGTAACACCCAAAGGCCGGTCAGGTCCGTCTCCAGAACCGGGAAGATGCCGCGGCGCTCGATCCGCAGCCGCGAAGGTACGCCGACTGCGGCGCCCGCGAACGCGTGCCAGATCTCGTGGATGACCGTCAGGATGACCACCACGATGTTCGTGACCAGCAGGCTGAGCACAACATCCGGAAAGATGAAGGTGTCCTCGTACGTCGGCAGCAGCGAGGTCTCCGCGACGAACATGGCCGCGGTCGCCACCAGGCACGCGGCGTAGAACGTCCAGGCGACCCGTCCGAACAAGGGCCGCACCAAAGCCGCGGGCACTCGCGAAACCGACCAGAATCTGGCGGCCGGCCGTTCCTCGGCATCGTCGCTCGGCGAGGTGACGGTCGGGCCGGCGTTGACGATGCCGGCCTCGATCAGCACTTCGGCGAAGTCGAGGGCGTCGATCGGCTCACCGGTCTCGCGTTCGACCACCTCGGCCGCCTCGGCGAGGGTATGCCCCGCGGCGAACAGCTCGACCAGTCGCGCCCCGACCGCCGGCACGACGACGAAATTGCCGCTGGCGGGATCACCGACGACGTACTCGTCGGCATCCTCACGCCGTACGACGACGTGCGCGGCGCTGACCCGGCTGCCGGCGTCGAGCGCGATCACGGGCTTTCCCCAACCCAGCCGCAGGTCTCGCACTTGCGCCCGGGCCGCGGCGCGACGACGTAGTGATAGGTCAGATCGGTAAGGCTGAGGTGGAACATCCGCCCGAGCGTGCTGGTCGGAATGCCGGTCAGGTGGTAGACCGCGTCGAGCGCCGCGAGGTGCCCGGTGAGATTGGCCGAGGGCGCGATCACGGCATGCCCGTTGAACGGGAACAACTCCTCCGGCTCGGTTCCGTAGTGCTCCCGCAGGCGATCCCCCACACTCGGCAGGCAGTCCTGGCAGCCGGTCCGGCCCGGTACGAACAGGCCGACCACCGCCATCGGCCCGGCGTACTGCGCGAGCATCCAGGGCGTACCGGTTCGCAGCGCCGCCTGGTTCGTCCAGTCGCGGATGACGTGTCTGGGCTGGTCCGCGCAGAGCACGAGCAGGTCCCGGCCGTCCATCAACGCGGCGACGGAGTCGGTCGAATCGACCCGGGCCTCCTCGCCGGTGACCTCCACGTGGGAGTTGATCCGGCTCAGGTGCTCGACCGCGGTAGCGACCTTGGGCTTGCCGATGTCGTCCTCGCTGTACAGCAGTTGGCGGGTGAGATTGCCGGCTTCGATCACGTCGAAGTCGACGCAGTGCACCGAACCAACCCCGGCCGCGACCAGCGACGACGCGACGGCCGAACCGGTACCACCCAGGCCCAGTACGACGACCCGGCTGGCCTTGAGCTGGGCCTGGACCTCATAGCGGGAGGTGCGCGGGGTGAGATCGACCCACGCGTAGTACGTCAGGGCGCGGTCGTAGCGCTCGACCTCGGCCGGGCTCAACTCGGGCGGCGGTGGTGCGGCGGCGTCCTCGACGTACCCGGCGTCGATGATCGTCTGCATCATGTCCACGGCCTCGGTCGTGCTGAGGCTGGGCCGGGTAGCGACCAGCTCCGCCACGATCTGACCAGTGTCGCGAGTGCCGTCCATCAAGGCGAGCAGCGACCAGAGGGCACCGTCCTCATCGTCGATCTCCGCGCCGATGCCGAGCTGCCGGCCGCCGATGTTGATCAGCGTCGGGCTCAACCGCACCGGTTTGTGAATCCCCTTGATCCGTGGCCGCCTCATGCCCACACCCTCCCTAGCTCCGAACCCGGCCCTTTCGCCGGCGGCCCTTCGGCGCCGCCGATGGAACGACCGGGGCACGGCGTGAGCCGCACCCCGGTCGCCGACCTGACTAGCCGCAGACGTCGTTACGGCAGCCCGGGTCGAGAATCATCGCGGTGGTCTCCAGCTTCTCGAGCTTGCGCACGAGCACCTTCCGCGGCTCCGGCTTGTTCTCGACCTTGTTCTCCATGTCTTCCTCCAGCGAATCGGACGGAAGCGGCTGACCGCCGCATTCGGGTTATTAGAGCAGCAGCGTCATTGTTTTCCAATGCCCGGGAATTGATTTTCTGTCGATTCACAAAGGTCAATCGGACAATACCTTGAAACAAACGACTAAATACCAGCCATTCGCCATTGCCGTCCGTAACCCACCAGTCGCCGACCGCGAGCAGCGCGCTCAACGCCCCACCAAACAAGGCGAATGCACACCGCCGCCACCTCGCCAATAGGTACCAGCCACCCATTTTCCGCGCACCCACCCCGCACCAAAACCCGGTTTCCCCACCCACAAATCCGGGTAATCCCCACCATCCCCCCCGCCGCCAAGCCTGCCACCCTACCCACCCAGAATTCCCCCGGCGTGTCGCCGTTCATCGGACTCTTGTGACCAGGCGTGTCGCCGTTCATCGGACGCTTGTGACCACTAGGGGATGAGCGCCAGGCCGGCAGTCACTCCAAAGGATGACTTCGCACGGCGCGCGTCACTCCTTCGACGCACGGGTGAATGCGACCTTCCGGCGATGTGTCGCGGCCATCGAGGCGGCAGGCTCGCAGGCAGGGGTTTTCCTTGCCCTGGGCACCATTCCGCCACTTGCCCTCGGCAAGTAATCATCCGGAGGACGATCCGTGTCAATGCTGGTCGCGACCAGGCCGCCCCCGGCGCCCGGCAGGCGCTCGAAGGCGGCGCCGCGCGTCCGGCTGGCGATCGCGACGTTCCGCCCGGCCCGTACGACGACCTGGCTGGCCGCCGCGGTCTCGTGCGTCTTCGCCATCGTGTACGTCGTGTACTCGCTCGGGCGGCACCGGGCATTCGCCACCACGGGGTTCGACCTGGGCATCTTCGAACAAGCCGTCAGCAACTACGCACACGGGCACTGGCCAACGTCGAACCTGCGCGAGCCCGGTCTCAACCTGCTGGGCGACCATTTCCACCCGATCCTGATAGTCCTTGCCCCCTTCTACCGGCTATTCCCATCCGCGGAGACGCTCCTAGTCGCGCAAGCGCTGCTACTGGCCATCTCCGTCTTCCCCGTCACACGGATCGCCTGCTCTGCCTTAGGTCGCGGCCTCGGCATAGCGATCGGCGCCAGCTACGGCCTGTCGTGGGGCCTGCAGAACACCGTGCGGTTCGACTTCCACGAAGTCGCGTTTGCCGTTCCCATGCTGGCTTTCGCCCTGGAGGCGGTGCTTCGCGGCCGGTACCGGGCCGCAGTGGCCTTCGCGGCTCCACTGGTGTTCGTGAAGGAAGACCTCGGTCTAACGCTTGCAGCCCTTGGAGTCGTGCTTGCGCTCCACCGGCCAACCAGGCGGCTAGGCCTACGTACTGCCGTCGCAGGTGGTCTGGCCTGCGCACTGACCGTCCTAGTGGTCATACCCGCCTTCAGCGCGGATGGCGTCTACCGGTACCTCTCGTCCGGCGGAGTGAACCCGTACGGCGCAGCCGTCGGCGACCGCTTCGACAGCGGCAAGCTCTGCCTCCTGTTCCTGCTGCTGGTCCCAACGGCTTTCATCGCCCTACGATCACCCCTCCTGATACTGGCCGTCCCAACACTGGCCTGGCGACTGCAGGGCACCAACCGGGCTTACTGGACCCCCGACTACCACTACGACGCCGTGCTGATGCCCATCCTGTTCTGCGGGCTCGTCCACGCCCTAGTGCTGCTCCGGCCACGCCTGATGCGAATCACCCGGGGAACCGCCGGAACCGCCTGGGCCCGCGCCTTCCTGGCCGCCGCACTTCTGATGATCGGGCCGTACGCCGGGACGCCGACGCCGTTGCGAGGCCTTACCGACGGCAACTTCAACAACCCACCCGAGTACGCCGCGGCCGCCAAACGCCTCATGGCCGAGATCCCCGACGGCGCTTCCGTCGCCACGGACAACCTGCTTGCTTCGCAACTCACCAGCCACACCAACGTCTACCTCCTGCAGCACACAGACAAGGCCGAGTGGATTCTCGCGTTCGCCAGCCAGTCGAAGGGCCTCTGCCACCTGACAGCGAGCGAAGTCGTCACCGACGGCCCACTCGTCCTCATTCACCAGACCTGGCCCACCAACCCTGCCTCGATTCCCGACTGTTGAGGGCCGGCTCGTGCTGGTCTCGACCGATCTGGCCGAGCGGGGTCTCGCCGGTTCCTGGGCGTACGGCGCCGCGAAGGCCGGGTTGCACGGTCTGGTGGCGAGTCTCGCGCACGACCTCGGGCAGGACGGCGTACTCGCGAACATCGTGATGCCCGGCGTCACCCTGGAGAACGGCACGCACCGGGTGATTCCCGGGCCGGCGCTGGCGGAGTTCGCGAAGAGGTTCACCGCCCAGCGGCTGCCGGACGCGGCCGACGTGGCGGCGGCAATCGTATTCCTCTGCTCGGCGCGAACGACCGCGACCACCGGCGAGATCCTGCGCGTCACAGGCGGCGTTCTGAACGCGGCCTGATCCGAGCCACGGGCGGGCCTGACGGGTACCGTGGTTCGCAAGAGCCAGTCGGCCCACGAAGGAGCGGAACGATGACCCGGGCACTGATCGTCGTCGACGTGCAGAACGACTTCTGCGAAGGTGGCAGCCTCCCCGTCAGCGGCGGCGCCGATGTGGCCTTCCGGATCGGCACCCTGCTACACGCCTGGCAGGAGGCAGAACCCGAGGACAAGCGGTACGACTTCATCGTGGCCACCCGGGACCACCACATCGATCCGGGCTCGCACTTCTCCGCCGATCCCGACTACACCGACTCCTGGCCGCCGCACTGCGTGGTGGGTACGGACGGCGTCAGTTTCCACCCGAACCTGGACCCGCAGCCGTTCGACGCCATCTTCGACAAGGGTGAGTACGCCGCGGCGTACTCGGGCTTCGAGGGCAAGAACCACGACGGGCAGCAGCTCGCGGAGTGGCTGCGGGCCAAGGGCGTCACCGCGGTCGAGGTCTGCGGTATCGCCACCGACTACTGCGTGAAGGCGACGGCCCTCGACGCCGACCGGGCGGGTTTCGCCACCACGGTGCTCACCGAGCTGACGGCCGGGGTGGCGCCCGCCACCACCACCCAGGCCCTCGCCGACCTCGAGACGGCCGGTATCACCCTGCGCTGACGACCACCGGCGTGCCGTTGGCGGTCAGCTTCCAGTCCGTGCTGGCGAAGGTGGCGGGATCGATCTCGCCCTTCGCCGTCACGTAGTCGATCATCAGCTGGCGGATCTCCACCTGACGGTTGTAGATCACCGGCGCGGATTTGATGTGCGGGAAGTTGCCGCCACCGGACTGGCGGTAGTTGTTCACCGCGACGACGAACTTGTCCTCGGCCGCGACGGCCTTACCGTCGTACGACAGACCGGTGATCCGCGCGCCCGGGGCCTTCGCGATGTCGATGTCGTAGACCAGCGGCTTGGTCAGGCCGCCGAAGATGTCGTAGTTGTAGTCGGGCGTGCCCTTCGGGGCGGTCTCGGTCGGCGCGTTCGTGACCTGGTCCGGGGTGAACGGCCCAGCGCCGGTGACCTGCTTGAAGTACCGCGCGGAGTACTCGAGGTAGTCCTTGAGCTGCGCGCCCGTCATCGTCACACCGACCAAGGTGTTGTCGAAAATGTAGAGGCCCGCCACGTCGCGCACGCTCACCTCGCCGGCCGGGATCGCCGCGGCCCGGTTGAACGGCGCAGCGATCGCCAGAACCGGCAGTGCCGCCTCGGGCGTACCCGCGATGGCCTTGCTGACCGCGTCGGCCTGGACGAAGTTCACGAAGTCCAGGGCGGCAGTGTCCTCCCAGGCGGCGGTAGCGGCCGACATCGCCGTCTTGTTCCGGCCGATCTTCGAGTTCACATAGCCGACCACCGTGTCGTGGTCCTTCTTCAGCAGCCGTTCGACCGCCGGGTCGGCCTCCACGGTGTTCGCGTTCAGGACCTGGCCGTGGCGGCCGACGACCTTCCAGCGGCCCCGCACCTTCTCCAGGTCCAGCTCCATCAACGCGAGCCGCATACCCCACTTGAGCGGGTCGACCAGCAGTACCTGCTCACCGGTCTGCTTGTTCGTCACGAACCGCTCGGGGATCTCCACGTGCGCATGCCCGACCAGTACGGCGTCGATGCCCGGGACTTCCTCGGCCATCAGCCCGGCGGCGTTCTCCGGGAAGGGCAGGGCGTCGCCGTACGACGAGGACAGGTCCATCCCGGTGTGCGCCGAGACGATCACCACGTCGGCTCCCGCGGCGCGGACGCGCGGTACCCAGACCCGGGCCTGCTCGACGATGCCGCCGAAGCGGATCTTGCCGTCGACGATCGCCTTGTCCCAGATCGCCGTACCCGGGTTGGTCAGGCCGAGAATGCCAACCGTGATCGAGCCGCCGCCGGGAACGCGCACGCGCTTCAGCACGAACGGCGGGAACACCGGCAGGTTCGTCGTCCAGTCCTGGGCGTTGGCGCCGAGCAGCGGGAAACGCAGCTGGCGCTGGAACTTACGCAGGATGTCGAGGCCGTAGTTGAACTCGTGGTTGCCCAGCGCGGCCGCGTCGTAGCCGATCTGGTTCATCGCGGCGGCCATCGGGTGCACGTGGCCACCGGTGATCGGGTCGATCTTGGCGTAGTAGTACGCCAGCGGTGTGCCCTGGATCGTATCGCCGGCGTCGAGCAGCAGCGGCTGAGGCGTACGGCGCTCGCGCGCGAGGCGGTGCCGCACGGCCGAGACCAGGGTGGAGACCTTGGCCAGGCCGATGTCGTTGTGCGCGGAGTCGTCGTACTCGGCGTTCTTGAAGTAGTCCCAGTTGAAGACGTTGCCGTGCAGGTCGGTCGTGCCCATCACGGTCAGGCGAACCGTCTTGCGACCGGCCGGTCCGGCGAGCGCGGGCGCCGCCTGGAAACCGGACGCGGCGAGCGCGGCAGCCGCGGCCGTTCCGCCGAGAATCGCACGCCTGCCCATGGTCGGCCGGTCACCTCTGTTGTCGCTCATTGTCTGCCTCACGCATCGTTTACCAGGTCCCGAGCACGATAACTCGCTGCCATGACAGGCGTCTTACCAGGGATTCACCGGCCGATGCGGAAAGATGCCCGAATGACCTCGCCGCGCGGCCGCCTTCTACTCGTCGCCGCCCTCCTGGCCGGAGCAGTCCTCGCACAGGCCGGTCAGCCCGCTGCAGACCGCTCCAGCACCTCGGACTCGGTACGAGTCGCCCGGCCCGCTCCGAAGCCCGTGACCACTCCCGGCCCGGGCAAGCGCACCCCGGGCAAGGGCACCCCGGACAGGCGGAAGCACGCGCCCGGCGGGAAGCACGTTCCCGGCTCAGGCAAGCACGTGGGCGGCAAGAAGCAGCGGCAGGGGACCACTCGCAAGGTGATCTACCTGACCTTCGACGACGGCCCGCAGCGCGAGTACACCCCGAAGGTTCTAGCCGTCTTGGCCCGTCACCACGCCAAAGCCACCTTCTTCATGCTTGGCCGCGAAACGGCGCCACACCCGGATTTAGTGGCTCAAGTTCGACGAGCGGGCCACACGATCGGCAACCACTCGTACGGGCATCTCATCCTGAACAAGCTGTCCCCGGCCCGACTCCGGTCGGAGCTCGTCCGCGGCCCTAAGTCGAAGTGCTTCCGGCCGCCGTTCCGGGCCACCAGTGCGCAGGTCCACCAGGCGGCAGCCGCACTCGGTCAGCGCGAGATCCTCTGGGACATCGACACCAGTGACTGGTCCAAGCCCGGCGCCGCCAAGATCGAACGGGCCATTCTCCGCGGCGCACACCCGGGCGCGATCGTTCTGCTGCACGACGGCGGCGGCGACCGCAGCCAGACCGTGCAGGCACTCAACCGGGTACTGCCCAAGCTAGCCGCCAAGGGTTACACCTTCGCCGCCATGGACTGCTAGTACTCCCGCAGGATCATGACCCGGCCTTGGGAGTAATGCTGCAACGCCTGGTCCAGCTCCAGCAAGGGCGTTGCCAGCGTCCCAGGCAACAACCGGGGTCCACGTACGCCGAACAGCCGCATCCAGCGCAAACCGGCTTCGGCCTCCTCCAACCCCACAGTGACGGGCAGATCCGGCTTCACGCCTAGCTGCAGCCCCAGCACGATCCGCGGCCTGCGCAGGTTCCCGGCCAGGGTGAAACCCGTGACGGCCTCCCACGGGTAGTAGGCCTTCCCAACCGTCAGACCCTCGTCAGTCAGGCGCAGCGCCTCGAACGAGGCAGGCGGTGTCCTCCACGCCTGGCAGCGCCGGAGGATCACGAAGTACGAGGCGGACAGGCCGAGCATGGCAAGCGCCAGCACGATCCCGGCGATCGCGAACCCCCACGAGCCGCCCCGAGCCGCAGGAATCACCCGAACCGGCAAACCGACTACCCCCAGCGCGAGCCACCCCCAAGCGGCAAAGCGGTTCCGCTTGAGCAAATGCGCACGTTGAGCCCACAGGGCCTGCGGGTCGAACAGGACGCTGTAGGGCTCGTTCATCGCAGGATCGCCGTACGACCGCCCGAGAAGGTCCGAAGCGCCTGGTCGATCGCCTCCAACGGTTGATCCAGTGCGGCGACCGCGACGAACCCGGGCGACTTGAGCATCCGGTTGGGCTGGAGCGCGGCCTTGGCGGCAGGGTGATCCAAACCCGTCGCACCGACTCCCCCGCCCGGGTTCAGCGCGATCTCCAGTACGGGCTCCCCGAACCGCTCCCGCACCTTGAACCCCTTGATCGCCTCCCACGGCAGTACGACCGGAGTGGGCGCGCCTTCACAGCCGAGCTCCAGCGCGGCCGGCGACATCCGCATGGCGAACGGTGGCAGCTCGGCCGCGGCGTACCAGCGCCGGCGATCGGCGGTGAGCCGTAGCGACTGGGTGGTGATGAACGCGAGCGGCAGCAGGCTCAGCAACATCAGCACGGCGAACGGCCACAAACCGGCGCCCGGGTGGATGAACCCGGCGTACAACACGAACACGAGCGCCAGGCTCGTACCGATCGCGGCCAGGATCGCGCTGATCCAGCCGCCGATCCACTGGATCTTGCGGACCAGCGCACGGCGCCGCAGCACCGTCTCCCGGTCGAGGCCGACGACGAAGGTGGTCCCACCCGCTGACTCGGTCATAGCAGCAGGATGCCGTGCCGCGACCTCACTCGCGGTGACGACCCGCCCACGTCCAGGCATAGACGCCATCATCCACCGCGCGGCCGCCCTCGCCCAGTTCCAGCGGACGGAAGGTGTCGACCATCACGGCGAGCTCCTCGAACCGCTCCGCGCCCAGCGAGGCCTCGATCGCCGACGGCTGCGGGCCGTGGGCGTAACCACCCGGGTGCAGCGAGATCGAGCCGAGGCCGATCCCGGACCCCTTGCGGGCCTCGTAGTCGCCGCCGCAGTAGAACATCACCTCGTCGGAGTCCACGTTCGAGTGGTAGTACGGCACGGGCACCGACAGCGGGTGGTAGTCCACCTTGCGCGGCACGAAGTTGCAGATGACGAAGTTGTAGCCCTCGAACACCTGGTGCACGGGCGGCGGCTGGTGGATCCGGCCGGTGATCGGCTCGAAGCCGCTGACGTTGAACGTGTACGGATACAGGCAGCCGTCCCAGCCGACCACGTCGAACGGATGCGTCGCGTACGTCATCCGGCTGCCGACGATGCCGCTCGGCCCGTGGCCGCGGTGCTTCACCAGCACCTCCACGTCATTGCCCTCGGCAATGAACGGCTCGGCCGGCGCGTGCAGGTCGCGCTCGCAGTACGGCGCGTGCTCGAGGAACTGGCCGTACCGGCTCAGGTAGCGCTTCGGCGGCGCGATATGGCTGTTCGCCTCGATGCAGTAGGCGTGCACGCCGTCCGGCCCGGGCAGCCAGCGATGCGTGGTGGCTCGCGGGATCAGCACGTAATCACCCTCGCGGGCCTGCAACACCCCGAAGACGGTCTCGACCGTGGCCGAGCCCTTCTCGATGTACACACACTCGTCGCCGATGGCGTTGCGGTAGTACGGCGAGACCTCCGCGGCCACGACGTACGAGATCCGGACATCGCCGTTGCCCAGCACGAGCCGGCGATGTTCGACCACGTTGTTGCCCGCGGCCCCCGCACCGAACAGGTCGTGCAGTTTCAGGTGCCGCGGGGTGAGCGGGTGGTTCGCAACCGTGCCGAGATCGGGCAGTTCCCAGACCTGGGAGTCGACGATCGCCGACGGCACACCCGAGTGATAGAGCAGGGACGAATCCGACGAGAACCCCTCCTCCCCCATCAGCTCTTCGTAGTACAGGCCACCGTCGGGTCGCCGGAACTGCGTGTGCCGCTTGGGGGGAACCTCGCCGAGCTGTCGGTAGTACGCCATCATCTCTCCGATTATCGAACGCTTGTGTCCGCTTACCGAAAGCATCCGCTAGGCTCGGAGCCATGTCAACCGTGCCCCCACTGTTCCGGCGGCTCGTGGACGATGCCGCCATGTTCCCGCCAGGCGAGTTGCCCCTGGCCGAGGCCGTGCGCGCGCACCGCCGCCACCGCGAGGCGCCGTACGGCGAACTGGTCGGTCCGTTCGTCTGCACCGACGAAAACCTGATGGACGTCGCGAACGAACCCGGCGATACCCCGCTCGACGTGTCGGTGGTGATCACCGGCGGCGCGGGCGGTATCGAACCCGCCGTGAAGTACGGCGATCGCTCGGACCGGGTCAACGTGGTCGCGGTCGAGGTCCGGCTGCGCGACGAGAACGACCTGTCCCGCAACGCGCTGCGCGTCGTCCGGGCCTGCGACGACACCCTCGACGAGGAGAACGCGTTTGTCGAGATCGGCCTCGACGGCGGCTGGGAACGTGCACTCGACGTCATCGCCGACGCCGGGTACGCCGCGAAGCTGCGCACGGGCGGTCTCGACCCGAGCCTGTTCCCGACCGCGGATCAGGTGGCGTCGTTCATCATCGCGTGCCTCGATCGTGAGCTGGCCTTCAAGTGCACGGCCGGCCTGCACAATGCGGTTCGGCACGCCGATGCCACGACCGGTTTCGAACACCACGGCTTTCTCAACGTGCTGCTCGCGACCCGGGCTTCGCTCGACGGCGGCGGGCCGGACGACGTCGTGGCCGTGCTGGAGAATCGCGACGGTAAGGCTCTCGCGGCGCAGGCCAGGGCACTGACGCCCGAGCAGGCCAAAGGAACGCGCCGGTGGTTCACCTCGTTCGGTTCCTGCAGCATCACCGAACCACTCGATGATCTGATCGCACTCGACTTGATGGAGGACCCGCGGTGACCTGGATCGACCTGCCCGAGGACTCGCCGTTCGGCCCGGACAACCTGCCGCTCGGCGTCTTCCGGCTCGGCGACGAGGAACCGCGCATCGGCGCCGCCATCGGTGACCACCTGATCGATCTCGCGCCGGTCGCGTCCGCGCAGATGCTGGACGGCGCGCAACTGTTCGCCGAGCCCTCGCTGAACAAGTTCCTCGCCCTCGGTCGCCCCGCCTGGCAGGCGACCCGGACCTGGCTACTCGAACTGGTCCGCAACACCAGCGAACGGGAGACGGTGGAGCCGCACCTGATCCGGCGTGACGCCGTCACCATGCTGATGCCGTTCGAGGTCGCGGACTACGTCGACTTCTACGCGTCCGAGCACCACGCGAGCAACGTCGGCAAGCTTTTCCGCCCGGATGCCGAACCACTGCTGCCGAACTGGAAACACCTGCCCGTCGGCTATCACGGCCGGGCCGGCACGGTTGTTGCCAGCGGCACCGACATCCTGCGCCCGTCCGGTCAGCGCAAGGCCCCGGACGCGGACGCCCCCACCTTCGGCCCGTCGCAGCGCCTCGACATCGAGGTCGAGCTCGGCTACGTGGTCGGCACGCCCTCGGCCCTCGGCCAGCCGGTCAGCGTCGACGCGTTCAAGGATCACGTGTACGGCGTGGTGCTGGTGAACGACTGGTCCGCACGCGACATCCAGGCCTGGGAGTACGTGCCACTCGGGCCGTTCCTCGGCAAGTCGTTCGCCACCTCGATCTCCCCCTGGGTGGTTTCGCTCGACGCGCTCGAGGCCAGCGCCGTACCGCTCGGCCGGCAGGATCCCGCCGTACTGCCCTACCTGGCCGGGGAGAACCTCACGAACTTCGACATCACCTTCGAGGTCCGGTGGAACGGCGAGGTGGTCAGCCGTCCGCCGTACCGGACGATGTACTGGTCGGCGGCGCAGATGCTCGCGCACCTCTCGGTCAACGGCGCCTCGGTGCGAACCGGTGACCTTTTCGCCTCCGGCACGGTGAGCGGCCCCGAGCCGGACCAGCGTGGCTCCTTCCTGGAGCTGAGCTGGGCCGGCCGGGAGCCCGTCACGGTCAACGGCGAGCAGCGCACCTTCCTGCTCGACGGTGACGAGGTGACGATCAGCGCGTTCGCCACCACCGCGACGGGCACCCGGATCGGCCTCGGTGAGGTCAGCGGCCGCATCGTGCCCTGACCCCACCAAGGGCCAGCCCTACTTCAACCGGTAGGCGCGGATCGTCGTCTGCTTGACGGTGTTGCCGCCGGCGTCCGCCGCGGTGGCCCGCAGCGAAACGATTCCCGTCTTCGGATGGACGAGTGCGGCCTGCCAGGTCCGGCCCGTCTTGCGGATGGGCACGGCCTGCCAGGTCTTGCCGTCGTTGAACGAGACCTCGACCTTCTTGAGGTTCAGCGCGCCACCGGTCGTACCCTGCTGCCGGTCAACCCGCACGGGCAGCAACGCGCGCTTGCCACCGCGAGCCCAGTTGTACAGATCCACCTGCGGCTCGAAACCGACCGCCAGCAAGGGCAACGGCTTCGCGACCGACGTATGCGCCGAACCGAAGGTCCACTCGGCCTGAACGCGCGTGGCCAGCGGCCAGAGCGGGCTGTTGCGCCGAACCTCCGACGTCAGCCGGTACTTGGCGTTGCCCGGCTTGACCTCGAACACCCCGTCGCCCGGTACGTTGCTGGCGGCAACGAGTTTGCCATCGGCGTACAGCCTGGTGGTGCCCTGGTCGAAGTAGCTGTAGTCCTCCGGCCGGGTCGGACCCGAGTGCCGGTCCGAGTCGGAGAACAACGGCAGCAAGGCGTCGATCGTGTCGCCGTCACGATAGACCAGGTACGGCGCCCGCTGGCGATCCACGTAAGCGGGCGTCGTCAGCCCAGGACTGAAGGCGGCCCGGTTCCAGTCGACCTGGACCTTCTCACCGGCCCGGTAGACGCGCTCGGTCGCGCGGTACCCCTGCTCGTGCGCCGGCTCCTCACCTTCCGGGGGCGCCACCCGGACCGACGTCTCCCAGGCCAGTCCCGGCGAGTAGTAGATCTTCCGGGCCAGCGGCAGCTGGATCTGGTTCGACCACAGGTTGCTGCCCAGCCCGAACCGCCCCACGGACGTTCGATAGTCGACGTACGCCACGCCGCCACGCTCGAGCAGGGCGTGGTACTTGGTCGAGTGCTCGGCCAGATCGCGGTTGCGCGGACGGTAGGTCAGGTTGGCCGGGATACCGCCGACCTCCGGAATGGCCAGCTCATAACGGTACGGGCTGGCCGGATAGCCGGTCAGATTCACCTTCGCACCCGTCAGTTCCGCAAGCTTCGCGCCCGCCGGAGCCTGGGTGTAAACGGTCGGAATCTCCGGGCCTTCGACGCTCAAGCTGATCAGGTCCGAGAAGTAGAACAGCGTGGCGGCCGCACCGGCCTGCGCCAGGCTGGTGACGCGCTGATCGAAGACGTCACCGTCGCTCGCGCTGAGGGTGAAGACCGCCAGCTTGCCGCGAAGATCCTTACCCTCAAGGTCTTCCGGCCTGGCGCGCCCGACATGCACCGCGTCCAGCGTCTTGGTACCGACGAACTGCTTCGAGTCCGGCGCCCAACTGACCGGTACGTCGAACGCCTCCGGAGCCGTCACCTTGGCGTCAACCCCGCGCCGCTCGATCTGTGCCCGGCTGTAGTAGGCGAAGAACGGATGCTTGCCCTTGGTGGGAACGGCGAACTGCTGCTCGGCGAAGCTGCTGACGAAACCCCACGAGACCTCGCCGGATTCGACCAGCATCCCGGTCAGGCCCACGTCCAGCTTCGCCCTGTCGGCGCTGACCGCCACCGTGGTCCGCACGCCTCGACGGGCGTCCAGGGTGACCGTCTTGTTGGCGCGCAGCTCGACCAACGGTTCCGCGATGGCCGTATTGGACGGCATCACCTGCCCGGCGATCGGCGTGTGCACGTACGACATCACCGCGTACCGGCCGGCCGGCAACCGGATCTTGCTGGAACCGAACAACTCGGAGCCGATCATCGGGTCGTCCAGGTTCTGCACCACCGTCATCGCGAAGTCGCTGTTCGGCGGCAGTTCGGTACCGGCGCGGTCGATCGTCTTCAGCGACAGGTCGTAGCTCTCGACCTCCTTGTTGACCCCGATCGGCACCTGCAGCGAGACCCCACCGTTGCCGGTAGCAACCAAACGGCCGGTGGCGTTACCTGTCCCCGTCTTCGCCGGATCGACCGTCAACCGGACGGGCACCTGACCACCCGCGGGAATCGTCACGGTCGGCACATCCGCCCTGAACAGGCCGGCCGGCCCTTCGAGCTTGAGATTGAGCGTGACGGCGGCGGCTCCACTGTTGCGCAACGTCACCACCTTGGTCCGGGGCTCGGCGTTGTGATGCGGCCACGCGTACTGCCCGAAGCTGAGGCCGGCCGGCTCCGCCGTCACCTGCTGCTTGATCGCGCGCGCCAGATCGATCCGCCCGGCGCCCTGCTGGAACGCGGTGGCCTGGATCGGATGCGCACTCGCCATCAGCGCGGCCTTCAGCTGCGGGGCCTTCCAATCCGGGTGCTGGCCCGCGAGGATCGCGGCAGCGCCCGCCACATGCGGAGTGGCCATCGACGTACCGGAGATCTTGGCGTAGTTCTCGTCGACGGCGAACTCGTCGAGCGTGTCCTTGGCCCGCGCGGCGATGATGCCCGAACCAGGCGCGGCCACGTCCGGCTTCATCGCGAAGTCGCCGATACGTGGACCAACCGACGAGAAATCGCTCAGCTCGTCCTGCTTGGTCACGCTCGCCACCGCCAGCGCCGCATCGGCCGCGGCGGGGTTGGAGACCTGACCGGACGGGCCGTCGTTACCGGCGGCGACGACGAACAACGCGCCGCTCGCGGCCGTCAGCCGGTTGAGCTCCAGGGACAGCGGATCGGTGCCGTCCGACGCACCACCACCCAGGCTCATGTTGATCACGCGGGCGCCGCTCTCGGCCGCCCATTGCATGCCCGCGATGATGTCGTCGAAGGCGCACCAACCGCCGTCGCAGACGCGGCCGACCAGGAGCTCCGCGCCCTTCGCGACGCCCGTGTACTTGCCGCTGGACGCCGTCCCCCGACCGGCGACCGTCGACGCGACGTGGGTGCCGTGGCCGTCGGTGTCCTGAATGCCCGTTGCCGAGCCGGTGAAATCCTTCTCTGCCTTGACCACGCCCTTCAGATCAGCGTGCCCAGGGTCGTAACCACCGTCGAGTACGGCGACCTTGACGCCGGCCCCGGTCAGACCCGCCGCCCAGGCCGTTGGCGCGCCGACCTGCTTGGCGCTCTCGTCCAAGGTCGGACGGGCCTTGCCGTTCAGCCAGATCTTGCTCAGGCCTCCGGCGAGGCGGGTCCGCCCCGCGGCCTGGACGGCCAGCTTCTCGAACGACGCACCCGTCTTCGGCGCGGCAACCGCGGTCAGCTTGGCCTTGGGCAGCTGGCGCACCACCCGGCCGAGCGTAGGCGTGGGCGCCTTCGCGTTCGAGGTCTGGACCAGAAGTGGAATCTCCTTCGTACGCGCGTCGTCGAGGCCTTGCCGCAGCAAGCCCGTCACGTCGAACAACGCCCGGTCCAGCACACCCGCGCGGACCAACGGCATCGCCGCGGCCGGGATCACGGTCACGCCGTGGGGCCCGGCCTGCTGGAAATGGCCGCCGCTGTGGTGGCCTATCCGCCGGACCGGGTCCACGCGAACGTCCCAGCCGGTGCCCTTCGGCGTCAGGTGCACCTTGTCGCCGGTGATCAAGGTGACAACGCCACCTCGCCTCGGCGTTTCTGCCTGTTTTGCTGGGGCTATCGCCTTCGCTGCCGTCCCGGTTGGCAGTTCGGCCGCGGACGAGGCCGTCGCGCCGGTCGAACCGGCGACGACGGCCAAGACCATGGCCTGGGCGATCAGCCTGCTACTTCGTGCCACGCTCGCTCCTCACATCGGTTGAGCTTGCCCTCACGTCTGTCGCATGTCCGGCTGACGCCCTTTCATTACCGAAAGTTCGAAACCTGTTTCAATCCGTAGGCGCGCATCGTCGTCGGTCAGCCCCGGCTTGGAACCAGTAGCGCCAACCTGACGATGGACCGGTTGCTGCGGGGCATGCGCTCTCCTCACGGGTCCTTCGTGCGTCCGATGTGTGTGTTGAAGGAGGACAAGAAGGCAGCGGCCGGTGGGCCCGCTTGCAGTTTGTTGCAACAAAGAGCATGGATCCTGTTCATAGATGTTCGTTTCTATTGACTAATGCTCGGTCTTGCGCAGAGAATCCTGGGATCTCCCACCCGTCCACTCAGGGAGTGCGTAGTGACGATTCCTCTCCGCCCAGCGGCTCTGGCCGCCACTCTCGCCCTAGCCGGCGCGGGTCTTGCCGTGCCTGCGCAGGCCGATACCACCGACGTGCTGGTCCTGCGTTCGCCACAGCTGACCGTCGAGGTCGGTACCGACTTCCCCCGCGTGATCGGTTATGCCGACAACGCCACCGGCAAGACCCTCGGCGGCCAGCCGAACGCGATCAGCACGGTCACCGTGAACGGCGGTCCCCGCACCGCCCGCCTGCTCGCCGATCCCGCCGTCAGCGCGGACCAGACCAAGGTGAGCTACCGCCTCGGCTTCGACGCACTGCCCGGTGTCGAGCTCGACGCCAGCCTCGCGCTGACCGGCCGGGTGACCACCTTCCGCGTCGACGCGGTGCGTGACACCGAGACGTCCCGGGTGCACACCCTCGACATTCCTGAGCACAACCTGGTTTCGGTGGCCAGCACGGACGCCGGCGCGACGACGGCCTTCACCACGCTCGACCCGGACTCCACCCGTACGGCGGACCGCATCACCCCGGTGACCACGTCCACCGCCGCGGAGGCGAGCCCGACCGGAGCGGCGTACGCCTTTGTGAACACGGCCGGCCTGGCCGCGGGCATCGAGTCGAACTCGGTGTACGACAAGCCGTCCGGGCAGAGCGTCGACGACGGCGCGCGGTTCTGGCACCAGGCCCGCAAGGCGGCGGACGGCACCGTCCGTGTCGGCGTCTGGAGCGGCCAATGGACCTACCGCGCGGACACCTCGCCGTACACCGAGCCGTTGCCGTGGGCAAAGGTTGTGGTGACGCCGGACGCGAACGCCGACAACACGGTCGACTGGCAGGACGGCGCGATCGCCTTCCGCTCGATCATGACCAAGCCGACCGGCGGTGAGCTGACCAAGGACCGGGTGATCACGCACATCCCGTTCAACTTCGCCAGCCAGGCCACGCATCCGTTCCTGCGCACGCTCGACGACGTGAAGCGGATCTCGCTCGCGACCGACGGCCTGGGCCAGCTCGCCGTACTCAAGGGTTATGGGTCCGAGGGGCACGACTCGGCGCACCCCGACTACGGCGGCAACTACAACACACGCGCCGGTGGACTCAAGGACCTGAACACCTTGCTTGCCAAGGGCAAAGAGTGGAACGCGGCCTTCGGCGTGCACGTCAACGCCACCGAGTCGTACCCCGAAGCGAACGCCTTCAGCGAGGACCTGGTGGACAAGTCCGCCAAGGGCTGGAACTGGCTGAACCAGAGCTACTACATCAAGCAGCGCCCGGATCTTGCCTCGGGCAACATCATCAAGCGGTTCCAGCAACTGCGCGACGAGACCGACAAGAACCTGCAGTCGCTCTACATCGACGTGTACTACCAGTCCGGCTGGCTCGCCGACGGTCTCGCCCGCCGGCTCGGGGACCAGGGCTGGCAGATCGCGACCGAGTGGTCCGACCGGTTCGAGCGCAGCTCGCTGTGGTCGCACTGGGCCAACGACCTCAACTACGGCGGCGCCACGAACAAGGGCCTGAACTCGAAGATCATCCGCTTCGCGCGCAACCACGAGAAGGATGTCTGGAACAACGACCCGATCCTCGGCCAGAGCTCCCTGGTGGAGTTCGAGGGCTGGACCGGTGAGGTCGACTGGAACGAGTTCTACGCCAACATCTGGCAGCGCAACCTGCCCACCAAGTGGCTGCAGCACCACCAGATCACCAACTGGAACGGCAACGAGATCACCTTCACCGACGGCGTTCGCGGTGCCGTTGCCAACGGCAAGCGAAGCCTGTACGTCGGCAACGCGAAGGTGCTCGACGGCGACAAGTACCTGCTGCCGTGGAAGGGCCAGAAGCTCTACCACTACAACCCCGAAGGTGGTCTGACCGCCTGGCGGGTGTCGCTTCCCGGCGTCTCGCGGTTGAACGTCTACAAGCTTACGGACAACGGCCGCGTGAAGGTGGGTGCCGTGTCGGTCCGCAACGGCGTGGCCACCATCGACGCCGACGCGGGTCAGCCGTACGTGCTGTACCCCGCGACCGCTCCGACCCAGCCCGCCGCCGACTGGGGCCACGGCTCCAAGCTCAAGGATCCGGGCTTCAACGCGACGGGCCTGACCGCCTGGTCTCCGACCGGCTTCACCCGCATCGACGAGCTGGAGAACGGCCAGCACGTCGCCGCCTTCGGCCCGGGTACGGCGGCACTCAAGCAGCGCATCACCGGTCTGATCAAGGGCAAGACGTACAGCGCCTCCGCCTGGATCGAGGTCGAACCCGGCAAAACCCGGCCGGTCACGCTCTCGGTCGACGGTTCGGCGGTCAAGGTATCCCGTAGTTCTCTGCAGAACCGGGTCGCCGCCGACGACAAACACGGCACGTACTTCCAGCGTGCGCGAGTGACCTTCGTTGCCGGTGGCAACAGTGCCCTGCTCACGATCGCGGCCGCCGACGGTGATGCCCGGGTCCGGGTGGACGACGTACGCGTGGTCGAGACGACCCGTGTCGCGGTCGAAGGCTTCGAGGACGTCGACCAGGGCTGGGGCCCGTTCGTGAAGGGCGATGCGGGCGGTACGACGGACCCGCGCACGAGCCTCGCCCGCAAGCACGCGCCGTACACCCAGGCCGGCTGGAACGGCAAACTCGTGGACGACGTCATCACCGGCGATTGGTCGCTCAAGTCCCACGAGGAGAACGCCGGCCTCGTCTACCGAACCGCCCCCTGGACCGTCGGTTTCACGCCGGGCCACAAGTACCGGGTGTCCTTCGCCCACGAGAACGGCCGCGCCGGGCAGTACACCTGGGTGCACGGCGTCGACCGCGTCGTCGACGGAAAGCCCAAGTCGATCGAGGTCAACGCGACCCCGATGCCCGAACAGCGCACGCCCAAAACCTTCAGCCAGGAGTTCGTCGCAGGCTGCGGCGGCGACTACTGGGTAGGCCTGCGCAAGCTGAGTTCGGGTGGTGACCAGGCCGACTTCATCCTGGACGACTTCACCGTCACCGATCTCGGCCCGAGCACCGAGGCGCCTTCATGTACGACGCTGAGCCTGTCCGGTCCGGACCTGAACAACCTGGTCCCGGGTGAAGCCGGCACGGTCGTGAGCACCTTCACCAACAACGACATCACCCCGGCCACCAACGTCGAACTCGGCCTCACCGCCCCCACCGACTGGACCGTCACGCCGACCGGCCCGGCCACCCACGCCACGGTCGCCCCCGGCGCCAAGGTCACCACCACGTGGACGATCACCCCGCCCGCCACCACTGCCGCCGGCCGGTATCCCCTGGTTGCCACCAGCAACAAAGGCCCGGCCTTCACGATCGACGCCACGGTCCTTCCGCCCGGCACGATCCCGCAGTCCCGGATCAAGGTGGTCGACGTCTCCAGCGACGACCCGGGCACGGACGGCCCAGCCTCGGCGGCCCTGGACGGTAACCCCAGCACCTTGTGGCACACCGCCTGGTCAGCAGTACCGACGCCGGCGACCTACCCGCACCACATCACGCTCGACCTCGGTACGACGTACCAGGTGGACGGGTTCGGTTACCTCCCCCGCCAAACCGGCACGAACGGCATGTTCAAGGGCTACGAGCTCTACGTCAGCACCGACGGCCAGAACTGGGGCACCCCGGTCAAGACCGGCGAGTTCCCGAACTCCCGCGAACTCCAACGCCTCACCTTCCCCGCCAAACCCGGCCGCTACCTCAAATTCGTAGGCACCAGCTCCCTCAACGGCGCCCCCTTCGGCGCCGCCGCCGAACTAACCCCCCACGGCACCCGCTAACACCCCATCCGGCCTCGCCCTCCCCGGAGGGCGAGGCCCCCTACCTCCTCAGGTCGTGCGACCGTCGGAAGGTCGGTCGGCTCGCCAACGAACCGACCGCACGGCGACCCGACTGCAAGACTGCACGGCGGCCCGCCCCACGGGCCCTCTCGCTGCACGACCGCACGGCGGCCCGGTCCACGGGCCCTCTCGAGAGTGGCTGGCCACTCCGGAGGTGGGTTACCACCTCGGATTCCGGGGTGGTAACCCACCATGCGAGGGGCCAGCCACTGCCAGGTATCCGACCCACCCGCGCAACGGTCCCACGGCGGCACGCTGCCGCCAGGTCGGGCAATCTGGACGGCCGATGCCGGGTTTCTGCACGGCTACCGGCTTTTGGCGCGGCCGCTGCCGAGTTGTTGCGCCGCTACCCGGTTGCAGCCAGGTACTCGCCGCAAAAGTCGGCAGCCGACCCCCACCCAACCACCTGACGGCGACGCCGCACCCGGCCCGCAGGGCACCCACGCCACATCGCCAACCCCGCGCACAGCGCATCGCCCCACGGCTCCCGCATCGCCCCCGGTCATACGGCAAACTCGACGCGCAGCGGACCGCCCCCACGGTCATACGGCCGACCCGACGTGCAGCGCACGTCAAACCTCGCACACGCCACGGCAACCCGACGCGCAGCCGCACATCCCCCACATCGCACACCCGGTGTACGACGCGTAGCCCCCCGAATGGCGCGCAGCGTCACCGCAGGTGATTGAGAACCCTTGACGCGGCCCGGACCAACCTGACAATTCGAAAGACTCAGGGGGACGGTTGCCAACCGGAACCACCCCGCCCTACAAGGAGCCGCGATAAGCCCAGCGGCGCCGACTCCCTCCCCAGAGATAGGCGCCGCTGGTCGTTCAGGAGAAGGCCCTACTTGACGACGGTGATCTTTACCGCGGCCGAGGCGACCTTGGCGGTGGCGGTGCGGTAGTACTGCGCGCCGACTCGCCCGCTCTTGACGCGGATCGAGTACGCGCCCGACTTGGTCGTCACGGTGGAGGCCGGGAAGGTGACCCACTTGTTCGATTCCCAGCGCTGTACGACGACCTTGGTGCCGGCCTTCGCCCCAGTGGCCTTGCCGCTGAGCACGAACTGCTGCCACACCTTGACCGTCGTCGGCTTCCCCGTGATCGACAACGTAGGCGCAGCCACGGACACGGCCGCCGCACCAGCACCAGCCGAGCCAGACGCCTCGGCAGTAGCGGCGTTAGCCGGCAGCGCGGCAGCAACACCAAGTGCCAGAACGACGCCGGCGACACCAGCAACGGAACGACGAACAACCTGAGAACGAACGCGCATTTCGATTTTCCCCTCGAGTATGAAACCGGGCCCCCTTGAGCCCTCCGCCTCAATAGACGAAGCCTGTAAGGGAAAAGTTGACCCCGAACATCACGAGTCGATGTCAGTCCGTTCCGGCAGTTCGAGCCGGGCCGACGCGCCACCCGAGGCCGCCGTACCGAAGATGAGCCGCGCACCGAGCACTTTCGCGTGCCCCGCGGCGATGGTCAGCCCAAGACCGTGCCCGACGCCGCGTTCCGCCGAGCCGGAGCGGAATCGGCGCGGGCCTTCGAGCAACAGCTCCTGCGGATAACCGTTGCCGTGGTCAACCACCTCGATGGTCCGCCCGGTGACCGTCAGTTCAATCGGCGGTGCACCGTGGCGCAGGCCGTTGACGATCAGGTTGGCGAGGATGCGTTCGACCCGGCGGGGATCGGTGACGACCACCTCGTCCGGGCCGACCCGGTGCACCTCGACGCTGCCCGGCGCGAGGGCCTGTTGCATCCGCAAGCGCGCGACGGCCGAGTCGACAAAAGCGCCAAGGCCGACGTGCTCGAGATCGGCCTTCTCCAGGCCGGAGTCGAACCGCGCGATCTCCAGCAGGTCCTCGACCAGGCGGCGCAGCACCTTCGCCCGGTCCCTGACCAGCTCGCTCGGACGCCCCGGCGGCAGGAGTTCCGCCGCGGTAAGGAGACCCGTCACCGGCGTACGGAGATCGTGCGCGACGTCCGCGGTGAACCGGCGTTCCGCGTCCAGCTGCCCCCGTAGCGACGACGCCATCGTATCGAGCGCCGTCGCGAGCGAGGCCACCTCGTCCTTGCTCTGGCCGACCTCGGCCACGGCCGACGCGTCCAGATCCCCCGCGGCGATGCGGCGCGCCGTACCGGCGACGGCGACGATCCGGCGGGACAGGCTGCCGGCCGCGACGACACTGACCAGCGCGACCAGGCCGACCGTGCCGATACCGCCGACCACCAGGGCCTGGCGCAGCGCGTCCATCGAATCGTCGGTGGGCGTGTAGGTCTCGACCACCGACAGGATGCGGCCGTCGTCGACACCTTGGGCGGCCCAGATTTCGGCGTTCGGCGAGCCACCCGTTTTGTAGGTGGCCCGCTTACCGTCCTCGACGGCCCGGCGCAGCTCCGCTGGAATACGCGGGTTGTCCAGCTCGGCGCCCAGCGTGGGCATGCCGGTGATGTTGTAAACCTCCGCGGCGTCCTTGATCCGCTCGTCCGCGCTGGACCTGGTCCGGTCCAGCCGCGCCGCCGACGAATGGTTGTACACCGCGACACTGAGCACCAGGATCGCCAGCGAGGAGACCGCCAGGAAGATCAGGCCCAGTTTGCTGCGCAGGCCCATCTCACGCTCGCAGCTTGTATCCGAACCCGCGCACGGTCTCGATCCGGTCGGCCCCGATCTTGGTCCGCAGGCGCTGGAGATGTACGTCGACCAGACGGCCATCGCCACCCCACTCGTAATCCCAGACGCGCTGCAGCAACGTCGAACGGCTGAGCACCACGCCGGGGTTGTTCGCGAACTCGATCAGCAGCTTCAGCTCGGTCGGCGTCAGCTGCACGGGCTTACCCGCGCGGCGGACCTCCAGCGCCTCCCGATCCAGCTCCAGGTCGCCGAACGCCTCCACGCCGGCATCGGCCGACGGGCTCGGGCGGTCCGGATCGGACACGGCCCGGCGCAGTACGGCGCGCAGGCGGGCCACCAGTACCTGGGTGTCGAACGGCTTGGTCACGTAGTCGTCGGCGCCGGCCTCGAGACCGAGTACGACGTCGAGCGCGTCGCCGCGGGCCGACACCATCACGATCGGCACGGTGCTGGTCTCGCGGATGCGGCGGCAGACGGAGATCCCGTCCAGGCCGGGCAGCATGACGTCCAGCATCACGGCGTCCGGGTGGAGCTTCTCGAAGCTCTCGATCGCCTCGAGACCATCCTCTGCGGTGGTCACGTCGTAACCGTGCCGCTGCAGCGTCAACTGCGTCGCCTCACGGATCACCGCGTCGTCCTCGACCATCAGGATGCGCGCGGCAGGCTCTTCAGATGTCACAGCGGTTCTGCTCCCTAACCGGAACTATTGGTTCAGTTTCACCATCCCGCTCCCTGACCACCGGTAGACCTCTACCTTGGGACCGGATGAGCAGCAGACCTTGTCGCCCTGCCCGAACACTGAGGATTCCACAACCAAGGTGGAATCCTTGCCCACCGACACGGTCAAACCGTCACCCTGTGTCTGCCACACCACCTTCGGGGAGGTGGTCAGGTCGTCGATCAGCAGTACGACGAACGCACCGCCGGTCACCGTACTGATCGTGACAGCTTGTTTGGGGGTGGTTTTCTCCGGGGTGAGCACGGCCACGGACTTCACACACGGGAACTTGCAGACCCGGACGAGGTTCTTCATGTCCGTCGGCACCCGGCGGTCCGTCAGCAGTACCTGGCGCAGGGCCGGGATAGAGAGTTTGCGAACGTCGGCGGCCTTACCGATCGAGCGGTCAGGTGTCGGGCTGGCCGTCGGTGAGGTGACGGGAGTGCCGGCGCCCTCGACGCGCAGTCCTTCACCGGACCCGCAGGAAGCGAGAACGCCGATCAGCAAGGGCACTACTGCCAGTAACGGCGCTACAGAGCGTGCTCTCATTGATGACCTCCTCACTGACCTCGTCCGGTGGAACTCGCGTCCCCAGGGCGGAGGACGGCGTTGGTGAGGCCAGCCAATCACAGACTCAGGGCCGCACCGGCGACACGCTGTGACGATCTTTCGCAGCGGCCGTTCGATACCCCCAATGGTGCTCGCGCCACGTCACGGTGCACAGCCGCCACAGGTGTTCTCTGCCCTGCAGTTGTGTTGCGGCACCGTCACGGCACAACTTTGCCCGGATTCAGCAGTCCCAGCGGGTCGAGCGCTTGTTTGATCGAGCGATGTACGTCGACGCCGACCGGGCCGATCTCCTTCGCCAGCCACTGCTTCTTCAGGACGCCGATTCCGTGCTCACCGGTGATCGTGCCGCCCAGCTCCAGGCCGATCGCCATGATCTGGTCGAAGGCGGTCTGCGCCCGGGCGGCCTGCAATGGATCGGTCGCGTCGAACACCACCGTCGGGTGCATGTTGCCGTCGCCGGCGTGACCGACCACGCCCACGGTGACGCCCACTTCCACCGCGATGCGCTCGACCCCGGCGATGAAATCGGCCAGCCTGGATCGCGGTACGCAGACGTCGTCGATCATCGTCGTACCGAGCTGTTCCAGCGCGACCAGGCCGGCTCGTCTGGCCTCCAGCAGCAAGTCGCCTTCAAGCGGGTCGTCGGCCACGATGCAGTCGGTCGCGCCCGCGTCGGTGCAGAGCTGGGCCACCTTCGCGATGTCCTGGATGGCGGCCTCACCGCCGGTGTCGGACTGCGCGATCAGCATCGCGGCGGCGTCGGCGGGCAGGTCCATCCGCTTGTACGCGTTGACCGCCGCGATGGTGGTGCCGTCCATGATCTCCAGCAGTGAAAGCGAAACCCCGCTACGCACGATGTCGACGATGGCCTCCCCCGCCGTCACCGCCGAGTCGAACAAGGCCGCCATCGTGTGCGGGCGCTGGGCCTGCGGACGCAGCGCGAGGGTGGCCTCGGTGATGATGCCGAGCGTGCCCTCGCTGCCGACGAACAACCTGGTCAGGTCGTAGCCCGCGACGCCCTTGACCGTGTTCCGGCCGGTGCGCAGGATCTCGCCGTTGGCCAGCACCACCTCGAGGGCGAGCACGTAGTCCGTGGTCACGCCGTACTTCACGCAGCAAAGGCCACCCGAGTTCGTCGCGAGGTTGCCGCCGATCGAGCAGAACTCCCAGCTGGACGGATCCGGCGGGTAGAACAACCCGTGCTCGGCAACGGCCCGGGAGAGTACGGCGTTGAACACCCCGGGCTGGGTCACAACGTACTGATCGACGGGCTCGATCCGCAGGACCTGGTCCATCTTCTCCAGGGAGATGACCAGGCCGCCCTCGATCGCGTTGGCGGCGCCGGACAGGCCGGAGCGGGCGCCTTGCGGTACGACCGGCAGGCCTAGTTCGGCGGCGACACGAACGGCCGCCTGCACGTGCGCGGTCTCGCGGGCAAGCACCACCGCGGCCGGAACGCCCGCCGGGCAGAACATCGCCCGGTCATAGCGGTAGCTCTCGATCCGGTCCGGATCGGACAGCACGACAGACTCCGGCAGCACCTGCCGGAGTCGGTCCACCACGTCCATAGGGCCGGTCAGCGCACCTTCGCGGTCTGACCCTTGGCCACGCTCGCCCAGCCGTTGTTACTGCCGTTGTACTCGTTGCCGATCGCCAGGAACGTCAGACCACCGTTCGGGTCGGACACCGAGGCGGTCGCGCACGTCCGGGCGGACCCGGCCGGCACCTCGCACGACAGGTTCGTGCCGATCTTGTCGTTCCCGCGGTAACGCAGCAGGAACGCCTTGAACTTGGTGAACTTGACGACCTTGTCGTAGGCGATGACCTCGGCCCAGTAGTTCGAGCAGGCATCACGTTTGAGCTGGATCGAGCCGACGGCGGCATTCGAGCCCCAGTTACGCCGGACCGGCGCCGCCGAGATGATCTTCACGCCCCCGCAGTTGGCCTGCGCGGCCGTACCTGGTGACGGCGCGGCATGCGCGGTGACCGGCAATACGAAGCCGGTGCTGGCCAAGCCCGCCGTACTGAGCAGTAAGCCCAGAGTTTTCATCGGTAACCCTTCCTGAGTGAACGCCCCGACGTGCACTCATCACCGCAGGTTACGCCAACCCCGCCCGAAGGCCCAGCATGTCCGCATATCGAACGATTAACCGGCGACGCCCGCCTCGCGCGGCGGCGGAGACGGGCGTCGTACGGGTGCGAACTGCGTAGGTTCAGAGGTTGCCGCGACGTTCCTGCTCGCGCTCGATCGCCTCGAAGAGGGCCTTGAAGTTGCCCTTGCCGAAGCCGAGCGAGCCGTGGCGCTCGATCAATTCGTAGAAGACGGTCGGCCGGTCGCCGATCGGCTTGGTGAAGATCTGCAGCAGATAGCCGTCCTCGTCGCGGTCGACCAGGATCTTGCGCTTCTGCAGTTCCTCGATCGGCGCGCGCACATTGCCGATCCGCTCGCGCAGCTCCGGGTCCTCGTAGTACGAGTCGGGCGTGTCGAGGAACTCGATGCCGTTGGCCCGCATGATGTCGACCGTACGCAGGATGTCGTTCGTGGCCAGCGCGATGTGCTGGGCGCCGGCGCCGTCATAGAACTCGAGGAACTCGTCGATCTGCGACTTCTTCTTCGCGATGGCCGGCTCGTTCAGCGGGAACTTCACCCGGTGGTTGCCGTTGGCCACCACCTTGCTCATCAGCGCGGAGTAGTCGGTGGCGATGTCGTCGCCGATGAACTCCGCCATGTTCACGAAGCCCATCACGCGGTTGTAGAAGTCGACCCACTCGTCCATCCGGCCGAGTTCGACGTTGCCGACGACGTGGTCGATCGCCTGGAACAGCCGCTTCGGGTGTCCCTCCGGGCGAACCACCGTGGTCGAGGCCGCGACGAACCCGGGCAGGTACGGGCCGTCGTACCGGCTACGGTCGATCAGCGTGTGCCGGGTGTCGCCGTAGGCCGCAATGGCCGCGCGGCGGATCGTGCCGTGCTCGTCGCTGACGTCGTTCGGCTCCTCCAGCACAGTGGCGCCCTGGGCGCGGGCGTGCTTGATGCAGCGATCGACGTCCGGCACCTCGAGCGCGATGTCGACCACGCCGTCACCGTGCTTGCGGTGGTGGTCGAGCAGCGGGCTGTCCGGCCGGACGCCACCGGTGATCACCATCCGGGCCGAACCGGACTTCAGCACGTACGACTTGCTGTCGCGCGCGCCGGTCTCAGGGCCCGAGTACGCGACCAGGTCCATGCCGAAGGCGAGCTGGTAGAACTTCGCGGTCTGGGTGGCGTTGCCGACCACAAAAACGAGGGCATCCATCGAGGTGACCGGAAACGGGTCGGTGCTCTGGTCGTACGGCACCAGGCCGACAAGCTGCTTCAACTGGTCCAGGTCGAGGTCCGCGTCGAGCTCGGCGGGGGTGAGGTCGGTGCTGGTCATCGAGATCCTCCTGGGTCTGCTGGTGCCGTTGAGCATGCTCAGGTACGACACCTTGCGCAACACCTTCGTTCTTGGTTGAGCAGTTTGATCAGTGCTGGCAGGATTGGCCGGACAATAGTGGTCACCCTGTAAGGAAGGAACCCGGCCGTGGCGGTGGACGAACTGGACGCCCGCATCCTGGAGTTGTTCGCGACCGAGCCGAGGGTCGGCGTACTGGAGGCCTCCCGCCGGCTCGGCGTGGCCCGTGGCACGGTCCAGGCGCGGCTCGATCGGCTGAACCGGGACGGCGTTGTCCGGGGGTGGGGGCCGGACCTCAGTACCGAGGCGATCGGCTATCCGGTGACCGCTTTCGCGACGCTGCAGATCGAGCAGGGCACGGGTCATACCTCGGTGGCGGCGGCGCTCGCGCGGATCCCGGAGGTGCTGGAGGTCTACACGATCACCGGCGCCGAGGACCTGTGGTGCCGGATCGTGGCCCGCTCCAACGCGGATCTCCAGCGGGTGATCGACCAGGTGGTCGTCGTACGTGGTATTCAGCGGGCCTCGACGGTGATCGCGCTGGCCGAGCAGATCCCGCACCGCACCCTGCCGCTGCTGCGCGCCGCCACTTCAGGTCAGCCGGCCGTGGCCGATCAGCCGGCGGCTGACTAATCGGCGGTTAACTGATCGGCGGCTGGCTTAGGGATCCGGCGAGGCGCTCAGGCGGCGGCGAGGACGCGCTCAGGCGAGGCGTTTGGCGACTTCGACCGCGGCGCGGGCCACGCGGGGACCGACGAAGTCGCGGTCCAGCTTGCCGAGTACGACGACGCCGATCGAGGCTTCGACGCCCGGCACGCCGAGCACGGGTGACGACACGCCTTGCGCGCCGGCCTGGAGCTCGCCCGCGGTGATGACAAACGGCCGTCCGGCCGGATCGGGCTTGCGGCGCCCGGCCAGAATCGCCTTGCCCGCCGCGCCCTGGTCGAGCGCATGCCGCGAGCCCATCCGGTACGAGACGTGGAAGTCGGTCCAGCTCGGCTCGATCACCGCGATCGCCAGCGCCTCCTCGCCGTCCGCGACGGTCAGGTGCGCCGTAGCGCCGGTGTCCTCGGCCAGCGAGCGCAGAACCGGCAGCGCCGCGTCCCGCAGGGTGGGCTGCACCCGGCGGGAATAGTGCAGTACGGCGAGGCCGAGGCGGGCCCGGCCCTCGCTGTCGCGGCGGACCAGGCGGTGCAGTTCAAGCGTGTTCACCAGGCGGTACACGACCGTACGGCTTACTCCGAGGGACGAGGCCAGCTCGGTGATGGACAGGCCGTCCGGGGCGTCCGCCAGCAACTCGAGAACGGTCAGTCCTCTGTCGAGCGTCTGGGACGTCTCTGCCGGCACACGGGAAGCGTATCCGTTTTTCGGCCGCGAACCGACGGACCCCGTATCTTGCTGCCGTGCGAAACTACTGGTCGCTCTTCCCCTTGGTCATCATCTGCGTCTTACTCGCACTGATCTACGCGGTTCCCACCCTCATCCGGCCGCAGCTGACGGCCAATGTGCTCGCGGTGTTCCGCCCGGTCGGGCACGACGAGAATCGCGCGCCGCTGACGGAGCGCCAGCAGCGTTCGCGCCGGTTGGGCGCGATCGGCGTACTGATCGCGATGGTGGCGCTGATCGGATTCAACATCTCGCTCAACCGCGAGGCCAACGGGTGTTACCTGGTCGCGAAGGCCTGGGGTGCGGACGACAGCAAGACCTACGACGACCCGTGCCTGGAACAGCTGATCGGCGAAATCGAGGACGCGGACGGCAAGTGGTACGAGAAGGACCCGCAGCCGGTACCGATGTACCAGGTCGTGAAGGGCAAGAAGCCGAAGTACCTGCGGTGGATCTACGGCCGGCCGACGTACGAGGCGGACGTGCTGTTCGGGGTGCCGTACAAGTGCGGGTACGAGGTCAAGGTGAAGGAAGAGCCGGACAAGGTCGTGGTGCTGTACGACATGACGGCGCCCTGCCCCACGGACAGCAAGATCCGCCTGCTCGCGACCGAGCTGGAAAAACCGCTCGGCGATCGCAAGGTGGTCACCGTCGGCGACAAACCGCTCAAGCAGATCGACCCCGAGATGCCCTCCTGGGGCGCCGTACTCAAGGCCCTCGTCACTGGCGGCTAAGCCTTCCCTTTCCCTGCATTCATCGATCCGAATCCGCCCTCCCACACCGCCGACCGGTACCGGGCCGGGACGCGAGAGTACGCGGCTCCGGGTTGCGCGGCTTGTGGCGACGCGGCACCCGGGCTGCACGGTTTTAGCAGATGGCGCGACTGTTTTAGCGGATGGCGCGGATGCGGGAGTCGTACTGGCGGAAGGGGCGGTTGACGGCCAGCAGGACGAACAGGCCGATCAGGCAGGCGATCGCCCCGCCGAGCAGCGCGATGGTCGGGGTGGTGAGTGAGGCGGTGCTGCCGGCCACGAAATCGCCGAGGCGAGGTCCGCCCGCGACCACCACGATGAAGACGCCCTGCAACCGTCCGCGCATCGCGTCGGGAGCGGCCGACTGCAGGATCGTGCCGCGATAGGACGAGCTGAACATGTCGGCCGCGCCGGACAGGGCCAGCAGCGCCACCCCGAGCCAGATCGTGCGGGACAACCCGAACAACCCGATCGCGACGGCGTACGCGGAAATGCAGACCACGATCGCGAGCCCCTGCCGGCGGACCCGCCCGACCCAGCCGGAGAACAGCACCGCCACGATCGCGCCGATGGCCGGAGCCGCCTGCAACAGACCGACCGTACGGATGCCGCCCGCGAAAAACGAACCGGCGACGGCGGGGAACAACGCCCGCGGCTGCGCGAACACCATCGCGAAGATGTCCGCCACAAACGTTGCCAGCAGCACCGGCGCCGTTCGCAGGAACGCGAACCCCTCGACCACCGAGCGCAGGCCCGCCCGCCGTACCTCGCCGATGGGTGGCACGGACGGCAGGCGGATCAACGCGTACAGCGAGGCGGTGAAGGTGAACACGTCGACCAGGTACGCCGCGGCGAACCCGTGCCAGGCGATCAACGAAGCGCCGAGCAAAGGTCCGACCGTGAAGCCGAGGTTGTACGCCGCCGAGCTGAGGGCGTTCGCGGCCGGGAGCAGCTCCGGCCTGATCAGCCGCGGCACGATCGCCGCCCGGGCGGGGCTGTTCATCGCGAAACAGGCCGACTGGCACGCGATCACGGCGTACAGGATCCAGGTCCGTTCCAGCTCCAGAATCGCCTGCGCCGCCAGCACCATCGACAACAACCACAGCCCTGCCGACGAGACCAGTGCGAGCGTACGGCGATCGACCGCGTCGGCCATCGCGCCGCCGTACAGGCCGAACACGGCGAGCGGGACCAGCGCGAACAGTCCGACCAGCCCCACCGCGAAGGTGGAACCGGTCAACGCGTACACCTGGATCGAGACGGTGACGGCCGTCATCTGCTGGCCGAGCTGCGACACGGTCGAGCCGAACCACAGGCGCCGGAAATCCGCGGACTCCCGCAGCGGCCGGATATCCGTCAGCCAGGAGAACGCGCGCGCCACTCCCGCACGTTATGCCATGGCACCGGATCGGCCCGAGCCGCGTCAGTAAGTGGACGACTACACCTTGGAGTGATCATGACGAACCAGCCCGGTGACCAGACTCCGCAGCTGATCTGCCCGTTGTGCCGGTGTGGCCAGTTCCAGCAGGAGGAGGCCCGCAGCGACTCGCGCTGGGGATTCACCTCCCACCGGATGACGCTGATGATCTGCGTCAACTGCCGCTTTGTCCTGCACTTCTACGACAACCACTCCGTCTTCGACTTCGACTGAGTGGTTCCTCGGTTTTGGCGACGAGTGGACACGTTTTGCCGCTCGTCCGCTCCCTGCCAGGTGCAGGCTCGACTCGTCGCCAAGAACTCAAGTGGGGGTTCACCAGGCCAGTTGGCCGGATTCGGCGTACAGGCGGCCGGTTGGGGCCTTCGCGGGCAGGGTGGCCAGGTGGACCGCGACGGCCGCGCCCTGGGCCGGCGTACGTGGCGCGTCCCAGCCGCCCATCTCGGTCTGGCAGTTGCCCGGATCGGCCGCGTTCACCGCGATACCGGTGTCGCGCAGATCATTGGCAAGCATCACCGTGACCATGTTGACCGCGGCCTTGGACGAGTTGTAGCCGAGCATCCGCATCTGCGACATCGGCGAATCCGGATCGCCCACGCTGGTCATCGTCGCCAGTTCGCTGGACAGGTTCACGATCCGGGCCTGCTCCGCCTGACGCAGCAACGGCAGCATCGCCTGGGTGACCGCGACCAGGCCGATCACGTTCGTCTCGAAGGCCTGGCGCAGTACGGCGGTGTCGATCTCGGGTACGCCGTTGTCGCCGGGCGGGATGATCGCCGCGTTGTTCACCAGTACGTCGAGCCGCCCGTGGCTGGTCTCGATCTCCTTCGCCGCGGCCTCGATCGAAACCTGGTCGAGCACGTCGAGCCGCACCTCGCGAGCGTCGATCCCCTCCGCGGCGAGCTCGGCGGCCGTCGTACCGCCGGGCTTGCGGGCCCCGACCAACACCGTGTGCCCGAGCTGGCCGAGCTGCCGGGCGATCTCCTTGCCGATACCTCTGTTGGCGCCAGTGACCAGCGCGATCTTCGTCGTCATGCCCCCAACCTCGCCGCTCCGCGCCCGCCCCGGCAGAGCGAGCCCAACCTAGGACCAGGCGTCCCTGGTTGGCGGTTGGGCGGGCTGGGATGCTGGGAGGCGTGGACAGGGCACAGCTGGCGGAGTTCCTGCGGATCCGGCGCGAGCGGCTTCGGCCCGACGACGTGGGACTGCCCGCGGGTTTCCGGCGCCGTACGCCCGGGCTTCGCCGCGAAGAGGTCGCGAGCCTCGCCACCATGTCCACGGACTACTACACGCGCCTCGAACAAGGGCGCGGCCCACGCCCGTCCCGCCCGGTGCTGACCGGTTTGGCCCGGGCGCTGCGATTGACCGACGCGGAACGGGACCACCTGTTCCGGCTGGCCGGCGAACAACCCGGACCACCGCCGGGACCACCCGCGGACGTGCGAAGCGGCGTACTCAACATGCTCGCCCGTCTCGATGCGCCCGGTCTCGTGCTCGACGCCAAGTACGACGTACTCGCGTGGAACCCGTTGGCCGCCGCCCTGCTCACCGACTTCTCCGCCGTACCGCGCAAGCAGCGGAACCTGCTCCGGCTGCGGTTCCTCGACGGTACGACTCAGGCCGACCGCTTCGGCGCGGCCGCGACCGAAACCTTCGCCCGGGAGGTCGCCGCCGACCTGCGCGCAACCACCAGCCGCTATCCCGACGACCCGGCCCTCGCGAAACTCGTCAACGACCTGGTCACAGGCAGTCCCGAATTCGCCGCGCTCTGGGCCGCCCACGAGGTCGAAACCCAGCAAAGCCTCTGCCAGACCATCCACCACCCACTGGTCGGCCGGATCGACGTCAGCTGCGAAATCCTCGTCATCCCCGAACGAGACCAACGCGTCATCCTCTACACCACCGAACCCCACACCCCCTCCGAAGCGGCCCTCAACCTCCTCACCGTCCTAGGCACCCAAAACCTAACCCCAACCCGCTAAGCCGCCAGCCCCCCGCACAGTCAGATCCGCGGCCCCCTCCCGCAAGTGGTCACGGTTGTGGAAACCCCTGCCACGGTCGGACGCGAAATACGGCGCGGTCGGCGGTTGTGCAAAACCCCGCGACGGTCGGACGCGAAATACGGCGCGGTCGGACGTTGTCAAGCTGTGTGGAGTCGTTTGGTGGTTTTTGGTGGTTGGTCGGGTTTGGG